>NZ_SJSS01000003.1:0-531843 GCF_004331835.1 Pseudomonas sp. IC_126
TGCGCAGCGACTACCTCAACGGTGTCTGCCTGAGCAATCGGTGCGACGCTTTCGGCTGGCTCAGCCACTTCGGTTTCGGCAGCGGTCTCGTTGGCCGTTTCAGCTTGTATCAGTGCTTGTGGAGCAGCCTCGACGTCTGCCTGGGCTACAGCTGGCGCCGTATCGGTATCGGCCGTGTTAGCAGCGAGAGCCGCTGCGGTCGCGGCAATGGCGACCTGCTCGGATTTCACCGGAGCATTGCTTTCGTTGACTTCGGCTGTGGTGGTCTCGCTTTCGCCGTCGATCTCGTTCCCGTTAGCGTCGCGCTGACGATCACGGCGGTTGCTGCGACGACGCTGGCCACGGGAACGGCGCCGTGGGCGATCACCGTTCTCGGTCGAATCCTGCTCGTCCTGGGCGTTCTCAGCCGTTTCGCTCTGTTGCAACTCCTCCGCGCTCACGCTTTGCTCCGCGCGCGGCTTCCGATCCTCGCGAGGCGGGCGCGGCTTACGCTCGGTAGTTTCCTCACCGGTGCCGGCGTTTGGAGCGGTCTGCGTTGGTTCGTCGAGCGGTGCGCGCAGTTCGCGCTTGCGCTCTTCGCGGGGCTGACGGTCTTCACGAGGGGTGCGTTCGCGGCGTGGCTGCTGCTGCGAAGGGCTATCGTTGGCCTCGATCGGCTCACGGGCTTCGCGTGGCTTGCGCTCTTCGCGTGGCGGGCGCGCCTGACGCTCTTCGCGGGCCGGGCGTTCTTCACGAGGGGCGCGCTCTTCGCGCGGAGCACGTTCCTCGCGTGGCTTGCGCTCTTCGTCACGATTACCGCGTGCGTCGCGACGGCGGTTTTGTTGACGACCGCTACGGCGCTCATCGTTGCGTTGCGGGCGGCTGCTCGCGGCAGGTTTCTTCTCGGCTTCGACCGTCGGTGCTTCCTGCTTGCCGGCGAAGAGGCCAACCAGGGACTTGACCAGCCCCTTGAACAGGCTCGGCTCCGGAGCGACAGGCGCAGCTGCTATTGGCGCGGGGGCGGGCGTCGGTGCAGGGGCGGTGCGCTGTGGTGCAGTTTTCACTGCGGCTTCCTGGCGAACCAGCGTACGTGTAGAGCTGACTGGCTGAGCTTCCTCGACCTCGGTCGGGCTCATCTCGTAGCTGGCCTGGCCGGCGACGATTTCCGGGCTGTCGTCACGCAAACGCTGCACTTCGAAGTGCGGCGTTTCCAGGTGATCGTCCGGCAGAATGAAGATCCGCGCGCGGGTGCGCAGTTCGATCTTGGTAATGGCATTGCGCTTTTCGTTGAGCAGGAAGGCGGCGACCTGGAACGGCACGCGGGCGCGAACTTCGGCGGTGCGGTCCTTGAGTGCTTCCTCTTCGATCAGGCGCAGGATGGCCAGGGAGAGTGACTCGACGTCACGGATAATGCCTTGGCCGTTGCAACGAGGGCAGACGATGCCGCTGGTTTCGCCGAGCGATGGACGCAGACGCTGACGGGACATTTCCAGCAAGCCAAAGCGCGAGATGCGACCGACCTGAATGCGTGCGCGGTCGGCTTCGAGAGCCTCGCGTACCTTCTCTTCCACGGCGCGCTGGTTTTTCGCTGGAGTCATGTCGATGAAATCGATAACGATAAGACCACCGATGTCACGCAGGCGCAGCTGACGAGCGATCTCCTCGGCTGCCTCCAAGTTGGTCTGCAGCGCGGTTTCTTCGATATCGCCGCCTTTGGTGGCGCGTGCCGAGTTGATGTCGATGGACACCAGGGCTTCGGTGGGGTCGATGACGATGGATCCGCCGGACGGCAACTTCACTTCGCGCTGGAAGGCGGTCTCGATCTGGCTTTCGATCTGGAAGCGGTTGAACAGCGGCACGCTGTCTTCGTACAGCTTGATCTTGCTGGCGTACTGCGGCATCACTTGCTGGATGAACGAAAGGGCTTCGTTCTGCGCTTCGACGCTATCGATCAACACCTCGCCAATGTCCTGGCGCAGGTAGTCGCGGATGGCGCGGATGATGACGTTGGATTCTTGGTAGATCAGGAAGGGAGCGGGGCGGTCCTGGGAGGCTTCCTTGACTGCGCTCCATAGCTGCAGCAGGTAGTCCAGGTCCCATTGCATTTCTTCACTGGAGCGACCAAGGCCGGCGGTGCGGACGATCAGCCCCATGTCAGCGGGTACGTTGAGGCCGTTCAACGCTTCGCGCAGCTCGTTACGCTCTTCGCCCTCGATGCGGCGGGAGATGCCGCCTGCTCGCGGGTTGTTCGGCATCAGTACCAGATAGCGGCCAGCCAGGCTGATGAAGGTGGTCAGAGCAGCGCCCTTGTTGCCGCGCTCTTCCTTCTCGACCTGGACGATGACTTCCTGACCTTCGCTCAGAACGTCCTTGATATTAACGCGGCCTTCCGGAGCCTTTTTGAAGTACTCGCGGGAAATTTCCTTGAGGGGGAGGAAGCCGTGGCGGTCGGCTCCGAAATCAACGAAAGCGGCTTCAAGGCTGGGCTCGACGCGAGTGATCTTGCCCTTATAGATGTTGGCCTTCTTCTGCTCGCGGGCGCCAGATTCGATATCGAGATCGAACAGGCGCTGGCCGTCGACCAGTGCAACACGCAACTCTTCGGGTTGAGTTGCGTTAATCAGCATTCTTTTCATGTAGTACCGTCGGTTTCCAGGGCAGCGGAAACGGCGTTCGGCACACACGACTCTCGCGGTCGGTGTCAGGTGAGTCAGGAATGGTTGTAAGGCACTCCAGTGTCCAGCGATGTGAGGCCAGTTGGGCCGGCGTCGCGACGACGTCTCCTGCTTCTGTCGGAACAGAGGCAATTGTTCGGGGAGGAGGAATCAGCAATCGGTAGCGGACGGAATGAAGCGTCTGTGAAAGCCTTTGCTACGCAATCCGATGGCTGTGCATCTCCACCCAACACTCATACTTTGAAAATCGGGTGCCGCTCACAGAGTCCGGGAGCGGGTTATCGATTATCGCGATTCCCCAGCGGGGGCACGCATCATGTCTTCAAGGCTTGTTTCGGTGCCTCTGCTACTGTAGAGAAGCTCCGTCGGACGGCCTCACGTCCTCGAACAGTGCTGAGTCGGGAATGGCGGTTTCGCTGGCATCCCTCGACTTGGCCGCTTTTGGCGGCGTCTGGACTATAACAGCAATGTTTCGGTGCTTCAAATAAGGGAAAATTGCTATCATCCGCGGATGACCAATACCCCCTCTCAGACCTCCGGCGTGCTACTGCTCGAGGTCTCGCCGGAGCTTGCCGGCCAGCGCATCGACAATTTTCTCCGTACTCAGCTCAAGGGCGTGCCCAAGACGCTGATTTACCGCATCCTGCGTAAAGGCGAGGTGCGTGTGAACAAGGGGCGGATCAAGCCCGAATACAAACTCCAGGCGGGTGACGTCGTTCGTGTGCCGCCGCTTCGGCTGTCAGAGCGGGACGAGCCGGTTCCGCTGGCGCAGGGGCTGCTCGAGCGGCTGGAAGCAGCGATCGTCTACGAAGATAAGGCGTTGATCGTGCTGAACAAGCCTGCAGGGATCGCGGTGCATGGTGGCAGCGGTCTCAGCTTTGGTGTTATCGAAGCGCTGCGCCAGCTGCGCCCGGACGCAAAAGAGCTGGAATTGGTGCATCGCCTGGATCGGGATACGTCCGGGCTGTTGATGATTGCCAAAAAACGCAGCATGTTGCGCCATCTGCATCAGGCGCTGCGCGGAGACGGTGTCGACAAGCGCTACATGGCACTGGTGCGTGGCCGCTGGGATACCGGCAAGAAGCAGGTGAATGCGCCGCTGCTGAAAAATACCCTGCGCTCAGGTGAGCGGATGGTCGAGGTCACCGAGGAGGGCAAGGAGGCGCTGACGCTTTTCCGTGTGCTACGTCGTTTCGGTGACTTTGCCACGCTGGTCGAGGCTAAGCCGGTGACGGGACGTACTCATCAAATCCGTGTACACGCGCGTCATGCCGGTCATGGCATCGCCGGAGACAGCAAGTATGGCGATGAAGAATTCTCCAGAGTCATCCGTGAGCTGGGCGGCAAACGTTTGTTTCTTCATGCCTATGCCTTGACGGTGCCCCTGCCGGACGGCGGCGAACTGAGCCTGGAAGCGCCGGTTGATGATACCTGGGCGCGGACGCTGGAGAGGCTTGGTGAATAGATACGATCTGTTGATCTTCGACTGGGATGGAACCCTGGTGGACTCGATCGGGCGCATCGTCGAGTCGATTTCCGTCGCGGCGGCGAACTGTAGCCTGCCCGCCCTTGACGAAGACATCATCAAAGGCATCATCGGGCTCGGTTTGCCCGAGGCGATCGCCGCGCTGTATCCGCATGTGACGGATGTGAAAAGGGTCGAGGCGTTTCGTCGTGCCTATGCCGATCATTATCTTCTACTGGAAGCTGAGCCATCGATGCTCTATCCGGGGGTTGCGCTGGCATTGCAGCAGTTACGCGGGCAGGGACACCTGCTTGCCGTTGCGACTGGAAAAGGGCGGCGCGGGTTGGATAGGGTGCTCGCAGGTCAGGGTTGGAGCGATTTTTTCGATGTGACCCGCTGCGCGGATGAGACCGCGAGTAAGCCTGATCCGTTGATGATTCACGAGATTTTGGCGCACTGCGGTGTCCGTCCTGAGCGGGCCTTGATGATCGGGGACTCGTTGTTCGATCTCGAGATGGCCAGGCGGGCGGGGGTAGACAGTGTCGCTGTCTCCTATGGTGCGCAGACCCTTGAAGTATTGCAGGCCTGTGCGCCGTGCATGTCCATCAATCACTTTTCGGAGCTCGGTGACTGGCTGTGCTCCACTGATACCGCTCTCGAGGTAGTTGAATATGTCGGATGAATGGAGAGCGCCCGTAGTCGAGGCTGAGGACAAGGGAGAGCGCAACAGCTGGAAGGTACTGGAAAAGACCTTGCTTGCCGGTGTGCAGGAGCAGCGGCGAGCTCGGCGCTGGGGAATATTCTTCAAGCTGTTGACCTTCATCTATCTCTTTGGCGCTCTTTTGCTGTTCTCCCCGTTGTTGCAAGTCGGTGACGGCAAAGGTGCGAGCGGTAGCCATACTGCGGTAATCAACGTCCGTGGAATGATTGCCGATGAGGAGTCGGCGAGTGCGGACAATATTGTCGGGGCGCTGAGAGCGGCCTTCGAAGATTCCAGCACCAGGGGCGTGGTGTTGCGGATCAATAGCCCGGGCGGTAGCCCAGTGCAGTCTGGCTACATTTACGACGAGATTCGCCGGTTGCGTGGCGAATATCCTGCCGTCAAGGTCTATGCGGTGATTACCGATCTGGGCGCATCGGGCGCCTACTACATCGCTAGCGCCGCGGATGAAATCTATGCGGACAAGTCGAGCCTGGTCGGTTCCATAGGAGTCACGGCGGCTACCTTCGGATTCGTCGAAACGATGGATAAGCTTGGGGTGGAGCGTCGGGTCTACACCTCGGGTGAGCACAAGGCGTTTCTTGATCCATTCCAGCCGGAAAAACCGGAGGAAACCGAATTCTGGCGAGGTGTGCTGGGAACTACTCATCGCCAGTTCATCGAAAGCGTCAAGCGGGGTCGCGGAGATCGTTTGCAGGTTGCTGAGCATCCCGAGCTGTTTTCCGGACTTATCTGGTCTGGTGAACAGGCGCTGGAGCTCGGCCTGATCGATGGGCTTGGAAGCACCAGCTACGTTGCGCGCGAGGTGATCGGAGAGGAAGAGCTGATGGACTTCACTGTCAAAGATTCCGCTCTGGATCGTTTTACCAAGAAGCTGGGTGCCAGCGTCGGTTCACAGCTGGCTTTGTGGATGGGATTTCAAGGGCCGCAGCTGCGCTAGCTGTCAGGGCACCTCGATCCCAGCGTTATTGAGCATGTCGACCAATCGAATCAGGGGGAGCCCGATCAGGCTCGTGGCATCGGGGCCTTCCGTGGCTTGGAACAGGCTAACCCCCAGTCCTTCGGCCTTGAAGCTGCCTGCGCAGTCAAAAGGCTGTTCGGCTTGCAGGTAGCGCTCGATCTGTTGATCGTTGAGCTCTCTGAAGTGCACCGTAAACGGCGTGCAGTCGACCTGGATGGCTCCGCTTCGGCTGTCCAGTAGTGCCAGTCCTGTCAGAAAGCTTACGCCTTTGCCGCTGCAGGCTCGCAGTTGCTGCTTTGCTCGTTCGAATGTGTGAGGTTTGCCTAGGATTCGTTGTCCCAAGACGGCGACTTGGTCGGAGCCGATGATCAAATGATCCGGGTAGGTGGCTGCCAAGGCTCGAGCCTTTTCACTGGCCAATCGGCGTACTAGATGTTCGGGTAGCTCGCCTGGGCGTGCGGTTTCATTTATTTGCGGGGCGCTACAGTCGAAAGTCAGCCGCAGTCGTGAAAGCAGTTCGCGTCGATAGGGCGAGCTGGAGGCGAGAAGCAGGCGGCGCATTTTTCTTCCTTTATATGGGTGTCTGGTTGCCGGTCGGCTACGCTCGATTGTGGGATTGAATTCCTTTGACAGTCGAGGGGTGCGTCCCTAGAATGCCGCGCTTATGTTGAAAGGACCAATACCACCGCACGTTGAACCGCGCAAGCTCGCTGACCGAGCGGCCACTTTGAAGGGTGAGCTGCAATTGTCGGAGCTGAAGCGGCTCGTCGATCCTCTCGAGGATGACAAGGGTGTGGTGCGCGCCAGTTTAGTTTTCGGGCGCGACGAGCAGCACACAGTGGTAATTCACAGTGCGCTGGATGTTGAGGTCACGATGATTTGCCAGCGTTGTCTGGAGCCGGTTGTTCTGCCTATTCACAGCGAATGCGTCTACGCCGTGGTGAATGAAGGCGCGAGCAGTCAGCACCTGCCTAAGGGCTATGACGTGCTGGAAGTGGGAGAAGATCCGTTGGATCTGCTGGCGCTGGTTGAAGAGGAGCTTCTGCTTGCTCTTCCGATTGTTCCACTCCATGACCAAGAAGTTTGCCAGCCGCCGGTTGGGCCTGATGAGCCCGAGCCGAATGAGGACGAGGTATCGCGGTCCAACCCGTTCAGCGTACTGGCTCAGTTAAAGCGTGACCCAAACGTTTAGGAGTTGATCCAATGGCTGTTCAGCAGAACAAAAAATCTCGTTCCGCCCGTGACATGCGTCGCTCGCACGACGCGCTCGTGCCGAACGCCCTGTCCGTGGAAAAGAGCACCGGTGAAGTTCACCTGCGTCACCACGTTTCCCCGGAAGGTTTCTACCGTGGTCGTAAAGTGATCGACAAGGGCGCTGACGAGTAAATCTTGTCTGCTCCGATCATAGCGATCGATGCAATGGGTGGGGACTTCGGTCCCCACTGCATTGTTCCGGCCAGCCTCCAGTGCCTGGCTGAAATTCCCTCGCTGCACCTGGCCCTGGTTGGCCAATCTCCAGTTCTTGAAGAAATCATTGCTCGGCATCCGGCTGTGGATCGCGCTCGTCTGGCGATTGTCAGCGCCGACGAGGTGATTGGCATGGATGAACGCCCGACGCAGGCGTTGCGTGCCAAACCGCGCTCTTCCATGCGTGTTGCGCTGGAGTTGGTGCGTGACGGTCATGCTCAGGCCTGTGTCAGCGCCGGCAATACGGGTGCCCTGATGGCGCTTGCTCGTCACGTATTGAAAACGCTGCCTGGTGTCGATCGTCCGGCCATGATGGCTGCAATACCCACGATCGAGGGTGTCTGCTTGTTGCTTGATCTTGGCGCGAATGTGGACTGCACTGCCGAGCAGCTCTATCAGTTCGCGGTAATGGGGTCGGTTGCGGCAGAGAGTCTCGGTATCGAGCGTCCGCGGGTTTCGTTACTCAATGTCGGCACCGAAGACATCAAGGGCAACCAGCAGGTCAAGGCGGCTGCTGGGCTTTTGCAGCAAGCTGGCGATATCAACTATCGAGGCTTCATCGAGGGCGACGGGCTGTTTCGTGGAGAAACCGACGTGGCGGTGTGCGATGGCTTTGTTGGGAATATCCTGCTCAAGTCCAGCGAAGGATTGGCGCATATGGTCGCCTTGCGTGTCGAAGCGCTTTTCCGTCGCTCGTTGATTTCACGCGCGGTGGGGGCATTGGTGTTGCCATTGTTGCGGCAGTTGCGCGCCGATCTACGGCCGGCGCAGTACAACGGTGCGAGCTTTCTCGGGCTTCAGGGTATCGTGGTCAAGAGCCACGGTAGTGCGGGCGCGGAGGGATTCCGGTCGGCGATCCTGCGCGCGGCTCGGGACGTTCAGCATAATTTGCCGGAGCAATTGCATAGTCGGCTCGAGCACCTGCTCGTGACCAATCGGTCAATAAGCGGCGCTGGTGATGTGACCGCTGCCGGCAGCTCGCCATCCAACTGAAAATTCGGTGCGTCCCCGCGGCGTATTCATTCTGACGAACAACCACAAGAGAGCCGTTTTCATGTCCGCATCACTTGCATTCGTCTTTCCAGGCCAAGGATCCCAGGCCCTCGGCATGCTCGCCGAGCACGGCGCACGGCAGTCCCTGATCATCGATACCTTTGCCGAGGCCTCTTCGGTGCTTGGTTACGACCTCTGGGCACTGTCTCAGCAGGGCCCAGAAGAGCATCTGAATCAGACCGACAAGACCCAACCGGCCATTCTCACTGCCTCGATTGCGCTGTGGCGCTTGTGGATGGCCGAAGACGGCGCGAAGCCGGCATTCGTCGCCGGGCACAGCCTTGGCGAATATTCAGCGCTGGTCGCGGCAGGTAGTTTGCCATTCTCTGATGCGGTGAGGCTCGTCGAGCTACGCGGTCAGCTCATGCAGCAAGCTGTTCCGGCCGGCACTGGTGGTATGGCGGCGATACTTGGACTGGAAGACGCGGATGTCCTGGCGGCTTGCAGCGAAGCTGGGCAGGGTGAGGTCGTCAGCGCGGTCAATTTCAATGCGCCGGGCCAAGTCGTGATCGCGGGCAGCGCCGCGGCTGTCGAGCGTGCTATCGATGCCTGCAAGGCCAAAGGCGCCAAACGAGCGATGCCATTGCCGGTCAGCGTGCCGTCGCATTGCGACTTGATGCGTCCGGCAGCAGAGCGTTTTGCCGATTCCGTCACTGGGGCGGCCTGGCGGGCTCCGGAGATTCCATTGGTCCAGAATGTCAGCGCGGCGATCGTTTCGGATCTCGATACGCTCAAGCGTGACCTGCTGGCCCAGCTCTACAGCCCGGTTCGCTGGGTCGAGACCGTTGTTGCGTTGAATGCGCAGGGCGTGACCGAGCTGGTCGAATGCGGTCCGGGCAAGGTGCTCTCCGGTCTCAACAAGCGGTGCGTCAAAGGCATCAACACTTACAATCTGGACGCCCCGGAGGCCTTTGCTGCCGCTCGTGGCGCTCTGGTCTGAACAAGGAGACATCTATGAATCTGCAAGGCAAGGTTGCTCTGGTAACGGGCGCCAGTCGTGGTATTGGTCAGGCCATCG
Source organism: Pseudomonas sp. IC_126 (assembly GCF_004331835.1). Classification (NCBI taxonomy): domain Bacteria; kingdom Pseudomonadati; phylum Pseudomonadota; class Gammaproteobacteria; order Pseudomonadales; family Pseudomonadaceae; genus Pseudomonas; species Pseudomonas sp. IC_126. The sequence continues at coordinate 9,340 of NZ_SJSS01000003.1, forward strand.
CGTTGGAGCTTGGTCGTCAGGGCGCCATCGTGATCGGCACGGCGACTTCGTCTGCCGGAGCTGAGCGCATCGCCGAGACGCTCAAGGAGAACGGTATCGAAGGTGCCGGTCTGGTGCTGGATGTTTCCAGTGACGAGTCGGTAGCGGCCACGCTGGAGCACATCCAGCAGCATCTCGGTCAGCCGGCCATCCTGGTCAACAACGCCGGCATTACTCGTGACAATCTGATGCTGCGGATGAAAGACGATGAATGGCACGATGTCATCGATACGAATCTCAGCAGTCTCTATCGCCTGACCAAGGGGGTTTTGCGCGGTATGACAAAGGCGCGCTGGGGACGGATCATCAGTATTGGTTCTGTAGTAGGTGCGATGGGTAACGCGGGGCAGGTAAACTACGCTGCGGCCAAGGCCGGGCTCGAAGGTTTCAGTCGCGCACTGGCTCGTGAGGTCGGCTCGCGTGGTATCACGGTCAATGCCGTGGCGCCAGGTTTCATCGATACAGACATGACGCGTGAGCTGCCAGACGCTCAGCGTGACGCTTTGCTGGGGCAGATCCCGCTGGGTCGCCTTGGGCAGGCGGAAGAGATTGCCAAGGTCGTCGCTTTCCTTGCTTCTGACGGCGCTGCCTACGTTACCGGGGCCACGGTTCCGGTGAATGGCGGCATGTACATGAGCTAATGTGACGTCTAACGCAAGCATGCAGTCATAACGGCTGATTCGTTTCGTTATAAAACTGCGGTTAGCTTATAGACAGAAGGTTGAAAGCAGGTTCATGCTTGCCCGCTTTCAGCTTGAAATGCGGAAAACGCTTTCTATACACTACCGCGCAGATCAGCTGCCTGATTTTTCCATAGGAGTGAAAACAAGGTATGAGCACCATCGAAGAACGCGTCAAGAAAATCGTTGCCGAGCAGCTTGGCGTCAAGGAAGAGGAAGTCACCAACAGCGCTTCCTTCGTCGAAGACCTGGGTGCCGACTCCCTTGATACCGTTGAGCTGGTCATGGCTCTGGAAGAGGAATTCGAGACTGAAATCCCGGACGAGCAAGCCGAGAAGATCACCACTGTTCAAGAAGCTATCGATTACATCAACGCCCACGCGCAGTAAGTTGTAATCCTGCTTCGAACCAGTAAGCCGCACTGCCTCTGAACGGGGCAGTGCGGCTTTTGTTTGAGATAGTTAAAATCGGCTGGTCGTGCACTTGTGCGATGCCTGATGGTTCGTCTTCCGTCCGTTGCGAGCGTTGAAGAGCGGAACGAGCCAAATATAGACGTAAGGAGAATTGCTGTGTCGCGTAGACGCGTCGTAATCACCGGGATGGGGATGCTATCACCGCTGGGTAACGATGTGCCAAGCAGCTGGCAGGGGATTCTCGCCGGCCGCAGTGGCATCGGCCCAATAGAACATATGGACCTTTCTGCCTATTCCACGCGCTTTGGTGGATCGGTCAAGAACTTCGACGTCGAACAGTATCTGCCTGCAAAAGAAGCGCGCAAGCTCGACCTGTTTATCCAGTACGGGTTGGCAGCCAGCTTTCAAGCTGTACGTGATTCCGGACTGGAAGTTACCGATGCCAACCGTGAGCGCATCGGCGTTGCCATGGGCTCGGGAATCGGCGGCCTGACCAATATTGAAAACAGCTGCAAGGCCTTATTCGAACAAGGTCCGCGACGAATTTCCCCGTTTTTCGTGCCTGGCTCGATCATCAATATGGTTTCAGGTTTCCTCTCGATCCATCTGGGTCTGCAGGGACCCAATTATGCGATCGCCACGGCTTGCACTACCGGTTCACATTGCATTGGCATGGCTGCACGCAATATCGCTTACGGCGAAGCCGACGTCATGGTTGCCGGCGGCTCGGAAATGGCTACCAGCGGTCTCGGCATCGGCGGATTCGCCGCAGCGCGCGCGCTGTCCACTCGCAACGATGATCCGGCCGCAGCCAGTCGTCCGTGGGACAAGGATCGTGATGGCTTCGTATTGTCCGACGGCGCCGGCGCACTGGTTCTGGAAGAGCTCGAACATGCCAAGGCACGCGGCGCGAAGATCTACGCCGAGCTAATCGGTTTCGGTATGAGCGCCGATGCCTTCCACATGACCTCGCCGCCGGATGACGGCGCTGGTGCTGCTCGCTGCATCCGCAACGCTATTCAGGATGCCCGGATCGATGCGGCTCAGGTGGATTACATCAACGCTCACGGCACTTCCACGCCGGCCGGCGACAAGGCCGAAGCCGCGGCGATCAAAACCGTGTTCGGCAGCCATGCTTATGAACTTTCGGTCAGCTCGACGAAATCGATGGTCGGTCATTTGCTAGGTGCAGCGGGTGCTGTCGAGGCGATTTTCAGCGTGCTTGCCCTTCGCGACCAGGTTGCGCCGCCAACCATCAACCTCGACGAGCCCGATGACGGCTGCGATTTGGATTTCGTGCCTCACGAAGCGAAGCAGAGAGCAATCGATATCGCTGTTTCCAACTCCTTTGGGTTCGGTGGCACCAACGGCTCTCTGGTTTTCCGCCGGTTCGCCGAGTGACATTGAGCTGGGTAGACGGGCAGCCTGCCAATGGTCTGCCCGTTCATGATCGCGGATTCGCATACGGTGACGGCCTGTTCGAAACCATAAAGGTGGTGAACGGGCGACCGGAGTTGCTCGATCGTCATCTGAATCGCCTCGGTCTCGGTTGCCAGCGTTTCGCTATCCCTTTTGATGTAGATGCTCTGCGTTCGCAGATCATGGCGTTCAGCGCCGTGCTGGAGACGGGTGTAGCCAAGCTGATTCTGACGCGCGGCGATGGTCTGCGGGGCTACGGTCCGCCGTTAGCCTGTCGGCCCCGGACAGTGCTGACGGGCGCGCCGCTGCCGGCCTACGCGCCTGAACGCTCTACGGTGGGCGTGCGCCTGTATCCGTGTAAAACTCGTCTTGCCGAGCAGCCTGCTCTCGCTGGGCTGAAACATCTGAATCGCCTGGAGCAGGTACTAGCGCGCGCCGAATGGCATGACCCAGCTTTTGCCGAAGGATTGATGCGCGATACCTCTGGACGTATCGTCGAGGCTGTTTTCAGTAACCTGTTCATCGTTGAAACCGGTGTACTGCTGACGCCATCGCTCGAGCGATGTGGCGTGGCTGGCGTGATGCGTGAAGAGATTCTCGATCGGGCGCGACAGGCCGGAATGCCGCTCCAGGTCTGTGATCTCTCGCTCGAGCGACTGCTCGGTGCCGACGAAGTCTTCGTGTGCAACAGCCTGTATGGCATCTGGCCGGTGCGGCAGTTGGAAGCGCGCGTCTGGCCGGTAGGTCCGCTCACACGTAAACTTCAACGCTTGGTTGATGATCTGTCGAGTAATACGTGATTCGAAAACTGACTTTCGCATTCTTGGGCGCTGTGCTGGTCGCCGCGCTGGCGCTCGGCCTGGCCGCCTGGAAACTCCACGCCACGTTGGAGCAGCCGTTGCAGCTCAGCGAGGCGCACACGCTGGAGGTTCGATCCGGTGATACGCCCAGTGGCTTGTTCCAAAGGCTGGAGCGAGAGGGAACGCTGAGCGACTCGTTCTGGCTGAGGCTGTACTGGCGACTGAATCTTGCCGGGCAAACATTGCACAGCGGCGAGTATCGATTGCAACCAGCGATGACCGCGCGTGACATGATCGGGCTGTGGCAGCGCGGCGAGGTTGTTCAGTACGCCATGACGATCGTCGAGGGTTGGAGCTTCCGCCAGGTTCGCGTGGCGCTGGAGACAATGCCTACGATCCACCAAACGATCACAGGTCTGTCCGATGACGAAGTCATGGAGCGGCTCGGTCATCCCGGTCTGCATCCTGAAGGACGCTTCTTCCCGGATACTTACAGTTTCACCCGTGGCGTAACCGACCTCGATTTGCTTAAGCGGGCCTTTACGCGCCTGGAAACCGTTCTGGCGGAAGAGTGGCAGCAGCGCAGCGAAGGTTTGCCTTATCAGGATCCGTACGAAGCATTGATCATGGCTTCGATCATCGAAAAGGAAACCGGTGTGCCATCGGAGCGCGGCGAGATTGCCGGTGTCTTCGTGCGCAGGCTGGAACGGGGTATGTTGCTGCAGACCGATCCTACCGTCATCTACGGTATGGGCGAGCGATACAAAGGTCGGATTACCCGTAACGATCTACGTAGGCCGACGCCTTATAACACCTATACCAACAGCGGGCTGCCGCCGACGCCAATTGCAATGGTCGGGCGCGAGGCCATTCATGCTGCGTTGCATCCGGTAGACGGCAAAAGTCTATATTTTGTCGCGCGTGGCGACGGTAGCCATGTTTTCAGCGATTCATTGAGCGAGCACAACCGTGCGGTGCGTGAATATCAGCTCAAGCGCCGCGCCGACTATCGCTCCAGTCCACCGCCGCAGCAAGCTCCGGCACCGACCGAGACTAACCAGTGACAGGACTCTTTATTACCCTGGAAGGGCCGGAAGGTGCGGGCAAGAGCACCAACCGTGACTATCTCGCTCAGTGTCTTCGCGACCGCGGCCTCGATGTCGTACTGACCCGAGAACCCGGCGGGACGCCGCTGGCCGAACGAATCCGGGACCTCCTCTTGACGCCTGCGGATGAGCCCATGTCCAGCGACACGGAGTTGCTGTTGATGTTCACGGCGCGTGCGCAGCATCTGGCTCAAGTCATTCGGCCTGCGCTGACGCGGGGCGCCATTGTGCTATGTGATCGGTTCACCGATGCCACCTATGCCTATCAAGGCGGTGGGCGTGGCCAGTCGGTTCAGCGCATCGAGCAGCTCGAGTGTTTCGTGCAGGGTGACATGCGTCCGGACCTGACGCTGATCTTCGATCTGCCTGTGGAAGTCGGGCTGAGCCGTGCCGCCGCGCGCGGGCGTCTCGATCGCTTCGAGCAGGAAGGGCTAGAGTTCTTCGAGGCCGTGCGTGGCGCTTATCTCGACCGTGCCCGCCAGGCTCCGCAACGCTATCGCGTGATCGATGCGGGGCAGCCATTATCCGCAGTGCAGCAGGATCTGGACGCGCTGTTGCCTGAGCTGTTCGAGCGTGCCCGTGGCTGACGGCATCCTTCCGTGGCAGGCCGATCTGTGGCGCTTGCTCGCAGGCCGCCAGCAACATGCCCACGCCTACCTGCTGCACGGTCCGGCCGGCATCGGCAAGCGCGCGCTGGCCGAACGCCTGATGGCACTTTTGCTGTGCCAGCAGCCGGCGCCGAGCGGAGCCTGTGGGCAGTGCAAGAGCTGCATGCTGCTTGCCGCTCAAACCCACCCCGATCATTACATTCTGGAACCGGAAGAAGCGGACAAGGCGATTCGTGTCGATCAGGTCCGCCAACTGGTCGGATTTGTCAGCCAGACCGCGCAGCTCGGCGGGCGCAAGGTGGTGCTGCTCGAACCGGCCGAGGCGATGAATCTGAACGCTGCCAACGCGCTCCTCAAGAGCCTCGAAGAACCAGCAGGCAATACCGTGTTGCTGTTGATCAGTCATCAGCCCAGTCGATTGCTACCGACGATCAAAAGCCGCTGTGTTCAGCAGAGCTGCCCGTTGCCGGTCCGTCAGCAAAGCCTGGACTGGCTTGCAGGCAAGCTTCCGGAGCTGTCGGCGGCTCAGCGCGAGGAGCTGTTGACGCTTGCGGCGGATTCGCCCTTGGCGGCGCTCAAACTGCACGCTGTAGGCGTGCTGGAGATGCGTGTGCAGGTGGTGGATGGGGTGAAGAAGCTGCTAAAACGGCAGCAATCGCCCAGTCAGTTGGCCGAAGCCTGGAACCCGCTATCGCTGATTCTGTTGTTCGACTGGTTCTGTGAATGGGCCCACCTGATTCTGCGTTTTCAGATTACCGGTGATGAGGAAGAGCTTGGCGCCGCCGATATGCAGAAGGTCATTCAGTACCTGGCGCAGAAAACCTCACCTGCCAAGCTGCTAGCGTTGCAGGACTGGCTACTGGCCCATCGACAGAAAGTGCTGGGTAAAGCCAACCTCAACCGTGTCTTGCTTCTCGAAGCGCTCTTGGTGCAGTGGGCAAGCTTGTCCGGACCAAGCTAGAATCCTTTGGAATAGTCGTTAGGGAATACCGCATGAGTCTGCCTGCAAACCTTGGTCCGCGTAACGGCATTCTGTCTCTGACGATCAAGGACAAGTCGGTGCTCTATGCCGCGTTCATGCCATTCATCAAGCATGGCGGGTTGTTCATCCCCACCAACAAATCCTACAAGCTCGGCGACGAAGTGTTCATGCTGCTGAGTCTGATGGATGAGCCGGAAAAGATTCCGGTCGCCGGCAAGGTCGTGTGGATTACACCTAAGGGTGCGCAGGGCAACCGGGCAGCCGGTATCGGCGTGCAATTCAACGAAGGCGATTCAACCGCTCGTAACAAGATCGAAACCTATCTGGCCGGCGCGATGAAGTCCGATCGACCGACACACACGATGTAAGCGAGCTCCAGCGCAGCCCTCTCTGATCGCTTGCAGCTTCCTTTCTTCTACAATGCACGCCGGTCATGGCTTGATGAGTAGCGTGTTCAAATGCTGGTAGATTCCCACTGTCATCTCGATCGTCTCGATCTCACTGCGCATCAAGGTTCTCTTGATGCGGCCCTGGTCGCTGCGCGTGAACGTGGCGTTGGCCACTTTCTCTGCATTGGCGTCAGTGCCGACAATACGGCGGCTGTAAAGGCTTTGGCAGAGCGTTACGACGATGTCGACTGCTCGGTCGGTGTACATCCGCTGGACCTCGATCCGGGTGCGGAACCCGCGCTTGAGTGGCTGCTGCAGGAATTGGAACACCCTCATGTCGTGGCAATCGGTGAGACGGGCCTGGATTACCACTACGAACCGGAAGCTGCTGCGTTGCAGCGACAATCCTTTCGTCTTCACCTGGACGCGGCGAAAGCGAGCGGCAAGCCGGTAATCGTTCACACCCGTGCGGCTCGTGCCGACACGCTGGAATTGCTTGGCGAAGCGGCGTTGCCGCAGGCTGGAGTACTGCACTGCTTCACCGAGGACTGGGAGATGGCGAAGGCTGCGCTGGATCTTGGGTTTTACATCTCGCTGTCCGGGATCGTCACCTTTCGAAATGCCGACGCACTTCGCGACGTCGCCCGCCGCGTTCCTGCGGATCGCTTGTTGGTCGAGACGGATTCGCCCTATCTGGCTCCGATTCCCTACCGTGGTAAACCGAACCTTCCGCAGTACGTGCGTGAGGTCGCCGAGTTTCTTGCGCAGTTGCGTGGTGTCGATTTCGAGGTCCTGGCTGAGCAAACCACGAATAACTTCAAGCGGTTGTTTCCCTTGGCTCGGGTCCGTGGCTGATTAACACCTATCAGTCGAAGCGATGCGCTTGTTTGAATCTCTCGATCGCTGATGCCGTGTACAATTCGCGCCGCTTCGGTGCGCATGTCGACAATCGGCATGCGGACACGATGGTTCCGCTTGGCTCCGTATCTCCACTCATCACGGGCCGCGCCGTTTCTCGTCACAGACCCAACAAGGTGACGCCATGTCCAGCGATTCGCTGCATACCGGGCCGCTTCAGCGCGGCCTAAAAAACCGGCACATCCAGCTCATCGCGCTCGGTGGCGCTATCGGCACGGGGCTCTTTCTCGGTTCGGCAGGCGTGCTTCGCAGTGCCGGTCCGTCGATGATTCTCGGCTACGCCATTGCAGGATTGATCGCCTTTCTGATCATGCGGCAGCTGGGCGAAATGATCGTCGAGGAGCCGGTTGCCGGCTCCTTCAGCCACTTTGCGCATAAGTACTGGGCACCCTACGCTGGCTTTCTTTCGGGTTGGAATTACTGGGTGCTCTATGTGTTGGTGGGGATGGCTGAGCTAACCGCGGTCGGTAAATACGTGCAGTTCTGGTGGCCGGAAGTGCCGACCTGGGCCACTGCGGCGGCATTCTTCGTGCTGATCAACCTCATCAACTTGGTAAACGTGAAGGCCTTCGGTGAAACCGAGTTCTGGTTCGCGATCATCAAAGTCGGCGCCATCGTCGGCATGATCTCGCTGGGCCTCTATCTGTTGCTGAGCGGCAAAGGCGGCGAGCAGGCCAGCTTCAGCAACCTGTGGAGCCATGGCGGATTCTTTCCCAACGGCATCAGCGGCATGGTCATGGCGCTGGCGATCATCATGTTTTCCTTCGGCGGGCTTGAACTGGTCGGGATCACCGCTGCTGAAGCATCGGATCCGAAAACCGTCATTCCCAAGGCCATCAATCAGGTTGTTTACCGCATCCTGATTTTCTATATCGGAGCGCTGAGTGTGCTGCTGGCGCTGTATCCCTGGGACAGCCTGCTGGAAACGCTGGGGGCCGCTGGCGATCCTTACAGCGGTAGCCCCTTCGTGCAGATATTCTCACTGATAGGTAGTGATACCGCTGCGCATGTCCTGAATTTCGTGGTGCTGACAGCGGCGCTTTCTGTCTACAACAGCGGCGTTTACTGCAACAGCCGGATGCTCTATGGCCTGGCCGAGCAGGGCGATGCGCCCAAAGTATTGATGACTGTGAATCGTCGTGGGGTGCCGGTGCTGGCGATCGCTTTCTCTGCGGCAGTGACCATGCTCTGCGTATTGGTGAACTACTTGCTTCCCCAGAATGCGCTCGAACTGTTGATGTCGCTTGTGGTTGCTGCGCTGCTGATCAACTGGGCAATGATCAGTCTTGCTCATCTGAAATTCCGCAAGGCGATGAGGGAGCAGGGCGTCCAACCTTCGTTCAGGGCGTTCTGGTACCCGTTCAGCAACTACCTTTGTCTGGCGTTCGTGGCTCTGATCGCAGCCATCATGCTCTCGATGCCGGGGCTCCGTACGTCGATTATCGCCATTCCGTTCTGGGCGCTATTCATCTGGGTCTGCTTTCAGCTTCGGCTCGTCAGTCGGCGCGCCAGGCATGCCTGAAGAGCCGTTCAGCTGGCTAGGCAAAAAAAACCCGGCCTCAAAGGAGCCGGGTCAAGACCATTAGGAGTATGAGGTCACGTTCCTCGCTCCCTCAGCTGGCCGAGCATTGGGGGATTGCGCGGCCAGTGCTTGAAGTATTGGTCCTGATCGACAACTTTGCAGGCGCGATTGATGCCGTTCTTAAACGGATTTGGAATAGCTGCTCGTACCTTGATTGCGCTCACTTTGCGAGCAGGCCACGAATCACTGCCAGCGACTGCTTGATGACCTCGGGGCGCGTGTAGAAGTGTGGCGAAAACCGTATCCCTCCGCCACGAAGCGCGCAGACGATCTGCTCCGCCTTGAGGCGTTCGAACAATGCTTGATTGTCCCAACCATCGATCTTGAATGTGATAATGCCGGCGCGCCGCGTCGGGTCGGCAGGACTCAGTAGCTCGACGCCGGGCATGGCTGACAGTTCGTGCTGCAGAAAGTCGACGCGCTCTGCTAGCGCTAAGCCTACTTCGTTCATGCCGACTTCTTCGAGCAGGGACAGGCTGGCGTCCAGCGCCATGGCCCCTAGCAGGTTCGGACTGCCGCATTCGAAGCGACGTGCGCTGCGGGCTGGCTGCCAATCGCTGCGCTCGTAGTCGCCAGCATGTTCGAGCATGTGCCAGCCGTATTCATGAAGTTTCAGCTTGGCGCGCAGATCGCTGCGGCAGTAAAAGACGCCGAGCCCCTCGGGACCCAGAAGCCATTTGTGGCCATCGGCCATGGCGAAGGCGCAGCGGTATCGCTGAACGTCGAATGGTTGGGCTCCCAACTGTTGGATCGCATCGATACAGAGCAGGACTCCGCGTTGTTCGCAGCCTTCGCCAAGGCGCGGCAAGTCAAGCCGCAATCCGCTGGCGTACTGCACGGCGCTGATCGCCATCAGGCGCACCTTCGGACCGCAGGCGGCCAACAGGTCAGCCTCAGGATCGTCGCCCTTCAGGTTGACCTGTAGCACTTCGACACCCTGAGGTTTCAATGCCTCCCAGACCACGCGGTTGGACGGGAACTCTTCGTTACTGATAACGATCTGGTCACCTGCTTTCCAGTCCAGACCGAATGCCACGAACGAAAGCGCCTCGGAAGTGTTCTTGACCAAGGCGATATCAGCCGACGACGGAGCGTTGAGCAATCTGGCCAGGCGGCCGCGCAGGCTGGTTTCGACCGCAAGCCATTGCGGATAGTCGCGCGCGCCGAGCGTTATGTTCTGCTGGGCGAACGCAGTGACGGCGTCGGCGGCTCGGCGCGGCCAGGGCGCGACCGCAGCATGGTTCAGGTACCGCAAGCCTTCGATCTGAGGAAATTCGTCATTCAATGTGCTCATGGGAATGTTCCGTGCATTTTCTGACTGGATAGGCATAATCGTCTGCTTCTACTCTGAGCTGCAGCTTCTTATGCAAACTGAACCCCGGAAGGTCCGCGAATTCCGCCGTCGCGAGCAAGAGATTCTCGATACTGCGCTCCAGCTGTTCTTGGAGCAGGGGGAGGACAGCGTTACCGTCGAGATGATCGCTGACATGGTTGGCATCGGCAAAGGCACTATCTACAAGCATTTCAAATCCAAGGCCGAGATTTACCTGCGGCTTATGCTCGATTACGAGCGGGATCTGAATGAGCTTCTGCATGCGCCCAAGCTAGACCAGGACAAAGAGGCGCTGTCGCGTGCCTATTTCGAGTTCCGCATGGGTGATCCGCAGCGTTATCGCCTGTTCGATCGTCTCGAGGAGAAAGTCGTCAAGGGCAATCAGGTGCCGGATATGGTCGAGGAGCTTCACCGCATTCGCGCCTCCAACTTCGAGCATCTGACCCAGCTGATCAAGGGCCGCATTTCCGAAGGCAAGCTGGAAGACGTGCCTCCCTATTTTCACTATTGCGCCGCCTGGGCGCTGGTACATGGTGCGGTAGCGCTTTATCACTCGCCGTTCTGGAGCAATGTGCTAGAGGATCAGGAAGGTTTCTTCCAGTTCCTAATGGATATTGGTGTGCGCATGGGTAATAAGCGCAAGCGCGATTAGCCCACCGCGTCAGGTGAAAAGGCGCCGGGCAAACAGAGCTATAACCCGTTGAGTGCATCCCCATTCGCGATATCGAGCCGGTCGTTCCGGTTGGGGACGCTCTCCGAATGACGGAATGGCAACAAGCTTGTATCCCGACGACCGGCAAATGCGGCGCGCTATTCGAGTGAAACCAGATAATCGACCAGCGTTCTGGCACACGCATCCATGCTCTCTTGCAAGATGACCTCGTAGCCGTGCGTGTTCTCGGTTGGAATCGCCAGGCAAGCGGCGCGGGGTGAGGATCCCGAACCGAGCACGGCACTGGCATCCGACGCGAATCCGGGCATTAAGGCAGGCTGTGGACAGTAACCGCAGCGTTCAGCCGCTTTAAGCAGGCCATCCGATACCTGCTTGGAGTAGTAGCCCTTCTCATCACCGGTCAGCACGATGGGGTCGAGGGCCAGGCGCGTATCGTACTCGGCGGCTATCGGCCCGACCTCAAGCGCGATGCACACCGAGCCCGGCAAGGTCCGGGCTGCGTACTGCGCCCCGGAGTTGGTTTCCTCTTCATTGGTCGTCAGGACAATTAGCACGTCACCGCGCAACTCATCCCGTCGCTCTGCCAGGCGCCTGGCAGCTACTAGCGCCGCGACGACAGGCGCTCGGTCATCGAGGAAGTGGGCTGCAACGCAATCTCGTATTAGGAATGGCTTGCGCCAATGCTGGCTCAGCACCACCCGCGTGCCGGCGCGCACGCCTAGCTCGCCGAGTTCCGCCTTGCTGTATCGGGTAATCACATGCACGTCGGTCCATTGCACGTCTCCCTTGAGCACGTGCATCGACTGGCTCGACTCGCTCGTCCCGTGCATGGTGCCGAAGGACAGCGCGCCGGCAACCGTTTGTGTGTCTGCGAGAATATCCACCGGACACATGCCGAAGTTGACTGGAAATGCCCCGCCCAGCGCCACAACCCTCAAGCGACCATCAGCGTCTATGCGTTTGACGACCATCGCAATCTCATCCTGATGGGCCATCACGCGCGTTGAAAGGCGCTCCGCTTCATCACGCGGAACGCCGACAGCCTTGATGCGGCCGATGAGGTTTGCTGCTGGATCCTGCCAGACCTCGTCGCAGCACTGTTCCAATTCGCGCCGGCAGATTTCCCTGACTTCTTCCTCCTGGCCTGCGGGACCACGCGCAAGCAAGAGCTCCTCAAGCAGGGCCAGTTGTTCTTGATTGGTCATTAAGCCTCCAGATCCGTTTCGTCAGGCTTATGACTCGATCAGTCACCAGCCGTGCGACGGAATCGCCACGCGCGGTTGATCGAGCCAGCTTCACTCCATTGCGGTGCTTAAGAAATGGAACAAGTTACCGGGACGACCACTGCGACTTTGACTCGACCGCAGCTGGCGTATTTGACTACGCTTGTTGCAGTTTCCCGCGGTGTTAGGGCGGCTTTCGTCAGTAAGAACTGCGCTCAGTAAGCGCTCTTTGTTGAACGTGTTTTCTAGTCGTTGGAATGCATTCGTGTTTCGCTGCGGATATACGTCCGCTATCGAGCGCCCAAAGAATGTTTTTAAGCCGGGCAGGCGGTTTGTCGGCGCAGACCGCAGCGCCATTGCAAATCCGCTGCGCTATGCATGGCGAGGTGGTCTTAGCGCTTGCGTAGAACTGGCTCGTTTGCTGCATCGCTTTGCTATCCGCCGGTTTTCCGTCAGAGGCAGGAACGATGATGAAAGTGTGGAGCCTTATCGCAGCCGTGTTGCTATTGAGCGGGTGTATGAAGGTCAGCGATATGGCTGAGGGTACTCGCCATCAACTGCGAGACGTGGGCATTCTCGATCACAGTGAGACGGTGAGATCGGCATCCTGGCGTCTGCAGCCCGATTCGTTCATCTACATCGCTCAGGGCCACTTCGTCCCGCCGGGCGATGCCTATCCGCGGCCAAACGTGGTTGCCGAGGAGGCGTTCAAGGGCTTCGTCGAGTACTTTCCGCTCGTCCGTCGTGCCCCTGAACCTGCCGGGTTGGAGGAAGCGTTGAACCAGGCGGCCTCCGCAGGTGCCCATTACTTGCTATACACACGTTTTGCCGCTGCAGACGACCGCATCGGAAGTTTCGATGAGTTCAACGATCAGCGCGCTCTGGATCGTCTGGGTGTGGACACCAGCGTGATTCAGCTGATGCTCATCGAGACCGGCACTAGATATTTGGTCGATACGGCGCGTATTCGAAGCCGTGGCGGACTGTTGAACATTTATGACGCGACACCACAGGTACTGTTAGGGCCGCCTTTGCGCGACTATGCCCGGCGCCTGACAGGCCTTAGTCGCTGAGGAGTCGCTTATGAGCAATTCTGGGAAAGCTGCGGATCTGCTGAGCCAGATTCCGAAGGCCGAGAAGAAGGGCATGCCGCCGGTACACCTGTGGAACCCGCCGTTCTGTGGCGATCTGGACATGCGAATCGCCCGTGACGGCAGCTGGTTCTACATGGGCACGCCGATCGGCAGGCCTGCGATAGTACGGCTGTTTTCCACAGTCATCCGGCGCGACGGCGATGATTACTTTCTGGTGACGCCGGTAGAAAAGGTTGGCATCAAGGTAGACGATGCGCCTTTTGTGGCGGTTGGGCTGGAAGTGGAAGGGAATGGCGAGGCGCAGGTGCTTCGCTTCGTCACCAATGTCGGCGATGAAGCCGAAGCAGGGCCGGAGCATCCCATGCGCTTCGAGTTCGACCCGGCGACCCAGGAGCCGGCGCCCTATGTACATATGCGTGCCAACCTCGAAGCGCTGATTCATCGCAACGTCTTCTATCAGCTGGTGGAGCTGGCCGTGCCGCGAGAAATTGACGGTGCCGGTTGGCTGGGTGTCTGGAGTAGCGGGCAATTCTTTCCGATCGGGCGCGCTGAATAGTCATGATTGAATGAGGCGATCCGTCCGATACGCATTTTTGGATCAGCCGAAACAATAGATATGAAAAAGGCTCCCGCAGGAGCCTTTCTTGTTTTACATGTTGGGGTAGTTGGGTCCCCCGGTCCCCTCCGGCGCTACCCAGGTGATGTTCTGGGCAGGGTCCTTGATGTCGCAGGTCTTGCAGTGCACGCAGTTCTGCGCGTTGATCTGAAAGCGCTTGCTGCCATCGTCATTGGCTACCACTTCATAGACGCCGGCCGGGCAGTAGCGCTGCGCGGGCTCGTCGTACAGTGGCAGATTCTTCTCGATGGGAATGCTTGGATCGGTCAGCTTGAGGTGAACCGGCTGCTCTTCTTCATGGTTGGTGTTGGAGAGGAACACCGAGCTGAGCTTGTCGAAGCTGAGCTTGCCGTCAGGCTTGGGATAGTCGATCTTCTTCGATTCTGCTGCGGTCTTCAGGCATGCGTAATCCGGCTTGGTGTCATGCAGCGTGAACGGAATCTTGCCGCCGAAGATGTTCTGATCGATGAAGTTGAACGCGCCACCCTTAACCGCACCCCACTTGTGAATCGCAGCGCCGAAATTGCGGCTGGCGTATAGCTCCTGGTAGAGCCAGCTGGCCTTGAAGCCTTCTTCGTAGCCGGTCAGCTCGTCACCACCCTCGCGGCCCGCGAACAAGGCGTCAGCCACCGCTTCGGCGGCCAGCATGCCGGACTTCATTGCGGTATGGCTGCCCTTGATCTTGGCGAAATTCAGTGTGCCGGCGTCGCAGCCGATCAGTGCGCCACCGTTGAAAACCATCTTCGGCAAGCTATTGATGCCGCCCTTGGCGATGGCACGTGCACCATAGGAAACACGCTTGCCGCCTTCCAGGTACTGCTTGATCACTGGGTGATGCTTGTAGCGCTGGAATTCATCGAATGGGGATAGGAACGGGTTGCTGTAGGACAGGTCGACGATCAGGCCGACCACCACTTGGTTGTTTTCCAAGTGATAAAGGAAAGAGCCGCCGGTGTTTTCGTCGTCGAGTGGCCAGCCTGCGGTATGCACGACCAGGCCCTGTTCGTGCTTGGCCGGGTCGATGTCCCACAGCTCCTTGATGCCGATGCCGTAATGTTGCGGATCGACATTGGCATTGAGCTGGAAACGATTGATCAGCTGCTTGCCGATATGACCGCGGCAGCCTTCGGCGAACAGCGTGTATTTTGCGCGCAGTTCCATGCCGGGTGTATACATGCCTTCCTTCGGGTTGCCTTCACGGTCCACGCCGAGGTCACCGGTAAGAATGCCGCGAACCACGCCTTGGTCGTCGATGAGTGCTTCCTGGGCGGCAAAGCCTGGGTAGATTTCGACACCCAGGTTCTCTGCCTGCTGGGCCAGCCAGCGGCAAAGGTTGCCGAGCGAAATGATGTAGTTGCCCTCGTTATGCATGGTTTTGGGGACCAGTGCATTGGGCAGCTTGCGAGCCGCTTCGGCGTTCTTGAGCAGATAGATGTCGTCGCGCTTGACCGGGGTGTTGAGCGGCGCTTCGAGTTCTTTCCAGTTGGGGAACAGTTCATTCAGCGCGCGCGGCTCGAACACGGCGCCAGACAGAATGTGGGCGCCTACTTCGGAACCCTTCTCGACGACGCAAACGCTGATTTCCTTTCCGGCATCAGCGGCTCGCTGCTTCAGTCGGCAGGCAGCGGACAGGCCCGCGGGGCCGGCGCCGACGATGACTACGTCGAATTCCATGTATTCGCGTTCCATTGGCTATCTCCTACTCAAGGCTTGATTGTTCTATAGATGGAGGGCTGGATCGTGTCCCTGATCAAGCCGAGCTGGCGCATTATATATAGCCGCCGTAAAGGGTCCAATACAAACGTTTGTTTGAATTTTCCTCGAGCCTGTTTAGTATGGCGAAACTGCGTTTATAGCTGGGTATATGCGTTATTGACCCCGGCTATTGCCTGCAGTCAAGATACGGGCAGTTTGCGCTCGCCGAACAGTCCATGGCCGATCGATGGCCCGGATCTCGAGCACGGCTCGGTTCGCCTCGGCGAAATTCTATTCACCGGAGAGTAACGAGGAATCCATGAAGGTTCTTGTAGCTGTCAAACGAGTGGTCGATTACAACGTCAAGGTTCGCGTCAAGGCGGACAACTCCGGCGTCGACCTCGCCAACGTCAAGATGTCGATGAACCCCTTCTGCGAAATCGCCGTGGAAGAAGCCGTGCGCCTGAAAGAAAAGGGCGTGGCGAGCGAAATCGTCGTGGTTTCCATTGGTCCGACCGCTGCCCAAGAGCAGCTGCGCACCGCGCTGGCACTGGGCGCCGATCGCGCTGTGCTGGTCGAATCGACCGAAGAACTCAACTCCCTGGCCGTGGCCAAGCTGCTCAAAGCGGTCGTCGACAAGGAGCAGCCGCAGCTGGTCATCCTTGGCAAGCAGGCCATCGACAGCGACAACAACCAGACCGGCCAGATGCTCGGCGCGTTGACTGGCTACGCCCAGGGCACCTTCGCCTCGAAAGTCGAAGTGGAAGGCGACAAGGTCAAAGTCGAGCGCGAAATCGACGGCGGCGCACAGACCGTTGCGCTGAACCTGCCGGCGATCGTTACTACCGACCTGCGCCTGAACGAGCCGCGCTATGCGTCGTTGCCGAACATCATGAAGGCCAAGAAGAAGCCGTTGGAAGTTCTGACTCCAGACGCGCTGGGTGTCACCACCACCTCCACCGTGAAGACCCTGAAAGTCGAAGCACCGGCTGCCCGTAGCGCCGGCATCAAGGTTAAGTCGGTAGCTGAACTGGTCGAGAAACTGAAGAACGAGGCGAAGGTAATCTAAATGACTATCCTGGTTATCGCTGAACACAACAACGCCGTTCTGGCTGCTGCGACCCTCAACACCGTTGCTGCCGCGAAAGCCATTGGCGGTGACATCCACGTACTGGTCGCGGGCTCAGGCTGTGGCGCCATCGGCGAAGCAGCTGCCAAGATCGAAGGTGTGTCCAAGGTACTGGTCGCCGACGATGCAGCCTACGCCCACCAGCTGCCGGAAAACGTCGCGCCGCTGATTGCCGACCTGGCCAAGGATTACAGCCACGTACTGGCTGCCGCGACCACTAACGGCAAAAACTTCCTGCCGCGCGTTGCAGCGCAGCTGGACGTCGACCAGATCTCCGAGATCATCGCCGTCGAGAGCGCCGATACCTTCAAGCGCCCGATCTATGCCGGTAACGCCATCGCCACCGTTCAATCCAGCGCGCCGATCAAGGTGATCACCGTGCGTGCCACCGGTTTCGATCCGGTCAAGGCAGAAGGTGGTTCGGCTGCCGTCGAGCAGGTTTCGGGCACTGGCGACAAGGGCATTTCTTCCTTCGTGGGCGAAGAGCTGGCCAAGTCCGACCGTCCCGAGCTGACCGCTGCCAAGATCGTCATCTCCGGCGGCCGCGGCATGCAGAACGGCGAGAACTTCAAGCACCTGTACTCGCTGGCCGACAAGCTCGGCGCTGCCGTTGGCGCCTCGCGTGCGGCAGTCGATGCTGGTTTCGTGCCGAACGACATGCAGGTCGGTCAGACCGGCAAGATCGTTGCGCCGCAGCTGTACATCGCCGTGGGTATCTCGGGGGCCATTCAGCACCTGGCCGGTATGAAAGACTCCAAGGTGATCGTCGCGATCAACAAGGACGAAGAAGCGCCAATCTTCCAGGTCGCCGATTACGGCCTGGTGGGTGACTTGTTCGAGATCGTGCCGGAGCTCGAACAGCTCGTTTAATCGAGCCGCCTCAAAAGAACCCGCTCTCGCAGCGGGTTTTTTGTGGGCGCTCGGCTGCGGCGGCCAGTGGTAACATCCCGTCTGGCGCCGATGGGTGCCTGTCCGAATTCGAATGATGAGGTTCTCGATGCGCAGTGCCGTTCAGTTCGCTTTGATCGCCTTGCTGCTGGCAACACCCTTTGCAGCGGGCGCGGCGGCTTCGAAGTGCGACCGGCTAATCGCGACCGGTGGCGCGGATAACCCGCCATTCCTGTGGCGCGACCCGCAGAACCCCAAGCGTCTGGTGGGCGCGAACGCCGAGCTGCTGAAGAAGATCACCGACTCGCTCGATCTGAAACTCGAAGTTCTTTACACCGGCGATAGCGGCAAGGCGCTCGAGGAGGTTCGCAGCGGCCGGGTAGACCTGCTGGTCGATGCGCTGCTCAGCCCGAAAGAACTGGCGTACCTAGACTTCATCCATCCTTCCATCACCGTTCTGGAAACGGCCGCTTGGGTACGCAACGAGCCGGGTTTTTTCTATTCCGGTCGAGACGATCTAAAGGACAGGCCTGGCACCTATGTCGCAGCGACGCGTTTCGGTGGTGAGTTAGCGACCTATGCGAAGAACAATCTTCGCTTGAGTTCGGCTCCCTCCCTGGCGGAAGCCGTGAAAAGGCTGATGGCTGGCCAGGCCGATTACATACTGCATGAGCGCTACAGTGCCGTCGCGCAAGCCGGATCGCAGGGGGTGCTGGACGACATGCAGCGGCTTGAGCCATCGGTCGGTAGCCGCGGCATGCATTTCGCTGTGGCACACGATTCGGCCTGCAACAGCCCTTGGCTACGCGGACAGCTCGCAATAAAAATGACAGAATTGCGCGCCGCCGGCGTGCCGCAGCAACTGCTGGTAGAGAATCTCGAGCGGTGGAAACAACGCCAACCGGCACCGTCAGGCGATTCGCAACGCTAGGAATCCAATCTTGATAAGACTTCTTCCATGCATGCTGGTGCTGGCGATGATGGCCGGCTGCGCCAGCGATCCGGCACCCACCGAACAGCTGCGTCTGACCGAGCAGGCGTTGATCCAGGCTCGTTCAGTTGGTGCTTCGCAGGCGACTCCAGAGTTGGTATTGGCCGAACAAGCGTTCGCAGCTGCCGTCGCTGCGATGAAAGACGAAGATTATCGGGAAGCACGCCTGCAAGCCGAGAAAGCTGAACTGGACGCTCGGCTGGCGGAGGCAAAGGTGCTCAACGATAAAAGCCAGCAAGAACTGGCAGAAGTGAACCGCCGCATCGAACGGCTCCGTGAGCAATTGAGGGCCTTGCAGTGAAGCCTATTCTTCTGGCCTCTGTATTGCTGGCGTCACTCGTCGGGCTCCAGGGTTGCGCCACGCACGCATCGCAACAGCAACTGGAACAAGCGGCTGCCGTGTTCCAAAGCGTCAGTGAGGACCAACAGGTGCTTCAAGATGCGCCCAAAGATGTGATGCGCGCGGCCGAATCGCTGGATAGAGCCAAGCGGTTTGCCAGCTATTGGGGCAGCACGGAAGATGTTGGCCATTACGCCTATCTCGGCAAGCGCTACAGCGAGATCGCTCGCCAGCACAGCGAGCAATTGCAGAATCAGCGGCTCGCCACCCAGCAGGCGATGGAATGGGAGCGCCTGCGCCAGGCTCTGCAGGAAGCCAAGCTGCTCGATCTGCAGCAACAGGGCCGTTGGCTCGAAGACCAGATGATTGGCCTGGCGGCAGCCGAAACTGAGCGCGGCTTGGTGATGACTCTGGGCGATGTCTTGTTCAGGGCCAACAGCGCCGAACTGGGATCATCGGCCAATCGCACCTTGCTCAAGGTCGTGCATTTTCTACAACTCAATCCCAAGCGCAAGATCCGCATCGAGGGGTACACCGACAACCGGGGCGGTGCGGCCGAAAATCTCGTCTTGTCTCAGGCACGCGCCCAATCGGTGGGTAATTTTCTGCAGAGCCTGGGGATCGACGCAGCGCGCATGGAAATGGTCGGCTACGGCGAGCAATACCGCGTCGCGGAGAACGCGTCGGCGCGTGGCCGTGCGCAGAACCGGCGGGTCGAGATCTTGTTTTCGAACGAACAAGGGCAGCTGGGCAGCGCTCGTTGATCAATTGGCGGCAAACGTAACTGACTGTGTCGGCGAGTTCGCCGGTAACTGTATTGGTTTCGTATAACGGTGTTGTACTACTGTTATGGTTCAGTTGCCGGAGCCGGACGAAATGACCAATCTGTTGCTTTATCAGCGCATCGCACACCAGCTTGCCGAAGACATTCGCCGCGGCGTCTACCGTCCGGGCGAGCGCGTGCCCTCGGTGCGCAAGATGAGCATGCAGCTGAATGTCAGCCATGCGACGGTCCTGCAGGCCTATGCCAATCTCGAAGATCAGGGAATGATCCGGGCGCGTCCGCAATCAGGCTTCTACGTCCACCACACGCCGGCGCTGACCGCGCCCACACCGGATATTGCGCAGGTCGAGCGGCCAACCCTGGTCACACGCAGCAGCATCATCAATCAGGTTCTCAGCGAATCACGCCGCGACGGGCTCATTCCGCTGGGGGCCGCGGTGCCTCATGTGGACTACTTGCCGGCTCGCGCCCTGCATCAACAGCTCGCCAAGGTCACTCGCTTTCAGAGCCAGCGGGCGTTCAGCTATATGTTCAGCCCCGGTTACGAGCCGTTGCGCCGGCAAGTGGCGATTCGCATGCGCGACGCCGGCGTGGTCGTCGGGCCGGACGAAGTGGTGATCACCCATGGTTGTGTCGACGCGCTGCAGATGTCGTTGCGGGTGCTGACCAAACCGGGCGACCTGATCGCGGCCGAGTCGCCCAGCTACTACGGGTTGCTGCAGTTGGCCGACCTGCTCGGGCTCAAGGTCATCGAAATTCCCTGCGATCCGGATACCGGACTCAGCCTGGAAGCGCTGCAGCTGGCCGCCAGCCAATGGCCAATCAAAGCCTTGGTCTTGACGGCGCGCTTGAGCAATCCGCTGGGAGGCAGCGTACCCGACGCGCGGCAGAAGCAGTTGTTGAAACTGGCGGCGAGTTTCGACATCCAAATCGTTGAGGACGATATCTACGGCGAGCTACTGTTCGATGCGGGATCGATCAAGGCGCTCAAATCCAATGATCGAGAGGGGCGAGTGATCTACTGCTCGAGCTTCTCCAAGACGATCTCGCCAGGTGTGCGCATCGGCTGGATCGT
Source organism: Pseudomonas sp. IC_126 (assembly GCF_004331835.1). Classification (NCBI taxonomy): domain Bacteria; kingdom Pseudomonadati; phylum Pseudomonadota; class Gammaproteobacteria; order Pseudomonadales; family Pseudomonadaceae; genus Pseudomonas; species Pseudomonas sp. IC_126. The sequence goes on from NZ_SJSS01000003.1 coordinate 30,117, forward strand.
TCCCGGTCGTTATCGAGAAGAAATACAGCGCCTGCAGACGTTCAGTACGCATTCGGCCTGCAGCGTCACACAGATGGCGGTTTCGGCGTATCTGGAAAATGGTGGATACGATCGCCATCTGCGATACATCCGCCATGAGTATCGAAAGAATCTAAGTGCCGTTCAGTTGGCGGTGCAGCGTTACTTTCCAGAGGGCACGCAAATGACGCGGCCAACGGGCGGTTTCATCCTCTGGGTCAGCCTGCCGGCTCGGGTCAATGCCAAGGAATTGCATCAGCAGGCCCTGAAGCGCGGAATCAGCATTGCGCCCGGTCTTATTTTCAGTAACACCGAGCAGTTCAACCACTGTGTGAGGCTCAACTGCGCATTGCCGTTGACGACCGAAGCGGAGCGGGCATTGAAGACCCTTGGCGAGCTGGCAGGGGAGCTATGTCGGCAGGTTAGTGAACCGATCGGGTAGGCGGGAACCTAGAGCAAGGCACGGCAAACAGGCTGTCATGCGTGTGCGTTAACTGCGGGGAAATCGGTTGGTCGAGTGCCGTGGTTTTACATCGTCTGGAAGGAGGGCGTTGGCAGATGAAATGGTCGAGTTTGCTGCTTGCGCTGCTTTTTCTGAGCGCCTGTGATGGAGACGATCTACCGTCCCAGCCTGGTCCACCGGCTGCGCCTGAGGTCCAGCCTTCGGTCGATCGCAACGCCGCAACCGCGCCCGTGCAACGAGAAACTGATATCCCACCTAAAATCGAGATCGAACTCGAGCCTATTACTACCGGCGATCCCGAAGAGCTGCCATCCGAGCGAGTCGTGCCGGCAACCGAATCGAAGGCCGTTTCGGCCGCGCCGAAGAAAAAGGTCGCGGTCGAGCAGGTCAAGTTGCCCGAGCCGGAGCTGGATTTGAGCCTTCCCGAGGATTGGGCCGAGGAGCTCGAACCTGCCCCGGACGCAGCGGCCTTGAAGCTACTGCCGCCGTTGTTCGAATCAGGCGAGGACTCTCGCTCGGTGCAAATGAGCGGCAGTCTGTTGCCGGGGCTGGAACGCGACGACGCGCTGATCGACGGGGCTCAGATCAATTTCGAACTCAAGCGCTGACCGGTCGGGCACCGTTATGCAGGGTTCCGACCTATGGCTCGGTCTCGACGCCGCTCAACAGGGCACGGAAGTCCGTGGTCATGAGCGGATGGCTCATGTAGAAACCCTGCATTTCGCTGCATCCATTGGCGAGAAGTCGTTTCAATTGTTCCGAGGTTTCAACGCCCTCGGCCGTGACGCGCATGCGCAAGCCATGCCCGAGTTCGATCAGCGCCTTGACGATGGAGTGGTCCTCGACGGAGTGCTCCATGCCGGAAACGAAGCTGCCATCGATCTTGATGGTGTCGAACGGGTAGTTGCGCAGGTTGCTGAGCGATGAATAGCCAGTACCGAAGTCATCCATGGCAAGCCTTACGCCAAGTGTTTTTAGCTCGCTGAGCACCGCCAGTGTGCGCTGGCTTTCCTGGAGCAGCGCTGTTTCGGTTACTTCGAGTTCGAGGCGATTGGCCGCAAGCCCGCTCTGTTCCAGCGCCGCTTGAACTACTTCAACCAGCTCATCGTTGCGTAACTGTAAGGGCGAAAGGTTGACTGAAACCATGATGTCGCTTGTCCAGCTTGCCGCCTCGATGCAGGCCTGACGTAGCACCCATTCGCCGAGCGGATCTATCAGCCCGGTTTCTTCTGCCAGCGGAATGAAATGCTCGGGCAGCAGCAGGCCGTGAGCGGGATGTTTCCAGCGCAGCAGGGCCTCTGCGCCGATGATGTGCATGCCGTCGCCGAAATATCGAGGCTGGTAATGAACCTCGAACTGATCCTCGCTGATCGCTTGACGTAGGTCGTCTTCCTGTCGGCGTCGCTCCAGCAGTCGTTTATCCATCTCGCTGCCATAGAACCGCCAGGTCCCTCGACCACCCGCCTTGGCCTGATACAAGGCGATATCCGCACAGCGCAGCAGCTCGTTGGCTTGCGTCGCATCGGTAGGCGCTATCGCGATACCGATGCTGGCACCGATATGAATTTGTGTACGTTCATAGAAAAAGGGTTCGCTGATCGCATCGACGACGCGCGCGCAAAGCTGCTCGATGTCTTCGTTGTGCTGCAGGCGACTCATCACCATGACGAACTCGTCGCCGCCTAGGCGCGCGACCAGGTCGTCTGCTCTGATGCACTGCGTCAGGCGGCTGGATACGCCGGTCAGTACCTCGTCGCCAGCACTGTGGCCCAGTGTGTCGTTCACCGGCTTGAAACGGTCCAGATCGATATACAGGACGGTCAGTCGGGATGCGCTGGTGAGCGAGGCGAGCTTGGTGTCCAGATAGTCGCGCAAGTGGTTTCGATTGGGCAGGCCGGTCAGGGCGTCGTGCTGCGAAAGGTACTGAACGCGTGCCTGGGCTCGGGTTTCCTCGGTGACATCACTGGCAGTGCCTCGGTAGCCCAATAGCTGGTCGCTTCGGTAGATCCCACGGGCGGAAAGCCGGCAGTGGCGCTCGCAGGCGTTCGCCGCGTGGTAACTGCAGCGCAATGGTGTCTTGTGCGGAGCGGCCAGCCAGTCCTGCAGCGCCGCGTGATCAGTGATCAGAAGGTCGATCAACGGTCGGCCAATCCAGGCGGCTGGATCGTGGCCGGTAATCTCCTCGAAACGCCGGGAGAGGTACGTCAGGCGGGCATTCTGGTCGGTTTCCCAGATCCAGTCCGATGCAGCTTCCGCTACGTCGCGGAAGCGCTCTTCGCTGGCGGCCAGTGCGCTACGGCTTCTTGCCAGGCGCTCGTAGTTGACGTCCATGATTCTTACGGTCTTCATCGCCTGGCGCAGCAGCAACCAGGCAAGCAGACCAAGGCCAAGGGTGACCGTCGCGAGCACCGGCAAGGTCATCCACAGCAGGTACCGGCCAGGCCGGGATAGCGTCCAGGTAAATGATAGGGGCGATCCATCAAGCGTCCGCAGGGCAAGCACTTCATCCTTGCTCCGGGCGGCTTCGCCGTTCAGGCGCAGGCCGTTGATCGCATAAGCCTGACCCAAGTCGAGCAATCTGTTTGGCTCCAACACATCGGCGAAAACCAGGATCGAGGCGGGATCGTCCATTTCCTCGACGTCGCTGTCGCCGGATGTCATAACGGCAGCAGCCACCATGGCCGGGTGACCTTCGGCCGAAAGCATGCCGACGGAAGTCTCTTCTTGTTCCAGCGCTTCGCGGGCCTGGGCGAGCAATGCGTCGAGTCCGTTGCCAAGCCAGGCGCGCGCATCGATCCGCACCAGCTCTCCACGAATGACCGAGTAGGTCGTTTCACCGCTGGCGTCGATCACCAACACCGCCTCATAGCCGAAATCGTCATACAGCGAAGGGCCGAGGTTCGCCTGCTCGTAGGCCCAGTTCAGATTGACCTCTTTGCTCAGGTTGGCGTAGGCGTCGCCCCAGAATCCATTGTCGGCGACATGGCGGGACATGCCATTCATCTGCGCCTCGAATGCTTTGCCAGCGAGAAAATGTTCCAGAGCCAGGGCGTCGTGATCGATGGTGCGGGCGATGTGTATCACCGCGATCGCCGCGGCGAGCAGGGCTGCGGCCAGTAGGCAGGCGATGCCGGGCAGAATCCGTCGGGAGAAAGCGACCTGCGCCTTCGGGCTGCCGGCTCCGAACGAAGAGAAAACTGATGACATTGATGCTTCCTTCAAAGGAGGCAGACGGATTACTTGGATGAAGGCCCAAAAGCCCCCTTTTAACTGTCGGGCCAGTCGGCGTGATGGGTCGGGTGGACATGACCGACGGTTGGCTGCCAGCAGGCGCTACCTGTTCCGCGCGTCTTCGGCATCCGCTTCGGCGTTGCGTTGGGCAATTCGTTGTTTCTGCTCTTCGGTGAGCGGGATCTTGCGGGCGCCGGCGCGCAGCATCAAAAGCCCGCCAACGATCGTACCGAGCACCAGGGCCAGCAATAACCAGATATACCAAGGCATGTTCTTTACTCCTGATGACGACGCGGTTCATTTCACCTTACGTCACGAACCGTAGCGGCGCCATTATGTGATTGGACTGCCTGGCGGGCGACGCCCTCGCGTGCCGCCTGGACGATGTTTTTTCTGCGACAATGCGCGCCGAAAATTTGCCGAGGAATCGCTATGACTTGCCAGACTCCCATCATCGTTGCGCTCGATTTTCCGTCCCGTGATGCTGCGTTGGCGCTGGCCGGCCAACTCGATCCGGCGCTTTGTCGCGTCAAGGTCGGCAAGGAGCTGTTCACCCGTTGTGGTCCGCAAATAGTCGAAGCGCTACAGGCACAAGGATTCGAGGTGTTTCTCGATCTGAAATTCCATGACATCCCCAACACCACGGCGATGGCGGTCAAGGCGGCGGCGGAGCTGGGCGTGTGGATGGTCAACGTGCACTGTTCGGGTGGCCTGCGGATGATGGCGGCGTGTCGCGAAACGCTGGACAAGGCGAGCGGGGCGAAGCCGCTGCTGATCGGCGTCACGGTGCTGACTAGCATGGAGCAGGCCGACCTTGCCGATATCGGCCTCGACCTAGCACCGCAGCAGCAGGTGTTGCGTCTGGCAGGCCTGGCGGAGGAGGCCGGGTTGGACGGCCTGGTCTGTTCGGCGCAGGAGGCCCAAACATTGAAGGCGCAATTCGCCCGGCTGCAGTTGGTGACGCCGGGCATTCGTCCGGCTGGCAGCAAGGCGGATGATCAGCGGCGGATTCTCACGCCAGCCGAGGCCATGGCGGCGGGTTCGGATTATCTGGTAATCGGTCGCCCTATTGCGCAGGCGGCCGATCCGGCCCAGGCGCTGGCCGCAGTAGTCGCCGAGCTGGCGTGAATGATGAGCCGGTCGCCTGATGCGGCCGGCTCGGTCCATACGGCTTAGCTGACCTTCAATACCAGCTTGCCAAAGTTGCCGCCGGTGAAGAGTTTCATCAGCGTGTCGGGGAAGGTTTCCAGCCCCTCGACGATGTCTTCCTTGCTCTTCAGCTCGCCGCTCTGCATCCAGCCTGCCATGTCTGTCATGGCCTCGGGGTAACGCGGCACGTAATCCATCACCACCATGCCCTGCATGCGCGCGCGGTTGACCAACAGGGACAGGTAATTCGCCGGCCCCTTGACCGCCTCCTTGTTGTTGTACTGACTGATGGCGCCGCAGATGACGATGCGGGCTCCGACGGTAATGCGCGTCAGCACTGCGTCGAGAATATCGCCGCCGACATTATCGAAAAATACGTCGACGCCCTTCGGGCAGGTGCGTTTCAGGCCGGCGGCGACGTCTTCACTCTTGTAGTCGATGGCCGCATCGAAACCGAGCTCCTCGGTAAGGAAGCGGCACTTGTCGGCGCCGCCTGCGATGCCGACCACGCGACACCCTTTTATCTTCGCGATCTGCCCGGCCACGCTGCCCACCGCACCGGCAGCGCCGGACAGCACCACGGTTTCGCCGGCCTTCGGCTCGCCCACCGCCAGCAGGCCAAAGTAAGCGGTCATGCCGGTCATGCCTAGCGCCGACAGGTAGCGCGGCAGCGGTGCCTGGTTCGGATCGACCTTGTAAAAGCCTTTCGGCTCGCCGAGGAAATAGTCCTGCACACCCAGCGCGCCGTTGACGTAATCGCCTTCAGCGAAATTGGGATGCTGCGAGGCGATTACCTTGCCCACACCCAGCGCGCGCATCACTTCGCCAATGCCGACCGGCGGGATATAGGATTTGGCATCGTTCATCCAGCCGCGCATGGCCGGGTCCAGCGACAGGTATTCCACCTTGACCAGAATCTGGTTCGCGCCGGGCTCGCTCACGGGTTTTTCGACGAATTCAAAGGTGTCGCGGGTTGGCGCGCCGATCGGGCGCTTGGCCAAGAGGAACTGGCGATTGGTCGTGTCCATGTAAACCTCGGTCTATGTAAGAACCTTGGTTTAGCCCGCCGAAGCCGGCCGCGCAAGCAAGGCGAGAATCTTGGAATGCAGTGGCATCCGCCTGAGTGATATCGCCCTTGAACCCTTAATCCGCGCCTGGGATGGCGGTATAACCATGACCCGCGTTTGGCTTGCAGTCATTTTTCGGACTCGGCGCCTTCATTCAATCGATCAGGGTATCTAGCATGAGCATGTCTTTTTCCGGTCAGGTCGCGTTGGTAACGGGAGCTGCGGCGGGCATCGGCCGCGCGACGGCGCTAGCGTTCGCCGAGCAGGGGCTGAAGGTGGTGGTGGCGGATCTGGATGAGATGGGCGGTGCGGCATGCGCCGAAGCCATTCGCGAAGCCGGCGGCGAGGCGATATTCGTGCAGTGCGATGTCACTCGCGACGAGCAGGTCAAGGCGATGGTCGAGCAGGCGGTCACGACCTTCGGTCGCATCGACTACGCGTTCAACAACGCCGGCATCGAGATCGAGAAGGGCCGTCTGGCTGAAGGCAGCGAGGCGGAGTTCGACGCCATCATGGGCGTCAACGTCAAGGGTGTCTGGTTGTGCATGAAGCACCAGCTGCCGGTGATGTTGGCGCAGGGCGGAGGTGCCATCGTCAACACCGCATCGGTAGCCGGACTGGGTGCGGCGCCGAAGATGAGCATCTACGCGGCGTCCAAGCATGCGGTCATCGGACTGACGAAATCGGCGGCGATCGAGTATGCGAAGAAGCAGATCAGGGTCAACGCGGTGTGCCCGGCGGTGATCGACACCGATATGTTCCGCCGTGCCTATGAGGCGGACCCGCGCAAGGCGGAGTTCGCGGCGGCCATGCATCCGGTTGGGCGGGTCGGCAAGGTTGAGGAAATCGCTGCTGCGGTGCTTTATCTCTGCAGCGATGGTGCGGCTTTCACTACCGGCCATGCGTTGGCGGTGGATGGTGGGGCGACGGCTATTTAGGGTTTTGGTTCGGGCAATCCCTGTGTTTGGAAGGTTTGGGTTTATAAGTGTTTATTGAGTTGTTTGATGGCTTGGTTTCGCCCTGCTGGGCGAGTTTCTTTTGGCAGTCGCCCCAAAGAAACCAAAAGGTCTTGCCCCTGCATCCGGCCCCGGCTGCGCCGGGGTTCGTTCGCTCCATCGTCGCTCCAGGGGCCGGCTTACAAGGGCCATCCATGGCCCTTTAAGCCTCTCGCCGCATCCATGCGGCTCGCTCCCTTCCGCAACGATTGCGCTCACCCTCCTGAAAGGGGCGATTGATGTCGCCTGACGGTTCGTGCAAAAGAAGCTAAGCAAAGCATCAACGATCTTTCAGGCAACTCGGACCCTGTTCCCCTTCAGGAGGCCGGATGTTGGGGTGGCCTTCTTTTTGGTTCCTTTTTCTTGGCCAAACAAGAAAAAGGGACTCGCCCAGCAGGGCGAAACCTGAACTGTCAGCACACTCAGCAATCATCCCGGCAAAGCGATTCATGCCATCTGTTTCTGAAAACAGCACGCGTTTTCAAACCCGCCTCCCCAAGATCACCAACGTCACCACCCCAGCAATCAACCCCCACAGCGCCGCGCCAATACCGAACAGCGTCAGTCCGGAAGCGGTGACCATAAAGGTAATCAGCGCCGCTTCGCGCTCGTGCGGCGTCTGCATGGCCTGGGTCAGGCCGCTGCCGATCGAACCGAGCAACGCCAACGCCGCGATGGACAGCACCAGGGCTGCCGGAAAGGCCGCGAACAGCGCCGCCAGCGTCGCCCCGAAAATGCCGGCGATGCCGTAGAACATCCCGCACCACACCGCGGCCGTATAGCGCCGGGCGGGATCGGGATGCGCTTCGGGACCCGCGCAGATCGCCATGGTGATCGCAGCCAGGTGGACACCATGCGAGCCGAACGGGGCGAGCAGAACCGACGCGATACCGGTGACCGAAATCAGCGGCGAGGCCGGCACCTGATAACCCTCGGCGCGCAGCACGGCCAGCCCCGGCATGTTCTGCGACGCCATGGCGATCACGAACAGCGGTATGCCGATGCTGAAAATGGCCGCGAAAGACAGGCTCGGCGTGGTCCACACCGGTACCGCGATTTTCAGGCTCAGTTCGCTGAAGTCCAGCAGCCCCAGCACGCCGGCGAGCACACAGCCGACGATCAGCGCCGAGAGCACGGCGTAGCGCGGCACCAGACGCTTGGCCAGCAGGTAACTGAAGAACATGCTCAGCACCAGCACAGGCTGAACGTCCACGGCACGGAAGATCTCGCTGCCGATGTTGAACAGCACGCCGGCCAGCAGCGCCGCCGCCAGCGAGGCGGGTACCTTGCGCATCAGGCGTTCGAAGCTGCCGGTAAGTCCACATACCGCAATCAGCACCGACGCGAAGATGAAGGCACCAATCGCCTCGCCATAAGGGACGCCGGGCAAGCTACTGATCAGCAGCGCCGCGCCGGGAGTCGACCAGGCGACCACCACTGGCGTGCGATAGCGCAGTGACAGGCCGATGCTGCACACCGCCATGCCGATCGACAGCGCCCAGATCCACGAGGAAATCTCCGCCCCGCTGAGCCCTGCTGCCTGTCCGGCCTGGAACATCAGGACCAGCGAACTGGTATAGCCGGTAAGCATGGCAATGAAACCCGCCACGACGGTCGAAGCCGAACTGTCGGCGAAGGAGCGGGATAGCGAGTGGGCGGCGTCCGGCATGGTTGTCTCTGTTGGGTTTTTTCGGCCTAGCCTAGGGGCACCGGCCGCATGCGTCACCATACAGTCGATGGGACGATCTACGTTACAGAATCGATAAGCGCTGGAAGCTGGACTACCGAGCAGTCGCAAGCGGCTAGCCACGAACTTATCTGGCACCGATGTTGCAATTACCCCTGTGCTTGCTGCGAAGCGTCAAAAAATCCGCGGCTGTTGGAGGAATGATGAGCCAGGGTATCGAATTCAATCGCTTGATGCTGGAAATGCGGGCCATGCAGACCGATGCGATGGCGCGCGCCAAGCCCGTGACCGCTACCCCCGAGGTTGGCGCTCCGAGCTTTTCCGACATGCTCGGCCAGGCCGTCAACAAGGTGAGCGAAACCCAGCAAGCCTCCAGTCAGCTGGCCACTGCTTTCGAGATGGGGCAGGGCGGGATCGACCTGACTGAAGTCATGATCGCGTCGCAGAAAGCCAGTGTTTCCTTTCAGGCCATGACCCAGGTGCGTAACAAGCTGGTCCAGGCGTATCAAGACATCATGCAGATGCCCGTTTAAGGCAGGGTTTGAATAATGGCTGAAGCGCTTAGCAAAGTTCCTGTAACGGTCGATTCGGACGCTCCGAAGAAGCCGCTGTTTGGCCTGTCGTTCCTGGAAAACCTTTCCGAAATGACGATGTTGCGGCAGGTCGGCCTGTTGGTCGGGCTGGCTGCGAGCGTCGCCATCGGCTTTGCCGTGGTGCTCTGGTCGCAACAGCCGGACTACCGTCCGCTGCTCGGCAGCCTCGCCGGGATGGACGCCAACCAGGTGATGGAAACCCTCGCTGCTGCCGACATCGCCTACACCGTCGAGCCCAATTCCGGCGCCTTGCTGGTCAAGGCCGATGATCTCGCCCGTGCGCGGCTGAAACTCGCCAGCGCTGGCGTTGCACCGACTGACAGCAACATCGGCTTCGAGATTCTCGACAAGGAGCAGGGCCTCGGTACCAGCCAGTTCATGGAAGCCACCCGCTACCGTCGCGGTCTGGAAGGCGAGCTGGCTCGTACCGTCTCCAGCCTGAACAACGTCAAAGCGGCGCGCGTGCATCTGGCGATTCCGAAGAGTTCTGTATTCGTGCGCGACGAGCGCAAGCCGAGCGCTTCCGTGCTGGTCGAGCTCTATCCAGGCCGCAACCTCGAGCCGAGTCAGGTGATGGCGATCATCAACCTCGTCGCTACCAGCGTGCCGGAGCTGACCAAGTCGCAAATCACCGTGGTGGATCAGAAGGGCAACCTGCTGTCCGACCAGCAGGGGCTGACCGAGCTGAGCATGGCCGGCAAGCAGTTCGACTACAGCCGTCGGATGGAAAGCCTCTACACCCAGCGCGTGCACAACATCCTGCAACCGGTGCTGGGCAGCGGTCGCTACAAGGCCGAAGTCTCCGCCGATGTGGATTTCAGCGCCGTCGAATCGACGTCCGAAACCTTCAACCCGGATCAGCCGGCGCTGCGCAGCGAGCAGAGCGTCAGCGAACAGCGCCAGAGCAGCGTCGGCCCGCAAGGCGTTCCGGGTGCGCTGAGCAATCAGCCTCCAGGCCCTGCCACCGCGCCGGAAAATGCGCTGGCTGGACAAGCCGCCGCGGGTGCGGTCGCACCGGGGCAACCTTTGCTGGACGCCAATGGTCAGCAGATCATGGACCCGGCGACCGGCCAGCCGATGTTGGCGCCGTATCCGGCAGACAAGCGTGAGCAAGCGACCCGTAATTACGAGCTGGACCGTTCCATCAGTTACACCAAACAGCAACAAGGTCGCCTGCGCCGCTTGTCGGTTGCGGTGGTACTCGACGACCAGGTGACGGTCTCTGCTGATGGGCAGACCACTCGTGTGCCGCGCACCGCCGAAGAATTGGCGCGCTTCACTCGCCTGGTGCAGGACGCTGTTGGTTTCGATGCCAGCCGTGGCGACAGCGTAAGTGTGATCAACGCACCCTTCGCCGCCGACTCGCTAGAAGAGACGTTCATCGACGTTCCGTTCTACTCGCAGCCGTGGTTCTGGGACATCGTCAAGCAAGTGCTTGGAGTACTGTTCATCCTGGTGCTGGTGTTCGGTGTGCTGCGGCCCGTACTGAACAACCTGACCAATGCTGGAAAGGGCAAGGAGCTTCAGCCTGTCGGTAGTGACGGCGAACTGGCTGACATGGACGGTTTGGATGGTGCGCTGAGCAATGATCGGGTCAGCCTGAGCGGGCCGCAGAGCATCATGCTGCCGAGCCCGACCGAGGGGTACGATGCGCAACTGAATGCCATCAAGAATCTGGTAGCAGAGGATCCGGGCCGGGTGGCTCAGGTCGTCAAAGAGTGGATCAACGAAGATGAGTGATGCACGAGTTCCAGCCAAGCTGAACAAGGTCGACAAAGCCGCGATTCTGCTGCTCTCGCTGGGTGAAGCCGATGCTGCGCAGGTTCTGCGCCATCTCGGTCCAAAAGAGGTACAGAAGGTCGGCACCGCCATGGCGCAATTGCGCAACGTCCAGAAAAACCAGATAGAACAGGTGATGGGAGAGTTCGTCGAGATCGTTGGCGACCAGACCAGCCTCGGGGTCGGCTCCGACGGTTATATCCGCAAGATGCTCACCCAGGCGCTGGGCGAGGACAAGGCGGGCGGCCTGATCGATCGCATTCTGCTGGGCGGCAACACCAGTGGCCTGGACAGCCTCAAGTGGATGGAGCCGCGCGCGGTCGCCGACGTGATTCGCTACGAGCACCCGCAGATCCAGGCGATCGTGGTGGCTTATCTAGACCCCGACCAGGCGGGCGAGGTGCTGTCGCATTTCGATCACAAGGTGCGGCTCGACATCGTGCTGCGCGTGTCCTCGCTCAACACCGTCCAGCCGGCGGCGTTGAAGGAGCTTAATCTGATCCTGGAGAAGCAGTTCTCTGGCAACTCCAATACCACCCGCGCGACGCTGGGTGGCGTCAAGCGCGCGGCGGACATCATGAACTACCTCGACAGCTCGGTCGAAGGCCAGCTAATGGACGCCATCCGCGATGTCGACGAAGATCTGTCGTCGCAGATCGAAGACCTGATGTTCGTCTTCGACAACCTGGCGGATGTCGATGACCGGGGCATCCAGGCGCTCATGCGTGAAGTATCCTCCGATGTGCTGGTCATGGCGCTCAAGGGCGCGGACGAAGCGATCAAGGAGAAGATCTTCAAGAACATGTCCAAGCGCGCCGGAGAACTGCTGCGCGACGACCTGGAAGCCAAGGGGCCGGTGCGCATCAGCGAAGTCGAGGGCGCCCAAAAGGAAATTCTCACCATTGCCCGCCGCATGGCCGAAGCCGGGGAAATCGTTCTCGGCGGCAAAGGCGGCGAAGAAATGATCTAGGTCTAAGCGAGCCGTATGTCCAAGGAAAATCCCAGCGATGTGATCCGCGCGAAGGACGTCAATCTCTTCGATCGCTGGGCCTTGCCGAGCTTCGATCCGCTAGGCGGGGAACCGGCGGAGCCGGAGGCGCTCGAGGAGTCGGGCGCGGACCAGGACCTGTCGCACAGCGAAGACGTCCCGGTCGAGGACGTCAAACCGCTGACGCTCGACGAACTCGAAGCGATTCGCCAGGAGGCCTACAACGAGGGCTTCAGCACGGGCGAGAAGGACGGCTTTCATGCCGGACAACTGAAAGCCCGGCAGGAAGCCGACGCGGCGCTGTCGCCCAAACTCGCGAGCCTTGAGCAGGTGATGACGCAATTACTCGAGCCCATCGCCGATCAGGATCGCAACCTCGAACACGCCATGGTCACGTTGATCTGTCAGCTGTCGCGTGAGGTGATTCAGCGCGACCTGCTGATCGATTCCAGCCAGATTCGCCAGGTGCTTCGGGACGCCCTGAAGTTGTTGCCGATGGGCGCCAGCAACGTGCGCATCCATATCAATCCGCAGGACTTCGAACTAGTCAAGGCGCTGCGTGAGCGCCATGAAGAAACCTGGCGAATCGTCGAAGACAGCGATCTGCTGCCGGGCGGCTGCCGGATCGAAACCGAACAGAGTCGCATCGACGCCAGTGTCGAAACGCGGCTGAGCCAGGCGATCAAGCAGCTATTCGAGCAGCAGCGGGAAAACGCTACCAGCCCGCCCGAAGCTGATCTGCACCTGGATCTGGACAGCTCAGATGCGCCTTGAACGCACCAGCTTCGCCAAACGCTTCGAGACCTACAGCGAGGCGATCAAGCTACCCAGCCAGCCGATCCTCGAGGGTCGGCTGTTGCGTATGGTCGGCCTGACGCTAGAGGCCGAAGGCCTGCGTGCCGCCGTCGGCAGCCGCTGCCTGGTGATCAACGACGACAGCTACCACCCGACCCAGGTCGAAGCCGAGGTCATGGGCTTTTCCGCCGGCAAACTTTATCTGATGCCGGTTGGCAGCCTGGCCGGCATCGCGCCGGGCGCGCGTGTCGTGCCGCTGGCAAATACCGGACGCCTGCCGATGGGCACCTCGATGCTGGGGCGCGTGCTCGACGGTGCTGGCCGCGCCCTGGATGGCAAGGGTGGAATGAAGGCCGAGGACTGGGTGCCGATGGACGGGCCAGTGATCAACCCGCTCAACCGCCACCCGATCAGCGAGCCGCTGGATGTCGGCATCCGCTGCATCAATGGCCTGTTGACGGTCGGCCGCGGGCAACGTCTTGGCTTGTTCGCCGGTACCGGTGTGGGCAAGTCGGTGTTGCTAGGCATGATGACCCGCTTCACTGAGGCCGACATCATCGTCGTCGGGCTGATCGGCGAACGTGGCCGCGAGGTCAAGGAATTCATCGAAAACATCCTCACCGAAGAGAGCATCAAGCGCTCCGTAGTTGTCGCTTCGCCTGCGGACGATGCACCCTTGATGCGCCTGCGCGCGGCAATGTATTGCACGCGCATCGCCGAATATTTCCGCGACAAGGGCAAGAACGTCCTGTTGTTGATGGATTCGCTGACCCGCTTCGCCCAGGCTCAACGGGAAATCGCGCTGGCCATCGGCGAGCCCCCGGCGACCAAGGGTTACCCGCCTTCGGTGTTCGCCAAGCTGCCGAGTCTGGTGGAGCGCGCTGGAAACGCCGAGGCGGGCGGCGGTTCGATCACGGCGTTCTATACCGTGCTGTCCGAGGGTGATGATCAGCAGGACCCCATCGCCGACTCCGCGCGGGGCGTGCTCGACGGCCACATCGTGTTGTCGCGACGGCTGGCTGAAGAGGGCCATTACCCGGCGATCGACATCGAGGCCTCTATCAGCCGGGTCATGCCGCAGGTGGTCAGTCCCGAACATGTGCGCAGCTCGCAGCGGTTCAAGCAGCTGTGGTCGCGCTATCAGCAGAGCCGCGATCTGATCAGCGTCGGCGCGTACGTACCGGGTGGCGATCCGGAAACCGATCTGGCCATCGCGAGGCAGGCGGAGATGGTCCGCTATCTCCGGCAGGGTCTGGACGAAGCCGAACCCCTGGCGCAGAGCGAGGTCGCACTGATCAACGTCTTCAATCCCAAGGCCGCAGGCTAAACCTTGGCGACGAGTCGTGCCGCGCGGCTGGCGCCCGTGATCGACATGGCTGAACGGGCCGAGCGCGACGCCGCGGGGCAATTTGGACAGGGGCAAACCCAACTGTCCCAGGCCGAAACCAAGTTGGGCGAGCTGCGCCAGTACTTCAGCGACTACCAGCAGCAATGGATGAGCCAGGGCAGCCAGGGCGTATCCGGGCAATGGCTGGTCAATTATCAGCGGTTCCTTTCACAGCTCGAATCGGCCATCGCTCAGCAGCAGCGCAGTGTCGACTGGCATCGCAACAATCTCGACAAGCTCCGCGAGCAGTGGCAGCAGCGACGCGCACGGCTCGATGGGCTGCGCAAATTGGTCGATCGCTATATTCAGGAAGCGAGAACGGCGGCCGACAAGCGCGAGCAAAAGCTGCTCGACGAATTCTCGCAGCGGCTGGCAAGTCGGCCCAGACAGGATTGATGCTTGCTGTGCCGGGGTTTGGGTGCTAAATCTTCATCAGTTTGTTTACTGCAGTACGGCCAGCCCTAAAAGGCTCCGGCGGATGCGCCTCGTTCGTCCGGCAAAACACGGCTGCCACGTTTCCGCTTGGATCAGGAGTGCTACATGACCATCAGTTCACAGCTATCGGCAGATGGACAGGAGCTGACGATTACCATCCAGGGGCGCTTCGATTTCAATGCTCATCAAGCATTCCGCGATGCCTATCAGCGTGCTGATTGCGCGCCCAAGCGCTACGTGGTCGACCTCGCTGGCGCGACCTATCTCGACAGTTCGGCCCTCGGAATGTTGCTGCTGCTGCGCGATCACGCCGGCAGCGATAAGGCCGATATCCGCCTGATCAACTGCAACCCAGATGTGCGAAAGGTCCTTTCGGTATCCAATTTCGAACAACTGTTCGCGATAGCCTGATGCCTCGCCGGCTCTCCATACTCATCGCCGAGGATGGCGCGGCCGACCGCATGCTGCTGGCTGCCATCGTCGGTCGTCAGGGGCATCGTGTAACTACGGCGTCCAACGGTGCAGAAGCGGTCCGATTGTTCGAGAGCGAACGGCCACAGCTGGTGCTGATGGACGCGCTGATGCCGGTGATGGACGGCTTCGAGGCCGCGCGGCAAATCAAACAGCTGGCCGGCAACGAGCTGGTGCCGATCATCTTTCTCACCTCGCTCACCGAGCACGAAGCGCTGGTGCGCTGCCTCGAAGCGGGAGGCGATGATTTTCTCGCCAAGCCCTACAACCCGGTCATCCTCGAAGCGAAGATCCAGGCCATGCATCGTCTGCGCAGGCTGCAGGCGACGGTGCTGGAGCAGCGTGATCTCATCGCGCGACGCAATCAGCAATTGCTCGACGAGCAACGCGCCGCCAAGGCGATTTTCGACAAGGTGGCGCATGCCGGTTGCCTGAGCGCACCCAACATCCGTTATCGGCAGTCTCCGCGCGCGCTGTTCAATGGCGACCTGCTGCTTGCCGCGCATGCGCCTGCCGGCAGGATGTTCGTGCTGCTGGGAGACTTCACCGGCCATGGGCTGCCGGCCGCCATCGGTGCCATGCCGCTGGCCGAGACCTTTTACGGAATGACCGCCAAAGGCTATTCCAGCGGCGAGATCCTGTGCGAGCTCAATGCCAAGTTGAAGCTGATCCTGCCGGTGGAAATGTTCTGCTGCGCCGCCTTGCTGGATATCAACCTCAAGCAGGGCATGTTGCGCGTCTGGAACGGCGGGCTGCCGGATGGTTATCTTCTCAGGGCCGCGGAGGGCGAGCGGCTGCCGCTGCGCTCCAGGCATTTGCCGCTTGGCGTACTCGATGCGCTCCATTTCGATGACAGTTTCGAGACCTTGCCACTGGCGATCGGTGATCGCCTGCTGCTGATGTCCGATGGTGTGCTGGAGAGCACCAGTGCCGATGATGAATTATTCGGCGAGCAGCGGCTGTTGGCGGTCATGGATGCCAACACCGAGCCCTCGTCCTTGTTGGATGAAATCCAGGCCGCTCTGCATGATTTCCACGGTCAAATACTTGACGACTTGAGCCTCGTCGAAGTGAACATGATCGAGGCGGAGGATGCCGTTGCGGCGCAATCGCCGGCTGTTTTCCCACTCGGCGCGCCAGAGTTGCGTGCGAGGGATTGGTCCGCCAGTTTCGAGCTGCGCCCCAGCAGCTTGCGCGAGTACAACCCACTGCCGATGACCATGCAGCTGCTGTTGCAGATATCACCTCTGCGCCACCGTGCCGGCACGATTTACACGGTGCTGACCGAGCTTTATGCCAATGCGCTGGAGCATGGCGTGCTGCTGCTCGATTCCTCCATGAAGTGCGACGCCGACGGTTTTGCCAACTACTATCAGGAACGCCAGCGGCGACTGAGTGAGCTGACCGAAGGCTCAGTGTCCATCGAGCTGAGCGTCAAGTCCGAAGAGACCCGAGGCTATCTGCGCATCGCAGTGCGCGACAGCGGACCGGGATTCGATGTGCAGCGGGCGCTGGACCAGCAGTACTGTGCCGGATGCCTGGGCGGGCGGGGGCTGCGGATGATTCGTCAGATGAGTGAACGCTTCTACTGGGAGCCGGACGGCAAGGTTCTGAATGTCGAATTCCATTGGGCCGCTCATGCATAATTCGCTGCTTTCCAGCCAGGAGCCTATCGATGGTCGATCATCTCGACACTAGCGTGCTGGCGACCCTTCAAGAGGTGATGGAGGCGGAATATCCGGTGCTACTGGATACCTTTCTGGTCGATTCGGAAGAGCGGCTGTGGTTGCTTCAGCAGGCCTGCCGCAGCGGTCAGGCGGAAAACCTGCGTCAGGCTGCCCACAGCTTCAAGGGCAGTTGCAGCAACATGGGCGCAGCGTTACTGGCGGATCTCTGTCGCCAGTTGGAAGAAGCGGCGCGGCTCGAACAGATCGACGAAGCCCCCCACTTGATCGAACGCATCGAGCGTGAATTTGCCATCGTACGGATTCTCTACCGAGCCGAACGCCAGCGCTACGGCGGGCTCGGCTGACTGGCGGGTTGCATTGGCGTGCACCTTAGGTGGCCGGGCTACGGATACAGGCGTCTATAAAGCGTATGGCCTGGACTTTGCTTGAATAAACGCAATGTCATCATCCTGAGCGGAAGACCCATGGCCGTTTCCCCCGATCTATTGCTCAACATCAAGGCTCCCACGGCTGTCGCAAAGGCAGCGAGCGCGACCCCTCAGGCCGCCCGCCAGCCCAGCCGGGACGAGCCTTCCAGCTTCGCCAACGTCTACGCCAAGGAGCGCCAGCCCAAGCCGGTCGAACGTCAGGACTCTGCGGCAAAGCCTGTCCGGGACAAGCCGGCTGGCGACAAGCCGAGTCAGGAAACCGCCGAAGCTGGCGGCAGCGAAAAGCCGACCGTGGCCGAAGCCGGCAACGAATTGCCTGCTGACGCCGAGATGGCCGATGGCGCCCCGCAAGACGGCGAGACCGAGCTCGATCCGTTGCTGTTGTTCGGCATGGGCGGGCAGGTGCCAGTCAGTGACGAGTCGCTGGCCACACAGCCGCCGACCGGCAGCGAGTTTCTGGCTGGGCTGGGGCTGGCTCAGGCCGGCGTAGAGTCCGCTGAAGCAGAGGCCGAGCCGGCTATGGTGGGCACGCGTTCCCTGGATATCCAATCCGCTGCTCAGAAGAGTCCGTTCGCCAACGCCGTGATGCCGAATGAAGCCTCCGAGCAAACCCAGGAAACGCTCTCAGCGAGCCTGTTGGTGGGCGAGGAACTGACGGAAGAGTCCGACGAGCTCTCGCTGGAGGAAAGTTTCAGTGATCTGCTGGACAAGCTGGATGCCCCGAAGGAGAGCCGCACGAGCGCCACCGATATGGCGGCCAATCGGCTCAACCCGCTGACCCAGGCGATTGCACAGCAGACTCAGGCTCAGCAGGCGCAGCGGCTGACGATGGTGCCGGGCCAGCCGGTGCAAATGCAGCAGTCCGGCTGGAGCGAAGCGGTGGTCGACAAGGTGATGTGGCTGTCGAGCCAGAACCTCAAGTCCGCCGAGATTCAACTCGATCCTGCCGAGTTAGGTCGCATGGAAATCCGTATCGACATGAACAAGGATCAGACTCAGACACAGGTCACGTTCCTCAGCCCTCACGCTGGCGTACGCGACGCATTGGAAGGGCAGATGCAGCGCTTGCGGGATATGTTCGCGCAGCAGGGCATGACCATGGATGTGAATGTTTCCGACCAGTCCAAGGGCTGGCAGGGCGACGGTAGCGAGTCGCGCAGCCGGAGCGTAGCCGGCGTATCGGCTACCGGGGATGAGGAAATCGTTGGCGGCACGCTTGAAGTCAGCACGAGCCGTTCCGGGGGCGATCGCGGTCTGGTGGATTACTACGCCTGAGTGCTTTGTGATTGACCTAGGGAGCGGGGCTCGCGCCCGGCCCAAGACGCTGCACACAAACGCCAGACCCGGAGGTCTGGCCTCCCACTAAAAAGTCCGTTGCCCTAGTCCTACGCCGACGCTGCTCGTCGGAGGCGCGCCCTTGCGGCGAACGCGGACTTCGCGCCAACTATTCGTCTACAAATCAGCGCGGGCCTGTTGCAGCCGTTTACGGCTCCGCGTCCCTGGCCGATACTGGCACAGCAGTTGCTCGTAGCGCTTCGTTGCGAGTGAAATCACCTTGTGATGACGGATATTTGGCATGGCTAAGAAACAGGGACCCCCAGACGTACCGAGCCCGGCGGCTGCGAGCGGTGGCAAGGGCAAGCTCAAGTTGATTGTCCTGATCGTACTCGGCCTGCTGCTGGCGGTCGGATTGTCGATCGGCGGCACGTTCTACTTTATGAGTCGGGGCGATACTGAAGCACAGCCGGAAGCCGCTTCGGATACGCCGACTGCACCGCTGCGTCAGCCAGCGATCTACGAAGTGTTGGCGCCGGCATTCATCGTCAATTTTTCCAACACCGGTGGCCGGCAGCGTTACATGCAGGTTAGCGTGGCGCTGATGTCGCGTGATCAGGCGGCACTCGACGCGCTGAAGGAACACATGCCGCTGTTGCGCAATCAACTGGTCATGCTGTTTTCCAGTCAGGAGTTCGCCAGCCTGGCTACACCGGTCGGGCAGGAGATGCTTCGGCAGCAGGCCACAGCCAGCGTTCAGGAGCTGGCACAGAAGGAAATCGGCAAACTTGCCATCGAGCAAGTGCTGTTCACAAACTTCGTATTGCAATAGGGGTCGTTGTAGATGGCTGTTCAAGACCTGCTTTCGCAAGACGAGATCGATGCGCTCCTGCATGGAGTCGACGACGGTCTGGTCGATACCGAAAGCGATTCCGAACCGGGCAGCATCAAGAGTTACGACCTGACCAGCCAGGACCGCATCGTCCGCGGGCGCATGCCCACGCTGGAGATGGTCAACGAGCGTTTTGCCCGCTACACCCGCATCAGTATGTTCAACCTGCTGCGCCGCTCGGCCGATGTGTCGGTCGGTGGCGTGCAGGTAATGAAATTCGGCGAGTACGTGCATTCGCTGTACGTACCGACCAGCCTCAATCTAGTGAAGATCAAGCCGTTGCGCGGCACATCCCTGTTCATCCTCGACGCCAAGCTGGTGTTCAAGCTGGTGGACAACTTCTTCGGCGGCGACGGGCGCCACGCCAAGATCGAGGGGCGCGAATTCACGCCGACCGAGTTGCGCGTCGTGCGCATGGTGCTGGATCAGGCCTTCGTCGATCTGAAGGAAGCATGGCATGCGGTGCTCGACGTCAACTTCGAATACGTGCATTCGGAGGTGAACCCGGCGCTGGCCAACATCGTCAGCCCGAGCGAAGTGGTGGTGGTGTCGACCTTTCATATCGAGCTCGAAAGCGGCGGTGGCGACTTCCATGTGACCATGCCGTACTCGATGATCGAGCCGATCCGCGAAATGCTCGATGCCGGTTTCCAGTCGGATGTCAGCGATCAGGACGAGCGCTGGGTCAACGCCTTGCGCGAAGACGTCCTCGACGTGAACGTGCCGCTCAGCGCGACGGTGGTGCGGCGTCAGCTGAAGCTGCGCGACATTCTCAACATGCAGCCGGGCGATGTGATTCCGGTGGAAATGCCGGAAGACATGATCATGCGCGCCAACGGCATGCCCGCCTTCAAGGTCAAGCTCGGCGCGCACAAGGGCAATCTGGCCCTGCAGGTGCTCGAGTCCGTATTGCGGCCACGTTGATTAGCCTGGCAGGCCGTTGAAAAACGTAGGCGAGGCAGGCAAGACGAGGCAAAAACAGGCGAGGAAGCGGAGTTTAGTATTCTAAATGAGAATTCCGAGCCTGTTTTTAACGAAGTAATGCCAACGCAGGTAGTTTTTCAACAGCCTGCTAAACATTTACCAGCCGGTCGAGGACTATCGATGGCAGACGAACACGAAAACACTTCCGCCGAAGAGCAGGCGTTGGCCGATGAATGGGCATCGGCGCTGGCCGAGGCGGGCGATGCCAACCAGGACGATATCGATGCGCTGCTGAATCAGGGGCCAGCCACCGCGCCGGCACCTCCGCGCGCACCGCTGGAGGAGTTCGGCAGCGGTCCGAAGTCGGCCGCAACGGCCGGTCTCGACGGCCCGAACCTGGACGTAATCCTCGATATTCCGGTTTCCATCTCCATGGAAGTCGGCAGCACCGAGATCAGCATTCGCAATCTACTGCAGCTCAACCAGGGCTCGGTGGTGGAGCTCGACCGCCTGGCCGGCGAGCCGCTGGACGTGCTGGTCAACGGCACGCTGATCGCCCACGGCGAAGTAGTGGTGGTGAATGAGAAGTTCGGCATTCGGCTTACGGACGTCATCAGTCCAAGCGAACGCATCAAGAAGTTGCGCTGAGATGAAAGCCCTGGTTTTCCTTTCGCTCGCGCTGGCATTGCCGGCAATGGCCGCCGAACCCGCGGCAAGCATGAGCAGCACGGGCATGGGCACGCAGATGACCAAGCTGCTGTTCGGCCTGTTGCTGGTGATCGGGCTGATCTTTCTGCTTGCCTGGCTGCTGCGTCGGATGCAACAGATCAATCCGCGCAGCAACCAAGCCATCAAGCTGATCTCCAGCCACGCCCTTGGGCCACGCGAGCGCCTGGTGCTGGTACAGGTCGGTAGCGAGCAGGTACTGCTCGGCCTGAGTGCCGGGCGCATCACGCCGCTGCATGTACTGGAAGAGCCGGTTCATCTGCCGGATGCGGAGCCGGCAAACCCCGAATTTGCCCAGCGCCTGATGGAATTGCTCGGCCGGGATCAGAAGGACAAACCCTGATGCTTCGATTGTTGCTGGCGGTCCTGCTGGTATTGGCCGCTCCTTTTGCTGTGGGGCAGGATGCCGGCGGTCTGATTACCCAGGGCGATAACCCGCTGTCGATCCCGGCCATCACGCTGAGCACCGACGCCGAGGGGCAGCAGGAGTATTCGGTCAGCCTGCAGATTCTGCTGATCATGACGGCGCTGAGCTTCATTCCGGCGTTCGTCATGCTGATGACCAGCTTCACGCGGATCATCATCGTCTTTTCCATCCTGCGTCAGGCGTTGGGCCTGCAACAGACGCCCTCGAACCAGATCCTCGTCGGCCTGACGATCTTTTTGACACTGTTCATCATGGCGCCGGTGTTCGAACGGATAAACAACGAGGCGGTGCAACCCTATCTGAACGAGCAATTATCCGCGCAGGATGCGATCGCTCGGGCTGAGGTGCCGCTGAAGAACTTCATGCTCGCGCAAACCCGCGAAAGCGATCTCGAGTTGTTCGTACGGCTTTCGCGGCGCACCGACATCCAGTCGCCGGATGCCGCTCCCCTGACGATTCTGGTACCGGCATTCGTGACTTCCGAGCTGAAAACCGCGTTCCAGATTGGCTTCATGATCTTCATTCCGTTTCTGATCATCGACATGGTGGTGGCCAGCGTACTGATGGCGATGGGCATGATGATGCTGTCGCCACTGATCATCTCGTTGCCGTTCAAGATCATGCTGTTCGTGCTGATTGACGGCTGGGGTTTGATCATTGGAACGCTCGCCGGCAGTTTCGGCACGCTTTAGCGCGAGGAAGACGCCCATGACACCCGAAGTTGCGGTGGATCTGTTTCGCGAAGGCTTGTGGATGACGGCCATGATCGTCGGTGTGCTGGTGGTCCCGAGTCTGCTGGTGGGGCTGGTGGTGGCGATGTTCCAGGCCGCCACGCAGATTAACGAACAGACGCTGAGCTTTCTGCCGCGCCTGCTGGTGATGCTGCTGACGTTGATCTGGGCCGGGCCCTGGCTGGTCAGGGAACTGATGGAGTACACCCAAGGCTTGATTCAGAACATTCCATTGATCATCGGCTAGTCGTGATGATCACCGCCCGCATGGTGCGCCCCGATGCTTGAACTCAGCGATGCGCAGATCGGCGCCTGGGTCGGGCAGTTCCTGCTGCCGCTGTTTCGCATCGCGGCGCTGCTGATGAGCATGCCGATCATCGGTACCCAGCTGGTGCCGATGCGGGTGCGGCTTTACCTGGCGCTCGCCATTTCGATCGTGTTGGTTCCCGGGTTGCCGCCAGTGCCGGTGGTGGAGGCGCTGAGCGCGCAGGCATTGGTGCTGATTGCCGAACAGATTTTGATCGGGGTGATGCTGGGCTTCGTGCTGCAGTTGTTTTTTCAGCTGTTCATCGTCTCGGGGCAGCTGCTCGCTATGCAGATGGGGCTGGGTTTCGCGTCGATGGTCGACCCGGCCAATGGTGTTTCGGTGCCGGTGATCGGCCAATTCTTCAACATGCTGGTGATCCTGCTGTTCCTGGCGATGAACGGCCACTTGGTCGTGCTGGAAATCCTCACCGAAAGCTTCACCACTCTGCCGATCGGCGGCTGGCTGGTCGGCACCAATCATTTCTGGGAAGTGGCGGGCAAACTGGGCTGGGTGCTGGGGGCCGGACTGCTGCTGGTGTTGCCGGCGATTACCGCGCTGCTGGTGGTGAATCTGGCCTTCGGTCTGATGACGCGCGCCGCGCCGCAGTTGAACATCTTTTCGATCGGTTTTCCGCTGACCTTGGTGCTCGGCCTGATCGTGGTCTGGATCGGCATGGCCGATATCCTCGCGCAGTACCAGACTTTCGTCAGCGAGGCGTTGGGCATGCTTCGCGAACTGATCGGACTACGCTGATGCCAATGTCTTGTTCACAGCTGCCGGAGGCCGCGCATGGCTGAGAGCGAAAGCGGTGCCGATAAAAGCGAGGAACCCACGGAGAAACGCCTCCGTGAATCCCGCGAAAAAGGCCAGCTCGCCCGTTCCCGTGAACTGAGCACCGTGGCGGTGACGCTAGGTGGCATCGGCGGTTTGCTGGCCTCTGGCGGCAGCCTGGCCGGTAGCCTGATGGCCATGATGCAAAGCAATTTCGAGCTCAGCCGCGAAACGCTGCTGGATGAGAGCGCCATGGTGCAACTGCTGATGAGCAGCGGGATGATTGCGCTGGAGGCCATCATGCCGCTGCTGATCGTGCTGCTGATCGTGTCCATCATCGGGCCGATCTCATTGGGCGGCTGGTTGTTCTCGGGTAAGGCGATGGCGCCCAAGTTCAGCCGCATGAACCCCGGCCCCGGTCTGAAACGGATGTTCTCGACCAAGGCGCTGGTCGAGCTGCTGAAGGCGCTGGGCAAGTTTCTCGTGGTGTTGCTGGTGGCACTGGCGGTGCTCAACGCCTATCAGGACGACCTGCTGTCCATCGCCAAACAGCCGTTGGATCTGGCCATCATGCACAGCGCCGAGGTGGTGGGCTGGTGCGCGCTGTGGATGGCCTGCGGTCTGATCCTGATTGCCGCGGTGGACGTGCCGTTTCAGCTCTGGGACAACAAGCAGAAGCTGATGATGACCAAGCAGGAAGTGCGCGACGAATACAAGGACAGCGAAGGCAAACCCGAAGTCAAGTCGCGGATACGCCAGCTGCAGCGCGATGCCGCTCAGCGCCGGATGATGCAGGCGGTGCCGGAAGCCGATGTGGTCATCACCAACCCGACCCACTTTGCTGTGGCGCTGAAATACGACGGCGACAAGGGCGGGGCGCCGATGCTGGTGGCCAAGGGCGGCGATTTCGTGGCCTTGAAGATTCGCGAGATCGCCAACGAGCATCAGGTGACGGTACTTGAATCTCCGGCACTGGCGCGGGCGGTGTACTACTCCACGGAACTTGACCAGGAAATCCCGGCGGGGCTCTATCTGGCCGTGGCGCAAGTATTGGCGTACGTCTATCAGCTACGCCAGTACCGTTCCGGCAAGGGCAAACGGCCGGATCCGTTGGGCAATCTGCCGATTCCGCCAGATCTGCGAAGGGATGAATGAGTGGCCCGAAAGCTGCGCTCGAGCCTGAACCTTCGTAGTTGTCGTAGGGTGGGCTTCAGCCCACCGCAGGAATATAACCTGGGTTTGGTGGGCTAAAGCCCACCCTACGTACTGCCGATCCCGCCGGATTGCTGCGAGATGAATGAGCGACCCTGCTATCGAGCCTGAAGCTTTGTTGCTTTGTAGGGTGGGCTTCAGCCCACCATAGGAAGGTAGCTCGAGTCTGGTGGGCCGGGCGGCGCTCCGCTTCAGCCCACCGCAACCGCAGCACTGTAGCCTGGGTCTGGAGGGCTAAAGCCCACCCTACGTGCTACGTACTTCCAGCTGCTCTTACTCAATCACCCCACAGGCAACTCGAGCGCCGCCGCCGCCAAGCGGCTGTGGATGGTCGGAATGGTTGTCGCCACCCTTGTGGACCATCAGCGCCAGGCCTTTGATGTCGCCAAGGCTTTTCAGGCGGGGCGCGAGAACCGGCTGGCTGGCGTTGCCGGCACCGTCGACCATCAGCGCCGGAAGATCGCCCATATGGCCGTCGCCCCAGGGTTCGCCATGCTTGCCGGTGTTCTGCGGATCCCAATGACCACCTGCTGCGCCTGCCGCGACGGCTTCGCCATCCTTGTCGGCCGGCCCGCAATCGCCTTTTGCGTGAATATGGAAACCATGGGCGCCGGATTCCAGGCCCGACAATTCGGGACGGAATACCAGCCCGTACTGGCTGCTTTCGATCTTGACGGTGCCGACGGATTCGCCAACGCCTTGGGCTGTCACGGCCTTGACCGGTACGCTGAGGGTTTCGGCATGCAGGCCCATGGCCGTGCAGCCGGCAAGCGCCGCGATAATCCACTGTTTCATGGCAAAACTCCTGGTAGGTGAATAAAGCGGCAGGGCCGCCAGTCGCAGCACCGTCGCCATGCTTCGGGCTGGCGACGATGCTAGGAGTGAGACTGCCCAGTCCCCGGTCGGTTCGAATACCGCTATGCCAGTCGGAATCGTCCTGGACGGTGCGCGCCGCCCGAACCGAACTCAGTGGTCTTGAGCAAGTTGGACTCCTTCTTGCTATAGCCTCGGCAGGGCGCGCTTCGCGTCAATTCTTTGGTCTGCTTTGCCGGGGTCTACATTGGATCGCACGCAACTCATCAACATTCGCAATGGCCTGGCGGGCGCAGGTCGCGGCAACCTTGGCGTGCCGCTGCTGCTGCTCGTGATGATGGGCATGATGATGCTGTCGGTGCCGCCGTTCCTGCTGGATCTGCTGTTCACCTTTAACATCGCGCTGTCCATCGTCGTGCTGCTGGTCAGTGTCTATGCGCTGAGGCCGCTTGATTTTGCGGTGTTCCCGACGATCCTGCTGGTCGCCACCTTGATGCGATTGGCGCTGAACGTGGCCTCGACTCGGGTGGTGTTGATCAATGGCCATGAGGGTGGCTCCGCAGCCGGACACGTGATCGAGGCCTTCGGCAACGTGGTGATCGGCGGCAACTACGTGGTCGGTATCGTCGTCTTCGCGATCCTGATGATTATCAACTTCGTGGTGGTCACCAAGGGCGCCGGGCGGATTTCCGAGGTGAGCGCGCGCTTTACCCTCGACGCGATGCCTGGCAAGCAGATGGCGATCGACGCTGACCTCAACGCCGGACTCATCGACCAGGCCGAAGCCAAAAAGCGCCGCGTCGAAGTGGCTTCCGAGGCGGATTTCTATGGCTCGATGGACGGTGCCAGCAAGTTCGTGCGTGGCGACGCCATCGCCGGCCTGCTGATTCTGTTCATCAACCTCATCGGCGGCGTCGGTATCGGCATGGCGCAGCACGGCATGAGCTTCAGCGAGGCGGGTCAGGTTTACGCCTTGCTGACCATTGGTGACGGCCTCGTCGCGCAGATCCCTTCGCTGCTGCTATCGACCGCAGCCGCCATCATGGTGACTCGCGTGACCAGCTCCGAGGACATGGGCCAGCAAGTCAACCGGCAGATGTTCGCCTCGCCCAAGGCGCTGGCGGTGTCCGCCGGCATCATGATTGCCATGGGTTTGGTACCAGGCATGCCGCATATGTCTTTTCTCGGTCTCGGCGCGGTTGCCGCGGGCGGTGCTTACTGGATCTGGCATCGCCAGAAGCAGGTCAAGCAGCAAACCGAGCAGGAAGAGCAGAAGCAGTTGGAAACGCTGCCTGCGCAGCGCGCGGCAGAAACCAAGGAACTGGGTTGGGATGATGTGACGCCTGTCGATATGGTCGGCCTGGAGGTGGGTTATCGGCTGATTCCGCTGGTCGATCGCAACCAGGGTGGTCAGCTACTGGCGCGAATCAAGGGCGTACGCAAGAAGCTCTCGCAGGATCTCGGCTTTCTGATGCCGTCGGTGCATATCCGCGACAACCTCGACCTGTTGCCCAACGCCTATCGCTTGACGCTGATGGGTGTGAGCCTGGCCGAAGCCGAGGTTTATCCGGATCGCGAATTGGCGATCAATCCGGGGCAGGTGTTCGGTCCGCTCAACGGCATCGCCGCCAAGGACCCGGCGTTCGGCCTGGAGGCGGTGTGGATCGAACCCGGTCAGCGCGATCAGGCGCAGTCGCTCGGCTACACCGTGGTCGATGCCAGCACTGTGGTTGCGACTCACCTGAACCAGGTTCTGCACAAGCATGCCCACGAGTTGCTGGGTCATGAAGAAGTCCAGCAACTGATGCAGTTGCTGGCCAAGAGCTCGCCAAAGCTCGCCGAAGAGCTGGTGCCCGGGATGATTTCCCTGTCCACCTTGCTCAAGGTGCTTCAGGCGCTGCTGCAGGAACAGGTGCCGGTACGCGATATCCGCACCATTGCCGAGGCCATCGCCAATGTCGCCGTCAAGAGTCAAGATCCCGCCGCCATGGTGGCTGCAGTGCGGGTCGCGCTTTCCCGCGCAATCGTGCAGAACGTTGTAGGGCTTGAGCCGCAGCTGCCTGTGATCACCCTTGAGCCCAGGTTGGAACAGATATTGCTCAACAGTCTGCAGAAGGCTGGTCAGGGCTCTGAAGATGGCATTCTTCTGGAGCCGGGAATGGCCGAGAAATTGCAGCGTTCCCTGGTAGAGGCGGCACAGCGTCAGGAAATGTTGGGTAAGCCGGCGATTCTGCTGGTGGCGGGTCCGGTCCGCGCGATGCTGTCGCGCTTCGCCCGGCTCGCGGTACCGAACATCCACGTTCTCGCCTACCAGGAAATACCGGATAACAAGCAAGTCACCATCGTTTCGACGGTGGGTCAGAATTAATCGAGGGTACAGGCCATGCAGGTCAAACGTTTCTTCGCAGCCGACATGCGTATCGCCATGAAGATGATTCGTGACGAGCTAGGCGCCGATGCCGTGATCACGGGCAACCGTCGTGTCGCCGGCGGCGTTGAGCTGACGGCCATGCTCGATTATCCGATGGAGCCCGCTGCGCCGAAGAAGCCGAACGCGGCCCTTGAAGCCGAGCTGCGCAAGACTCAAGCCCGTATCGCCAGCGCCCATGCCGAGCTGAGCGCGCCGTCGCGCAGTGCCGCCGGCCAAGATCGTCAACTGCTTGACGAGAAGCCTGCAGCGGTCGCTCAGCCGAAGCCGGTTGCTGCTGCCGCAGCGGCTGACTCGCGTGCGATGGAAGCCATGCAGTCCGAGCTTCAGGGTTTGCGTGAACTGATCGAAATGCAGCTCGGCTCGATTGCTTGGGGCCACGAGCAGAGCCGCCGTCCGCAACAAGCCAATCTCTGGCGCCGGCTGCAACGTATCGGCCTGCCCGCCGACCTGTCGCGCGGCTTGCTGGAAAAGGTTGCCAATGTTTCCGAGCCGCGCCAGGCCTGGCGAATGGTGCTGGCGCACCTGGCCCAGGCGGTCAAGGTCACCAAGGTCGAGCCGCTGGAAGAGGGCGGCATCATTGCGCTGGTCGGTCCGGCCGGTGCCGGCAAGACCACCACGCTGGCGAAACTCGCGGCGCGCTACGTGCTCAAGCACGGCGCTCAGAGCATCGCCCTGGCGAGCATGGATAACTTCCGCATCGGTGCGCAGGAGCAGCTGAAGACCCTGGGCCGCATCCTCGACGTGCCGGTCATTCAGATCGATCCCAGCCAGCCGCTGAGCAAGTCACTGGAGCCGCTGGCCCGCAAGCGCCTGATCCTTATCGATACCGCAGGGCTGCCGGCCAATGATCCGATGATGCGCGCGCAACTCGATACCTTGGCCGACCGCGGTATCAAATCGAAGAACTACCTGGTGCTGCCGGCGACCAGCCAGAGCCAGGTGCTCAAGGCGACCTGGCATCACTATCGCCGTTGTGGGCTGGCCGGCTGCATTCTGACTAAACTTGATGAAGCCGGTAGCCTGGGTGACGTGCTCGGCCTCACCATTAGCCAGCATCTGCCGATCGCGTACCTCACCGATGGGCCGCGCATCCCCGACGATCTGCAACTGCCGCGCAGTCATCAGCTGGTCAGTCGCGCGGTGAGCCTGCAATCGGAGGAGAATCCCAGCGAGGAAACCATGGCCGACATGTTCTCCGGTCTGTACAACGGTTCTTCACGGAAGGTCGGATGAACGCTTTGCTCCGTGATACACACAAAGAAGACGCGTTCGGGCTGAACGCATCGAAGGCCCAAGGGCTCAAGCAAGATATAGGCGTGTGAAAATGGGTATGCATCCCGTACAGGTTATTGCAGTTACCGGCGGCAAGGGTGGCGTCGGCAAGACCAACGTGTCGGTCAATCTGGCGCTGGCGCTGGCCGATCTTGGTCGTCGGGTGGTGCTGCTCGATGCCGACCTTGGCTTGGCCAACGTCGACGTACTGCTGGGTTTGACCGCCAAGCGAACGCTGGCCGATGTCATTGCGGGCGAATGCGACCTGCGTGACGTATTGATTCAGGGGCCAGGTGGCATCCGCGTCGTGCCCGCGGCATCCGGCACGCAAAGCATGGTGCAGCTGTCTACACTGCAGCATTCAGGACTGATCCAGGCGTTCAGCGATCTCGGCAACGATATCGACGTGCTGATCATCGACACCGCGGCAGGCATCGGCGACGGTGTCGTGAGTTTCGTTCGGGCCGCGCAGGAGATTTTGCTGGTGGTGACCGACGAGCCCACTTCGATCACCGACGCTTACGCGTTGATCAAGCTGCTCAATCGTGACTATGGCATCAGCCGTTTCCGTGTGTTGGCGAACATGGCACACGCGCCCCAGGAGGGCCGCAACCTGTTCGCCAAGCTGAGCAAGGTGACCGAGCGGTTCCTCGATGTAGCGTTGCAATACGTCGGCGCGGTTCCGTACGACGAGGCGGTACGCAAGGCGGTACAGAAGCAGCGCGCCGTATATGAGGCCTATCCGCGAGCCAAATGCTCGCTGGCGATCAAGGCCATTGCGCAGAAGGTGGATACCTGGCCATTGCCGGCGACGCCGCGGGGCCATTTGGAGTTCTTTGTGGAGCGCCTCGTCAGGCCCGCCACAGAGCCTAACGACTGACCGCGGCTGGACTCGTTATGTATTACAGCAAAGCTCAGGCAAAAGACTCGCAATACCAACTCATCGATCAGTACGCGCCGTTGGTCAAGCGCATCGCCTATCACCTGCTGGCGCGCTTGCCGGCCAGTGTGCAGGTCGATGACCTGATGCAGGCCGGCATGATCGGCTTGCTCGAGGCGTCGAAGAAGTATGATGCCGGAAAAGGTGCGAGTTTCGAGACCTACGCCGGTATCCGCATCCGCGGCGCAATGCTCGACGAGGTCCGCAAGGGCGATTGGGCGCCGCGTTCGGTGCACCGCAATTCGCGCATGGTCAGCGAAGCGATCCGGGCGATCGAAGCCAGAACCGGTCGCGATGCTAAAGATCAGGACGTTGCGGCCGAACTTAAATTGAGTCTCGATGAGTACTACGGCATTCTGGGCGACACTCTGGGCAGCCGCTTGTTCAGCTTCGATGATTTGCTGCAGGAAGGTGAGCACGGGGAGTTTGGAGAGGATTCCGCCAGCGCCCATCCGGAGCCGTCCCGCGATCTTGAAGACGAGCGTTTTCAGCAGGCGCTGGCTGAGGCCATCGGCAACCTGCCCGAGCGTGAAAAGCTGGTGCTTTCGCTGTATTACGACGAAGAATTGAATTTGAAGGAAATCGGCCAGGTGCTAGGGGTCAGCGAATCGCGGGTGAGCCAGTTGCACAGTCAGTGCGCGGCGCGCCTGCGGGCTCGCCTTGGCGAGTGGCGCGGGCGCTGATCGATTCGCAAAAAAGCACTATAGGCCGCTTACGAGCTTCATTCATGAGGCCCGCAACAGACCGTGAGCAGGTTCTGGGGATTCGGGATTTACGGAGGTTTACTTGGACAAGAATATGAAAATCCTCATCGTCGATGATTTCTCGACCATGAGACGGATCATCAAGAACCTCTTGCGCGATCTGGGCTTTACCAACACTGCCGAAGCAGATGACGGCACCACCGCGCTGCCGATGCTCAAAAGCGGCGGCTTCGATTTCCTCGTCACCGACTGGAACATGCCCGGCATGAGCGGCATCGATCTGCTGCGCGCCGTCCGTGCCGACGAGCGCCTGAAGCATCTGCCCGTATTGATGGTCACCGCCGAGGCGAAACGCGACCAGATCATCGAGGCCGCGCAGGCGGGCGTAAACGGTTATGTGGTCAAGCCATTCACGGCTCAAGTGCTCAAAGAGAAGATCGAAAAGATCTTCGAGCGCGTCAACGGCTGAAGCAGTAACGCCGCGAGGGCACTATGACGCAAGCAGACCAAAGCCTGGCGGAGTTCGAAGCGACTCTGAAGGCTCACGCACCCCAACTGATCGAGAGTTTGCAGCAGGGCCGCTTCGACGAAGCGGCGCAGATGTTCAACGAGCTCAATCAGGCCCGTAACAACGGGCTTTACCAGGAAGTCGGCAAGCTGACCCGCGAGCTGCATAACGCCATCGTCAAGCTCGAGATGGATACCTGCGCTACGGGCGGCGATCCGTCACCCATCACCGACGCCACCGATCGTCTTTCCTATGTCGTGGAAATGACCGAAAAGGCCGCCAACCGCACCATGGATCTGGTCGAGGAGTCGGCGCCGCTGGTGAACTACGTCAGTTACGAAGCGCAAAGCCTGGTCGCCGACTGGCAGCGCTTCATGCGCAGAGATATGAACGCCGAGGAGTTTCGGGAGCTTGTTCGCCGCATTGACCAGTATCTGCAACGCTCCCTGAGCGACAGCAGCCAGCTGTCGCAGAATCTCAGCGAAATCATGCTGGCGCAGGATTTCCAGGACCTGACCGGTCAGGTGATCAAGCGGGTGACCCGGCTGATCACTGAGCTCGAAAGCAACCTGCTCAAGCTGGTGCTTATGGCTGGGCAGGTCGACCGCGTGGCAGGTATCCAGCATGACCGCGAAGCCATGCGCGCCGAGCAGGAAAAGAAAAAACAGGAAAAAGAGCCTTCCCATGGTGAAGGTCCGCAGATGCATGCCGATATACGTGAGGATGTCGTATCCGGACAGGACGATGTCGATGATCTGCTTTCGAGCCTGGGCTTTTAGGGGAAGGTGAATATGAGCTTCGACGCCGATGAAGAAATCCTCCAGGACTTCCTGGTAGAGGCCGGCGAGATTCTCGAACTATTGTCAGAGCAGCTGGTGGAGCTGGAAAGCAGCCCCGATGACACCGCCTTGCTCAATGCGATTTTTCGCGGTTTCCATACGGTAAAAGGCGGTGCCGGCTTTCTCCAGCTACATGAGCTGGTCGAGTGTTGTCACATTGCTGAAAACGTCTTCGACATCCTGCGCAAGGGTGAGCGTCGCGTCGACTCGGAATTGATGGATGTCGTGCTGCAGGCATTGGATTCCGTCAATGAAATGTTTGCCCAGGTTAGAGAGCGCACCACGGTAACCCCGGCGACTCCAGAACTGCTGGCGGCGCTGACGCGTCTGGCCGAACCGGCCGGGGAAGACGAGCCGGTCGTCGACACCCCTGCCGAGCCCGAGCCCGAAGCCGCGACGGCGGACAACGAATTCGAGCAGTTCCTTGGCGCGCTGGAAAATTCCGCCGAGGCCTCGACCGCAAGCGTCAGCGATGAGATCACTGACGACGAATTCGAATCCTTGCTCGATCAGCTTCATGGCAAAGGCCAGTTTGCGGTGGAGCCCATTCCAGCATCGGCCGCACCGGTCGCTGAAGCGCCTGTCAGCGACGAGATTACCGACGACGAATTCGAGGCGTTGCTCGACCAGCTGCACGGTAAGGGTCACTTCTCCGAGCCGGCTTCTGCTGCGCCTGCGCCGCCTGTCGAGGCGAACAAGCCTGCTGCAGCAGGGGGTGATGAAATCACCGACGACGAGTTCGAAGCTCTGCTGGACCAGTTGCACGGCAAAGGTAAGTTCGAACCCGAAGCGGCGCCCGTAATTCCAACACCTGCTCCGACCGCTCCCGTCGCCGCTGCATCCTCTGCAAAGAAAAGCACGCCCGCGAAATCCGCGCCTGCGGCAGCGCCAAGCAAAGCCGCCGTTGCTCCGGCTAAAACGGACACGGCAGCCAAAGCTGCCCCTGCAACCGAGAAGCCAGCGAGCGAAGCCGAGACCACTGTGCGGGTCGATACCGCGCGGCTCGATGAAATCATGAACATGGTCGGCGAGCTGGTGCTGGTGCGTAACCGTCTGGTGCGCCTAGGTTCCAATAGCGGCGACGAAGCCATGGCCAAGGCTGTATCCAATCTGGATGTGGTGACCGCCGATCTGCAAAGCGCCGTGATGAAAACGCGCATGCAGCCAATCAAGAAGGTCTTCGGGCGCTTTCCGCGACTGGTTCGGGATCTGGCCCGCAGCCTCAAAAAAGAGATCAACCTGGAACTGGTCGGCGAAGAAACCGATCTGGACAAGAACCTCGTCGAGGCACTGGCCGATCCACTGGTGCACTTGGTTCGCAACGCCGTTGACCACGGTATCGAGACGCCGGAAGAGCGCGAAGCCGCCGGCAAGCCTCGCACCGGCAAGGTCGTGCTGTCGGCCGAGCAGGAAGGCGACCACATCCTGCTGCTCATCACCGACGATGGCAAAGGAATGGACGCCGAGGTTCTGCGTGCCAAGGCGGTGGAGAAAGGCTTGCTGGACAAGGATGCGGCCGACCGCCTGAACGACCTGGAATGCTACAACCTGATCTTCGCACCGGGCTTCTCTACCAAATCGGAGATCTCCGACGTGTCCGGCCGCGGTGTCGGCATGGACGTGGTCAAGACCAAGATTTCCCAGCTCAACGGCACGGTCAACGTGTTTTCCGCCAAGGGTCAGGGCTCGCGTGTGGTCATCAAGGTACCGTTGACGCTTGCGATCATGCCCACGCTCATGGTGATGCTCGGCAACCAGGCGTTCGCGTTCCCGCTGGTGAGTGTCAACGAGATATTCCACCTTGATCTGTCCCGCACCAACGTGGTGGACGGCCAGGAAGTGGTGATCGTGCGCGACAAGGCGCTGCCGCTGTTCTACCTCAAACGCTGGTTAGTGCGTGGCGCCGAGCAGGAGGAGCAGCGCGAGGGCCATGTGGTGATTCTGAACGTCGGCAATCAGAGCATCGGCTTTGTCGTCGATCAGCTGGTGGGCCAGGAGGAAGTAGTCATCAAGCCGTTGGGCAAGATGCTGCAGGGCACACCGGGCATGTCCGGCGCGACCATCACCGGCGATGGCCGCATCGCCTTGATCCTCGATGTTCCGAGCATGCTCAAGCGCTACGCGCGCCGGATCTGATCAGTTCGCAGCGGCCCCGAGCGGGCCGCCGTCGCTAGGAGTGTGTTATGGCAGTCAAGGTCCTGGTGGTGGACGATTCCGGCTTCTTCCGCCGCCGTGTCTCGGAGATCCTTTCTTCCGACCCGAATATTCAAGTGATCGGAACCGCCACCAACGGGCGCGAAGCCATCGATAAGGCCATCGAACTGAAGCCCGACGTCATCACGATGGATTACGAGATGCCGATGATGGACGGCATCACCGCCGTGCGACAGATCATGCAGCGCTGCCCGACGCCGGTTTTGATGTTTTCCTCGCTTACCCACGAAGGCGCACGGGTAACCCTTGATGCGCTGGATGCGGGAGCGGTGGATTTCCTGCCGAAGAATTTCGAAGATATTTCCCGTAACCCGGAGAAGGTCAAGCGACTGCTGTGCGAGAAGGTCAACACGATATCGCGCAGCAATCGCCGCTATAGCAGCACCGCGGCAGCCGTAGCACCGGCAGTTCGTCCTGCGGCTACTTCTTCGGGATCGGCTCCAGCGACGCCACGCACCGCAGCCCCCACACAGGCGTCGGCGGCGCCTCGGCGCAAGGCGTATCGACTGGTGGCCATCGGCACCTCGACGGGCGGCCCGGTAGCGCTTCAGCGTGTGCTGGCTCAGTTGCCTGCCAGTTTTCCGGCTCCTATCGTGTTGATCCAGCATATGCCGGCGGCCTTTACCAAGGCGTTCGCCGAGCGTCTGGACAAGCTCTGCAAGATCCGCGTCAAGGAAGCCGAAGACGGCGACCTGCTGCGTCCCGGACTCGCACTGTTGGCGCCGGGCGGCAAGCAGATGATGGTCGACGGACGCGGTGCGGTGCGCATCCTGCCCGGTGACGAGCGTCTGCATTATCGGCCCTGCGTGGACGTGACCTTCGGCTCCGCCGCCAAGGCGTTCAACGACAAGGTATTGGCGGTCGTGCTGACCGGCATGGGCGCCGATGGCCGGGAAGGCGCGCGCATGCTCAAGCAGAGCGGCAGTCAGGTGTGGACGCAGGACGAAGCCAGTTGTGTCATTTATGGCATGCCGATGGCGGTGGCCAAGGCCAACCTCAGCGACGCCGTCTATGGCCTCGATGACATCGGTCGCCATCTGAGCGAGGCGTGTATCTGATGGATGTACTCAGCCTGATCGGGCTGGTCCTCGCGTTCGTCGCTATCGTCGGGGGTAATTTTCTCGAGGGCGGTCACGTCTCGGCATTGCTCAACGGCCCCGCCGCCCTGATCGTGCTGGGCGGCACGCTCGGCGCGGTACTGCTGCAGACGCCCATGGCCGTGTTCATGCGCGCCATGTCGATTGTCGGCTGGATTTTCTTCCCGCCGCGCGTCGATATGGCCCGTGGCATCAGCCTGGTCACCGGCTGGAGCGCCACGGCGCGCAAGGAGGGGCTGCTGGGCCTCGAACCGATCGCCGAAACCGAGTCCGACCCCTATGCCCGCAAGGGCTTGCAGTTGCTGGTCGATGGCGCGGAGCCGGAAGTGATTCGTAGCATCCTCGAAGTCGATTTATACACCCAGGAAACCCGCGATCTCCGTGCGGCGAAAGTGTTCGAAAGCATGGGCGGTTATTCGCCCACGGTAGGGATCATCGGAGCCGTGATGGGGCTGATCCACGTGATGGGCAATCTCGCCGACCCCAGTCAGCTGGGGAGTGGCATAGCCGTTGCATTCGTTGCCACCATCTACGGCGTCGCCTTCGCCAACCTGCTGGTATTGCCGATGGGCAACAAGCTCAAGAGCGTGGTGCAGAAACACACCACCTACCGCGAGATGTTGCTCGAAGGCGTTCTGTCGATTGCCGAAGGAGAAAACCCCCGCTCGATAGAAATGAAGCTGCAAGGTTTCATGGACTGACCGCCTACGGCGCGCAATTTCGCCGCCGCAGACACGAGAACGAACATGGCAAGCGCTCCGATCACAGTCACTCACCGTTATGCCACCGTTCCGATGGTGCGTGTGGCTGTGCCTGGCCGTTCGTATCCTTCGCGAGCGGCCTGACCATGGCCCGACGCAGAGCACATGAGGAGCCGGAGAACCACGAACGCTGGCTGGTTTCCTACGCAGATTTCATCACGCTGCTGTTCGCTTTCTTCGTGGTGATGTATTCGATCTCCTCGCTCAACGAGGGCAAATACAAGATCCTCTCCGACTCGCTTGTCGGGGTTTTCAATCAGGTCGACCGGGCGGTCAAGCCGATCCCGATCGGCGAAGAGCGGCCCCGCACCACTGAACCTGACGTCTCGCAAGTAGACGAACCGCAATCATCACGAGAGCCGATCGATCCGCTACAGAGCATCATGCAGAGCATGCAAGAGGCCTTCGCCGATCTCATCGACGCGAAACAGCTCACCGTACGCGGCAACGAGCTCTGGGTGGAGATCGAGCTGAATTCCAGTCTGCTGTTCCCCAGCGGCGATGCGTTGCCCAACGATCATGCGTTCGAATTATTGGAGAGGGTTGCCGGGATTCTGGCGCCCTTCGATAACCCGATACATGTAGAAGGTTTCACCGATAACCTGCCGATCAGCACGAACAAGTTTCCGACCAACTGGGAGCTTTCCACAGCACGCGCCGGTAGCGTGGTGCGGATGCTCGCGGCCGATGGCGTCGATCCATCGCGTCTGGCCGCGGTGGGCTACGGTGAGTTTCAGCCTATAGCCGACAACGCGACAGCGGAGGGCCGCGCGCGTAATCGCCGGGTGATACTGGTCATTTCCCGCAATCTCGATGTGCGGCGCAGCATCAGCGGGGTAGGGAGTGGTAATGCCCGCACTGCCGGAGTTGCGCAGCACTCTGGCACACATTCTGCTTCCAGTGAGAGTCGTTAGGTGCCGCTTGCGGTGTCGTCAATTCTCCGTCGTCGGTCATGCCGACACGGCCTTTCCCGGTCTGGTTCGATCCGGATGGAAAACGAGTTATGAGAGTCTGGGCTGTAGCCAATCAAAAAGGCGGAGTGGGTAAAACCACCACCTCTATCGCACTCGCCGGATTGCTGGCCGATTCCGGCAAGCGGGTCGTGGCGCTGGATCTCGATCCCCATGGGTCGATGACGAGCTATTTCGGTCATGATCCCGATAATCTCGAGCACAGCGTCTTCGATCTGTTCCAGCACCAGGGTGCTGTGCCGGAAGGGCTGCCTTGGCAGTTGCTGTTGCCGACCAGCCACGAACGGATCTCGCTGTTGCCGTCGAGTACGGTACTGGCGACTCTGGAGCGCCAGTCGCCAGGCCAGAATGGGCTCGGTCTGGTCGTTGCCAAAAGTCTTTCGCAGCTGTGGCAGGATTTCGATTACGCCATCATCGACAGCCCGCCGCTGCTCGGTGTGCTGATGGTCAACGCGCTGGCGGCCAGCCAGCAGCTGGTCATTCCGGTGCAGACGGAATTCCTGGCCATGAAGGGCCTTGAACGGATGGTCAGCACGCTCGCGATGATCAACCGCTCGCGCCGGCAGGCGTTGCCCTACACCATCGTGCCGACCATGTTCGACAGGCGTACCCAGGCATCGATGAATACCCTGAAGGTGCTGCGCAATAACTATCAGGCCAATCTCTGGCAGGCATACATCCCGATCGATACGCGCCTGCGCGATGCCAGCCGCGCCGGTGTGACGCCTTCGCAGCATGACCCCAACAGTCGAGGAGTCATTGCCTACCGCGCGCTGCTCAAGACGCTGTTGGCCGCGCAGGCTTCTCCTCAGGTTGCTTGAAGACGACGTACGGCCTGATCACGGTTCAAGTTCGCCGTGGTCGTGGCCGATAGCCTATCCAGTTGGTTCGCACGAGTTGGTTTCATGAGCCGTACCCTTCTTAAAGAAAGCCGATCGCAACAGACGCTGCAGTCCTATCTCGACGCGCTGCTGCAGGATGCCGTCATGGAGCTGACCGAATCGGTCAGCCACGACGAGTTCCAGGCTGCAGTGCTCGAAGAGCAGCAACGCGACGTCCAGCGGGTGGTTCCGCTGCGGCAGGTCGTGCCCGAGCCGGAGCCGATTCCCGCGCCTACGCCTGTGCTGGTCGAGACGGAAGCCTTGCTTGAGCTGCCGCCCGAAACGCCGGCTGAAAAGGCACCGGTACTGGTCGAACCGATTGCGGATATCAAGTTGCAGGCGCACCTGCCCGGTGGCCCGCCGGCACAAGGCGGCCAGCCGGAGTGGGGCGAGGAACCTTTCGAATGCTTGCTGTTCGATGTGGCCGGCCTAACCTTGGCGGTGCCTTTGGTCAGCCTCGGTTCCATTTATCCGCTCGCCGGTCAGGATCTGACGCCGTTGTTTGGCCAGCCCGCCTGGTTTCTCGGCATATTGCCAAGTCAGGCCGGCAACCTGAAGGTTCTGGACACGGCGCGCTGGGTCATGGCCGACCGTTATCGCGACGATTTTCGCGAGGGGCTTCAGTATGTGATTTCGGTGCAGGGATATGAATGGGGGCTGGCGGTGCATCAGGTCAGCCGCTCGATTCGCCTGGACCCGAGAGAAGTCAAATGGCGCTCGCAGCGCACTCAACGGCCATGGCTGGCCGGAACGGTGATCGATCATATGTG
This sequence comes from Pseudomonas sp. IC_126, assembly GCF_004331835.1. Taxonomy (NCBI): domain Bacteria; kingdom Pseudomonadati; phylum Pseudomonadota; class Gammaproteobacteria; order Pseudomonadales; family Pseudomonadaceae; genus Pseudomonas; species Pseudomonas sp. IC_126. The sequence goes on from NZ_SJSS01000003.1 coordinate 68,757, forward strand.
CGCGCTGGTGGATGTGGCCGCGCTTGCCGAACTGATCGCCAGCGGCGCGACCCGTCATCTCAAGGGCGTACCGTCGTAGACGAATTGAACAACCAGGGGCTCGCGACTAAACGTCAACAGACCCTGAATAACCGATAGAATCGACCGCCACAGCGGCATATGAAGAGGTGGGCTATGAAGATGACTTCCGCACAGGGTTCCGATGATCCGGTTCTGCAGTGGGTAACCTTCCGTCTGGACAACGAGACCTATGGCATCAACGTCATGCAGGTCCAAGAGGTGTTGCGTTACACCGACATCGCACCGGTGCCGGGCGCGCCTAGCTATGTGCTCGGCATCATTAACCTGCGGGGCAACGTGGTCACGGTGATCGACACGCGTCAGCGCTTCGGTCTCGACACGGCACCTGTTTCGGACAACACCCGCATCGTCATCATCGAGGCGGATCGCCAGGTGGTCGGCATTCTGGTCGACAGCGTTGCCGAGGTGGTTTACCTGCGCCAGTCGGAGATCGAAACCGCGCCCAACGTCGGTAACGACGAGTCGGCGAAGTTCATTCAGGGCGTCTGCAACAAGAACAACGAGCTGCTGATTCTTGTCGAGCTGGACAAGATGATGAGCGAAGAAGAATGGGCGGACCTTGAGAGCATCTGACAGATGATGGCGTCGCTGGTCGCGGCAGTCGTCGTGCTTGCCCTGTGCTGCCTGGCACTGCTGGGCTTCTGCATCTGGCTGTTCCGTCGCCAGCGACAGCAAGCCCAGTTGCAAGTGCGTGAAGACGCCGCTCGCGATAAGCGCATCAAGGAACTTGCCGCACGTCTGGATACTTACCTCGATGGCAGCGTGCGCATGGGCAAGAATCTGCACGAACTGTCACGGGTCGTTGCGCCGCTGCCTGAAAGGCTCACTCAGCTCGAGCAGCGCGATCCGAACAACTTCACCTTTTCCCAGGCTGCCAAGCTGATTGGCATGGGTGCCAGCGACGATGATCTGACGCAGTCCTGCGGGCTGTCCCAGTCGGAAGCCGAACTGATGCGCAAGCTGTATCAGGCGCGACGCAAACCGAGCTAGCTCCGCCCTCCCTTTCGTTGTTGCGGTTGCGTGACGAATGTCCGCAGCAGTGAACGATATGACCATTGCTTCCTCCAAATCAGGACAGGGTTCTGCCATTGTTCGTTGCAGACCCATGCCCAGAAAGGCGAGGAGGATGTGATGCTGCGCATTCTGATGCTGTGTCTGCTGGTCGCACCGATGTCGCTATGGGCGGCGGAAGCGCCGGTAGAGGTTGAAGGGGCGATGACCGTCAATGTGTTCCAGGCCAGGCAGCTGCATGAGCTGGGGGCCGTGTTCATCGATGTGCGCCCCAGCCGTGAATGGGGCTGGGGACATGTCGAAGGCGCGGTACATATGGATCTGGCTCGCGAATTTCTCGGGCTGGCGCATACCGATTGGCCGAGAACCGTGCCGCTGGTGGTCTATTGCGACAGCGAAGTCTGTCCGGCCAGCGCCGAAGCGGTTCGTCTCGCGGTCGCTTGGGGTTACGAGCAGGTGTTCTATTTCCGAGAAGGTTATTTCGCCTGGGTGCTGGCAGACTTCCCGCAGGAGAAGAGTGGCTTCAACGGCATCACGACGCTCAACGCTCAGGCCCATTGAGTAGCGGAACGTCCGGTGAATGCCGTTGCTCGGAAAAGCCGGGCGGGCATTTGCCCTTCAGATACCAGGCGAACGCGATGATTTCGGCGATGGTGCGATAAAGCGCCTCAGGTATGGCATCGCCCAGTTCCAGACGCGCCAGCAGTTTCACCAGCTCGGCATTTTCATAGATCGGTACTTCATGCTCACGGGCGATCGCCAGTATCGCTTCGGCTAGTTCATCGTCGCCTTTGGCCGAAAGTGTGGGCGTGTTGGCGCCATCGTAGGTGAGCGCGATGGCCTGTCGCGGTGTGTGGGCTGTCATGCGGTTTCATCCACGAAGCGTTGATCAAGAGTGGTTCGCGGGCCTTGCGGTGGCGTTCCCTGGCGGCAGGCCAGTTCACTGACGGACAGCCCGGCGGTGACGAGACGCTGCCGCAGGTGATCCAGCTCCGCCGAGATCAGCGCAGCGGTACCGCTGCGTTCGGCCCATATCTGACTCGACAGGCTGCCCTGCAGCAGCTGCGCCTGCACCTGTATCAGGCCCAGGGGCGCCACATCGAAGGCCAATTCGACTTTCCAGAGGGTTTCCGGTTTCTCCTTGCGGTTTTGCGCGGGTTCATCTTCACGCTGGAACTTCACCTGCAGCGGGACGATGTCGCGCTGATCGCGCATTGGAATTTCGATCTGCCAGGTCGTGACCTGAGTGCCGTCCGGGTTGGTCTGGGTCTGGGCCAGGCTGGACAACTGATGCGTCTGTAGTCGCGATACCGCGGCCGCGGCAAGTTTCAGCAGCAACTCCAGGTCAGCCTCGTCGTCGGCATTTGGCGCCAACCGGTTCGGCAGTGGAAAGCTCTGCGCTTGGTGGCGTGCGTTGGGTTGTCCAAGCGCGCCCAGTGCATTGCGAGCAAAAGCCGGTAGCGCCTGTCCGAAAGCCCCGCCGGCCTGCATAGCGGACTGCGGGGTGCCGCCCGGTAATCCGGGCAACTGGGCAATCAGGCGGAGCAGGGCTGCTTTCATGTCGTTTGGCAGGTCGTCCGCCTGTCCACTCAACAGGCTTGATTCGAGAAACGCCCCGCTGCGCGCCAATGCCTGTGCCAACGTTTTTGCATCGCCGAGCTGTTGCATGTCCGGAACCAGACCGAGCAACCGTTCGGCCGCGCCGCGCAATTGATCGGGCAATGTGGAGCTGGACGTGAGCGCGCCAAACAGCCCTTCGATAGAACCCTGGCGGCTATGTTGCGCAGTCAGCTGCTGGCCCAGCACCAGCTGATCGAGACGACCGCTCAGCGGCATGAACGATAAGGACTGATCGCCCTGGACTCGGGCTGTTATTAGACTACCCGGCGCGAGCGGCATGGCCGATTCGACGTTCAGCTTCTGCCCGGCAAGGGGGGAGTTGAGCAGGCTGATTACAACCTTGAACAGGGTTTTGCCGTCCTGTTGTATCTGCTGCCTAGCCGTCACCTTTCCCTGCACGACGGTGCCCAGCGGGAGCAGATCGAGGTCGATGCTGCTCTGCGGCTGACGGTTGCCGGGTTGCAGCGCGGCAATCAGACGGGTGTCGGACAACGCTGTAACGAGCATGGCCGCTCCAGGCGCGGCCGCTCTGGCACTGCTGGTTTCGACGGTTGCTTGCCGGCCGTTCTCCAAGGTCAAGCGCAGCGTCAGCTGAAAGCTCTGCAGCGCTTCCTTGATGCGGACGACCTCGGCCTCGGCACTTTCCCCGGCGACGAGCAATCCCTGCATCGGTTGCAGCAGTTTCAACGCCATCTCGGCCGGCGATGCCGTCGGGCGAGACGGGCCGGAGGCGGGGATCGCCGGGGTACTTTTGATCTCGGTCATTTTTACTTAAATGCTCTTACAACCTTTCGCCTTTGTGGCCTTCGGTGCCGGGGCTCGGCATGTATAATCCGGCCGCCCGACCTGATCTCGCTGTAGCGGCCGGGCTTCTTCCATCTTGAGGGTAGCCCTAGCGTGTCCAGCCCCTTTCTAGAAACTGTGGCGCTTTCCTGCGAGCGGGACTGGCGTCTGCTGTTCGAGAGGTTAGACCTACGGATCGCCAAAGGGGAAATGTTGCAGATCGCCGGCCCCAACGGCAGTGGCAAGACCAGTCTGCTGCGACTGCTGTCCGGGCTGATGCAGCCAACCGCGGGGAAGGTGCTGCTCAACGGTCATGACCTCGAAAGCCAGCGCGGCGAACTGGCCCGCAACCTGTTATGGATCGGCCACGCGGCGGGTATCAAAGGGCTGCTCAGCGCGGAGGAAAACCTGACCTGGTTATGCGCACTGCACCAACCTGCGAGCCGCGATGCGATCTGGCAGGCGCTCGAGGCGGTAGGACTGCGTGGTTTCGAGGATGTGCCCTGTCATACGCTTTCCGCTGGCCAGCAGCGCCGCGTCGGTCTGGCCCGGCTGTATCTGTCGCCGCCGCCCTTATGGATACTCGATGAACCCTTCACTGCGCTCGACAAGCATGGCGTGGCGCAGCTCGAGAAGCATCTGGCGACCCACTGTGAGCAGGGTGGGATGGTCGTGCTGACCACCCATCATTCCCTCGTCGAAAAACCGGCGAGCTTCAGGGAAATCGATCTAGGGCAGCGGGCCGCATGAGTAACGTGTTCACGCTGCTGTTGGCTCGCGAATCCCGATTGTTGTTCCGTCGACCGGCGGAGCTGGCCAATCCGCTGGTGTTCTTTGCGATCGTCATCGCCTTGTTTCCCTTGGCGGTCGGCCCCGAGTCGCAATTGCTGCAAACGATCTCGCCCGGTCTGATCTGGGTGGCGGCTCTATTGGCCGTGCTTCTCTCGCTGGACGGCCTGTTTCGCAGCGATTTCGAAGACGGCTCGCTCGAACAGTGGGTCGTTTCGCCGCACCCACTGGCTCTTCTTGTGCTCGCCAAGGTGCTGGCACACTGGCTGTTTTCCGGGCTGGCTCTGGTTCTGCTGGCGCCGTTATTGGGGCTCATGTTGGGCATGCCAGCCAGCGCGCTTCCGGTGCTGCTGGTCTCGCTTCTGTTAGGCACACCGGTGCTCAGCCTGTTGGGCGCAGTCGGGGCGGCATTGACTGTCGGACTCAAGCGTGGGGGCTTGTTGTTGGCGCTACTCATTCTTCCGCTCTATATCCCCGTGCTGATTCTAGGCAGCGGGGCTCTGCAGGCGGCGTTGCAGGGACTGCCTGCGCTCGGTCACCTATTATGGCTTTCCAGCCTGACTGCACTGGCAGTCACGCTGACTCCCTTTGCAATAGCCGCTGGTCTGAAGATCAGCGTCGGTGAATGACGGGTTGCATGATGTATTTTTCCAGTACTGAAACGCGAATTGCCGGGGCGAGACGAGCGGCTTCGATGAATTTACTGATTGCGAACAAGTGGGTGCTGGCCTCTTTCGAGGCAGCATCGGCAGGCGCCGTGGAAGTGAGGCGGGTTCTATGAACTGGACATGGTTCCACAAGCTGGGTTCGCCCAAATGGTTCTACGAGATCAGTAGCCGCTGGATGCCGTGGCTGGCCTGGGCGTCGCTGATTCTGATCGGCGTAGGAGCAGTCTGGGGCCTGGCGTTCGCGCCGCAGGACTACCAGCAGGGCAATAGCTTCCGGATCATCTATATCCACGTGCCGGCTGCATTCCTGGCCCAGTCGATCTACGTGATGATGGCGATAGCCGGTGTGGTCGGGCTGGTGTGGAAGATGAAGCTGACCGACGTCGCCTTGCAGCAGGCCGCGCCCATCGGTGCCTGGATGACATTCATCGCGCTGCTCACCGGTGCGGTATGGGGCAAGCCGACGTGGGGTGCCTGGTGGGTATGGGACGCACGGCTGACATCGATGCTGATTCTGCTGTTCCTGTACTTCGGCATCATTGCGCTCGGCCAGGCGATCACCAACCGCGACAGCGCGGCAAAGGCCTGTGCGGTGCTCGCCATCGTCGGGGTGGTCAATATCCCGATCATCAAATACTCGGTTGAGTGGTGGAACACCCTGCATCAGCCAGCGACCTTCACCGTGACAGAGAAGCCAGCCATGCCAATGGAAATGTGGCTGCCGCTGCTGGTCATGGTGTTGGGCTTCTACTGCTTCTTCACGCTGGTGCTGTTGATGCGCATGCGCCTGGAGGTGCTGCGCCGCGAGTCGCGAAGCAGCTGGGTCAAGGCTGAAGTGAACGCGCTGGTGGGCAAGCCATGAACTTTTCGTCTTTTTCCGAATTCATCGCCATGGGGAATCATGGCCTGTATGTCTGGACGTCGTACGGCATCAGCCTGGCTGTCCTGATCCTGAACGTGGCGCTGCCAATGATGGCGCGCCGACGTTATCTGCAAGACGAGGCGCGCCGTTTGCGCCGGGAGGAAATGAAGTGAATCCGGTGCGCAAAAAGCGTCTGTTCATCGTGCTGGCCATTCTGGCCGGTGTGGGCATTGCGGTGGCGCTGGCGCTGACCGCTCTGCAAGAGAACATCAACCTCTTCTATACGCCAACGCAGATCGCTGCGGGCGAAGCCCCGGAAGGCACGCGGATTCGAGCCGGCGGCCTGGTCGAAGCCGGCTCGGTGACACGCAGCAGTGATTCGCTCACCGTCTCCTTCCGCGTTACCGATAACAACGAAACGGTCACCATCCAGTACCAAGGCATCCTTCCCGATCTGTTCCGTGAAGGGCAAGGCATCGTCGCCCTTGGGCGGGTCAATGCCGATGGCGTTCTGATCGCCGACGAGGTACTGGCCAAGCACGACGAAAACTACATGCCGCCGGAAGTCAGCCAGGCGCTGGAGAAGAGCGGGATGATGAAGCACTACGAAGGCGATAAGCAGGAGTATGCGAAATGATCCCTGAGCTCGGCCATCTAGCAATGATCCTGGCGCTGTGCCTGGCCGTCGTGCAGGGCACGCTTCCGCTGATCGGCGCCTGGCGGGGCGACCGCCAGTGGATGGGACTGGCACAACCGGCGGCCTGGGGGCAATTCAGTTTTCTGGCATTTTCCTTTGCCTGTCTCACCTACGCCTTCATGGTGGATGACTTCTCCGTCGCTTATGTCGCGCAGAACTCCAACAGCGCCTTGCCCTGGTACTACAAGTTCAGCGCCGTTTGGGGCGCGCATGAGGGTTCGCTACTGCTGTGGGCTTTCATCCTGGCAGGCTGGACTTTCGCGGTAGCGATCTTTTCGCGGCAACTACCGGAGGACATGCTGGCCCGGGTACTGGGCATCATGGGATTGATCAGCATCGGGTTCCTGCTGTTCCTGATCGTCACTTCCAACCCGTTCGAGCGCCTGCTGCCGCAAGCACCGATGGATGGCCGTGATCTCAACCCGCTGCTTCAGGACTTCGGTCTGATCGTGCACCCGCCGATGCTCTATATGGGCTACGTCGGTTTCTCGGTGGCCTTTGCGTTCGCCATTGCCGCGCTACTCGGTGGCCGCCTGGATGCAGCCTGGGCGCGCTGGTCGCGTCCTTGGACGCTGGTCGCCTGGGCCTTTCTGGGCACAGGCATCGCCTTGGGTTCCTGGTGGGCCTATTACGAGCTGGGCTGGGGCGGCTGGTGGTTCTGGGACCCGGTGGAAAATGCATCCTTCATGCCCTGGCTGGTGGGCACCGCGCTGATCCACTCGCTGGCAGTGACGGAAAAGCGCGGCGTCTTCAAGAGCTGGACGGTTCTGCTCGCGATCGCGGCCTTCTCGCTCAGCCTCCTAGGCACGTTCCTGGTCCGCTCTGGCGTACTGACTTCGGTTCATGCCTTCGCCACCGATCCGGAACGCGGCGTCTTCATTCTCGCGTTTCTGCTGTTGGTGGTAGGCGGCTCGCTGACCCTGTTCGCCCTGCGTGCACCAGTGGTGAAGAGCCAGGTCGGTTTCGGCCTGTGGTCGCGTGAGACGCTGCTGCTGGTCAACAACCTACTACTGGTGGTCGCCACGGCGATGATTCTGCTGGGAACACTGTATCCGCTGCTGCTCGATGCGCTGTCGGATACCAAGCTCTCGGTCGGGCCGCCCTATTTCAACGCGATGTTCCTGCCGCTCGTCGGTGCCCTGATGCTCGCGCTTGGCGTGGGCGTGCTGGTGCGCTGGAAGGACACCCCAGTGAAGTGGCTGATGAGCATGCTGACGCCGGTACTGATCACCAGCGCCGTGCTTGGCGGCTTGGGCTCGATGCTGTTCGGCGATTTCCACTGGGCGGTGCTGGCGGTCTGTCTGCTGGCCGCTTGGGTGGTTACCGCCGGGGTACGCGACATTCTCGACAAGACCCGCCACAAGGGGCTGCTGAAGGGCGTGCGGAGCCTGGCGCCGAGCTACTGGGGCATGCAGCTGGCGCATCTCGGGCTGGCGGTCTGCGCCATAGGTGTGGTGCTGACGAGCCAGCAGAGCGACGAGCGCGACCTGCGTCTCGCGCCTGGCGAATCGCTGGAGCTGGGCGGTTACAGCTTTGTCTTCGAAGGTGCCGAGCATTTCGAAGGCCCCAACTACACGTCCGACAAGGGCACCATTCGCGTCTTCGATGGCGACAAGCAGATTGCGACCCTGCACCCCGAGAAGCGGCTCTACACCGTGCAGCAGATGCCGATGACCGAGGCGGGTATCGATGCAGGTTTCACTCGTGATCTCTATGTGGCCCTTGGCGAGCCGCTGGAAAATGGCGCCTGGGCGGTGCGGGTGCACATCAAACCGTTCGTTCGCTGGATCTGGCTGGGTGCTTTGATGATGTCCCTGGGTGGTGTGCTCTCGGTCAGTGACAAGCGCTACCGAGTGAAAGTCAGAACGCGTGTCCGCGAGACGCTCGGTTTGGCCCAGCAAGGAGCCTGAGATGAAAAGATTATTGATGTTGCTGCCGTTGGCGATTTTCCTTCTGGTGGCGGGTTTCCTCTACAAGGGGCTGTACCTCGACCCCACGGACATCGGCTCGACGATGATCGGAAAACCGATGCCGTCGTTTTCTCTGCCGTCGCTCGAGGATCCGCAGCGGCTGGTCAGTGCAGAGGACATCAAGGGCAAACCGTCGCTGGTGAACGTCTGGGCAACCTGGTGTCCGACCTGCAAGGCCGAGCACGAGATGCTCAACAAGCTAGCAGCCCAGGGTGTCCTTGTTTACGGAATCAACTACAAGGACAACGGCGATGCGGCTCGCGACTGGCTGCAGATGTTCGGCAATCCGTACGGCTTCAATGTCGAGGATCCCGACGGCAGTCTAGGCCTTGACCTAGGTGTCTATGGCGCGCCGGAGACCTTCGTCGTCGACAAGCAGGGCATCATTCGCGACAAATTCGTCGGAGCCATCGACGAGCGCGTCTGGGCCGAACGGCTCGGGCCGCTCTATCAGGCACTGGTGAACGAGCAATGATCCGTTTTTTCGCTACCGCGCTACTGGGCCTTCTGCTCAGCCTCGCTGCCCATGGCGCAATCGACACTTACGAATTCAAGAGCGAGGCCGATCGGGAACGATACCGCACGCTCGTCGAGGAGCTGCGCTGCCCCAAGTGCCAGAACCAGAACATCGCCGACTCCAACGCGCCCATTGCCATGGATCTGCGCCGCGAAATCTATCGCATGCTGGATGAAGGGCAAAGCAACGAGCAGATCGTCGACTACCTCGTCGCTCGTTATGGCGACTTCGTGCGCTACAAGCCGCCTGTCAATGCCAAGACACTCGTGCTCTGGTACGGCCCGATCGCCTTGCTGGCGCTGGGGTTCGTCGTGCTGGCGATCATCCTGATACGCCGCCGCCGTGGCGCAGCCAGCCAGGCGTCGAACACACTTTCCGAGGCCGAACGCACGCGCCTCGCCACGTTGCTGGATAAAAAAGAACCATGATCGATTTCTGGATAGGTGCGGGCCTGCTATTGCTGGCCGCCCTGGCGTTCCTGCTGCTTCCGGTGTTGCGGGGGCGTCGCTTACAGGCAGAAGAGGACCGAACTGCGCTAAACGTCGCGCTTTACCAGGAGCGGCTCGGTGAGCTGACTGCACAGCAAGCAGCCGGAACCCTTACGTTGGAGCAGTACGAGATGGGCCGCGCCGATGCGGCGCGGGAGCTACTCGACGACACCGAGGGTAGTGACGCACATCGCAGCAGCAACCTGGGCCGGGCCGTTCCGCTGATTGTGGCGATCCTGGTGCCCTTGTTTGGCTATGGTCTGTATATGCATTGGGGTGCGAGCGACAAGCTGCAACTGACGCGGGAGTTCGCGGTGCAGCCTGGAAGCATCGAAGAGATGACCGCGAGGCTGGAACGCGCGGTCAAGGCACAGCCCGAGTCTTCCGAGGCATGGTATTTCCTGGCCAGAACCTACATGAGCCAGGAGCGTCCGGCCGATGCAGCGGCGGCTTATGAGCAGGTCGTCAATCTGGCCGGGCGCCAGCCTGAACTGCTGGGACAGTGGGCGCAGGCGCTTTATTTTGCCGAAGGTCGGAGCTGGACGCCGCGCATGCAGCGACTCACCGATGAAGCCCTGCAGGCAGACCCCCATGAGGTCACCAGCCTTGGCCTGCTCGGCATCGCCGCTTATGAAAACGAGCGGTTCGATGAAGCGATAGGTTTCTGGGAACGACTGGTAGCGACCTTGCCTGCCGAAGATCCTTCGCGTGAGGCCATCCAGGGCGGCATTGCCCGAGCGCGGGAGCAGCTGGGCGAAACGGCTTCTGGCAGTGTGTCGAAACCCGCTGGCGAGCCGGTTGCAGCTAGCGATGCAGCCCTGACAGTCGATGTGCAGCTGGGCGCGGCACTTGTCGACAAAGTTAAGCCTACTGATACGGTATTCGTCTTTGCTCGTGCGGTTTCCGGCCCGCCGATGCCGTTGGCGGTGAAGCGCCTGACCGTAGCCGATCTGCCGGCTACCGTCAGTTTGTCCGACGCCGATGCAATGACTCCGCAGCTTCGTTTGTCCAACTTCGAGCAGGTCAGGTTGTTCGCTCGCGTTTCCCGGGAAGGAGACGCGACCCGGGGCGAATGGCAAGGCAGCAGTGAGCCATTGACGTTGAACAATGAAGATGCGATTGAGCTGACTATCGATCAACCGGAAGCGCCCTGACGTAGAGGCGCTCGAGAGGGCAGGGCTAATGGTGAGAGGTTCGGTTTCGGCAGGTGTCTCTTTCCTGCCTCGAATGGGCGCTGTAACGATGCTGGCGCTGCTGCTGGGCGCTTGTGCCGGCAATCCTTATCAGGCTTCGGAGCCGGCACCTACGCCGACTCCGCCGGCGTCCGAGCCTCGCGAGCCAGTCATAAGCCCGCCGCCGGTACGTACACCACCGGCACCGCGCCCGCCGGCCACGCAAAAAAGCCATCCACGTTATGCGCCGCCGCCTCATGCCCCTGCGCATTGGGACAATCGCCTGGGTGTCTATGTCGTGGAGGGACGGAACATGTTCTATCGCGAGCGGCTTTATTACCGCTGGGATGGCGACTGGTATTGCGCCGGTCGTCCGGATGGCCCTTGGGAGCCGGTCGCGCCTCCCAGCGTCCCTACTGGATTACGCAGCCTGCATTGATCGTTTTTAATCGGTCGTGCTAAAGGCTGATCGAAAATGGCCGATACAGGCTTCAGTCGCAGTAGACTCCCGAGCGGCCTTGCAGGCTCGACCTTTGTAACCAGTTCATCCGGAGCGGATCCATGAGTGCAGCAGTCAAACGTCTTGAGGAAACCGGCAACGCCTTGCGCGATGCGATGGTGCAGCAGGACTGGACTGCCATCAGTGTCCTGGATCTGCAATGCCGGCAGGTTGTCGAAGCTGCGATGAATGAAGCCCGCGAGGATGAGCCTGCGATTCGTCAGCGTCTGGAAGAGTTGGTGAGCCTCTATCGTGAATTGGTCACGACTTGTCAGACCGAGCAGCGCCGCGTCGCTGATGAACTCATTCAGCTCAATCAATCCGCGCATGGCGCAAAGGTCTACAAGCTGTTTGGCTGATCTACTAGCCGTTAGCGCGATGCCTTGCCTGTATCGCTAGGTTCTGAGTCCGCCAATGCTCCTGCCGATTACGTCTCGCGTTGCCTCTGACGCAGCAAATCCCATCCGTTCTGCCCATACCAGACGTGCAGAGGATCGATTGGTTGTTTAGCTGATCCTCAATGCGCTCCGCTCTCCGTTCCCACGAGAAATACGACGCTTTCCGTGCTTTTTGTCGTTGAACTACGTCATAAATTTGACTCGACGCGTTTTTTTTAATTAACTACGTCTCATCTGCCGAGACGTAGTCGTTTCTGCCGGAGACGAGCGCAGGCCTCCTATCAGCCTCTAGAGCTATAAACAAGATGTGGCGTGAAACCAAGATTTTGTTGATAGACGACGACAAGGATCGTCGCCGGGATTTGGCGGTCATTCTCAGCTTTTTGAGTGAAGACCATATCGCTTGCGCCAGCAGCGAATGGAAAGCCGCTGTCGATGCGCTGGAATCGAGCCGCGCCGTGCTGGGCGTCCTGCTGGGTGAGGTGTCGGTCAAGGGCGGCGCGGTCGAACTGCTCAAACAGATCAGCAAGTGGGACGAGAACCTTCCGCTTATGCTGATCGGCGAGCCCGCCCCGGCGGATTGGCCTGATGAGATCCGTCGTCGGGTGCTGACTAGCCTCGAAATGCCGCCGAGCTACAACAAATTGCTCGATTCACTTCATCGGGCTCAGGTCTACCGGGAAATGTATGACCAGGCGAAGGCGCGCGGACGACAGCGCGAGCCCAATCTGTTTCGCAGCCTGGTGGGCACCAGCCGCGCGGTGCAGCATGTCCGGCAGATGATGCAGCAGGTCGCCGATACCGAAGCGAGCGTATTGATCCTCGGTGAGTCGGGAACTGGCAAAGAGGTGGTTGCACGTAACCTGCATTACCATTCCAAGCGCCGCGGTGGGCCTTTCGTACCGGTCAATTGCGGGGCGATTCCCGCTGAACTGCTGGAAAGCGAACTGTTCGGTCATGAGAAAGGCGCGTTTACGGGGGCGATCACTTCCCGTGCCGGTCGTTTTGAGCTCGCTGAAGGCGGGACTCTGTTCCTCGACGAGATTGGCGACATGCCGTTGCCAATGCAGGTCAAGCTATTGCGGGTTCTGCAGGAGCGCACCTTCGAGCGTGTGGGCAGCAATCGCACGCAGAATGCCGACGTACGCATCATCGCGGCGACCCACAAGGATCTGGAGAAGATGATCGTGGACGGCAGCTTCCGTGAGGATTTGTATTACCGTCTCAATGTGTTCCCCATCGAAATGGCACCTCTGCGCGAGCGTATCGAGGACATTCCGCTGCTGATGAACGAGCTCATCTCGCGTATGGAACACGAGAAGCGTGGCTCCATCCGTTTCAACTCGGCGGCCATCATGTCGCTGTGTCGTCACGACTGGCCCGGCAACGTGCGAGAGCTGGCGAACCTTGTCGAGCGTATGGCAATCATGCATCCGTACGGCGTGATCGGCGTTATGGAGTTGCCGAAGAAGTTCCGCCATGTGGATGACGACGACGAGCAGTACGTGGTCGACTTGCAAGACGAAATTGAGGCACGCGCGACTATCAACACCCCTCTTGTCGCAGCCGGGACGCAGGCTATGCTGCCCATCGAGGGTCTTGATCTGAAGGAGTACCTGGGTAATCTCGAACAGGGCCTCATCCAGCAGGCCCTCGAGGACGCTGGCGGCGTCGTGGCACGTGCCGCTGAGCGCTTGCGTATCAGACGGACGACGCTGGTCGAGAAGATGCGCAAGTACGGCATGAATCGACGCGAAGACGATCTCGACGAGTAAAACTGTTTGCAACGCCGCCGTCCTGGTGGCGTGACGCCTGCCTTCCTCCTGCCTTCTGGGCATGATCCTTGCTGCTAGTCATTTCACCGACCATCTTTTTGACGGATACGCGTGCCAGTGACTTCAGCATTCTCCTCATCGGCTTCCCGGCGACCGGCCGAAACGACCGCGAGCGAAGAGCTTGAGCAATCGCTCGAGTTGTTTACCCGCATGTCCGGCCGGTTGAGCGAATCCCAGCAGCTGCTGCAGATGCGCGTAGCCGAGCTGAAAGATCAGCTGGCTGAAACCAGCGCGCAGCGCCTCCGCGAATTCGACGAGAAGGAGCGTTTGGCCAACCGGCTCCAGAGTCTGCTGGATCTGTTGCCCGGCGGCGTCATCGTCATCGATGCGCAGGGCGTGGTTCGAGAAGCCAATCCAGTTGCCCAAGAGCTTCTCGACGAGCCGCTGGAAGGTGTGCTCTGGCGCGAAGTGATCGCCCGCAGTTTCGCCCCGCGTCGGGACGATGGTCATGAAATCTCATTGAAGGATGGGCGTCGCGTGTCCATCGCCACGCGCTCGTTGAACGGCGAGCCAGGCCAGCTGGTATTGCTCACTGATCTGACTGAGACGCGACGGTTGCAGGAGCAGCTTGCGCGCCATGAGCGCTTGTCTGCGCTAGGGCGAATGGTGGCTTCGCTGGCTCATCAGATCCGCACGCCGCTGTCCACGGCGCTGCTTTATGCAAGCCATCTGGAGCAGGGCGGGCTGACTGCCGAGCATCAGCAGCGCTTCGCTGGGCGCCTGAAGGACCGGCTGCATGAGCTGGAGCATCAAGTTCGCGACATGCTGGTTTTCGCTCGGGGCGATCTGCCGCTGGAGGACCGTCTGACCCCGGCCGAGTTGCTCGCGGCGCTGCGTGCGGCGGCCGAGGCGCGAGTGGGCGATATCACCATACGTTGGCAATGCGATGCGCACTCAGGTGCGCTGCTGTGCAACCGCGACATGTTGGTCGGTGCTTTGCTCAATCTGATCGAGAATGCGCTTCAGGCTACCGGCAACGACCGCCGGCTGAAGGTGCATCTCTACGCTCGGGGTTGGGCGCTGCGCATCAGTATCAGCGACAACGGTTCGGGCATCGACGCCACGACTCTGGCACGACTCGGCGAGCCGTTCTTCACCACGAAGGCGACCGGGACCGGGTTGGGGCTGGCGGTGGTCAAATCGGTGGCGCGTGCGCATTCCGGTTCGCTCGAGCTGCGCTCGCGGCCGGGTCGAGGCACCTGCGCCACCTTGCAACTGCCGCTGCTTGCGGTGCTATCACCGGCTATTTCGGAGTGAAGCCCATGGCTGCGAAGATTCTATTGGTCGAGGACGACCGCGCATTGCGCGAGGCGCTGGGCGATACGCTCGAACTCGGCGGCTATGCCTACCGCGCGGTCGAGAGCGCCGAAGCCGCGCTGCAGGCGCTGGAGCAGGAGCAGGAAGGTTTTGGCCTGGTGGTCAGCGATGTGAACATGCCCGGCATGGACGGTCACGCATTGCAGGTACTGATTCGCCAGCGATACCCCCAGGTGCCGGTCTTGCTGATGACTGCATACGGAGCTGTCGAGCGCGCAGTCGAGGCGATGCGCCAGGGGGCGGTCGACTATCTGGTCAAACCGTTCGAGCCGAATATGTTGCTTGGGGTGGTTGCTCGGCACGTCTGCGGCCAGCTGGGCGCGAGCGGCCAGGATGGCCCCGTCGCCGTCGAACCGGCGAGCCGACAGCTGTTGGCGCTGGCTGCCCGCGTCGCGCAGAGCGATTCGACAGTGCTGATTTCTGGTGAATCCGGAACCGGCAAAGAGGTGTTGGCCTGCTACATCCATCAGCAATCGGCACGTGCGAACAAGCCCTTCGTCGCAATCAACTGCGCGGCAATACCGGACAACATGCTCGAGGCGACGCTGTTCGGCCACGAGAAGGGTGCCTTCACCGGTGCCATCGCGACTCAGCCGGGCAAGTTCGAGCAGGCCAACGGCGGTACGCTGCTGCTCGATGAGATTTCCGAAATGCCACTGGCGCTTCAGGCCAAGTTGCTGCGCGTGTTGCAGGAGCGCGAGGTCGAGCGTGTAGGTGGCCGCAAGCCAATTGCGCTGGACATTCGTATTGTCGCCACCACCAACCGCGATCTGGCTGACGAGGTGCGCGGCGGGCGGTTCCGTGAAGATCTGTTCTATCGCCTTTCCGTGTTTCCGCTCGCCTGGCCCGCGCTGCGCGATCGACCTGCGGACATCGTGCCGCTTGCCGAGCGACTGCTGGCCCAGCACGCCGTGAAAATGCGCCAAGCAAACGTCCGCCTTACCGCCGAGGCGCGTCAAAGCCTGCTCAGTCATCCATGGCCCGGCAATGTCCGCGAGCTGGACAACGCCATTCAACGCGCCTTGATTCTGCAGCAGGGTGGTCTGATTCGGCCGGAGGACCTGTGCCTGAACGCCGTGGTCGGGTTTGCCCCGCGAGCGCAGATCATGGCGGTTGATGCCGTGCCGTCGATGTCTGCAGCCGTAGTGCCGCCAGTGCCGACCGAGGCCGCTGGCGCGCTGGGAGAAGATCTACGTCGTCGCGAGTTCGAGCTGATCATCGATACCTTGCGTACCGAGCGGGGCCGCCGCAAGGAGACGGCTGACCGTCTGGGCATCAGCGCGCGAACGCTGCGCTACAAACTTGCCCAGATGCGTGACGCCGGCATGGACCTGGATGCCGCCTTGTATGCCAGCTGAAAACCCTTGAGCGTTCGGTGCGGTTGGCTCTGATAAGCTCGACCGTCGATGCTCATGAGGATTTGGATATGGATGAAGGGTTCTGGCAGCGGCGCTGGGCGCGCAAAGAGATCGGCTTTCATCTGAACGAGGTCAATCCATATCTGCGCCGTCACTGGCCGGGTATGCAATTGGCTGAAGGTGCCCGCGTGCTAGTGCCGTTGTGCGGTAAGAGCCTCGATATGCCCTGGTTGGTCGCGCAGGGTTTTGCAGTGCTCGGCGTCGAGCTGAGCGAACGTGCCGTGGAAGATTTTTTTACCGAACAAGGCCTGGTCGCTGAAGTCAGCACCCGTGGTGAATTCAAGGTGTATCGTGCCGGAGCGCTGGAAATCCGCTGTGGCGATTTCTTTGCCCTGAGCCGTAGCGATGTTGCTGATTGCGACGGGCTCTACGATCGTGCTGCGCTGATCGCATTGCCGGCGGCCATGCGCCAGCGCTATGTCGAGCATCTGACGAGCATTCTTGCGCCGAGCTGCCAGGGTTTGCTGATCACCCTGGATTACGAGCAGGAGCAAATGTCCGGTCCGCCATTCGCTGTGAGTGACGCTGAGGTTCGCCGATCCTTGGGCTCGCGTTGGGACGTCGAGCTGCTGGAACGGGCGAACGTGCTGGATGGCAATTGGAAGTTTCTTCAGCGCGGTCTGTCGCGTCTGGAGGAGACCTGTTATCGACTCGGTGTGCGGCGGTAGGGTGTTTGCAACGTGCAGGCTCGCGATCAACTCATGAATTCCTTCGCATCACTGATTGCTTTGCAGCTGACGAATGAACACGTCGGCCTCATCTATCGCCCGCTGCATGTCGGCCAGTAACTGATCGACGTTCCCCTCCAGCGTGCGGTATTCCCCCTGCAGTGCACCGATGGCGCGAGCGTTGAGGTTGTGCTTAAGGAACAGCACCTGGTCGCGCAGCACGTCGAGCACAGGGTCGATGCGCTTTTCCGCCGCCTTCATGCGTTGCAGTAGCACTCGATAGTCTTTCTGGGTGCGTTCCAGATCCTTGGCGCTGGCTGCCTTCAGGCTCGCATTGTTGTATTCACCAAGTTCTTGTTTCCACTCCCTGAACAATGCATTGGCGACGTCCTCGACCGCCTCGATCCTGTTTCGCACATCGCGCGCGCTGCTCTCGCTGGCTTCGAATTCGCTGTTGAGCGCCTCGTAGCGCTCTTCCAGCTCACCACCTTGAACCTGCACCACGCTGCGATAGCGCTCCAGGGCGTCCTTGAATTGTTCCTTGGCCTGTTGCTGGGAATCGCGGGCATCTTCAACGCGGTCCACTAGAATGTCGCGCTTGTGCAACCCGACCTTTTCCATCGCGGAGTAGTAGGCGCTCTGGCAGCCAATCAGGGCGAGCAGGGCGAAACCGAGCAGGAGGAAGCGGCGCATGGTGATGTTCCTTGTTCGATGAATGCGCTTGGTTCGACAGGCATACAGCCTCTATGTGCAAAGCCTGGGCGAAAAAAAGGGCGGCCTAAGCCGCCCTTGTCCCGCCGCGCTCGATTAGCCGCGCTGACGCAGGGCTTCGATACGATCTTCCAGCGATGGGTGGGTCATCAGCAGTCCGGCCAGGCCGTTGCGCAGAGCACCGTTGATGCTGAAGGCCTTGAGGCTGTCCGGCATGTCTACCGGCACGCCCTGTTCCGCACGCAGGCGCTGGAGGGCGCCGATCATGGCGGAGGTGCCGGCCAGCTGTGCGCCTGCCTCGTCGGCGCGGAACTCACGTTTGCGCGAGAACCACATGACGATGATGCTGGCGAGGATACCTAGTACCAGTTCGGCGAAAATGGTGGCGACGAAGTAGCCGATACCGTGGCCGTCTTCGTTCTTGAGAATCGCCTTGTCGACGAAGTTACCGAAGATCCGCGCGAAGAACATGACGAAGGTATTCACCACGCCTTGTATCAACGCGAGTGTAACCATGTCGCCATTGGCCACGTGTCCTATTTCATGCGCCAGTACCGCCTTCACCTCGTCGGGCGAGAAGCGCTCGAGCAGACCCTGGCTGACCGCTACCAGCGCGTCGTTCTTGTTCCAGCCGGTGGCGAAGGCGTTGGCTTCGTAGGCGGGGAAAATACCCACTTCAGGCATCTTGATGCCGGCGTCGCGGGAAAGCTGTTCGACGGTTTGTAGCAACCACTGTTCATGGCGGGTGCGAGGCTGGCTGATGATCTCGGTGCGGGTACTCATCTTCGCCATCCACTTGGAAATGAACAGCGAAATAAGTGCTCCAGCGAAGCCGAATACCGCACAGAAAGCCAGCAGGCTGCCGTAGTTCTGACCCGTATAGCGATCCACCCCGAGTAGCTTCAGGGTGACGCTGGCAACGACCAGTACAGCCAGGTTGGTGGCCAGAAACAAGAAAATGCGCATCATGTTGCGGCAGACTCCAAGGGGAACAATAAGGAACGATAGGCTATATAAGGTGCCGGTCGGCGCTATTCAACCGAGCGACTATTTCAAGCTATGTCGCCTATGGTGCGGGTGCGCTCAGGGTCAGCTGGAGAGCGAGCTAGTGAAAAGCTCACGGGTCAGGTGCGCCAGTCGTTCGCCATGGCCGTCGCGTAGCGCCTGGCGCATTTGGTGTGCCAGGCTCGAGCGTACCCGGTGCACGCTGGGAGGTAATGTTTCGTCAGCCTGCGCGACGTTGGGAACGGCACTGGTCAAGCGCAGGAAGGCCTTTTCGGTAAGCACCGCCTGGTCGATGGCCAGGAACTGAATGGTGCTTTCGAAGCGTAGGTAACCTTCTTCGGCTAACCACAGCAGTGCTGCAAGGCAGCTTTGGTGTCGCTTGCTGGGCAGGCCGAATTCGTCGGGCTCTTCATGGCCGATCAGGTCTTCCACGTATAGCGTGATCTTCCGCGGAAAGGCTTGGTAAAGCATCAATAGCCCGGCCGCGGCATCTCGCTGGAAGTCGTCGATCTGTAGATCCATTCAGCTACTGGCTGTAGGTCTTAAGGAAACTACCGATGCGACCGATCGCCTGTTCCAAATCATCGACCCGCGGTAGCGTGACCACGCGGAAATGATCCGGCCAAGGCCAGTTGAAGGCAGTGCCCTGAACGATCAGCAGCTTCTCGGACAACAGCAGGTCGAGTACGAACTTCTCGTCATTGTGGATCGGGCAGATCTTCGGATCGATGCGGGGGAAGGCATAGAGCGCACCCATCGGTTTTACGCAGCTGACGCCGGGGATGTCGTTGAGCAGTTCCCAGGTGCGGTTGCGCTGTTCGAGCAGCCGGCCCGGCGGCAGCACCAGGTCGTTGATGCTCTGATATCCGCCTAATGCGGTCTGGATCGCGTGCTGCGACGGCACGTTTGCGCACAGGCGCATGTTGGCCAGGATGTCGAGGCCTTCAATATAGCTTTGCGCCTTGTGCTTGGGACCTGAAATGACCACCCAGCCTGAGCGGAAACCGGCGATCCGGTAGGACTTGGACAGGCCGTTGAAGGTCAGGCAGAGCACGTCCGGTGCAAGCGAAGCGGTGCAGATATGTACGGCATCGTCATACAGAATCTTGTCGTAGATTTCATCGGAGAACAGCACCAGTTTGTGCTGGCGCGCCAGTTCGACCATCCCCTCGAGCACTTCGCGAGGGTAGACCGCGCCGGTCGGGTTGTTCGGGTTGATCAGTACCAGCGCCTTGGTGTTCGGCGTGATCTTGGCCTTGATATCCGCCAGATCCGGCCACCAATTGGCCTGCTCGTCGCAGAGGTAGTGCACCGGTTTGCCGCCCGCCAGGCTCACGGCGGCGGTCCAGAGTGGGTAATCCGGGGCTGGGATCAGTACCTCGTCACCGTTATTGAGCAGCGCCTGCATGGACATCACGATCAGCTCGGACACGCCGTTGCCGAGGTAGATGTCTTCGATGGTCACGCCTTCTACCTGCTTCTGCTGGTAGTACTGCATGATGGCCTTGCGCGCGCTGAACAGACCTTTGGAATCACTGTAACCTTGCGCGGTGGGCAGGTTGCGGATCACGTCCTGAAGGATTTCTTCGGGGGCTTCGAAACCGAACGGCGCCGGATTGCCGATGTTCAGCTTGAGGATGCGATGACCTTCCTCTTCCAGTCGTTTGGCGTGCTTGAGCACCGGCCCGCGGATGTCATAGCAGACATTGGCGAGCTTGTTCGATTTGCTGACCTGCATGATCCTGAGTGTCCCGAAGTGAAGACGTGCCCGGCTCTCTTTGGCTGGCGACGTTTGGCATGAACCCGGGCGCCTTGGCAGCCTGAAACCCCGCTGCCAGACTAGGCGTCTAAGAGCAACGCATCATACGTGCGGCCCGATCACCGGAAAAGGTACAGATCCGCCTTTTTTAGAGAGGGTCTGTTCCGCTTCGTTTGCCGCCGCGCCGGCGCCCTGTTTTTGCGCGAGGCAAGGCATGAGGAGAGAAGTTTGGTTGTTCCAAATGAACGACGAATAACGCAGCATCGCGCAAAAACAGGCCCGGCCCTTCGGGTTGCGCGGCAAATCTCGCCATGCGGCGTTGCGGGACTTGGCAAGGGAACAACCATTACCTGCGTCCCGCGCCTTGCCTGGCGAGATTTGACGCAGCAACGCGGCTGGCGACCGAAACGGAAACAGACCCTTAGGAGGTATACCAATGGACAAGCTAGAAAAACCGCTTGAAACCTGGCGTGAAGAGCTCTCCGACGAGCAATTTCAGGTCTGCCGACTAGGCGCGACCGAGCGCCCCTTCACTGGTAAGTACAACGACACCAAAACCCCTGGCATCTATCATTGCGCCTGCTGCTATGCGCCGTTGTTCGACTCGGACGCCAAGTTCGCGTCCGGCTGCGGCTGGCCGAGCTATTTCCAGCCGGTCAGCGATACGGCCATCACCAGCCTCGACGATTTCAGCCACGGCATGCATCGTATCGAGGTCAAATGCGCCCGCTGCGATGCACATCTGGGGCATGTATTTCCGGATGGCCCGGCGCCGACTGGCATGCGCTACTGCATCAATTCCGCCTCTCTCGATCACAAGCCGCGCGACGCCTGACGGCCCATCGCAGTGCCTTACCGGGACACCATCATGTGCGATCCGCTGTTCGAGATTCCTTGCATCACCATTGACGGCAATGAGACCACCCTGGCCGATTTCGGTGGCACCGCTCTGCTGGTGGTCAACACGGCCAGCCAGTGCGGCTTTACCCCTCAGTACAAGGGGTTGGAGGCGCTCTGGAAACAGTATCGCCAACAGGGGTTGGTGGTGCTCGGGTTTCCCTGCGATCAGTTCGGCCATCAGGAACCGGGCGACGAAGCGCAGATCGCTACTTTCTGCGAACGGTACTTTGGTGTCAGCTTTCCGCTATTCGCCAAGGTTCAGGTCAATGGTGGTGACGCACATCCGTTGTTCGTGCAACTGAAGAAGCGCGCACCCGGTTTGCTCGGCAGCAAGGCGATCAAATGGAATTTCACCAAGTTTCTCATCGCTGATGGAGGTCGCTCGGTGGAGCGGTTCTCGTCGCGTACGGCTCCTGAGGCGCTCGCAGAGCGCATCGAATCCCTACTTTAATCATGCTGCGGCACTGCCTGACGCATATGCCGCGCCTGTTCATCTGAATATCTGGAGTTGTTCGAGTGGATGCCGAGCTGAAAGCCTTTCTGCAACGTGCCGATGCGCTGATGACGCGCCTGGAACCCCTGCTGCCAGCGCCGCGAGCGCCAGTCGATTGGAGCAACAGCCTGGCGGCACGCTGGCATCGTGAAGGGCAGGGTGGTTATTTACAGCCACTGCAGGTGTCGCTGGACCTGAGTCTGGCTGACCTGATCGGCATCGACCGGCAGCGCGAGCTGCTGGCGAATAATACTCGCCAGTTTGTGTCCGGCCTGCCGGCAAATCACGTACTGCTCTGGGGCGCGCGCGGGACCGGCAAGTCTTCGTTGATCCGGGCAATGCTGGCCGAGCATGCACCGGCAGGTCTGCGCCTCATTGAAATCGAGCGGGATCATCTGGCTGACCTGCCTAAAGTGGTCGATCAGCTCGTCGGCCAGCCTCAGCATTTCGTAGTGTTCTGCGATGACCTGTCATTCGAGGCGGGCGAAGGTGACTACCGCGTACTGAAAAGCGTACTGGATGGTTCCCTGGAGCGAGCGCCGGAAAATGTGCTGCTGTATGCCACGTCGAATCGCCGGCATCTGGTCCCTGAGCGCCAGAGCGATAACGAGAATTGGCAGATGATCGACGGCGAACTGCATCCCAACGAGGCGGTGGAAGACAAGATCGCCCTGTCGGACCGCTTCGGGCTCTGGCTTTCGTTCTATCCCTTCACTCAGGAGCATTATCTGAACGTGGTGCGGCACTGGGTCGGCTCGCTGGCCGAGCAGGCCGGCCTCACCTGGAGCTGGGATGAGGCGCTGGAGAAAGATGCGATTCGCTGGGCCACGGCACGCGGTAACCGCAACGGCCGCTGCGCCTATCAGTTTGCGCGGCAGTGGGTAGGGATTCGTTTGCTCTGAAACTTGGGTTCAGACGCCAGATATAGCTGCAAGCGGGTGTGTTTGGCTTTGTGCTGAGCCGGGAATGATCGAGTCGCCGCGGGCGGCCACCACGGAGTCGACGTACCCGCTGCTCTTATAGGTGGGCCGCCCGGCGCGAAGGCTTTTGGCTTCGGGGCAGGATGAATCAATCCGGCTGCTTCGCCTTCTTACCCATCTCGATGAGCTTTGCCGTCATGCGCTGCTCGCCCGGTAGCACGCTTTCCACCGAAGCAAGCCCTTTCATCCGGATGAAGTGAGCGGCCAGTGCCGGCCAGCGATTGGCATCAATCAGTTCGCCGCCATGTTCCATGTTGATCAGCTGGCAGGCGAAGGCGAGGTCCGCCATCGAAAGCTGGTCGCCGACAAAGTACGTTTTGTCGCCGAGTTGGCGCTCGAGATAGTCGAAGTGCGGCGGTAGCTTTTCGTTCAGAGCGGCCTGCACGCTTTCTTCGTTACAGGCGTGACCGGAACTTGGCTTCAGCACACGATTGCGGAAAACCCCGAAGGTCGTCAGAGGCGCTAGTTCGTAGTCGGCGTACTTCTCCAACCAGCGGATCTGCGCACGTTCCACCGCACTGTTACCGTACAGCCGAGCCGTCTGTTCGTACGTTTCTTCTAGGTACTGGCAGATTACGCTGGAGTCGGCGAGGCTGAGTTCGCCATCTTTGAAGGCTGGGATACGGCCAAGCGGGTTGAGCTGCAGATACCACTCAGGCGGTGTGAATGGCATGACGACTTCTAGCTGGTAATCCAGACCCTTTTCCAGCAGGCAAAGGCGTGCCTTGCGAACGAATGGCGACAGTGGGGCACCGAACAAGGTCAGGGACATTGATTTTTCTCCGCGGCAGGACAGGCGCGGCGGAACCGGTGAGTGGATGAGTATTGAGGTGCGAAGCACCGGAGCACGATGCGTTCGCCGCTCAAGCCATATCGTGCACTCGTCCGGGCCTACGCCTAGTAGATGTTGTTCTTCTTCCAGTCATCTTCGCTTTCGAAGTTCTTCAAACCTTCGGTCAGCTCGCTGGGTTCGTCAAGCTTCGGTTGTTGCTGAGTCTGCTCGAGCTTGTTGGCATGGGTGTAGTTCGCTTCGAGCTGCGCCAGTTGGGATTGGAATTCGGCAGGGTTGGGTTGCTTGCGGACGTGCTGAATGCCGCGTTCGAATGCGAGACGAGCCTTGTGTGCACTGCCTTGCTTCAGAGCCTGCTGGCCGACATTGGTGAAATATTCAATATGCAACATCACCGTCATGTGCTGGATGTGCTGGATCCAGCGTTTGGCTGCAGCCGTATCGAGCTGGTTCTGCTTATTGGCCCAGACGATCTGCGCGTAGAGGTCTTCCAGCCGCAGGCGAATTTCTTTCGCCTGAGCTTCTGTGTCTACTTTGACTGGTGTGTTCTGCACCTCGATCTCGTCGCCCTTGGCGACAGCGCTGCGCAGCGTGTCAACTCGGGCACTCACAGTGCTGTTCTTCTTGTCCAGCTGTAGCAGTCGTTCACCCAGATGCAGCTCCAGCCGCGCCAGCAGCAACTTGAGCGCTGGCGTCATCATTTGGGCTGGTAGACCATCGGACAGATTGGCGCAGCGACGCATGCGATCGCCTAGCTCAGCTCGAACGCGCGCTTTCTCCAGGTTGTTCTTTTCGACGATCTGGTTGATCACACCAATGGCTATCAATATGAACAGGCCAGCAACGACCAATCCTGCAATCAGAACCGGGGACACGGGGCGCACCTCTCTAACCGGGCGGTTTCTGCCGAGTGTAGAGCGTTAGATGGCAAGCTGATAGCTCAAAAGCAGCTTCAATTAATCGACCTTTAAAAAATTTCAGCAAGGCGCTTGACGGCCCTATTCGAGCTCCATAGAATGCGCGCCACTTGCAGCGTGAAGCACAACACAGACGCTGGAAGCCGGAAGAAATATGAAGTTCCGGGCTGCGTCCCCTTCGTCTAGTGGCCTAGGACACCGCCCTTTCACGGCGGTAACAGGGGTTCGAGTCCCCTAGGGGACGCCATTTTTGTTGTAGATGTAACGCGGGAATAGCTCAGTTGGTAGAGCACGACCTTGCCAAGGTCGGGGTCGCGAGTTCGAGTCTCGTTTCCCGCTCCAAATAAGCTGCGAAAGGTCAAGACCAATCGCAAGCACAAAGAAAGCGACCTAGAGTCGCTTTTTTTGTGTCTGCAATTCCTGTCCGTTGTCACATCGAATGCCGGGCAGCCGCTCAAGCTTGGCCCAAGCCCAGCATCGCTCAAAGCCCTGGCCAAACTCACCGAGCCCGTTACGGTCCTATCCCATAGACGCTCGTCGTGCTTCGTACGCAGCGGGGGCCGCTTGGTAGAACGACCGCTCGGTCGGCCCCTCCGTCAGTTACGAGCGACGAAAAGATTTCGATATCGGGGCCTTCATCATGGCAAGCACTCAAAGCGCCGCAGCAACGCTGCGCTCGGCATGGATTGCCCATGCACAGGCAAATCCCGTCGTCGCGCTAGGGCTCATCGGTACGGTTCTGGTCGTGTTGATATTGCTCGGCGCCAGTGCTTACAGCGCATTTCAGAACGGCGATGAAAGCAATATCCGCTATGCGCTGCTCGGCGGCACGGCAGGCTTCGCGGCGACGGCGCTGGGCGCGCTGATGGCGATTGCGCTGGGTAATATTTCCACGCGCACCCAGGACAGCATGCTTGGCTTCGCCGCCGGCATGATGCTCGCGGCCAGTTCGTTCTCCTTAATCCTTCCGGGGCTCGCGGCAGCACGGGATCTGTTCGACAGTGGCCCTGCGGCCGCATTGACCGTGGTGGTGGGCCTCGGCTTTGGCGTGCTGTTGATGCTCGGGCTGGATTATTTCACGCCGCACGAGCATGAAACCGCCGGTGCCTTCGGGCCTCATCACCAGCGCATGAGCCGGGTCTGGCTGTTCGTGTTTGCGATCATCCTGCACAACATTCCGGAAGGTATGGCGATAGGCGTGAGTTTCGCCAAGGGCGATCTGGAGGTTGGTTTACCGCTCACCACCGCGATTGCCATCCAAGACATTCCCGAAGGGCTGGCCGTTGCGTTGGCCTTGCGCACAACCGGCCTGTCCGCCTGGCGAGCGATACTGGTCGCGGCTGCGTCAGGCCTGATGGAGCCACTCGGCGCCGTGGTGGGCTTGGGCATTTCCAGCGGTTTGGCTGTCGCTTATCCGGTCAGCCTCGGATTGGCCGCTGGCGCGATGATCTTCGTGGTATCGCACGAAGTGATTCCCGAGACTCACCGCAATGGTCATCAGACGCCAGCGACGGTCGGTCTGATGGGTGGTTTCGCGGTGATGATGTTTCTGGATACCGCGCTGGGCTAGTAAGGAAACATCGATCTGCCGGTTACCGATATCGCTGCGCCGCCTCTGATGACGGCGCAAGTCTGGTCAAAGTTGCTCGAGCAGCCGCCGTGCGGCCTCTTGGCCACTGAGCCAGGCGCCTTCGACGCGGCCCGACAGACACCAGTCGCCACACGCATATAGCCCAAGATGGGTATCAGCCAGTGCGCCCCATTCATGGGACTGGCTGGGGCGTGCATAGAGCCAGCGATGGGCAAGGGTGAACTCCGGTGCAGGTACGACGCAGTCGATCAGCTCGGCGAATGCGCCGTGCAGGTGCTCGATCACCGATTCTTTGGGCATATCGACATGTTGTCGGCTCCAGGCGCTACTCGCATGCAACACCCAGGTGTCGAGATGATCGTCGCGTCCGGGTCTGCTGTGATGGCGGGCCAGCCAGTCAAGGGCATCGTCCTGAACGAAACACGCGTCGACACTGGTTTCGAGCGGCTTGGCGAAGCCCAGAGCAACGGACCAGGTTGGTTCCATGGCGACACTGGCGGCGACGGCGGCCAGCTTCGGTGCCGCAGCGAGCAATGTACTGGCCTGAGGGGCGGGAATGGCGATGACCACCTGACTGAATGGGCCATGGTTGTTTCCCTCGGCATCCACCAGTGTCCAATATTCCTCGCCTCGGAAGACTTCCGTCACGCGGCAGGAAAGCTTGACCTGCAGCTCGCCAAGCAACCCGGCGGCAATTGCATCCATACGCGGGGTACCGACCCAGCGCAGCTGCTCGTCGGCCGAAGGAGACAGTTGGCCGTTACGCGATTGGTAAAGGTTGGGTGACCACTCAGCAGCCCAGCCCTCGGCTTGCCATTGATGGACGGTCTCGGTGAAACGACGATCGCGGGCGGTGAAATATTGGGTGCCGAGGTCGAGATGGCCAGCGTCGCTGCGTTTGCTGGTCATGCGTCCGCCGAGTCCGCGGCCTTTGTCGAACAGCTGGACGGACTGCCCTGCGGCACGTAGTGCCTGCGCTGCGGAGAGCCCTGCGATGCCGGTACCGACAATGGCGATAGGAGCTTTGCTCATGCTTACCTCTTTCGATAGCGCCGCCAGTCTCCGCTGCGCGACAACTGCGCTGGTTCGTTCGGTCCTGGTGCCGTTTGGAGAGCAAAACGGCGATGCTGATGCCTTCTCTATCCTCAAACAGACCGTAGGTTTTGCCTAGGGGTTCGGATCGATGAAGCGTGCGCGGCGTGCTTATTTCCTTGCGGACTGACGAGTGGTGGGGCCGGTGAGTAGGGCTCGGGCGTGCTTTAAGTTGGGCCCGCTCATGAAGCTTCGTGTCATTGGTCTTGCTGGCCGCAGGCGCTTCGTTCGTCGATAAGCCAAGCCTGCAGCGTCATCGACGTGACGCGACGCCGCCATTTGGTAGTCTCGTTAAAGCCCGACGAGTCAATGCGTTAGCGCGTAAAGGGATTGGTTGTAAGTTGGGAATAAGCCGGTACAATGGCGCCGCTCGCCGCCAGGCGGGTTTCGTTATGGTGGGCCCTGCCGGTCCCCTCGCAACGATCAGCCGTGAACCCGGTCAGGCCCGGAAGGGAGCAGCCGCAGCGGTGACATTGTGTGCCGGGGTGTGGCTGGTAGGGTTCACCTCCATAACGACGATCTCATTCCCCCTTATTTCTATCGTTCGATGCACCGACCTCTTTTATGAGATTCGGCGAGTCTGCGTGCCCACTTGTTTCTCATGATCAATGGCGGACGGCAGTCGAAAGCATAAAGCTTCGCGCCGAGGTCGGGCCTCTACAAAGGAGCCAACGCGCACCGAACCATTGTAGGAGGCGCGACCTCGCGGCGAATGCAGGCCGCAGGCCCGCCGTGATCTGTATTCTTCGCGAGTATCATCCAGGCTCGATTACCTGGCATCTCTCGTTCAAGGAGTATTGGTTTGTCGGTCAAAGCGAGCTGGGACATCTTCTGCGTGGTCGTCGATAACTACGGCGACATCGGCGTGACCTGGCGTCTGGCGCGGCAGTTGGTTGCCGAGCATGGTCAGCGGGTGCGTTTGTGGGTCGACGATCTCGATACCTTTGCCCGACTCTGCCCGGGTAGCAGCGCCACGGCCAGCCAGCAATGGCATGACGGTGTCGACGTGCGGCACTGGCTGCCCGAATGGCCTGGCGCCGAGCCTGCGGACGTGGTGATAGAAGCGTTCGCCTGCCAGTTGCCCGCCGCCTATATCGAGGCGATGGCCAATAGCGAGCGCCGCATTCTCTGGCTCAACCTGGAATACCTGAGCGCCGAGGACTGGGTGGTCGGCTGTCATGCTCTGCCTTCGATGCAGCCCGATGGCCTGCAGAAGTACTTCTTCTTCCCGGGATTCGAGCAGGGCACTGGCGGCCTGATTCGCGAAGGTGACCTGATGGCGCGAAGGGAGGCATTCCAGTGCGATCCGACGCTGCGCGAAGCTTTTCTGCAGAGCCTTGATTTAACGGCAGAACCCGGCGCGCGATTGGTCTCGCTGTTCGCCTACGAAAACCCGGCCGTTGCGGGATGGCTCGATGCATTGGCGGTGGATACACGCCCAACGCAACTAATGGTTCCTGAAGGTAGGGTCCTCGGCGATGTCGCACGCTGGCTAGGGATAGAGCAGCTTCGAGCCGGCGATCGCCATAGCCGTGGGGCGCTGCAGATCGCTGTGCTGCCGTTCATGACTCAGAACGAGTACGACATGTTGTTGTGGTGCTGCGACTTCAACGCCGTGCGCGGCGAGGAATCGTTCATCCGCGCGCAGTGGGCTGGGCGCACATTGGTCTGGCACATCTACCCGCAGGAGGAAGATGCCCACTGGGGCAAACTCAACGCCTTCCTCGAACTCTATCTGTGCGACCTGGCGCCAGCGGCCGCCGTCGCGCTCAAGAACTTCTGGCATGCCTGGAACAAGGGCGAGGGGAGCGGGGCGACTTGGTCCGACTTGCTCCGTCACGAGGCCGAGCTGATCGCCCATGCCGAACGCTGGACACACAAGCAGGTTGCCAACGGCGATCTAGCCGGAAAGCTGGTGTTTTTTTACACAGATTGGCTATGATACGCGGCCTGTTTTGTCTCTAATCCCATCGGATATTCGTATGAAAACCGCACAAGAGTTCCGTGCCGGCCAGGTGGCCATCATCAACGGCGCACCCTGGGTCATCCAGAAAGCCGAGTTCAACAAGTCCGGCCGTAACAGTGCCGTGGTCAAGATGAAGCTGAAGAACCTGCTCAATGGTTCCGCTACCGAGACCGTATACAAGGCCGACGACAAGCTGGAGCCGGTGATTCTCGAGCGTAAGGAAGTGACCTACTCCTACTTCGCTGACCCGCTCTACGTCTTCATGGACGAAGAGTTCAACCAGTACGAAATTGAAAAAGACGACCTCGAAGGCGTGATGACCTTCATCGAAGACGGCATGACCGACGTCTGCGAAGCTGTCTTCTACAACGACAAGGTGATCTCGGTCGAACTGCCGACCACCATCGTTCGTGAAATCGTCTATACCGAGCCGTCCGTACGTGGCGACACCTCCGGCAAGGTCATGAAGACAGCCCGCCTGAAGAACGGTGCAGAGCTGCAGGTTTCCGCCTTCTGCGAAATCGGCGACTCGATCGAGATCGATACCCGTACCGGCGAGTACAAATCCCGCGTCAAGGCCTGACCTTCGCAGGATGCAAAAAGCCCGGCGATGCCGGGCTTTTTTGTGGGTGGCTGACCAGGAACGGGAGGATTAGCAGCGCCTTCGCGATTCAGCTGGAATCTGTTCCTGTTTCGGCGCGACCGCACCGGAACCCGGCGCGGAAAGTTGTGTGGCTCGTAGGGCCGAGCTTGTTCGGCTTCTTCAATCTTGCGGCCGAATGAATTCGGGCCCTACGGTGCAGCTGCAGAATGGTGTCAGAGGCTCAGTTGGCCCAGAGCCAGCCGACCATCAGATAGCAAAGGCCAGTCACCAGGAACACACCAAAGATGTTCAGGGCGAAACCGGCCTTGATCATCGACTGAATGCTGACTTGACCGGTGCCGAACACGATAGCGTTCGGCGGCGTCGCCACCGGCATCATAAAGGCGCAGCTGGCGGCGATGGCGGCGGGAATCGCCAGCATTTCCGGTGGCAAGCCCTGTGCGACGGCCAGTGCGCCGAGCAGCGGCAGGAAGGCGGCCGCGGTAGCGGTATTGGAGGTGATCTCGGTGAGGAAGGTAATCACCAACGCAACCAGGCCGATCATCAGAATCAGTGGCAGCATACCGAAGCCCTGCAGGCTTTCGGCAATCCACTCGGCGAGCCCTGAAGCGCCGATCACACCGGCTAGCGACAAGCCGCCGCCGAACAGTAACAGAACCCCCCACGGGACTTTGTTGGCGGTAGCCCAGTCCATCAGGAACACCCGGTTCTTCATGTCGACCGGGATGAGGAATAGGATTAGCGCCGCGGCGATGGCGATGCTGGTGTCGTTAACGCCATCGATGTACTCGACCAGAAACGGCTGGAAAATCCACGCCGCCGCAGCCAGGCTGAACACCACTGCGACCATTTTCTCTGCCTTGGACATGGGGCCGAGCGTAGTCATTTCCTGTTCCAGCATGGCGCGGCTATCTCCGCCGGCCAGTTTGAAACCGCCACGGGTCAGCCACCACCAGATGAACAGCAGCATGCCGACGCTAACCGGCACGCCTAGCAGCATCCACTGGCCGAAGCCGATATGAACGTCATAGGTGTCGCGCAGAAAAGCGGCGAGCAGGGCGTTGGGCGGTGTTCCGATCAGAGTCGCGATGCCGCCGACGCTTGCCGCATAAGCGATACCCAGCAGCAGGGCGGTGGCGAAGCGTGTGCATTCTTTTTCCTCGCTGCCTTCAACGAGCAGGGCAATCACGGAAATGCCGATGGGCAGCATCATGATGCTGGTGGCGGTGTTGCTCACCCACATACTGATGAAGGCCGTGGCGATCATGAACCCCGCAATCTGCCGGCTGGGCGCGTTGCCGACGGCCAGCAGCGTCGCCAATGCGATGCGCTTATGCAGGTTCCAGCGCTGCATGGCCAGGCCAAGCAGAAAGCCGCCGAAGAACAGAAAAATCGTCGGGTTGGCATAGGGCGCGGTGGCCTTAGCCAGCGTATCGATACCCAGCAAGGGAATCAGCAGGATGGGCAGCAATGAGGTGGCCGGGATCGGAATGGCCTCGGTGGCCCACCAGACGGCCATTAACGCCGCCATACCGACGGTTAACCAGGCGATGTCCGAGAGCCCGCCAGGCGGATCGGTCAGGATGCAAAGCAACAAGAGCAGCGGTCCGAAAAAAAGGCCGATGGAGGCTGCCAGGGTCGCTCCTTTGTTCTCTGGTGAATCGGTCATGAAGGTTCCTCTTTCGATGACCCGGCTGCGAGAGGGCGTAGGAAATCTGGGTCAAATGCAGCGCGAATTCTACAACCATTAATTAGCAAACGAATTAGTGTTTAGACTAATGATTAGTTTGCTAATTAATACGAGCGCGAGTGCTGGCCAATCACGATGACGTCCGAATCAAGAATTTAGACAGCACTGCACGGTGTGGTGCCGGCCTCTTGTCGATCCGTGCAGGCAGGCCGCAGACGACAGGAGAAGCCTTGAGCGGCTCCAAACTGCCGCAGCGGGGGCAACGCGTAGGGTGGGCTTCAGCCCACCGGGATTTTCAAGTTTGATTGGTGGCCGAAGCGGACCGTCGTCCGACCCACTCTACAAGCCGCCCAATCACGATGGCGTACCGCATCAGGAGATTTAGACAGAGCTGCGCGGTGTGGTGCTGGCCTTTTGTCGATCCGTGCAGGCAGGCCGCAGTACGACAGGCGAAGCATTGAGCGTCTTCAGACTGCCGCAGCGGAGGCAACGCGTAGGGTGGGCTTCAGCCCACCGGGATTTTCAAGTTTGATTGGTGGCCGAAGCGGAACGCCGCCCCGGCCCACCCTACAAGCGGTAAGAGTTATCAGCTCGGCCGCACCTGCTTCAGCGTCTCGGCAATCATGAACGCCATTTCAAGCGATTGATCGGCGTTGAGCCGCGGATCGCAGTGGGTGTGATAGCGATCAGAAAGGCCGTCCTCGGTAATCGGGCGCGAACCGCCGATGCACTCGGTGACGTTCTGCCCGGTCATCTCGATATGAATGCCGCCCGGGTAGCTGCCCTCGGCGCGGTGCACATCGAAAAACTGCCGCACCTCGGCCAGCACCCGAGCGAAGTCCCGAGTCTTGTAACCGCTGGATGCCTTCATGGTGTTGCCGTGCATCGGGTCCGAACTCCACAGCACCTGGCGGCCTTCGGCCTGCACCGTCTGGATCAGGCGTGGCAGACCTGCTTCGACCTTATCGGCGCCCATGCGTACGATGAGGTTCAAGCGGCCCGGATCGTTGTCCGGGTTGAGGATATCGATCAGGCGGATCAGCTCTTCGCCGTCCATGCTTGGTCCGACTTTCACTCCGATCGGGTTGCCCACGCCGCGCAGGAACTCAACATGGGCACCGTCCAGCTGCCGCGTACGGTCGCCAATCCAGAGCATATGTGCCGAGCAGTCGTACCAGCCTCCGGTCAGGCTGTCCTGGCGAACGAACGCCTGCTCATAATTCAGCAGCAGCGCCTCATGAGCGGTAAAAAAACTGGTTTCGCGTAGCTGCGGTGCGTTGTCCATGCCGCAGGCGCGCATGAACCTCAACGCCTGATCGATCCGCGCGCCCAGCCGGTGGTACTTCTCCGCCATCTGCGAGTTGGCGATGAAGTCGAGATTCCATTGATGCACCTGGTGCAGATCGGCAAAACC
Organism: Pseudomonas sp. IC_126; assembly: GCF_004331835.1. Taxonomy (NCBI): domain Bacteria; kingdom Pseudomonadati; phylum Pseudomonadota; class Gammaproteobacteria; order Pseudomonadales; family Pseudomonadaceae; genus Pseudomonas; species Pseudomonas sp. IC_126. Next base: position 101,462 of record NZ_SJSS01000003.1, read on the forward strand.
ACCCTGGGCGAAGGCGCGCAGCAGGTTCAGGCTGGAGGTGGATTGGTGATAGGCCTGCAGTAGGCGGTCCGGATCCGGCACGCGGCTTTTTTCATCGAAGCCGATGCCGTTGACGTTATCGCCGCGGTAGGCGGGCAGGGTGATGCCATCGATGGTCTCGCTGCCGGACGAGCGTGGCTTGGCGAATTGCCCGGCCATGCGGCCGACCTTGATCACCGGGCAGCCCGCGGCGAAGGTCATGACCACTGCCATCTGGAGCAGCACCTTGAAGGTATCGCGTATTTTCGGTGCGGAAAACTCGGCGAAGCTTTCCGCGCAATCTCCACCCTGCAGAAGGAAGGCGCGGCCCTGGGTCACCTCGGCGAACTGTCGGCGCAGCTCCCGCGCCTCGCCAGCGAACACCAACGGCGGCAGGCTCGCCAGGGTCGCCTCGACACGCTGGAGGTGGTCGGCGTCAGGATAGTCGGGTTGCTGCTGGATGGGTTTGTTTCTCCAGCTGGTCGGGCTCCAGGTATGGCTCATCGAATAGATTCTCTGCGCGAAAAGTGCGCGGATTTTACCTGATGCGCTGCGCCGTCGCTGATAGCCCTTGCCAATCGGGCTGCTAAGATACGCCGACCGGTTTGGAGTGAGCGTAATGGACAAGCAGGAAGTAATGCTGGCCGAAGTACATGACGCTTTTGGCTTGATCCGCGTGCTGGAAGTAGGGGATTACCGGTTTCTCGAGTTCGGCGCAGCGGTCGAGCAAAGCTGTGTGTTCACGCGAGACCCAAGCTGGTTGGAGTACGACTACACGCGCGCCATGCTGATGGGCGGCCTGATGCACGCACAGCCAGAGACCGCCCTGTTTCTCGGCCTCGGCGCGGGGACGCTGACTCAAGCGTGCCTCGAATTCCTGCCGCTGGAAGATGTCGAGGCCATCGAGCTACGCCCGGACGTGCCGGAGCTGGCAATGCGTTATTTGGGCCTGCAGAACGACTCGCGGCTCTACATGCGCATCGGTGATGCGGTGGAGCTGCTCGACTCGGCCGAAACCGCCGATCTGATATTCGTCGATCTCTACACCGATGTGGGCCCGGCCGCGGCGCATCTGGCATGGCGCTTTCTCGAGCGGTGTCAGCAGAAGCTGAGCCCAGACGGTTGGCTGATCATCAATCAGTGGGGCACTGACGAAGACAAACCGCTTGGTGCTGCCCTGCTGCGTGGTCTGTTCCACCGCCATTATTGGGAGTGCCCGGTGAAGGAGGGCAATGTCGTACTGTTCGTTCCGGCCGATCTGGAACAGATGCTCGATATAGCCGCCTTGCGCGAGCGCGCCGCGACCCTGGCACCACGTCTTGGTTATTCACTGGATTCACTAATCGATGCGCTACGACCAGCCAGTTAAAAGTAGGGTGTCGCAGCCTCGCGCCGCCCTGAGGCGAAAAGCAAAGGTAGCTATTGCCGATGGGTTCGGGAAGGCTCCGAGCCTTGTAGGGTGGGCTTTAGCCCACGATGACTGCATTGGTGGGCTGAAGCGGAACGCCGCCCGGCCCACCCTACGGCTTTGCACCTACCCCAACACTTAACGCAGACATAGCCAAAGCAAAACGCGGTTCCCCGCCGAGTCGCTACGAACTTAACCCACAAGACAAATTGCGCGCACAGCTTCACAGAATTCCGGTATAGTACGCGCCGGCTGAAACCCAGCCTGCGTTCAGGTACTGCAACACACGAAGCGCTGCTTCGGCTGCTGTCCGCTTCTCGCGGCTGTCCTAGACGATTCATCATTCAATACGTTTTCGCAAACCCCGCCGACCAGGCTGCCAGGGTGACCTTCGGGTTTTGCATGGCATGCGCAGCTTCGGAACATGGGTCTTTGCGGAGCATCAGGAAAAGACCCATGACCCAGGAAATCGGCGGCTTTGCCGCACTCGGTATTCATCCCTCTGTACTCGCTGCCGTTATCGCGGTGGGCTACGAAGAGCCTTCGGCGATCCAGAGCCAGGCTATCCCGGTAATTCTCGGCGGCCACGACATGATCGGCCAGGCCCAGACCGGTACCGGCAAGACCGCAGCCTTCGCGCTGCCCATTCTGTCCAAAATCGATCCGGCCAAGCGTGAGCCGCAGGCGCTGATCCTCGCGCCAACCCGCGAACTCGCCCTGCAGGTCGCTACCGCGTTCGAAACCTATTCCAAGCAGATGCCCGGCGTCGGCGTTGTCGCCGTCTACGGTGGTGCGCCAATGGGCCCGCAGCTCAAGGCCATCCGCCAAGGTGCGCAAATCATCGTTGCCACCCCCGGCCGTCTGGTCGACCACCTGAGCCGCAACAGCGCGCTGCTGTCGACCATCCAGTACTTGGTACTCGACGAAGCCGACGAAATGCTCAAGCTGGGCTTTATGGACGACCTCGAAGTCATTTTCGAAGCCATGCCGGAAAGCCGCCAGAGCGTGCTGTTCTCCGCGACCCTGCCGCACTCCATCCGCGCCATCGCCGAGAAGCACCTGCGCGAGCCGCAGCACATCAAGATCGCCGCTAAGACCCAGACCGTCGCCCGCATCGAGCAGGCGCACCTGATGGTTCATGCCGACCAGAAAATCCCGGCCGTGCTGCGTTTGCTGGAAGTCGAAGATTTCGACGCGCTGATCGCCTTCGTACGTACCAAACAAGCCACTCTTGATCTGGCCGCTGCGTTGGAAGCCAAGGGCTACAAGGCTGCCGCACTGAATGGCGACATCGCTCAGAATCAGCGCGAGCGCGTAATCGAATCGCTCAAGGATGGTCGTCTGGACATCGTCGTCGCTACTGACGTCGCCGCTCGTGGCCTGGACGTGGCCCGTATCACCCACGTTTTCAACGTGGACATGCCGTACGATCCGGAATCCTACGTGCATCGCATCGGCCGTACCGGTCGTGCTGGTCGCGAGGGTCGCGCACTGCTGCTGGTCACTCCCCGTGAACGCCGCATGCTGCAGGTCATCGAGCGCGTCACCAACCAGAAGGTTGCCGAGGCCCGTCTGCCTAACGCCCAGCAGGTGTTGGATGCGCGCATCAAGAAACTCACCAACAGCCTGTCGCCGCTGGTAGCTGATGCCGAAGCCAGCCATGGCGAACTGCTCGACAAGCTGGTTGCCGATATCGGCTGCAGCCCGCGCGCCCTGGCCGCTGCGCTGCTGCGCAAGGCCACCAATGGTCAAGCGCTGACCCTGGCCGAAGTGGAAAAAGAACAGCCGCTGGTCCCGACCAGCAGCCCGCGCGAACGCGCTGAGCGTTCCGATCGTCCAGAGCGCAGCGGTGACCGTGAGCGTCGCGCCCCGATTCCCCTGGCCGAAGGTCGCGCCCGTTGCCGTACTCCCCTAGGCGCCCGCGATGGCATCGCTGCCCGCAACCTGCTCGGCGCCATCCTCAATGAAGGCGGCCTGGCCCGCGAAGCCATCGGCCGCATCCAGGTGCGTGACAGCTTCAGCCTGGTCGAGCTGCCGGAAGAAGGACTGGAGCGTCTGCTCGGCAAACTCAAGGACACCCGCGTCGGCGGCAAGCAGCTCAAGCTGCGTCGCTATCGCGAGGATTGATGCCTAACCACAGCGAAGCGCTTTAAGTTAAAGCCTCTCGCTAGCTAGAAAAATAAAAGGGTGGGCTTCGGTCCACCTTTTTTTGTATCCGCTATTCGCTTGCGGAGGATGGGTGGAACCCATCACCGAACTTCGCGCGCCGGAGCGTCCAAACGTTCCGATGACACCAACGAAACCCATCGCTTTCCCCAAGCTCGTCCCATCCCCTCCGTTCATATCTCAATTCCGCACAAAATCCCCTTACCTCGCCAGGCTGTTCAAACTCTGAACAACATGCTACAAACGAACGCAACCCAAATGATCTAGCCGCTTGAAAACGAAGGGAAAACCATGACCAAGTCGGAGTTGATCGAGCGTATCGTCACCCAACAAGGGCTGCTTTCGTCCAAGGATGTGGAGCTGGCAATCAAGACCATGCTCGAGCAAATGGCCCAAGCACTGGCGACCGGAGACCGCATCGAAATTCGCGGCTTCGGCAGTTTTTCCCTCCACTATCGCGCCCCCCGCGTCGGCCGTAATCCCAAGACCGGCCAATCCGTCCCGCTCGATGGCAAATTCGTCCCGCATTTCAAGCCGGGAAAAGAGCTGCGTGATCGGGTGAATGAGGAGGAATAAGTACCGCGGTCGTTTGAACTTTTTGTTCTAGGCCAGCTTGAGCCAAACCACCTTCCGTCCGATAAACATGTGATTTGTGTTTGGCTTTGAGTCCCGACCATGGCAGGATTCCGCCTTTTTTAGGCGCATCCCTGGAGAGATTCATGCAGGACAAGGACACCCATCCAAATCCATACCGGGACGATGAAATCGATCTGGTGGAATTGTTCAAAGCGCTTTGGCAACAGAAACTAATCATAATCGGCATTACGATCGTGGTTACTGTCTGTGCAGCTGCGTATGCATTCCTGTCTAGGCCTGTTTATGAGGCCCGCGCTATGGTTTTGCCGCCTTTTCTGTCTGATATCGCTGCTTACAATGCTGGGCGCAACGCCTCAACGCAAAACTCGCTAAAGTCTTTCTCGACTGAGGATGTCTACGCTGTTTTTACGCGCAATCTGAAATCCTTGTCCTTGCGCCGAGCGTTCTTCCAAGATGTTTATTTGCCTTCTCTGACAGAGACTCGTAGGGCCTCACCTGAAGATCGTCTATGGGCGAGCTTTAACGATCAGCTCACTGTCAGAGCGCCAGATAAACAGCAACCCGACATGCTTGAGGTTAGGGTCGAGCATGAGGATGCTGAACAAGCGGCAAGTTGGGTAAATGATTTCGTTGCTCGGGCTGCATCTGCCGCCAAAGATGACATGCAACGCAACGTGATAAGCGAGATAGATGCCCGGATCCGCTCAACCGAGCGCCGCATTGCCTCCCTGCGCAGCACGGCATCTCAGCGGCGCCAGGATCGCATAGCCGTGCTTCAAGAAGCACTGGTGGTCGCCAAGGCAGTCGGAATGATCACTCCTCAGGTAACAGCAGGGCGCACTTCATCGAGCCAGGAGCTGGAAGAGTTTGTCGATGGAAGCTTGACCTATATGCGTGGCGCCAAGGCTATCGAAGCTGAACTGGCCGTCTTGGAAGCTCGTAAATCCGATGACCCTTTCATCTCTGAGCTGCGTAGCCTGCAGGAAGAGCTTAGTTTCCTGAACACCATCGAGATAGATCCCAATACGGTCGCTGTGTTCAGGCTGGACAGTGCCGCCCAGCCGCCACAAACCCCGATCAAGCCAAAGAAGATGATGATAGTTGCGCTCGGGTTGGTGCTAGGTGGAATGCTCGGCATATTCGTCGCGCTCATACGAGTCATGGTTAGACGAAGCATGAGCTAAGCGTAAGTCTGATCGCCGTGTCTCCATCTCACGCTACTGGGGGCATCTGCAGCTTGCATTCAGGGCGCAGCGCATAATTTGGTGCTCGTTAAAGGAATAACCATGAACTATCCACAAATAGAGCATCACGGCGCCAAGGACGGCGTTACCGGCTCCTGCCACCAACTGCGCATGAAGGCCACCGCAAGCCTGCTGATCGAGTGCGGGCTGTTCCAGGGCAACGACGCATCGATCCCAGATGAGTCTGGCGCGGATCGTCTCGCCATCGAATTTCCGCTGGACACCATAAAAGCGCTGGTCGCCACCCACGTGCATATCGATCACGTCGGCCGCATTCCTTACCTGCTGGCAGCGGGCTTCGAGGGGCCGATTCTCTGTAGCGAGCCTTCCGCGAAGCTGCTACCGATCGTGCTGGAAGATGCCTTCAAGCTCGGCTTCAGCCGTGACCATAGCCAGATTGAGAAATACATCCGCCTCGTTGAGCAGCGCATCATTGCACTGCCGTATCAACAGTGGTTCACCCTGGCCGATAGCGACGAATTGCTGGCCCGCATACGGCTGCAGCGTGCTGGCCATATCCTCGGGTCGGCCTATGTCGAAATCGACCTGACTTACCCGCAAACAGGGCAGAACAAGCGCGTAGTCTTTTCCGGTGACCTCGGCGCGCCGCACGCACCTTTCCTTATGCCGCCCGAATCACCGGAGCGTGCCGACATCCTGGTGCTGGAAAGTACCTACGGCGACCGTCTCCACGAAGGCCGCGCCAATCGCCGAAAGCGGCTCGAAGCCGTCATCGAACAAGCCCTCGAAGACCAAGGCACCGTCCTCATCCCCGCCTTCAGCATCGGCCGCACCCAGGAACTGCTCTACGAACTCGAAGACATCATTCAAAACAAGCAAAGGGCGACCGCAGTCCAGTCCCCTCTCCCCTCTGGGGAGAGGGCTAGGGTGAGGGGAAAGGCGGACAACACCAATGCCAAGTCCAAACCCGAAACAAACTGGCCCGAACTCCCCGTCATCCTCGATTCGCCACTCGCGAGCCGCTTCACCGAGACCTACCGAAGCCTAAAACCCTTCTGGAATCAGGAAGCCCGTGAGCGCATCCAGTCCGGTCGCCGCCCGCTGGCCTTCGAACAACTGATCACGATAGACAGCCACAGCGACCACCAACGCATCGTCAACCATCTGGCCCAGACCGCACGTCCAGCTATCGTCATCGCTGGTGGCGGCATGTGCAGTGGCGGTCGCATCGTCAATTACCTGAAAGCCATGCTGGGCGACAAAAGGCATAACGTCCTCTTCGTCGGCTACCAAGCCAAAGGCACACCAGGGCACACAATCCAAACCTATGGTCCGAAAGGCGGTTATGTTGACTTGGATGGCGAACGCATCGATATCCGTGCTGGTATCACCAGCATCGGTGGCTACTCTGCTCATGCGGATCAGAAAGGGTTGGTTGAGTTTGTGACTGGAATGCAGCAGTGGCCGACTGAGGTACGGGTAGTTCATGGGGAGGAGAGGGCGAAGAAGGCGTTGACTGACATTCTTGAGGCGCGCTATGCCGAGAGCGAAAAGAAGCTGGACTTAATAAGCTAAACGCCTGCGCCATGCGTACCGATCTAGGCCTTTTTTTTCGTGCCTAGGACGTAATTGAAGGAACACACAGAGAAATGAAAATTCTTGTAACCGGTGGTGCCGGCTTCATCGGTTCGGCTTTAATCCGGCACATCATTGGCAGCACGGATGACTACGTGGTCAACCTCGACAAACTGACCTATGCGGGCAACCTCGAATCCCTTGCCGAAGTCAGCGACAGCGATCGCTATATCTTCGAGCACGTTGATATTTGCAACCGTGCCGAACTTGATCGAGTTTTCCGTGAGCATCAACCCGACGCCGTAATGCACTTGGCCGCTGAGTCTCACGTTGATCGCTCCATCGATGGCCCGGCAGCCTTTATTGAAACCAACATTGTTGGTACCTACACGCTGCTCGAAGCGGCCCGTCAGTACTGGCAGAGCCTGAATGACAACCGCAAGGCAGCCTTTCGCTTCCATCACATATCCACCGACGAAGTGTACGGCGACTTGGATGGTCCGGAAGATCTTTTCACCGAAACCACGCCTTATGCCCCCAGCTCCCCCTATTCGGCGAGCAAAGCCAGTTCCGATCACCTAGTTCGTGCCTGGCAGCGGACGTATGGCCTGCCGGCGCTAATCACCAACTGCTCCAACAACTATGGCCCGTACCACTTCCCCGAAAAGCTCATCCCTTTGATTATCCTCAACGCCTTGGAAGGCAAACCGCTGCCGATTTACGGTAAGGGTGATCAAATACGCGACTGGCTTTACGTCGAAGATCACGCCAGAGCCTTGTACACAGTGGTGACGGAAGGGAAGGCCGGCGAGACCTACAACATCGGCGGCCACAACGAGAAGCAAAACATCGAAGTCGTCCACACACTTTGCAGCCTCCTCGATGAACTCCGACCTGTAGGGACGAATTCATTCGCCCGGCACTTGGCTAGCTACAAAGACCTGATCATCCATGTCCAAGACCGCCCCGGCCACGACATGCGCTACGCCATTGACGCCAGCAAGATCCAGCGAGAGCTAGGCTGGACACCTGAAGAAACCTTCGAGACCGGCATTCGCAAGACGGTCGAATGGTATTTGAATAATTTGGAATGGTGCCGCCGTGTGCAAGATGGCAGCTATAAGCGCGAACGCCTCGGTGCCATTGCATAAGGATGCAGAACTCATGAAAGGCATAATCCTCGCTGGCGGCTCCGGCACTCGGTTGTATCCCATTACCAAGGGGGTATCGAAGCAGCTGCTGCCGATCTATGACAAGCCTATGGTCTATTACCCGCTCTCAGCTCTTATGCTGGCTGGTATACGCGATATCCTGCTGATCAGCACCCCGGATGATATTGCTGGTTTTCAGCGTTTGCTCGGAGACGGCAGCGAATTTGGCATCAGGCTCAGCTATGCGGTGCAACCAAGTCCCGATGGGCTAGCACAGGCATTCCTTCTTGGCGAAGAGTTCATCGGCAACGATTCAGTTTGTCTGGTCCTTGGGGACAACATCTTCTATGGCCAAGGCTTCAGCCCGATGCTGCGTGCAGCGGCAGCTAGGAAAAAGGGTGCCACCGTATTTGGCTACCAAGTCAAAGACCCGGAGCGCTTTGGTGTCGTCGAGTTCGACGAAAACAAGCGCGCCATATCCATTGAAGAAAAACCATTAAAGCCCAAGTCCCATTTTGCGGTTACCGGCTTGTATTTCTATGACAATGATGTTGTGGAAATAGCGAAGCACGTAAAACCCTCGGGGCGGGGTGAGCTGGAAATCACAAGCGTCAACCAAGCCTACCTGGAACGCGGCGATCTCAATGTTGAACTACTAGGGCGAGGGTTCGCCTGGCTTGATACGGGCACCCATGAAAGCTTGCTGGAAGCCGCGCATTTTGTCGAAACCATAGAAAAAAGGCAGGGCTACAAGATCGCCTGCCTAGAAGAAATTGCCTTTCATCAAGGCTGGCTCTCAGCAATCCAGATTCGCGAACAGGCCGAACTTTTAAAAAAAACAGGCTATGGGCAGTATTTGCTAGCTCTGCTCAGGGATATGCAGTAAGCCGAACAGTTCCGTACCTTTTTCTTCGAGTTGTGAGCGGATCACGGCCTACCGCTCAAAAAAAAGAAACGCGACCACATTAGTTCAGGAATAAATAAATGAATTTTTTTGTACACCCCCTTGCAGATGTTCAGGCAAAAAACATCGGTGATAACTCCAGAATTTGGCAGTTTGTGGTCGTTTTGCCCGAAGCTCGGATTGGTGCCGAAGCCAATATTTGCTCGCATTGTTTGGTCGAGAACGATGTCATTGTTGGTGATCGGGTAACCGTCAAGAGTGGCGTGCAGTTATGGGACGGCCTGCGCATTGGAAATGATGTTTTTATCGGTCCGAATGTCTCCTTCACCAATGACCGCTTTCCTCGTAGTCGCCAGCAACCAGCTAAATTCTTGGAAACCAAGATTCAAGATGGTGCTTCAATAGGTGCGGGAGCGGTGATTTTACCCGGTATTACCATTGGTGCTAAAGCGATGGTAGCGGCAGGTGCGGTAGTGACACGCTCAGTTCCGGCTAACTCAATTGTTGTGGGTAATCCTGCAAGAATTATTGGATACGTCGACGCTGGGCAGAACGTTACAACCGTCGCGACAACTGGCGGGCTAGAGGTCGGGGCGGCCGAAACCAATGTGCGTGGGGTCACTGTGCATCGATTCCCCCGAATAGCGGATATCCGCGGTAACCTAACCGTCGGAGAGTTTGAGCGAACCGTACCGTTCGCTGTAAAGCGTTATTTCATGGTTTTTGATGTGCCAAGTATCGAAACTCGCGGGGAGCATGCCCATCGTGAATGTCATCAATTCCTGATCTGCGTTCGAGGAAGTTGCGCAGTGGTGGCTGACGATGGTGTTAATCGTCAAGAATTCATACTCGATCGTCCTGAGCTTGGAATTTATCTTCCGCCCATGGTTTGGGGTATTCAATACAAATATTCACCGGATGCAGTACTGATGGTGTTCACGTCCCATTTTTATGATGACGCTGACTACATTCGTGATTATTCCGAATTCCTTGCTATCACTGGAGGTGCGTTGTGATTCCGTTTTTAAATCTGCGTGAAATCAACAGCGTTTACCAAAAGCAACTGATCGAAGCCTGTACCCGAGTAATAGAGTCAGGCTGGTATATAGGCGGTAATGAGCTCTCATGCTTCGAAAGTGAATTTGCAACATACTGTGGTAGTGAACATTGTATCGGTGTAGCGAACGGGTTGGACGCGCTGACCCTGACGCTGCGTGCTTGGAAAGAGTTAGGCAAGCTAAAGGAAGGCGACGAAGTTATCGTTCCCTCCAATACCTATATCGCTAGTATTCTTGCAATTACTGAAAACCGCCTTCGGCCTATCCTGGTTGAACCAGACCCGTTAAGTTACAACCTCTGCCCAGAGAAGACTGCTGCAGCGATTACGCCCAATACGAGGGCGATCGTAGCAGTGCATTTATATGGTCAGTTGGCGCCTATGCCAGAAATCATGGCCTTGGCGGAGCAACACAACCTGTTAGTACTAGAAGATGCAGCCCAGGCGCATGGTGCCAGTATTGCTGGTCGCAAGGCGGGTAATTGGGGCCATGCGGCAGGCTTCAGCTTCTATCCAGGCAAGAATCTTGGTGCTCTCGGGGATGCAGGGGCAATTACCACCAATGATGCCGAACTGACAAAAACCATCCGTGCGCTTGGCAACTATGGCAGCCATAAAAAATACGAAAATCTCTATCAGGGAGTGAATAGTCGCCTTGATGAGATCCAAGCAGCGATGCTCACCGTCAAGCTAAAACACCTTGATGCGGATACTGCTCGTCGTCAGGCCATCGCTCTGGCATACGCACAGGGCATCAATAATCCAATCATCGCCCAGCCGATTTCGTCTGACAGCTCCCTAGCTTCGCTGGAGTCCCATGTATTCCACCTCTATGTGGTGCGTACTGAGCAACGCCAAGCATTGCAAGAGCATTTGAACGCCGCGGGTATCCAGACGCTGATTCACTATCCGATCCCTCCACACCAGCAACGCGCTTATCAAGAGTGGAACCAGCGGAGCTACCCACTCACGGAAGCGATCCACCGGGAAGTGCTGAGCCTGCCTATCAGCCCGGTGATGACAGATGAAGAAGTCACAGCAGTGATCCATGCCTGCAATGCGTTTAGTGCGACTGAGTGATGACCCTGATAAAAACCAGCCTGCTAAATGGCATTGCTGTCGTTATTAAAATGCTGACTATGCTTGGCCTGAATAAGATACTGGCTATCTATGTCGGGCCAGCAGGCTATGCCGCCATTGGTAACTTTCAAAACGCGGTGCAAATGATTAGCACCTTCGCTAGTGGCGCTATAAATACCGGCGTAGTGAAGTACACCGCTGAATATTACGATGATGAGGAAAAGCAACGACAAGTCTGGCGTAGCGCGGGCACGATTGCTGTTTTAGGTTCGGTAGTTACGGGTATTGGCGTTTCAGTATTTAGCAAACCAATAGCCCAGTGGTTTTTACACGATGAACAATACAGTGCTGTGTTCATCTGGTTTTCCGTCACGTTGGTTTTTTATATATTCAATACACTGCTATTGGCCATATTGAACGGAAAAAAGGAAATTCACCGTTACATCATTGCCAATATAGCAGGCAGTTTATTTTCTTTAGTGGTTACCAGTATTTTAGCAATTCAGTTCGGTTTGTTCGGCGCGCTGACGGCACTGGCTGTCTTCCCTTCGTTCGCCTTTGTAGTCACTTTATACCTCTGCTACAAAGCGGACTGGTTTAAATTCAGTTACCTCTTCGGTGGCTTAGACAAAAACGTACTGTTAAACCTCAGCAAATACACCGCAATGGCACTCACCAGCGCCGCTTGTGTACCCGTCAGCCATGTTCTCATCCGTACTCATCTAGGGAATACGTTTGGCCTGGAAGCCGCAGGTTACTGGGAAGCCATGTGGCGCTTAAGTGCAGCTTACTTAATGTTGGTAACCACGACATTAAGCCTGTACTACTTGCCCAGGCTCTCCGAGCTAAAAGAGCCGGTTGAAATAAGAAAAGAAATTATCCAGGGTTACAAAATAATACTGCCAGTAACCGCTGTCTGCGGCCTGGTAATCTACCTACTGCGAGATTTTATTATTGGTGTACTTTTCACCCAAGATTTTATCCCTATGCGTGAATTGTTTGCTTGGCAAATGGTAGGAGACACGCTGAAAATTGGTAGTTGGTTACTAGGTTATGTTGTCATAGCAAAAGCTGCATTTAAGTTTGTTATGTTTACAGAGGTATTTTTTGCAGTATTATTTTATCTGCTTGTAAGCTCTCTTACTGTAATCTACGGAATAGAGGGAGCAACAATAGCGCACTCTTTTACCTACCTATTTCATTTTATTGCAATGTTTTTATATTTATCAATTAGAAGATTAATTTGAAATGTTCTCAGTCTTAAGAAAAATTAAAATTTATGGCGTAAGAAAAGCGTTTGTTTTAGTTCTTATTCGGCAGTATTTGAATCTTAAAAAAATAATATATATCTACTTTCTCTCTGACAACAAACCTGATTTCCGTTTAAAGAGTATATTTCAACCGACACAGTTTATAGGCAGGGGAGTAATCTGTATTGGCCAAACCTCAACAATTGGTGTTTGGCCGTCACCACAGATTCTGTCTGGATATGCTTACTTAGAGGCAAGAGGAGATGATTCGAAAATTACGATTGGCGAAAGAACCTTTATCAATAATTCTGCGAATATTATTGCCGACAAGACGACTATATCTATCGGGAATGATTGTCTTATTGGGCAAAGCGTAAATATATTTGATTCTGACTTTCATGGTTTAGAGTTAGAAAACAGAAATAACGGGGTTTATGAATGCTCGCCTGTGAATATAGGGGATAATGTTTTTATTGGTGCAAATGTCACAATATTAAAAGGTGTTAATGTTGGTGAGGGCTCTGTTATCGCAAACGGATCCATTGTGATAAAAGATGTTGAGCCGTTTAGTATTGTTGCAGGCATTCCTGCCAAAAAAGTACGTTCGTTGTAACTGGTTTTTACTACAGCTTTAGTATGAGTTAGTTATTAATTCTTCTCTGAATAAAAAATAGTTGAGCAGTGTTTTATTAGATTTATTATCGGAGCACAGCAGTGAATCCAACAGAAAAAGAAAACCCTTTAGTTAGCATCGTTATCCCCTGCTACAACCATGCCCAGTTTGTACAAGAATCTATACAAAGCGTGATTGATCAAGATTATGAAAACATAGAGCTGATTATTATTGATGATGGCTCAAAAGATAGCTCCGTTGAAGCTATTAACGAAATAATTTCTGTTTGTAATGAGCGCTTTGCTCGGTTTGAGTTTAGGCATAGACCGAATAAAGGGCTATGTGCGACGCTGAATGAAGCGCTGGAGTGGTGTGAGGGCGAGTATTTATCTTGCATTGCGTCAGATGATGTTATGTACGAGGATAAAGTTTCTCAGCAAGTGGCTTTTTTAGAGCGCAATCCGGCATGTGAAGCACTATTCGGCGCGATGGAAATTATTGATAGAAATTCTGTCTCTGAAAAAGTAATAGGCAAGGGGTATGCGGAGTACAGTTTTAAAGAGGTCTTCTTACATGAAAGCTTTTTGCCTGCGCCTTCTCAGATGCTACGTACAGAAAGTCTAAAATCTATTGGAGGATATGATGAAAGCCTTCTTATAGAGGATTGGCACATGTGGCTAAAGCTGCTGGAAAAGGGGGGGTACTTTGTTAATACGGGTAAATTGGTTGTTAAATATCGTCGCCACGAAGAAAATTTTTCAAAAAAAACAGATAAAATGTGGTCGGGAATAAATCAAATACTCACAAAGTATAAATCTCATCCACTATACAACAGGGCATTGTCAGGGGCTATGTTAACGCATGCTTGTGACATTCAGACTTTTAGCAAGGCTCAATCGTTTTCTTGGCTAATAAATGCTCTGTCGGTTGATCCGAAAATGCTTCTTAGCTTTAAGACGCATAAATTCTTGATAAAGTTTTTTCTACCCAAGAGCTTATTTCGGAAATGACATACCCATTGCAGAAGCAGGAGGCTGGTGTAGTTGGCTTCATCATTCTTTGCTTAATATATTGGTTGATTTTTTTTGATTTGTTCATTTCTGTCGTGGGAGGCGGAGCGTCTGTACTAGTAGGTCTTTTTTTAATTGCTTTGTGTTATCCGTCGTCACTGATCTCTTTTAGCTTCTCTGAGTTCAAGAGTGAGTTGTTTTTTTTATATTCCATTAGCATTTACGTTTTGCTAAGGAGTATATTTTCTGAAGAAGTGGATTTTTTCATTTCCTTTTCCAAGATTGTAATAGTAATGGTGTCTTCATATGTTTTGACGAGTTATGTAATAAAGCGGTTTGGGAGTTATTACTATATAAGGATTTTGATTTTTATTTTCATACTTCAAAGCTTTTCTCCGGTCTTGTATCTGCTTATAGACTCTTATAAAGATTTCTTGACGCATATTCAGGCGCCGGATATTTCAGGTCGAGATATACATGGTCGAGGGGTTCTTTCACTAAGAAAATCTTTTGTCTCGGGCGCCGGTGGTTTTTTTGGAATGTCAGTGCTTCTGGGTTTTTTTGTATATATTTTGACTTATTTTTATGTTACTAAAAGAATTGGTTTTTTACTCTTTTTTCTGACTTCTTTAATCGTATCATTGGCTGCTGTTATAGCTGGAAGGACAGCAGTAATTTTCATTTTTTTTTCCGTGCTCACAGTGCTGTGGTATGCAGCTTTGGTTACTAGACTTGTAATTTTTTGTGCTTTGTCAGTATTTGTGCTTATTTTGTTTTTTTTGCTTTATTATACGCAGACTTTAGAGTGGATCGCCGCGCAGTCAATCCTATTTCAATGGATGTTAGAGCCACTAGTTAATATGATGAGATCTGGGACATTCTCAAGTGCGTCAACGGATGTGCTGCACACTATGTGGTTTATTCCCGATAACGTAGACACTGTATTGATAGGGGATGGGCGCTATATATCAGATGACGGCCTATATTACGGCGGGACCGATGTCGGTTTCCTGAGGCAGATGCTTTTTGGTGGGCTCCCTCTTGTTGTTATGGTAATTAGTTTTTCCTTTATTATTACAAAATGTATGCCTTTGTTTTATAGGGTGGGTTTATTAATTTTGCTTTTTATAGTGCATGCAAAGGGGAATGTTATATTGGGCGCTCCAATGACAATGGCGCTTTTAGCATCCTTTTCAGTGTTTTTACTGCACGATAAAAAAGATGGTGTGCATGTTTGAGTGTGCTTTTTCGGTTTTTATTGAAGTTAATGGGTTGGTATGCACTATTTAATATCTGTTGTCGTGCCTTTGTACAATAAGAGATATTCGATTGAGGGGTGCTTGAGGTCTGTGCTCGCGCAGACCTTTAAGCCGTTTGAAATTATTATTGTTGACGATGGCTCCACCGATGATAGCAGCCTTATTGTTGCTGCTATCATCGAGGAGCATTCTAATGCTAGTGTCAAGTTGGTCTCGCAGGTTAACGCAGGTGTGTCTAGTGCTCGAAATTTAGGCATCAAGCTTGCTGCGGGTGAGTATGTAGCATTGTTGGATGCTGATGACGAATGGAGTAATGAGTACTTGTTTGAGATGAATGCGTTGATTGGCAAGTGTCCTGACGCATCTATGTATTCTTCTTTTCACTGCATAGCTGATGATGAGTCCAATCTGTTTGTTCCGGCTTGTTCTCTGCCGGAAGGGTTCGCTGGTTATGTTGATAATTACTTCGATCTTTCCGTGTCCACGCCTTTAGTCAATTCTTCTAAAGTTATTTTGAATAAAGAAAGTGTTCTAGCGCTTGGTGGTTTTCCTGTAGATGCCGTGTTAACGGAAGATTTGTTTTTATGGTTCATGATGGCTTCAAATTATAGAGTTGCTTTCTTAAATAAAGTTTTGGTTAAAGTGAATCAGTTTGCTGATGGCAGCAGGTTGGGACGACATAATAAAGCCCCTTTCCTTATCAGTTATTTTTCAAAAAATTATTGCTTTTTTAGGCGTTTAGAGAAAAGTAAAAAGCGTTATTTATTTAGTGTTTATTATAAACACTTTCTGGGCTCGCTTTCAGATGGACGCTATTCTGAGGCTGTATTTCGGCTCGCTAGCGGGTACAAGCTATTCAAGCTAAAAAGTTTTTTCTTAATGCTGCTTCTTCTTGTGCCTCATCCATTCTTCTCTTTCGCCAAAAAGTCAAGGCGAAAAATTCTGAGCGGGCGTAATACATGAATTCAGTTGCCTTTGTTGTCAACGATCCTAAATATTTTATTTCCCATCGTATGGGTATTGGTCAGCGTTTGCTTGCACAAGGCCATAGAGTGCATATTGTTGCACCAGGGCCTTGTCCTGATGAGATTGCGGCAAATGGTTTTATTTATCATCAAGTATCCATGTCCCGTAAAGGCAAAAATCCCTTTGCTGAACTGGCAACAGTATTTGGCCTTTATTCTCTGTTCAAGAAGTTAAAGCCGGATGTAGTGCACTTAGTTACTATCAAGCCCTATCTCTATGGTGGTGTCGCTGCTCGGCTCGCCGGTGTCCCAGCGATTGTTTCCGCTGTTGCTGGCTTGGGTATTTTATTTAGCCAGGATAGTTTCAAGACTCTTACTCTTCGTTCGATTCTTTATCCCTTATATCGTTTTGCCTTTGGTCATCAACGACAAAAGGTTATTTTTCAGAATCGCGATGACAAAGCTCTGCTCCAGCGCTTTGCGCGCCTGCCTGAAGAGAAAGCTGTTTTGATTCGTGGCGCTGGTGTTGACCTTGCAGCCTATCCTTTTCTGCCTGAGCCGGAAGGAAAGGTCGTCATCAGTTTTGCTTCGCGCTTGCTCAAGGACAAGGGGGTAGTTGAATTCGCCGAGGCCTCTCGTACGCTGCGACAGCGAGGTATTGTTGCAACGTTCTGGCTGATTGGCACGCCCGATCCAGGCAATGCCAATACGGTTACGCAGGCGCAGTTGGATGCCTGGGAGCAAGAAGGGCTGCTCAAGTGCCTTGGCTATAGGGCGGATATTGCCGAGCTATTTGCGCAGTCACATATTGTGGCACTGCCATCGTGTTACGGCGAGGGGCTGCCCAAGGTGCTGATTGAAGCGGCCGCTTGTGGGCGGGCTGTCATCACTACAGACCACCCGGGCTGCAGGGATGCTATTGAGGCTGATGTAACTGGCTTACTTATCCCGACCAAGGACAGTGCCGCGCTGGCTGATGCTATCGAGCGTCTTATTAGCAACCCTGAGCAAAGGCAGCAACTGGGCCGAGCAGGCCGCGAGCTTGCCGAGAAAGCCTTTGATGTGGAGAAGGCCATTGATGAGCACATTCAGGTTTATGAGCAGCTGCTGAAGCGGTAGCGACGCCAAGGTGGTTTCAACGATGTTTTGATTTGACATCGTTGTGGGCGCCTGACGCTGATTTTTAAGGGGACTTTAATCCATGAAATATCTTGTGACCGGCACCGCCGGCTTTATCGGTATGTACGTAGCCGAGCAGCTGTTGCAGCAAGGACATGAGGTCGTGGGGCTGGACAATATGAACAGCTACTACGATCCAGTGCTCAAGGAATACCGTCTGGCCCGGCTCACGCCCCATGCCAGTTTCCGCTTTGTGAAAATGAATCTTGCTGACCGGAAGGGCATGGCGGGGCTCTTTGCTGCCGAGAAGTTTCAGCGGGTAATCCATCTGGCGGCCCAGGCTGGTGTGCGTTATTCCTTGCAGGCGCCCTTTGAGTATGTGGACAGTAATCTGGTGGGCATGATGACCATTCTGGAAGGCTGCCGCCATCACCAGGTGGAGCATCTGGTCTATGCCTCGTCCAGTTCGGTCTACGGCATGAACGACAAAATCCCTTTCAGTGAAGACGATCAGGTAGACAACCCCGTCTCTCTCTATGCGGCCACGAAGAAAGCCAACGAACTTATGGCGCATTCCTATGCCCATCTGTACGGCATTCCGGTGACGGGCTTGCGTTTCTTTACCGTGTACGGCCCTGCAGGCCGGCCCGATATGGCGCCCTGGCTGTTTACCGACGCCATCCTCAAGGGCGAGCCGATTAACGTCTTCAATCATGGAAAGATGCAGCGGGATTTCACCTATATTGGCGATATCGTCGAAGGCGTGCTGCGCATTCAGGACGTTATTCCCACCGGCCAACGGCCGTATGCGTTGTTCAACATTGGCAACAACCAGCCGATCCCTCTTGCCCGCTTCATCCAGGCCATCGAAACTGCCACCGGCAAAGATGCCAAAAAAACCATGCTCGACATGCAGCCTGGCGATGTGGAACGCACCTACGCCGACACCAGCCGCTTGGAAACCGTTGTGGGCTACAAGCCGCAGATGGAGATTGAAGAAGGTATGGACAGGTTCGTTCGCTGGTTCAAGGAGTACAAAGGCTTATGAGAAAGATTGCAGTGGTTGGCACCGGCTACGTAGGGCTTTCTAATGCTGTGCTGTTAGCGCAGCACAATGAAGTGGTTGCGCTGGATATCGTTTCTGAAAAGGTCGCGCTGCTGAACAACCATGTCTCACCTATCGAAGACACCGAAATTTCCGACTTCCTGAAGAACAAGCCGTTGAACCTCACCGCTACGTTGAGCAAGCAGGAGGCGTTGCACGGGGCGGAGTATGTAGTTATCGCCACCCCTACTGACTATGACCCGCAGAGCAATTACTTTAATACGAGTAGCGTGGAGACGGTCATTGTTGATGTGCAGGCCATCAACCCAGCCGCGGTGATGATCATCAAGTCGACGGTGCCGGTTGGCTATACGCAGGCGATCAGGGAAAAATTCAATACAGATAATATTATTTTTTCGCCGGAGTTTCTGCGCGAAGGCAAGGCGTTGTATGACAATCTGCACCCTTCACGGATTATTGTTGGCGAGCGGAGTGAGCGGGCGAAGGTGTTTGCCGCGCTTTTGCAACAGGGTGCTATCAAGCAGGACGTGCCAGTGCTGTTTAGCGACTCGACCGAGGCTGAAGCCATCAAGCTGTTCTCCAATACCTATTTGGCGATGCGGGTGGCTTATTTCAATGAACTGGACAGCTATGCTCAGGTACATGGCCTGGATTCAAAGCACATCATCGAAGGCGTGGGGCTGGATCCGCGTATTGGCAGTCACTACAACAACCCCTCCTTTGGCTACGGTGGCTACTGCCTGCCCAAGGACACTAAGCAGCTGTTAGCCAACTATGATCAAGTGCCTAATAATTTGGTCAAGGCGATTGTAGATGCAAACCGTACCCGCAAGGATTTCATTGCCGACTCCATCATCGCGAAAAAGCCAAAGGTGGTGGGTATATATCGCTTGGTGATGAAATCCGGTTCGGACAACTTCAGGGCTTCTGCGATTCAGGGTGTGATGAAGCGCATCAAGGCCAAGGGGATTGAGGTGGTGGTATATGAACCGGTGCTTGAGGAAGAAGCTTTCTTCGGGTCGCGGGTGATTAATGATCTGGATGAGTTTAAGCAAGTGGCGGATATTGTCGTCGCCAACCGCCCGGAAGAAGCCTTGGCTGATGTGATGCACAAGGTTTACACCAGAGATATTTTTGGTGGGGATTCCTGAGGTTGGCGGGTATGCATCATCCAACTGACGCAGAGCGCTTCAGGTAGCGGACATTATTAGGGCCATAAGTTTTCAATGACCAAAATTATATTAACCGGCGCCACCGGTTTCGTCGGCTTGCGTTTGCTCTCGCAGCTTGAGCAATGCTCTGAGCGTCAAATAATCGGTCTGTGCCGTCGCTTACCACAGGGACGGAGCAGTTCCGGGCTGCATGCGGTGGGGGATTTGCAGCAGGCTAATCTGTCTGCCTTGTTGCCCGGCGTGGACGTGTTGATCCACGCTGCCGCTCGCGCTCATATCATGACGGACGAGGTGGCCGACCCCTTGGCCGAGTATCGTCGTGTCAATGTGGAAGGCACGCTGAGCCTGGCTCGACAGGCTGTGGCTGCTGGGGTGAAGCGTTTTATCTTTATCAGCTCGATCAAAGTAAACGGTGAGGCCACCGTCAATGAACGGGCATTCTTCGCCAGTGATGAGCCGGCTCCAGAGGATGCTTACGGATCATCCAAGCTGGAAGCAGAACAGGGCTTGATGCAGCTGGCTGCCGAAACCGGAATGGAAGTGGTGATTATCCGGCCTCCGTTGGTTTACGGGCCGGGAGTTAAGGGCAACTTCGCTAGCATGATCAAGCTGGTTGAGAAAGGGCTTCCGCTCCCACTTGGTGCTATCCACAACAAGCGCTCATTAATGGGTATCGACAATCTGATTGATCTGATCACACGTTGCATTGATCATCCCGCCGCCGCCAATCAGATATTTCTCGCGGGCGATGGCCAAGATCTGTCTACAACCGAGTTACTGCGTGGCGTGGGTAGGGCGATGGGTAAGCCTGCGCGGTTGATTCCCGTCCCGGCTGGCATGCTTCAGTTTGGTGCTACCTTGTTGGGAAAGAGAGCGATGGCCCAACGGCTGCTTGGCTCGTTGCAGGTGGATATCAGCAAGGCCTGTGAACTGCTGGACTGGAAGCCGCCTTATACCGTTGAAGAAGGGCTTAGGCGTTGCTTTGAGCATCCTGTTTGAATAATGACCAGGTGAACCGTGATTCGAGTTTTTGATTTTGTTTTTTCGTTGCTGGGTTTGGTAGCTGGTTTCCCTGTATTGCTTTTGCTGACGGTCATCGGCCTGTTCGATACGGGCTCGCCGATTTTTCGGCAAGTACGCGTTGGTCGTCATCAGAAGCCGTTTACGCTGGTCAAGTTCCGCACCATGAAGGTGGATACCGCCTCGGTTGCCACCCATCTGGCCAGCAGTGCCTCCATTACCCGTTTCGGTCATTTTCTGCGTAAGACCAAGCTGGATGAACTGCCCCAGCTCTGGAATGTACTCAAGGGTGAGATGAGTCTGGTAGGGCCGCGGCCGGGGCTATTCAATCAGGAAGAACTGACAAACGAGCGTGCCAAGCGTGGCGTGTTCGACGTACGCCCAGGGATCACCGGGCTGGCGCAGGTGTGCGAAATCGATATGTCTACGCCGGCTCTGCTAGCGGAAACTGATCAGAAGATGATCCGAACCCTCACCGTGGCGCATTACTTCAAGTACATCTTCATGACTGTGGCGGGCAAGGGCGCTGGGGATCGGATCGTCCGGAAAACCTGACTATCCGGATACCGGCGCATACGCTTTGATGCAGGGGTCGATCGTAGCCATTCTGTGTTTGGCTTTCGGTGCGTTGTTGCGATGGGATACCAGTAGAACTAAAGGAAGGATAAGTGTTGTGTTGAGGTTGGCGGAGAAAATGCGCACGCATCTGGTGCGTTTGCCCAGGCGGCAGAAGCGCCTTGTCCAGGTCGGTACGGATGTGCTTCTGGTTTGGCTGGCGCTGTGGCTGGCTTTCTTCGTTCGCCTTGGTGAGGCGGGTTTTGTCGAGCCGCTTGGCGGGCACGCCTGGCTATTTGGCCTCACGCCTGTGTTTTCGATACCGATCTTTATCCGCTTCGGCATGTATCGCGCCGTGATGCGTTACTTTGGCAATGATGCCCTGATGGCCATCGTCAAGGCCGTTACGCTTTCCGCCCTGTTGCTGGCTTTGGCTGTTTATTGGCGCAGCGATGCGCCCAAGTTGATACCGCGTTCGATGGTGTTCAACTATTGGTGGCTGAGTCTGGTATTGATCGGCGGCTTGCGCCTGGTGATGCGCCAGTACTTTATGGGGGATTGGTTTTCTCCGGATTCGCTCACTAAGTTCAAGGGCCGCGACGCGGGGTTGCCGAAAGTCGCTGTTTACGGCGCTGGTGCGGCGGGCAATCAGTTGATTGCAGCATTGCGGCTGGGGCGCGCGATGCGTCCGGTTGCGTTCATCGATGATGATCCAAATCTCTTCAACCGCACCATTGCCGGGTTGCGGGTGTATTCGCCCAAGCATATCCAGCAGATGATTGACGAGACGGGAGCGGATGAAATTCTGTTGGCGATCCCGTCTGCATCACGTGGCAGGCGGCGTGAGGTACTGGAGACATTGGAGCATTTCCCCCTCCATGTACGCAGCGTTCCCGGTTTTATGGATCTGGCCAGCGGCAAGGTCAAGGTCGAGGACATTCAGGAAGTTGACATTGCTGACTTGCTCGGGCGTGATGCCGTGCCACCGCAGCAGGCGCTGTTCGAGAAATGTATTCGCAGCAAGGTGGTGATGGTGACGGGAGCCGGCGGCTCGATTGGTTCGGAGCTGTGCCGGCAGATTCTATCGAACAAACCTCAAACACTGCTGCTGTTCGAGCACAGCGAGTTCAATCTTTACAGCATTCACATCGAACTGGAGCGGGTGATCAAGCGGGCTTCGCTGCCGGTTCGGTTGGTGCCGATACTGGGCTCCATTCGAAATGCTGAGCGTCTGCTGGATGTGATGCGCACCTGGCAGGTGGAGACGATCTATCACGCGGCTGCCTACAAGCATGTACCCATGGTGGAGCACAACGTCGCCGAAGGTGTGCTGAACAATGTGCTCGGCACCATGAACACGGCGCAGGCGGCCGTGCAGGCGGGTGTGGCCAACTTCGTGCTGATCTCCACTGACAAGGCGGTGCGGCCCACCAATGTAATGGGCAGTACCAAGCGTGTCGCGGAGATGATTCTGCAGGCGTTGAGCCGTGAAGCGGCACCGGTGCTGTTCGGCGCTGACGATGCGGTGCATCACGTCAACAAGACCCGTTTCACCATGGTGCGTTTCGGCAATGTACTGGGCTCGTCGGGATCGGTGATTCCACGTTTCTATCAGCAGATACGCAGTGGCGGGCCGGTAACCGTGACCCATCCGAAAATCACTCGCTACTTCATGACCATTCCCGAGGCCGCTCAGCTGGTGATCCAGGCGGGCTCCATGGGGCAGGGCGGTGATGTGTTCGTACTGGACATGGGGCAGCCGGTGCGTATTGCCGAGCTGGCGGAGAAACTGATTCACCTGTCCGGCCTGAGCGTGCGCTCGGAGAAAAGCCCTCATGGGGACATTGCTATCGAGTTCACTGGGTTGCGCCCGGGTGAGAAGCTCTATGAAGAGCTGCTGATCGGCGACAACGTGAGCCCTACCGAACACCCGATGATCATGCGTGCCGATGAGGAGTACTTCACTTGGGATGTGCTGCGCGGTGTGCTGGCGAAACTGCTTAAAGCTGTCGAGCAGGATGACTATCCGCAGGTTCGGGTACTGCTGCGTGAGGTGGTGAGCGGTTATGTGCCTGAGGGTGAGATCGTTGATTTGATTTATCAGCAGCGAAGAGCGGGGCCGGCTGAGTAGGGTGGTTTGGGCAGGCTATCGCCTGCATTCGCCGCGAGGGCGCGCCTCCCACAAAATCAGAAGCGGTGCGGTGTACGCTTTAGTTTTTTTGAGAGCTGCTGTCGGTGCGAAACGCTTTGGTTCTGCTGGCAGGCTATCGCCTGCATTCGCCCCGAGGGCGGGCCTCCTACAGGTGAATCGCAGATTTCGCTGTGTGTCAGCCCGCTGCGCTGTAGAAGAGTTTTCCGATTCGGGCGATGTGATCGATCAGCTGTGGATTATCGAGTTGGTGATGCAGGGACAGGTCGATCTTGTAGGGCAGAAGCAGGCGTCCAAGACCAGTTCTATGTCGAGCAGGTCTTGATATGAGAGCTCATTACCTTTCAGTGTCAGATCGATGTCCGAACCGGGCCGGTAGCAGCCCTTGGCGCGGGAGCCATACAGAATCGCTTCGGTAATTTTCGGAAACAGCCGGAGTGTTTTGCGGATCGACGCAACGTCCTTATCTGATAAGCCAGAGATCTGTAGATTCATGCGCCTGGCTCAACGCGGCTGAGCAGTATCTGCTGTAGTTCCTTGAGCAAAGGATGGTGCTGCAACTGGATGTTAGTCAGGATCGCTTCGGCGGTTTCCTCGTTGTATGTGTGTGAAGTCCGGTTGCGGTCCGTGAGTATTTGCATCCAGGCGTGGCCGTCGCTGATCAAGCCCTTGCTGAATGCTTGGCGAATCGTGTCGCGGGAGCTGACGGTGTCATCGATGCCTTGCCAGACGAGAAAGTCTTTTAGCGTATTCCAGCCAAGCTCATAGCAATATTTAAAGCCCTGAATGACACCCTGCTTTTCCAGTCTGGATAGCTCGCGTTGCTGCATGAGTTTCATTGCTTCATCGAGCTGTAGCAGCGCCCTGCTAAAGTTATGCAGACGTTGTTGCCAGCGCACATCAATATTCATCTGGGTACCTAATAGCTTTTGCGCATCTGCTACAAGTTACTCGTTGATAGGCCTATTTGTCTGACTCCTGCATCCACTTGGGCTTCGGATAACGGCGGTCTGCTTTACCGGCTTTGAGGACGGCGCCCGGCACATCGTGGCCGACCAGTTCCGGCAGGCTCGCGGCGCATTGCAACAGCGTGTCTAGATCGACGCCGGTGTTCAGGCCCATGCGTTGAAACATGTGCACGAGATCTTCAGTGCAGATGTTGCCGCTGGCACCTGGCGCGTAAGGACAGCCGCCAAGGCCACCGAGCGACGCATCGAAACGATCGATACCTGCATTCAGAGCGGCCAGCGCGTTGGCCAAGCCCATTCCTCGGGTGTTGTGAAAGTGCGCGGTAAATACCGCCTCGGGCCAGTTGCTCGTCGCTTCGCGGCAGATGCGCTCGACCTGAGCCGGATCGGCCATGCCGGTGGTATCGCAGAGGGTGATGCCCTGCACGTCTAGATCCAGCAGGCGCTGCACCAGTTCATATATTCGGGGCTCTGGGATATCACCCTCGAACGGGCAGCCGAAGGTGGTGGAGAGCGAAGCGTTGATGAACACGCCGCTGCCACGGGTGACTTCGATGATTTCGCGGAACTGAGCCAATGATTGTTCCGGCGTCATACGTAGGTTTGCCATGCCGTGGGTGTCGCTAGCGGACATCACGAGGTTGATTTCATCCACGCGACAGGAGAGGGCGCGCTCGCATCCCTTTACGTTGGGTACCAGTACCGTGTATTCGACACCTGGCGTTCGGCGGATACCGCGCATGACTTCTTCGGCATCGCGCAAATTGGGGATGGCTTTGGGCGAGGTAAAAGAGGTTACCTCGATTTTCGCCAACCCGGTTTCGGAGAGGCGATCGATCAAGGCGATTTTGCCTTCGGTTGGGATGAAGTTCGGTTCAATCTGGAAACCGTCGCGGGTAGCGACGTCCTGGATGTAGAGGCGTTTGGTCATGATGTCTCCGGGAGTGGCAAGCGCTGATTGTTCGAGGACCATCAGGTCAGTTTGATTGTCCCCAAGCTCCGCTGGGAACGGCACTGCGACGCTAAGCGTCGGGTTGGCTCCTACGCAGAGCGTGGAAGCCATAAGATGCCCGTTGGGCAGCGAGTGGCTGGTGGGCTAAAGCCCACCCTACAATTGCTTCGCGCCGAGGGCAGGCCTCCTACAACATCCAAAGCCTACGCCGCACCGCTTTTTATGGGAGGCGCGCCCTCGCGGCGGTGGCTGGTGGGCTAAAGCCCACCCTACAATTGCTTCGTGCCGAGGGCAGGCCTCCTACAACATCCAAAGCCTACGCCGCACCGCTTTTTATGGGCGGCGCGCCCTCGCGGCGAATGCAGGCGATAGGCTGCTAACAAAGTCAAAGCTTCGCCCCGCGGCGAATGGATTTGATGGCTACTCAGATAATTCCCCGCTCGCGCAATCCGTGGCGCTGCGCTTCGGTCAGGCCTAGCCCCGCCAGTACGTCTTCGGTGTGTTCGCCCAGCTGTGGGCCGCCGGTGCCGATGCGGCCTGGGGTGCGGCTGAGCTTGGGTAGCACGCCCGGAACCTTGAGCGGGCCGGCGAAGGTCTGGACCTGCTCGATCATCTGCCGCGCCAGGTAATGCGGATCCTTGACGATATCGGCGGCGGTGTACGGATAACCTGCCGGGACTCGCGCGTCTTTGAGCGCCTCGATTACCTCGTCACGACTGTGCTTCGCGGTCCATTCACCAATGGCGGCGTCGATCAGTTCGGCATGTTGGGAGCGACCGTCGTTATGTGCGAAACGCGGATCCTCGGCAAGGTCCTGGCGTCCCATTAACGTCATCAGGCGCTTGTAAATGCTGTCGCCGTTGCCAGCGATCAGTACGTAGGCGCCATCGCTACATAAATAGGAGTTGGACGGGGTGATGCCGGGCAGGGCGCTGCCGGCCGGCTCGCGGATATAGCCGAAGGCGTCGTATTCGGGCACCAGGCTTTCCATCATCGCGAATACCGATTCGTACAGCGCGACGTCGATCTCTTGGCCCTTGCCGCTGCGGTTGCGCTCCTGCAAGGCGAGCAGCACGCCGATCACGCCGTAGAGCGAAGACAGCGAGTCGCCAATGCTCACGCCTACCCGTACCGGCGGTTGGCCGGGATAGCCAGACAGGTGCCGCAATCCGCCCATAGCCTCGCCGATCACGCCGAAGCCGGGCAGGTCGCGGTAGGGGCCGGTCTGGCCGTAGCCAGAAATGCGCAGCATGATCAGGCGCGGGTTGAGCTTTGCCAGTTCGTCCCAGCCGAGGCCCCAGCCTTCGAGCGTGCCAGGCCGAAAGTTTTCCACCAGCACGTCAGCTTCGGCCACCAGTTGCCGAACGATCTGCTGACCCTCGGCGGCTTTCAGGTCGAGCGTCACGGACTGCTTATTGCGTGACTGAACGTGCCACCAGAGCGAAGTGCCGTCCTTGAGCTTGCGCCACTTGCGCAATGGATCGCCGACACCTGGCGGCTCGATCTTGATCACATCGGCACCGAACTCGCCGAGCATTTTGCTGGCGAAGGGGCCAGCGATCAGCTGGCCCATCTCGATGACCTTGAGGCCTTGCAGCGGCAAGCTGTTTTCATTCTTTTCGTTCATCACAACACCTAAGCCGGGTCGATTCATATGTGGAGGATGACCGAGGGCCGTGTACCGGACAATTACCAAATAACCAAGGATGGTTTCGCGGACTGCGAAGGCTTTCAGCTGATGCCTTTCTGAACGCTACGGTTTAAGGTTGCCGCTTCGTCACTTGCGAATACGAGAACCAACCATGCGGCGTGTCGATTTCGTTACCCTGCGCCTTTTTGTCGCCATTGCCGACGAGCGCAGCCTTACCCGTGCCGCCGAGCGCGAGCACTTGGCGCTCGCGGCTGTCAGCAAGCGCATCAGCGACATGGAGGGCCAGCTCGGCGTGAGCTTACTGTATCGCCAACCGAAGGGCGTGGAACTGACGCCCGCCGGCCATGCGTTGCTGCATCACGCGCGCAACTTGCTCGATGGCCTACAGCAGATGGATGCCGATCTCAGCGAATTCAGCCAAGGCGTGAAAGGGCACGTTCGCATCCACGCCAACACCTCATCGGTAATTGAATTCCTGCCCGAAGATCTGAGTGCCTTCTCTCGCTTGCATCCAGAAGTAAAAATTGATCTGGAAGAGCGCGTCAGCAGCGACACCCTGCGTGCTCTACGCGAAGGGCTGACGGATATCGGCATCTTCGCCGGGCACATGCCGGCCGAAGATATTCAGGTGTTCGGCTATCGCGAGGATCGGCTGGTGCTGGTCACACCGCGCGAGCATCCCTTGGCGACGCTGACAAGCATCGCCCTGCGCGATGCCGCCGGTTTCGATTTCATCGGCCTGCAGCAAGACGCGTCACTGCATGCGCTGCTGCAGCAGTCAGCCCAGCAGATGGGCGTGCCGTTGCGGCTGCGCATTCAGGTGCGCAGCTTCGAGGCGATCTGCCGGATGATTCATACCGGCATGGGCATTGGTGTGCTGCCCGAGCAGGTGGTGCGCAATTACTTGCCGGCGCTGGATGTCGCGATCATTCCGCTTACCGATCCTTGGGCACGCCGCGAACTGAAGATTGGTGTACGCAACCTCGAAAGCCTCTCGGTCACGGCGCGACAGTTGCTGGAGCACCTCACGACTCGCGAAGGCAATCGCTGAAAAACAGGCTGTATACGGCATGGCGTCGTCCTAGCCTTCGCGGGCAGCGAAGCCACGCTTGCTCAAATATGAATGTCAGCGGGAAACGACGCCGGCTAGAGTCCGGTTAGCTACATAGCTCACACAACTACAAAACGGAGCTTCTCCCATGGCACGACTCACCCGTGGTATCAGCCGCCTGCTCGCCGTTTCGGCATTGGTCACCGTATTCGGCGCTCAGGCCCAATCTCAGCCGAGCGCACCGATCCTGATCAAGTTCTCCCACATCACCGCGGACAGCACGCCCAAAGGGCAGGGCGCGTTGATGTTTAAAAAGCTCGTCCAGGAACGTCTGCCGGAGCAGGTCAAGGTCGAGGTTTACGCCAACTCGTCGCTGTATGGCGATGGCAAGGAAATGGAAGCCCTGCTACTGAACCAGGTGCAGATGCTCGCCCCAGCGCCGTCGAAACTCGAGCAATACACAAAGCAGCTGCAGCTGTTCGACATGATGTTCCTCTTCGATGACGTCGCCGCCGCGCAGCGCTTCCAGCAATCGGACAAGGGCAAGGCCATGCTCAAGTCGATGGAGGACAAGGGCATCACCGGGCTGGCCTACTGGCTTAACGGCATGCGCCAGTTCACCGCCAACAAGCCGTTGCGCGAGCCGGCCGACGCTCGCGGGTTGAAGTTCCGTGTTCAGCCATCGGATCTGCAGGCCGCTCAGTACACCGCGCTGCGCGCCGTGCCGCGAAAGATGGCTTTCGCCGAGATCTACCAGGGCTTGCAGACCGGCGTAGTCAATGCTCAGGACAACCCCTGGTCGAACATCTATAGCCAAAAGTACTACGAAGTGCAGCCGTACATGACCGAGTCCAATCACGGGATCGGCAATTACCTGCTGATCACCAACACCCAGTTCTGGAACGGCTTGCCGGCTCCGGTGCGTACCGAACTCGAAGAAATCATCGAGGAGGTTACCGCCGAGGTGAATCGTCAAGCCGAGGCTCTGAATGAAAAAGCCAGGCAGAACATCGTCGATACCGGCAAGAGCGAAATTCTGGTGCTGACCGAGGAGCAGCGCAATGCCTGGCGCGATGCGGTTCGCCCGGCCTGGAAGAAGTTCGAGAATGAAATCGGCGTTGATCTGATCCAGGCAGCTGAAGCGGCGAATCAGGCGCAATAATTCGTCCTTGTTCGTGCTCACCATGTTCGCCGCGAGGGCGTGCCTCTTACAGGGTTTCGTGCAGGCTTCGGCTTTAGCGTCGGCGCGGCTAACGCAAGGGTTTATGCAGGCCTCGGTTTGTAGGAGACCCCCCTCGGCGCGAAGCTTTTTGGCTTTCCGGCAGATAGGGTTGCTGGTTGTTTGAGCGTTGATCAGGCGGGTACGCCTCCAACAGGGTTTCGTGCAGGCTTCGGCTTTAATGTCGGGCGCGGCTAACGCAGGGGTCGTTGCAGACCTCGGTTTGCGTAGGAGGCCCGCCCTCGGGGCGAAGCTTTTAGAGGAGCTGTCAGGGCTGACATTACGGGCTGGGATCGAGGTGAATGTCGGCCCTATAATCGCGCGATATTTCCCAGGGGTATCGACATGGCTATCGACGATCAGCGTTTTGGCGGTATAGCCCGTCTCTACGGTGCTGCTGGGCTAGAGCGTTTGGCGGCGGCGCATGTCGCAGTGGTTGGGATTGGAGGGGTTGGTTCCTGGGCGGCCGAGGCGCTAGCGCGTAGCGGGGTCGGCGAGATCAGTTTGTTCGATCTGGACGATGTCTGTATTACCAACACCAACCGGCAGGTGCATGCGCTGGAAGGTGCCGTTGGCAAGCCCAAGGTTGACGAGATGGCGGCGCGGATCAGGGCGATCAACCCGGCCTGCGTGGTGCATGCCGTTGCCGACTTCGTCACGCGCGACACTATGGCCGAATACATCACCGAACAGATGGATTGCGTCATCGACTGCATCGACAGCGTGCCGGCCAAGGCGGCGCTGATCGCCTGGTGCAAGCGGCGCAAGATTCAGATCATCGCCACGGGCGGCGCGGGCGGGCAGGTTGATCCGACGCAGATCCAAGTCACCGACTTGAACAAGACCTTCAACGATCCGCTGGCCGCCAAGGTGCGTTCCCTGCTGCGGCGCGAATACAACTTTTCCCGCACGCCGGGCCGCACCTACAGCGTGCCCTGTGTGTTTTCCACCGAGCAATTGCGCTACCCCAAGCCGGATGGCGGTGTCTGCCAGAGCAAGAGTTTCGTGGGCGAGGGAGTAAAGCTCGACTGTGCCGGCGGTTTCGGCGCGGCGATGATGGTCACTGCCAGTTTCGGTCTGGTGGCGGCGGCGCGCGCCGTCGACAAGCTGGTGGCGGGAGCAAGGCGGCCGGCGGAGCGTGCGCCGATAGGCTAGTCCCGACGCTGTTGCCTTCGTCGAAGGCGAACCGGGGCGCTGCGCTTGTTGTCCTTAGACGAGACAGATCGGACGCCATACACGTGAATAAGCTGCTCGGCAGGGTCGATACCCTGATCTACCTGATCGTCGGCCCGTTCGGCGTGCTCTATGTATTCCCGCGTTTCTTTCTGCAACTGGAACAGCAACTGGGCATCGAGCTGCCGCGCCTGGCAGTTCTGAAATACACGGGCGTCACGCTGATGAACCTGGGCGGGCTGCTGGCGATCGTCTGCGCGCTGATGATGTACCGGCATGGCAAGGGAACGGTCAGCCCGCTATCTGGACCGAAGGCCCTGCTGCGAGGCGGTCCGTACGGATGGGTCAGGCATCCGATGATGTGGTCGGGCACTTTCGTACTGATCGGCCTGATGTTGATCTACAGTTCGCCGCTGCTGGCGGTGTGGCTGGCGATCTGGAGCCGCTTCGCCGCGGTATATATCGCGCGTTATGAAGAGCCCTACCTGGAATCGGTGTTCGGTGAGCAGTATCGCGATTATTGCCGACGTACGCCGCGCTGGTTTCCCTGGCGCTCTGCCAGATGAGCCGCTATTGCGTTTGCCGGCTCAGTTCGCGCATGCGCGCCAATACTGCGTTCATGCCGTTGCTGCGCGAAGGCGATAGCTGCCGCGACAGGCCGAGTTGGTCGAACCACTCTGCGATGTCAAGCTGCCGCAGCTGATCAACGTCGAGCCCGTTGACGCGCACCAGCAGAACAGCGAGTAACCCGCGCAGAAGGCGCGCCTCGCTGGTGCCGCGGAAATGCCAGAGATCTCCTTGTCGCTCGCCGATCAACCACAGCTTGCTTTCGCAGCCTGCCACTTGGTTGGTCTCGTTGCGCTCGAATTCGCTGAGTGGCTCGAGCCTATCGCCCCACTGCATCAGCAACCGCGCGCGCTGTTCCCAACCGGCAGCCTGTTGAAAGTTGAGCAGGGCTTCGCTAGCAGGGGCAAGCAGCTCGCTCATTGGAGCAGCTCCAGCGATTGGTCCAGCGCTGCGAAAAAACGCTCCAGATCGGTGCCGTCGTTGTACAGTCCGAGCGAGACGCGGAGGGCGCCATCGATTCCCAGGCTTTTCAATAGCGGTTGTGCGCAATGGGTCCCGCTGCGTATGGCGATGCCCTGTTCGGTAAGCAGGTGCGCCAGATCACCATGATGAATGCCGTCTGCGGTGAAGCTGGCCAGCGCCAACTGCGGTTCGCCCAGCAGTCGCACGCCTTCACGGGTCGCGAGGCCCGCCAGTAATTGTTTATGCAGTGCTTGTTCGTGGTCAGCCACCGCCGTTGCGTCCAGTCTGGACAGATAATCCAGCGTTGCGCCGAGCCCGATGACGGCGCCGATTGGCGGTGTACCGGCCTCGAAGCCCAGCGGTGCGGCATGAAATTCGGCGTGCTGAAAGTCGGCGATACGGACCATCTCGCCGCCGAATTGCCAGTGCCTGAGCTTGAGCAGTGACTCGCCGCGCCCATAAAGCGCGCCGACGCCTTCCGGCCCGTAGAGCTTGTGGCTGGAGAGTACATAGAAGTCGCAGGCCAGCGCCTGCATGTCGTGCCGGCCATGGACCACGCCCTGCGCGCCGTCGACGATCGTCAGCGCGCCCTGAGCCTTGGCCAGCGGCAATAGCTCGGCAAGCGGTTGCCAAGCGCCGAGCACATTGGATAGCTGGCTGACGGCAAGTAGACGGGTTCTTCGGCCAATCAATTGAGTAGCCGCTTCGAGATCGATCACTCCGCGATTATTCAGCGGCAATACCACCAGCCTGGCATTGCGTCGCTTCGCCAGTTGCTGCCAGGGCAGCAGATTGGCGTGATGCTCCATCGCGCTGACGACGATCTCGTCATCCGCTTCGATCAGCGGTTCGAGGCCATAGGCAAGTAGGTTGAGCGCCTCGGTGGCGCCACGGGTGAAGACGATTTCGGTCGGGCTGGCTGCGTTGAGCCACCGCGCCACCTTGATCCGTGAATCCTCGAAGGCGCGTGTCGCGCGCTCGGCCGGCTGATGCTGGGCGCGGTGAACGTTGGCGGTGCCGCTGGTGTAATAGCCGGTCAGCGCATTGATCAACGCTTGCGGCTTTTGCGCCGTGGCGGCGCTATCGAGGTAGGTCTGGCCCTGGGCTTCGAGAATGGCCAGGGCGGGGAAATCGGAACGCCAGGGGGACAAAAGCATAGCGTTAAGCCTGAAGCTGGAAGCTGGAAGCCCAAGCGATGCGCGGTTGCTTCCGGCTTCCGGCTTATGGCTTCCAGCTAGCGGTCAGTTATGCGCGTGCAGCGCTTCGTTCAGCTCGATCGCGGACTTGTGCGTCTTGCATTCGACCGCGCCAGTCAGCGAGTTGCGGCGGAACAGCAGGTCGGTTTGGCCAGCCAGCTCGCGTCCTTTTACCACCTTGACCAGCTCGCCTTGCTCGTCGAGCAGGTTCACTTTGGTGCCAGCGGTGATGTACAGGCCGGCTTCCACGGTGTTGCGGTCGCCCAGCGGGATGCCGATGCCGGCGTTGGCGCCGATCAGGCAGCCTTCGCCCACGGAGATGACGATGTTGCCGCCACCGGACAGCGTGCCCATGGTCGAGCAGCCGCCGCCGAGGTCCGAGCCCTTGCCGACGAACACGCCTGCCGAGACGCGGCCTTCGATCATGCCTGGGCCTTCGGTGCCGGCGTTGAAGTTGATGAAGCCTTCGTGCATGACGGTGGTGCCTTCGCCCACGTAAGCGCCAAGACGGATGCGCGCCGTATCGGCGATGCGCACGCCAGCCGGGACCACGTAATCGGTCATCTTCGGGAATTTGTCGACAGAGATGACTTCCAGCAGATAGCCCTTCAGGCGTGCTTCCAGTTGGCGCTCGGCCAGCTCGGCCAGATCCACCGCGCCCTGGTTGGTCCAGGCGACGTTGGGCAGCAGCGGGAAGATGCCGGCAAGGTTCGGACCGTGCGGCTTGACCAGGCGATGAGAGATCAGATGCAGCTTGAGATAGGCCTCGGGCGTCGAGGTCAGCGCAGCGTCTTCGGCAAGCAGTGTGACTACCAGCGGGCGCTGGCTTTCGGCCAGACGGGTCAGCAGTGCGTGCTGGGTGCTGTCGATCGATTTGATCGCATCCGCCAGTTGCGCGGCCTGGCTGGTGGAGATGGTGATGGCCTGATTGCCACCTTCATAGCCGAGCAGCGGGGTGATAGCGGCGACCAGCTCGCCGGCCGGTTGCAGCAGCGGCTGCGCGTAGAAGACTTCCAGCCAGCTGCCCTGACGGTTCTGTGTGCCGACGCCGAACGCCAGGCTGAATAGGTTTTTGCTCATGGGGAATCCCTTTATCAATCACGCTCGTCTTGGCGAGCGGGTCTCAGTTCTTGGCTGCCAGCTCGACAGCGTAAATATCCGGCTTGAAGCCAATCAGCGTCTTGTCGCCCAGATCGAGTACGGGGCGCTTGATCATCGATGGCTGAGCCAGCATCAGCTCGATGGCCTTGGCTTGGTCAAGATCAGCTTTTTGCACGTCGTCCAGCTTGCGGAAGGTGGTGCCAGCACGGTTGAGTACGGTCTGCCAGCCATGTTCATTGCACCAGGCTTCCAGGTGGGCGCGGTCGATGCCGGCGCTCTTGTAGTCATGGAATTCATAGCTCAAGCCCTGCTGGTCGAGCCAAGTACGGGCCTTTTTCATGGTGTCGCACGCCTTGATGCCGTACAGACAGAGTCCTTTGTGTTGATCGGGCATAACAGCTCCGCATTCTCCGGCCAAACTGGACCGCGGATTATGCCACGATGAACACGAACCTGCCGCTTTGAGCGGCCTGGCGCTTTAGCTAGCGGAGTTGTCCGCCTGGCGCAGCAGATCCTCGATAGCCTGGGTGCTGGTCGGACGCACCACGCGGTCGAGTTCTTCGCCCTGGCGCATGAGAATCAACGTCGGCCAGAGTTTGACGCGAAACGACCGCCCCAGTGGCCGCCCAGGACCGTCTTCGATCTTCAGATGACGCAGTGAGCGCTCGGCCATAGCAGTCGCCAATGGCGGCTGCGCCGCGCGGCAATGTCCGCACCAGTCGGTGCCGAATTCGAGCAGGGTAAACCCTTCGAGATCATCCACTTCGTCTCGCGAAGGGGCATTGGCGGCGTAGGTTTCGTTCATGGGCATGGTCGGCTCCTTGAGAATCCTAATAAGTGGGAGTCGCCGCAGCGGCCATCGGTTCAGCCGCAAAGGTCGCAAAGCGGTTCGACCTTTTTCAGGCCATACGTTGTCCATTGATCACAATCGCAACGATGAGGTCATGTATGGCACGCAAGCATTTCGAAAACCATGAGGCCATTTCCTCCGCCGTTCCTGCCGATGATGGATTCGAGGCGGTGATCGCGGTGAAGCGTCGTGAGACCGACGACACTGCCCGAGTATTCAAAGTCGCCAACGGCAGGCATTACGACCTCGCGTCCGAGGCCGAAGTAGCAGCCGAGGCGGCGCTGACCAAGGTCAGGGAGGTCAGCAACGACGGTGAGCTGATTTGGGAAGAGAACGCAATCTGAGGAGAGCGACATGAACGAGCCCGAAAAGCCCGATGTGGAGGAGCGTGATGAGCGCGAAGGACCCATCACGGCGGACATTCCAGAGCATATGAAGCCGGAAAACCTCGAGAAACTGCGCGACTACGGTAAAGACAAGATTCCGCCAGGTGTCGCCTGAAAGAGGGCCGGACGCCGCCGCGTCCGGCTCTGGCTTCAAAGCGTGGCGATAAACGCGCGGATGCGCTCGGCTGCTTCAACGCAATCGGCGAGCGGCGCCACGAGCGCCATGCGAACCCGATCCTTACCAGGGCTGACGCCATCGACTTCGCGTGACAGATAGGACCCTGGCACCACGGTCACATGTTCGCGGGCAAACAGCTCGCGAGTGAATTGCTGGTCGTCGACAGGCGTTTTCGGCCACAGGTAGAAGCCGCCATCGGGGCGCTGCACATCCATCACTGGTGTGAGGATGTCTAGAACCGCATCGAACTTTTCGCGGTACATCTGGCGATTGGCCTGGACGTGCGCCTCGTCGTTCCAGGCGGCGATGCTCGCGAGTTGGGTCTGCACGGGCATGGCGCAGCCGTGATAGGTGCGGTAGAGCAGAAACGCCTTGAGAATGTCCGCATCCCCGGCGACGAATCCGGAGCGCAGCCCCGGCAGATTCGAGCGCTTGGACAGGCTATGGAACACCACGCAGCGTTTGAAATCAGTGCGACCCAGCGCGGCGCAGGCGGTCAGCAATCCGGCTGGCGGTTGTTTCTCATCGAAGTAAAGCTCGCTGTAGCACTCGTCGGCGGCGATGACGAAGTCATGCTCGTCGGCCAGCGCGATCAGCTTCTGCAGCGTGTCGAGCGGCACCAACGCGCCGGTGGGGTTGCCCGGCGAGCAGAGAAACAGGATCTGCGTGCGCTGCCAGATATCGGCCGGAACGGCGTCGAAATCCGGATTGAACCCATTCTCGGCGGTGCAGGGCAGGTAGTGCGGCGTGGCGCCAGCCAGAAGCGTCGCGCCTTCGTAAATCTGATAGAACGGATTGGGACTGAGCACCAGGGCATCCGCGCTGCGGTTGACGACGGCCTGAGTGAACGCAAACAGGGCTTCGCGGGTGCCGTTGACCGGCAATACGTGGCGCGCCGGATCGAGACTGCCAGCCGGTACGCCGAAGCGACGTTCGCACCAGCGGGCGATCGACTCGCGCAGCTCGGGGATGCCGAGTGTGGATGGATACACGGCCAGCTGGTCGAGATTGGCGGTCAGTGCCTGGGCAACGAAATCAGGCGATGGGTGTTTCGGTTCGCCAATCGACAGCGCGATCGGGCGCTTTTCACTCGGCGGTTGCGCGCCAGCGAGCAGGGCGCGGAGCTTCTCGAACGGATAAGGCTGCAGCAGAGACAAGTCGTTATTCATTGTGTGGTCTTCGAAACGTCGGGAAGCGCACAAAATGCGCGCTTCGATAAATCATTCGTTACGTGCACCGCCGTAATAGGCGCAGCCACGCAGGGTCTGGCCGTCGAGGCGCAGTTCGGCGGTCAAATGGCTGATCGCACCGCTGGCATCATCGACGCAACGCTGTGGCGCCACCCAGAGATCGAATCGCTGGTTGTTGGCTTCGCTGCTGAAGCTCGACTGTCCGCCCGGAAGTTGTTCTTCCAGATACGGCACGGCCAAGGGGGCCTCGCCGGGACGTTCAAGCAGCATGCCGCGGGTGGTGATCCTTACGCTCCAGCCTGGCTCGTTGCCACTGGCGCGCAGCGTCAATTGCTTGAAGTCGTCCGCGTCGCAGCCCGGCCCTTCGGCTTGCAGTCGATAGACTTGGGTCAGTTGCAGTTGGCTATCGCCCTCTCGCGAAATCAGCGTGCCACGTACATCGGCAAACAGCGGTTGGCCGCTGTCGGACAATAGCGCCTGGGCATCTTCTGACAATCCGATCGCGTCGGTGTCGAGCAGTGTGATATGGCGTTCGCCCTGACAAGTGCGCAACGACAGCAGACCGTCGCGGTGCGTGACCCCGCCCTGAAGCCGCTCTGTCGGCTGTTTGCGAGGGCCGTCGCTCCAGGGTAACGATTGGCAGCCAGCAAAAACCGGCAGCAGGGCGAGCAGCAAGACGCGCGGAGAAGTCATGGTGAGATTCGCTGAAACGGCGGGCGATGACGCGCCGGCTGCCCGGCGCGGTGGTAATCAGTCACCTTTCACGGCTTTGCCGTCGACGGTGCCTTCTTCGAGCATGATCTGGTATTCCTTGCCGTCCTTCTCCACCTGATGCAGGCGGACCAGCATGTAGTCCCAGTCCTTGGCGAACCAGAGGATGGTCTGACGCTTGCTCTGCGTCGGATCACGCACGCGCTCGACCTTGATCGCATCGATCTGGCCTGCCTTGGTGCTGACCGCTTCCTCGCCGAGCACACGGAAGTCGTAGGTTTCGATTTCATCGCCATCGACGACCTGATAGCTCATGCTTTTTTCGCCCGCTGCCACCGCTTCCTGCAGCGCGATCTGGTAGGTGGACTTGTCCAGCAGGCCGCGGTTGAGCGGCAGCTTGACCGGATCACCACGATCTTCTCCGGTGACCTGCTTAGCCTGCCAATCGAAGTCGTGCTTGATAGATTTGCCTTTGCCTAGGCCGCTGCGCTTGAGGCGGTATTTCTGTGGGATGAAGGTCTCGCCCTCGACGGTGAAGGTGCTGCGTTCATTGAAGCTGGCCACCAGCATGGAGGCTTCGAAATCCAGCTGCCAGGTATTGCCTTCGAGTTTTTCCAGGCTGCGCTGGGCGGTGCCGCTGACAGGCACTTGTTTCCAGTCCGCGGTGTAGCTGGCGGAGAAGGGCTTGAGCTCCAGGGCCTGGACCGGCAGGGCCAGTACGGCGAGAGCGAGCAGCAAAGCGCGACGCATAAGATCTCCTAGATTCGTATCGGATGGCCGGAAGCCGGCAACGGAATGTCGTCAAGCATCGCGCCTTGCTCGGCAAGGCGCAAGCGGCCTTCGGCAAACCAGCGGACGGCCAGCGGATAGATGATGTGCTCGGCTGCATGCACCCGATCGGTCAGTTCGCCGATGCTTTCACCGGTCTCGATATTGAGGCTGGCCTGTATTGCCACGGGGCCACCATCGAGCTCTTCGGTGACGAAATGCACGCTGCAACCGTGCTCGCGGTCACCGGCTGCGAGGGCGCGACGGTGGGTGTCCAGCCCCTTGTATTTCGGCAGCAGGGACGGGTGGATGTTGAGCAAACGGCCCTGGTAATGGCGGACGAAGCTCGATGTAAGGATGCGCATGAAACCGGCCAGTACGACCAGCTGCGGCTCGTACGTATCAATGATCTCGGTCAGCGCGGCGTCAAAGGCTTCACGATCGGCGAAGTCCTTGTGTTGCACGACGTGAGTGGCAATGCCGACGGCTTGCGCGCGCTGCAGGCCGAATGCTTCGGCGCGATTCGACACGACCGCGCGGATACGCACCGGATTCTCTTCACCGAGGCTGTCGATCAGGGCCTGGAGATTGCTGCCAGACCCTGAAATCAGCACTACGACATTGCAGGGCGCGCCGAGGCTCATCAGTGTTGTTTCAGATTGTTCAGTACGACGCGCTCGGCATCCGCACCAGCCGAGGCGATTTCACCGATCACCCAAGGGCTCTCGCCGGAGTCACGCAGGTTGCCGAGAACGGTTTCGACTTGATCCTGTGCCACACAAATGACCATGCCGACGCCGCAGTTGAGCACGCGGTGCATTTCATGCTCGTCGACGTTGCCTTTCTCCTGGAGCCAGTCGAACACCGCGGGACGATTCCAGCTGGCGATATCGAGGACGGCCTGACTGCCTTCGGGCAGTACGCGCGGGATGTTGTCCAGCAGGCCGCCACCGGTAATGTGGGCCATGGCCTTGACCGCGCCGGTGTCCTTGATCAGCTTGAGCAGCGGCTTGACGTAGATGCGGGTCGGCGCCATCAGCAGTTCGGTGAGTGGTTTGCCGTCGAGCTGGATGTTCTCGATATCGGCGCCGGCCACTTCGATGATCTTGCGGATCAGCGAATAACCATTGGAGTGCGGGCCGGAAGAGGGCAGCGCGATCAACGCGTCGCCGGAAGCGACCTTCGAGCCGTCGATGATTTCGCTCTTCTCGACCACGCCGACGCAGAAGCCGGCCAGGTCGTAGTCTTCGCCTTCGTACATGCCAGGCATTTCGGCGGTCTCACCGCCAACCAGCGAGCAACCGGCCAGTTCGCAGCCGGCACCGATGCCGGTGACGACGGTCGCGGCGATATCCACGTTGAGTTTGCCGGTGGCGTAATAGTCAAGGAAGAACAACGGCTCGGCGCCGCAGACCACTAGGTCGTTGACGCACATTGCCACCAGATCCTGGCCGATGCTGTCGTGCTTGTTCAGATTCAGTGCCAGGCGCAGCTTGGTGCCGACGCCATCGGTACCGGAAACCAGCACCGGCTGCTTGTAGCCGGCCGGAATTTCGCAGAGCGCGCCGAAGCCGCCCAGACCGCCCATGACTTCAGGACGCGCGGTACGCTTGGCCACGCCCTTGATGCGTTCGACCAGCGCTTCGCCTGCATCGATGTCGACACCGGCGTCCTTGTAGCTGATGGAGGGTTGCTTGCTCATAATCCGGACCTGTAAGGAGAGTGCGGGGCGACCGGTGGGACAAGGCTGTTGTCTCGACGCGGCGAGGGCGCCGGACCGGTCTGCGGAAAGCGCGCGATTTTATCAGGCTTGCCGCACAGCGGCCATCCCGCCGCGGTTCCCGTGGATGGATCGGCGAGTATGCGCCGCAGAGTAGTGGTGCCCGACGCGCAACTCCGGAGCGCGGCGGTTGCCGCGGTTCAGACGCCTGTTTAAGGTATAGCGCTTGATTCCCCGTGGCCGAAGCCGATCGTCGTCAGTCGACCGGCAGGCTTCCCATGACTGGCCAGCCAGCGAGTATTTCCATGCGCCTCATTCCCCGTCTTTTGGCCCTTTGCTGTGCGGTCGTCTCCGCCCACGGCATGGCGGCACCTCTCAGCGATCTATACAAGGTGCGTGAACCAGTTGCCAGCCAGCAGCCGGATGAGCGCGAGGAAGCGCTGCGCAAGGCGTTCGACACCCTCGTACTACGCCTCACGGGCGAGCCCGAAACGGCAGCTGTTGCGCAACTGCGCAGCGATCCGCAGCAGCTCGTAAGCCGCTACGCCTATGAGGACAACGCCGTTGTGGTGAGCTTCGATCCAATCACAACCGAGCGCGCGCTGCGGTCCGCGGGGCTGTCGTTGTGGGGAGCTGACCGCCCGAGCATCCTGATCTGGTGGCTGGGCGAGTCGGTCAACGGCACGAATCTGGTCGGCGACGCTCAGGAGGGGGCGTCCGATCTGCAAGCAGCCGCCCAGCATCGCGGCTTGC
This sequence comes from Pseudomonas sp. IC_126, assembly GCF_004331835.1. Lineage (NCBI taxonomy): Bacteria > Pseudomonadati > Pseudomonadota > Gammaproteobacteria > Pseudomonadales > Pseudomonadaceae > Pseudomonas > Pseudomonas sp. IC_126. The sequence continues at coordinate 141,697 of NZ_SJSS01000003.1, forward strand.
CACTGCGCCTGCCTCTCGCCGATCTGAGCGAGCAGCTCGCGGCCACTGCCGAGACCATCGCGGCGAACGAGCCTGAGGCGCTTCGCGACGTGTCGGAACGCTACGATGCGGATGGCCTGCTGACGGTGCTTGCGAAACAGTCCGGCGAAACCTGGGAGGCCAGTTGGCGCCTCTGGGTTGGTGATAAGCAGACGCAAGGCAAGGCGAGCGGCGACAGCCGGGCCGCGGTGGCCGATGCGGTGATGTTGGCGGTGAGCAAGTTTCTCGCACCGCAATACCGCGTGGCGCCGGGCGAGACCGAAGAAATCACGCTTGAAGTGCTGGGCGCCGATGTCGAGCGTTTCGCCGAATTGGATCGCCTGCTCGAGCCATTCGGCGCTCGCCTGATACGAGTCGAAAGCGATCGGCTGGTGTACCGCCTCAATGCCAGCCCGGATCAGCTGCGGTCTCAGCTGGCCTTGGCACGTTTGCAGGAAGTGCCGGCTGATGAAGTTGTTGCGCAGCCGATCGATGCCGGATTGCCGACGAACGATGCCGACGCACCGCCGAGCGATGCTACCGCGCCGGTTGCGGGCAGCGAAGCACCTCCGATCGATGCCCAGACCCCACTTGAGGAGCCGAACCAGCCTGCCGCTGAGCCACCGTTGCAGCCAGATCAGGGCGAGGTATTGCGCTACCGCTGGTGATGCGCCGCTTGATCAATGCTGACAAGGCGGGCGCTGCACATGTGGCGCTCGCTGGTTCATGAATCCTTACCTTTCGCCAGCGATGGCACTGCGGCTCGAATAACGGAGCAAGGCGTCTAGCCCATGACGATCACTCATACCAACCGCTGGCTATGGCTGGCAGCACTGTTGCTGCTTGGCTGGCTGGTTTATCAGCTGTCACCCATTCTGTCGCCGTTTCTGGTGGGCATCCTGCTGGCCTACTTGGGCGATCCGCTGGTTGATCGCCTGGAGCGCTGGAAGCTTTCCCGCACCTGGGGCGTGATTCTGGTGTTCACGCTTTTCACCTTGCTGTGCATGTTGCTGCTACTGGTATTGGTACCGATGCTCGGCAAGCAGCTGATGCACCTTTATCAGCTGGCGCCCGTGGGGCTCGATTGGCTGCAGATGACGGCGCTGCCCTGGGTGCAGATGCAGTTTGGTCTTGACGAAGATTTCTGGCGCTTCGACCAGATCAAGAGCGCATTCACCGCCAATCTTGGCAGTACCAAAGATGTGGTGGCGGTCATTCTCAGTCAGGCGACGGCTTCCAGCATCGCGCTGCTGGCGTGGCTGGCGAATCTGTTGCTGGTGCCGGTGGTGTGCTTTTACCTGCTGCGGGATTGGGATCTGATCATGGCCAAGCTGCGGGCCTTGTTGCCGCGGCGGCGGGAAGAGACAGTCATGGCGTTGCTGCGTGAATGCCATGAGGTGATAGGCGCATTCCTGCGCGGGCAACTGCTGGTGATGCTGGCGCTGGCGGTGGTGTATTCGGCCGGCCTCATGCTGGTCGGCGTCGAGCTGGGGCTGTTGATTGGTGTGCTGGCCGGTCTCGCCAGCATCGTGCCCTATATGGGCTTCGTGGTCGGGATCGGCGCGGCAGTCGTCGCTGTGCTGTTCCAGTTCGGCCTGGAGCCTTACCCGTTGCTGGGTGTCGCGGCGGTATTCACGGTCGGACAGATGCTCGAGGGCATGCTGTTGACGCCGTTGCTGGTAGGTGATCGGATCGGCCTGCACCCGGTCGCAGTGATTTTCGCGGTGCTGGCGGGTGGGCAGCTGTTTGGTTTTACCGGCGTGTTGCTGGCCTTGCCGGTGGCGGCGGTGATCATGGTTCTGCTGCGTCACGTGCATGATCTCTATAAACTCTCCGACCTTTACGTAGAGCCGCCGGTCGTATCGGTCGACCCACCCAGCCAGACATGAAACCCATCCAGCTTCCCCTTGGCATTCGTCTTCGTGACGACGCCACCTTTGCCAACTTCTATCCGGGCGCCAATGCTGCCGCGTTGGGCTATGTCGAGCGGGTCTGTTCGCCCGAGGCCGGCTGGTCCGATGAGTTGATCTATCTCTGGGGCAATACAGGTGTTGGGCGTAGCCATCTGCTGCAGGCCGCTTGTTTGCGTGTCGAACAGCGCGGCGAGCTGGCGGTGTATCTTCCGCTCGCCGACGTGGCCGAGTATGGGCCGGCGCTGCTGGACAATCTGGAGCAGAGCGAGCTGGTCTGCCTGGATGATGTGGATGCCATAGCCGGTGATCCCGTATGGGAAGAGGCGCTGTTCCACCTGTTCAATCGGCTGCGTGACAGTGGTCGGCGACTGCTGCTCGCGGCCGATGCCTCGCCGCGGGAAATCGCCGTGCAACTGCCTGATCTCAAGTCGCGCTTGAGCCTCTCGCTGGTATTCCAGCTGCAGGAGCTTTCCGACGAAGACAAGCTGCGCGCGCTGCAACTGCGAGCCTCGCGCCGCGGCCTGAACCTGCCGGATGACGTCGGCCGCTTCATTCTCACTCGTGGCGCGCGCGACATGAGCACGTTGTTCGAATTGCTCGATCGGCTCGATCAGGCCTCGTTGCAAGCGCAGCGAAAGCTGACCATTCCGTTTCTTAAGGAAACGCTCGGCTGGTAGCGATTCGGTTGTTGGAGTGCTGGAGGGTTTTGCCTGATGCTCCAGCGTCGCGCCATTGGTGGGCTGAAGCCCACCCTACGGTCTAGCAGGTAGGGTGGGCTTTAGTTGTAGGGTGGGCTTCAGCCCACCAACATCCGGCAGCAACTCCCTGCGCTCAAGCCGCCTCAGCTTTCACCCGCCGCTTTACGCTCGTACTGATACGCCCAGCGGGTATAGAGCAGGGCGCTGATGAACAGCGTCAGGCTGATGATCGCTTCCAGCCAGCCGTAAACCATCCGTGCTGGGTTGATGGCAGCAAGAACGCCTTGGATGAAGTAAAGATTGACGATGAAGCAAGTCCAGGCATGGGCGCGTGGGCTGCCGGAAATCATGCCCGGAGCGACCAGCAGCAGCGGAATCAGCTGAATGCTGATCACCACCCAGGTCCGCGCACCGTGCAGGTCGGCGAAGGCCAGATTCCAGACGATCAGCAACGCGGCAAGGCTAATGAAACTGGCCAGGCTGAGCACTCGGCTGAACTTCAACCGCGGGGCCAGCCATTCGAGCGACGGAAGGGGTTTGGGCTTTCTAGCCACGGTCATTCTCCAAACGCTTGGCGGTCTGCGCGAGGCGTTGGCCCAATGCGCGGCAGAGGCTGATTTCGTGCTTGTCCAGCAGGCGCTTGCCGTCTGCGCCGGCGTGATGGCTGGCGCCATAAGGCGTGCCGCCGCCTTGCGTCTCGAGCAGGGCGTTTTCGCTGTATGGCAGGCCGAGTACCAGCATGCCGTGGTGCAGCAAGGGCAACAGCATGGACAGCAGAGTCGTTTCTTGACCGCCGTGAAGGCTGGACGTCGAGGTGAAGACGCCGGCGGGTTTGCCCACCAGTTCGCCGGTCAGCCAGAGTCCGCTGGTGCCGTCGAGAAAGTATTTCAGCGGGGCGGCCATATTGCCGAAGCGAGTCGGACTGCCGAGCGCCAGGCCGGAACAGTTCTTCAGGTCGTCGAGCGTCGCGTAGACCGCGCCTTGTTCGGGGATCGTCGGCGCTACCGCTTCGCATTCGGTGGAAACGGCCGGCACGGTGCGTAGCCGGGCTTCGAGCCCGGCCTGTTCGACACCGCGTGCGATCTGTCGCGCCATCTCGGCGGTGGCACCGTGGCGGCTGTAATACAGCACCAGAACGTAGGGTGCGCTCATGGCAGGATCTCCAGCACCTTTTCGGGCGGACGGCCGATCACCGCCACATCGCCGGCAACCAGGATCGGTCGTTCAATCAGTTTTGGATGCGCGACCATCGCATCGATGATTTCGGCATCGCTGAGCGCAGGGTTGGCCAGGTCGAGGGTCTTGTATTCCTCTTCGCTGCTGCGCAGCAGTTGTCTCGGCCTGATGCCTAAACGTGCAAGGATCTGCTTGAGTTCGGCGGCGGTGGGAGGCGTTTCTAGATAGCGGACGACCGTGGGGTTCAGGCCGCGTTGTTCGAGCAATTCCAGCGCGCCGCGCGATTTCGAGCAACGTGGATTGTGATAAAGAGTCAGTTCGGTCATTTGTAGTTGCTTCACGCCAGGGTAGGTCGCCATTCTAACCTTCAATGCAGCGAGGCCTGAAACGGTAGGTCGCCGGCAACGGTGAGCAAAGGTAAGTCGCCGGTTGTCCCACGCAGGTGGACAGGGTTGGAACGAACGGGTCATCAAGGGGATGGAATGCAGCAAAGGATCAATGATTTCGTCGAGTTCGGCCGTTTCCTGGTGCAACGCTTCCTGGCGGACCGTGGCCCTCACAGTGCCGCCGCGCTGACCTACACGACACTGTTCGCCGTGGTGCCGATGATGACGGTCACCTTCGCCATGCTTTCGGCCATCCCCGCATTTCAGGGCGTCGGCGAGCAGATCCAGCTGTACATCTTCCGAAACTTCATCCCTTCCACGGGCGCAACCATTCAAGAATATTTGGTCGCCTTCACGAATCAGGCAAGGCAACTCACTTGGTTTGGCGTGGGGTTTCTGATGGCGACCGCGCTGATGATGCTGTTGACCATCGAAAAGGCGTTCAACGTAATCTGGCGGGTGCGACAGCCACGCCGTGGCATCTCGAGCTTCCTTCTGTACTGGGCCATCCTCAGCCTCGGTCCGCTGCTGCTCGGAGCGGGGTTCGCCATGAGCACCTACATCACATCCTTGTCGCTAATCTCCGGCCCCCATGCATTGATTGGCGCCCGTACCGTACTCAAGGCGATGCCGCTGGTGCTCAGCGTCGCGGCCTTCACGCTGATCTACGCAGCGGTGCCGAACACCCGGGTGCCGTTACGGCATGCGGTTGTCGGCGGTACTTTCACGGCGGTTCTGTTCGAAGCGGCCAAGCAATTGTTCGGTTTGTATGTGAGCTATTTTCCCAGCTACCAGCTGATCTACGGGGCTTTCGCCGCGGTACCGCTGTTTCTGCTGTGGGTTTATCTGTCCTGGATGATCGTGTTGTTTGGTGCGGAGCTGGTCTGCGGTATGTCTTCGTCGCAGCAATGGCGGCGTCGCTCGGTACCGCGCCTTCTGGTCATGCTCGGGTTGCTGCGTGTGCTGCACGAAAGCCAGAAGGCTGGGCGCGAGGTACGCTTGCGTGATGCGCATCGAAGCGGTTGGCAACTACCCGAAGATGAGTGGGATGAAATTTTCGAATTCTTCGAACGGGAACAACTCGTCTGTCGGACCGGGTCGTCCGGATGGGTCCTGTGTCGCGATCTCAATCATTACAGTTTCGATCAGCTGTTGCGCTCCAATCCCTGGCCGCTCTCGGGTAACCATGCCTTGCCGGAGCAGCTGGACGAACCCTGGTACCCGACGCTGAAACAGTCGCTGGAGCTGCTACAGAAGGAGCAGGCGAACCTGTTCGGTGGCAGTGTTGCCGACTGGCTGCAGGCGCGACGGGTTTGAACGAGACAATTCAGCATTGCAAGGAAACGAAGATGATCAAGCGCTCCATTGGTGTATTCGGTCTGCTCGCCTGCCTGGCGCTGACTGGATGTGCAGAAGACTGGGGCCCCGACCAGCACGGTGCCGACGTCACGGCGCAGCAACTCGAGGGTCAATGGCTGTTGATCAATTACTGGGCTGAGTGGTGCGGCCCGTGTCGGACGGAAATCCCCGAGCTGAATGCGCTGGACGACTCACACGACGATATCACCGTTCTCGGCGTCAATTTCGACGGCCTGCAGGGGGAGGAACTGGCTGCGGCAGCCAAGGACCTGGGCATCGGTTTTCGAGTCCTCAGCGTCGACCCCGCCGAACGCCTGGATCTGCCGCGCAGCGCGGTGCTACCGGTGACCTATATCGTCGATGGCGACGGCAAGGTGCGTCATCAGCTGGTCGGCGAACAAACCGCTGAGGGCCTGCAGGAGCATCTGGCAAAGTTAGGGAGGTAGCGGTCGAGCTTCAAGCTTCAAGCCACAAGTTAAGAGCAGGGCAGCAGGGGACGGTGGCGCTTCTGCTTGCAGCTTGCCGCTGCCCTTAGGGCTTCACGTACCAGAAGTCCTGCCAGAAGCCGATCACCTTCGCCGGGTAGTGGTTCTTGCCGAGGCTACCGTTGTAACGGGCCAGGGCGCGATTGATGTCGCCTTTTTCCTTTTTCAGGTAGTAGCTGAGGATGGTGCAGCCGTAGCGCAGGTTGGTGGCGTTGTCGGTGAGATTGTCCTGCGGGCGCCCCAATTCGGCCTTCCAGAATGGCATCACCTGCATCATGCCTTGCGCACCGACGCTGGAAATGGCGAATCGGTCGAAATGACTTTCGGCGTGTATGAGCGCAAGCACCAGGTCAGGTTTCAAACCCGCCTTGCTGGCCTCCTGGTGCACCAGTCGCAGTAGCGTCAACCGTTCTTGCGGGTCGCGAACGTAGCGCTTGAGGCGGGTCGACATATCCATCAGCCAGACTTCCGCCTCGAAGCGATCCTGGAAACTCTCGGCTTCCGCTACGGTGCGTTGCATCAGTTCGCGCAATTCCGGCTCGGGTGCCTGGCGAACGTTGGCGGACACTGGCCCGGCGGCGACCAGCACAAGTAGCAATGCGTAGCGCAGCGGCGTCACGATGGATCAGCCGTCTTCGCCCGGATCGCTGGCCTGGCGGCCAGCGTCCTGCATCAGGCTGCGAAGAAACTCCTGCTGCAAATCAGGATCATTGCGGGTCAGCTCGATCAGGCTCTGCTCGAGTTCGCTGGCTTCTTCCTCGAGGCCAAGCTCCGAGAGCCGCTTGACGCGATGCACCCACTGGCTGACGTCATCGCCCTCGAGATCGTTGAAAATCAGGTCGTGGGCTTCGAGCAGCTTGCCGCGCAGACTGCGGCTGACCAGCAGCATCGCGTCGGCACGGGTCGAGTCCTGTGGATCCTCGACCTGCAGGTGGAGCTTGCCGATCTGACTGATGTCCTGATCGGCGAACGAGCCATCGAGCAGGTTGAGCCGCAACACTCCGTTGCGGTCAGTGCTCAGCTCATGGGTTTCGGGGCCGGCAACGACCAGCACGGGGCGCTCGGCCCAAGGCAGGCTGGAGTATTCGAGGCGAGTATCGCGGCGCTGTTCGTCGAGGCTGGCAAGGTTCTGCTGCGAGCGCCCGTTGGACTCGACGTTGACGAACGGGTTGAGGCCGGCAAAACCGTAGTTGATCCAGCCGCTTGTGGCGCTTTCCGGCATTTTGCCCAGCAGGGCCACGTTGAGCACGCTGGCGCCGACCCCGGCGACCACCGCGACTGCTCCCAGCGGAATCTCGTACAGCTCGCGCCACGCCTGATAAGGCGTGTAGCGATCATAGCGGCGGGTCACTTCGAAATCAGTGACTTCGAAGGTCTTCTGGTCGAGCACGCGAATACGCCGCTGCGGTAGCTCCAGCAGCGGCTCTCCTACTTCGATACGAAGGCTGTGGTCGAGCAGTTTGCGTTCGGTACGGGCTTCGTGTTCGCTGCGTTGAGGCAGCTGGTTGGCGCAGCCACCCATAAAAAGCGCCACGCAAAGCGTGGCGCACAGTGAAGCACTTCGGTTGTGCATGATGTCCGTCAGCGACTGGCGCGTGAATTGATGAACTCAAGGATGTCGGCGGCAGCAACGGCCTGGCTTTCGGCATCGCGACGATGCTTGTATTCCAGCGTGCCGTCGGCAAGTCCACGATCGCCGATAACGATGCGATGCGGGATGCCCACCAACTCCATATCGGCGAATTTGACGCCGGGACTGGTCTTTTTGTCACGGTCATCGAGCAGTACGTCGTAGCCGGCGGCGGTGAGCTCCGCATAGAGCTTATCGGTCGCTTCGCGAACGGCCTGATTTTCATACTTCATTGGCACCAGGGCGATCTGGAAGGGTGCCAGCGCCTCAGGCCAAAGAATGCCGCGCTCGTCGTAGTTCTGCTCGATGGCTGCGGCGACCACACGGGATACGCCGATGCCGTAGCAGCCCATGGTCAGGGTGACCGGCTTGCCGTTCTCACCCATGACGCTGCAGTTCATCGCCTCGCTGTACTTGGTACCGAGCTGGAAGATATGCCCGACCTCGATGCCGCGCTTGATCACCAGAGTGCCCACGCCATCGGGGCTGGGATCGCCTGCTACCACGTTGCGCAGGTCGGCGACCTGCGGCAGAGGCAGGTCGCGCTCCCAGTTGATGCCGAAATAGTGCTTGTCTTCCTGGTTAGCGCCGGCTGCGAAGTCGCTAATCAGCGCGACCGAACGGTCGATGACGCAGCTGATCGGTAGATTCAGCGGGCCCAACGAACCGGGACCTGCGCCAATGGCGGTACGGATCTCAGCATCGGAAGCGAACACCAGCGGGCTGGCAACCTGAGCCAGGTTCGCCGCCTTGATCTCGTTCAGTTCATGGTCGCCACGCACGACCAGAGCAACCAGCTGGCCTTTCTCGACCCCCTGTACGACGAGCGTCTTGATGGTTTTCACGATGGGCAGCTGAAACTGCTCGACCAGCGCAGCAATCGTCTTGCAGTTCGGTGTATCGACCAGGCGCAGTTCTTCGGTAGCGGCGCTGCGCTCCGCTTCGCGTGGGATGGCTTCGGCCTTCTCGATGTTGGCGGCGTAGTCGGAGCTGTCGCTGAACGCGATATCGTCTTCGCCGGATTCAGCCAGTACGTGGAATTCATGCGAGCCGGTGCCGCCGATCGATCCGGTATCAGCCTGCACGGGACGGAAATTCAGCCCAAGGCGAGTGAAGATGTTGCAGTACGCCTGGTGCATGCGGTCATAGGTTTGCTGCAGTGATTGCTGGTCCGCATGGAAGGAGTAAGCGTCCTTCATAATGAATTCGCGGCCACGCATCAGGCCGAAGCGCGGACGGATCTCGTCGCGGAATTTGGTCTGGATCTGGTAGAAGTTGATCGGCAACTGCTTGTAGCTGTTCAGCTCGTTGCGGGCCAGATCGGTGATGACCTCTTCATGAGTCGGGCCGACACAGAACTCACGGTCATGGCGGTCCTTCAGGCGCAGCAGCTCGGCGCCATATTGCTCCCAACGACCCGATTCCTGCCAAAGCTCGGCGGGTTGGATTGCAGGCATCAAGACTTCCAGCGCGCCGGCCTTGTTCATCTCGTCGCGAACGATGGCCTCGGCTTTGCGCAGCGCACGTAGCCCCATCGGCATCCAAGTGTAGAGGCCGGACGCCAGCTTGCGGATCATGCCTGCACGCAGCATCAATTGATGGCTGATGACCACTGCATCGGAAGGCGTTTCTTTAAGGGTCGAAAGCAGGAACTGACTGGTGCGCATGAGGGCCGTTGTGTCCTTGCAGAGCGGGGAATTTGGCTCGGCATTGTACGGCTGCGGTGAGGTGGCGTACAGGTGGGGTGGTGGTTGACAGACGGTCGAAGTGCTGTGACTTGCGAAATAAAGAAACCCGGCTGAAGCCGGGTTTCTTTCATGCGTAACCGCTCAGAATTACAGAATGCTCAGCGGATAAATGGCATACAGGCGCCATTCGTTGACGTCGTTCCAGGCGGGATTGTTAGTCCGCAGGATCGAGTTGCGTGCTCTAAGAGTCAAGTCCTTCGCCGCACCATTCTGGAAGGTATAGGAAACCTGGTTGAAGATCTCGCGCTCGGTCGCCTCGCCCTCGCCACCATAGAATGCCGCGTCGATGTTATCGCCGCGCAGGTAAGCGGTTTTCCAGGCCAGGCCGGGGATGCCATAGCCGCTGAAATCCAGCTCATAGCTGGCCTGCCAGGAACGCTCATCCTTGAAGTTGAAGTCCGACAGGAAAGAGTTCGCGACCCAGATACTACCGCCGCCGTCGCCTTCGTCGTACAGGTAGCCTGTGTCACCTGAAACGCGCTGGTGGGCAATAATAAAAGCGTGTGCCCCCACGGCATACTTAGTTGACAGGCTCCAGATGGTGTTGTCATCGGCATCCGCAACGATTTCAATATCATCTGTTTTGTAGTAGTTGAAATCGAAAGTCAGTGACTGATCTTCCGCCAGCGGCATCACGTAATTGATATTGGCGTACTTCTTGTCGTAAGTATCTTCGACGTCGGAGAAATACAGCGAGGTGCTTAGGTTGTCGGTGAAGGCATACGTGCCTCCGAAGACATCGAGGCTTTTCAGGCTTCTGTCATCACGAGCGGGCGAGCCCATCGGGCTGTCTGCTGTAAAACGGCCAGCGTTCAGCTCCAGTCCTTCGATTTCGGTGCTGGTAATCAACGTGCCCGTGAAGGCTTCGGGAAGTAGGCGGGAGTCGTCGGAGGCGATGACTGGCAAGCCGACGAACTGATTGCCGTACTTGACGGTAGTGTTGGAGAGGCGGAGTTTTACAGCGGCGCCGGCTTCGGAGAGATCATCTGCCCAATCTCCAGTGGGGTCTAAATCAGTGGGGCCGCCAGGAAACATGTCACCCTGACCGCCATCGAGTCTAACGCCCAACAGGCCGTAGGCGTCGATGCCGAATCCGACCGTACCCTGGGTGAATCCTGACTCGAAAGTAGCTATGAAGCCTTGAGCCCAAGTGTTCCGGTCATCGTTGCCATTGTTATGATCACGGTTCCAATAGGTGTTTCGCAGCAACAGATCCAGGCTTGCATCTTCCACGAAACCTTTCGATTCCGACTGGGCACTGGCGAATGCCATTTGCGACGTACCGGCCGCCACGGCCATTGCGATAACGCTCCACTTCATCACTTGCATGAGTGATTGCTCCTTTGGTTCAAATTGGTGCTTGCTTTCCTGCTTGTGGCGGGAAAGAGGCATCTTATTTTCGGTATACAAGCTCAATTGCAGTCCTTGTTTACCTAGCTGGTCGAAACCTGCAACAACTCTGGGAATGTATTCCGAGAATTATTGTGTAGCTGGGGAAACTAGCGACAGCAAGCTTACTCCAGCTTTTTACGTTTTTCTGCCCCCTCGCGTGGGGCTTTTTACCGCAAAGCAATAACCGTGCACAGAATGAAAAGCTGCCTCGTTGCAGGAAAACTGACTGCTGCGCGCCTCGGCGCGCTCTATAGCGGGGCTTTGTCATTCGGTGGCAGTCCCGAATTGGTGCGCTTTGCTCGGCTGTTGGCGCTGGAACGTTGGAGTATTCTTATCTGACGATCCGGTGCGGCTTCGCTGCTGCCGGTTCCCCATATGAACAGGAGTGCCGTTATGTTCGTTCTCGATTCACGCCTGGAGCAGGACACGCTGAATCTGGGTGATTTTCCGCTGTGTCGCTTGCTGCTGATGAACGATGCCAATTACCCCTGGTTCATTCTTGTGCCGCGCCGTGAGGAGGTCAGTGAGCTGTTTCAACTGGACGCGGCGGATCAGCAGGCGCTTTGGCGAGAGGCAACGGCGCTGGCTGAAACGCTGAAGGACACTTTCGGCGCAGACAAGATGAATGTCGCGACCTTGGGCAACGTGGTGAATCAGCTCCATATGCACGTGATCGCTCGGCGTCGGGGTGATGCCGCCTGGCCAGCGCCCGTCTGGGGTCACAAGCCGGCCAATCCTTATAGTGAGGTGCAGGTCGATGCGATAAGGCAGAAGCTGAAGCTGGTGCTCACTGACAATTTTCGTTTTGCGGAGTGACGTAATGGAGATGGAACAACGCATCACCGATCTCGAGGCGCGCCTGGCTTTTCAGGACGACACGATCCAAACCTTGAGTGATGTGCTGTTTGCGCAGCAGCGTACCGTCGAGCGGCTACAAGCGCAGCTGGGTGTGCTGGCCAGGCGGCAGGAAGACATGCAGAGCAGGATGGGGGGCGAGGAGGATGAAGCGCCTCCGCCGCATTATTGATGGCTGCGGCGCAGGGTGACGAACGCCAGCACTGTTCTGGCGTTCGACGTCGGTGGTCTGACTAGATTGCGACCACGTCTTCGGCCTGGAGACCTTTGTCGCGCATCATGACGGCGAATTCGACACGTTGACCTTCTACCAGTACCCGGTGGCCTTCGCCTCGGATGGCTCTGAAGTGGACGAACACGTCATCACCGCTATCGCGGGAGATAAAACCGAAACCTTTCGAGGTGTTGAACCATTTGACCGTGCCTGCTTCGCGCCCGGCGGTACTAGCAGCCGGCGCCGAGGCGTTCTTGTGCTGGCTTCTGCGATGCGAGGATGGGCTGCGGTTGGTGGTACGTGCATTTACTGATTGCGTCGCAGCCAGTTGCAGCAGTACGGCGATGAAGGCGAGCACTAGGCTGGCCAGGGTTGCTGGTTGTCCCGCAATGGCAACGACGGGAAGCAACAGAATCGCAGCCTGGATCACAACCGCGATAATCAGCAGCACAGAAGCGCCGAGTAGAACAGGGCGGCTACGCCCGTGGCTGTTCGCCTGAGCGGATGCAAGCTGTACGTTCAGCAGACCTAGAAACAGCAGGCTCAATGCCTCGGGTTGTACCAGCAAGGGCATTGCCCCGGTAATACTGGGTACGAATGACAGCGTCAGGGCAACAACGCCCGTTAATACATGGATGATCTTAAGCATTCTTATGACTCACAGTTAAATAGCACGACAGAAAGCGGCAGGCTTGGGCGGAGGAAATTGAGTGGTATGCGATCGCCTTAATTGAATGCCCAAGCTGCGACGCGCGCGTATTTAACAGTAAAGGAAGGCGGTGCTCAAATGGCTTGCCCATCGAGGCATCGGGAAGGGGGTGGGGCGGGTGTCACGCCGTTAGCGGCGAGCTTCGTGTCATTTGCCAAGCGGAATGGCCGTGCTTCGGCCATCCCGCTTGCAGCGGAGGTTGCGTCTCGTATCAGGCGGCAAGCAGGCTGCGCAGCATCCAGGCAGTCTTTTCATGAATCTGCATGCGCTGAGTCAGAAGGTCGGCGGTGGGCTCGTCACTGACTTTTTCCAGCAGCGGGAAGATGCCGCGCGCGGTACGGACGACGGCTTCTTGTCCTTCAACCAGCAACTTGATCATGTCTTCTGCGGATGGAATGCCCTCCTGCTCCTTGATCGAAGACAGCTTCGCGTAGGCGGCGTAGGTGCCGGGCGCGGGGAAGCCCAGGGCGCGGATACGCTCGGCAATATCGTCCACCGCAAGGGCCAGTTCGGTGTACTGCGTCTCGAACATGGTGTGCAGGGTGTTGAACATCGGCCCCGTCACGTTCCAGTGGAAGTTGTGCGTCTTCAGATAAAGCGTGTAGGTGTCGGCCAGCAGGCGGGACAAACCATCTGCAATGGAGGCGCGATCCTGTTCGGCAATACCAATATTAATTTCCATGGTTCTCTCCCTTTGGATGAATTGACTGACAGTTATGCCAGAAAACGACGGCTAACAGTGAGCGGCGCACTGACGCCGGTAACGGTCTGTTGGTTGGAAGGCGCCAGTAGGCGTTGGGTTCAATGCGGATTGGCTATTGCTTCGATGGGCAAGCGTTCAGAGTCGGCTGCGTTGAAGCGATTATGCAGATATAATCCCGCGCTTGTGTCGGGCGGCCCGTCTGCCGTAAGGGTAGCCGCGTACTGATGTCTGCCGGCAGCTCTGGCTCTGTGCCGATGAGCGATCGATCCCAGGTGGAGCGCCATTTGGGCTCCGTCTGCCAGTCGCGAATCGAGCGACCCAACGAATTTCCAAGATACGAGAAGCGAACCCCACCATGATGCGCAGCCACTATTGCGGCCAGTTGAACGAAAGCCTGGACGGCCAGGAAATCACTCTTTGCGGTTGGGTCCATCGCCGCCGCGACCACGGCGGGGTCATCTTCCTCGACGTGCGTGATCGTGAAGGCATGGCCCAGGTGGTGTTCGATCCCGATCGCGCCGAGACGTTTGCAGCCGCCGACCGGGTACGCAGCGAATATGTGGTGAAAATCACCGGCAAGGTCCGCCTGCGCCCGGAAGGCGCACGCAACCCGAACATGGCCTCTGGTGCCATCGAAGTGTTGGGCTATGAGCTGGAAGTACTGAACGAGGCAGAAACCCCGCCGTTCCCGCTCAACGAATACAGCGACGTGGGCGAGGAAACCCGCCTGCGCTATCGCTTCATCGACCTGCGCCGCCCGGAAATGGCCGAGAAGCTCAAGCTGCGCTCGCGCATCACCGCCAGCATTCGTCGCTATCTCGACGAGCAGGGTTTCCTCGACGTGGAAACCCCGATTCTGACCCGCGCCACCCCTGAAGGCGCCCGCGACTATCTGGTTCCCAGCCGCACCCATCCCGGCAGTTTCTTCGCCCTGCCGCAGTCGCCGCAGCTGTTCAAGCAGTTGCTGATGGTGGCCGGCTTCGATCGCTACTATCAGATCGCTAAGTGCTTCCGCGACGAAGACCTGCGGGCCGACCGTCAGCCGGAATTCACCCAGATCGACATCGAGACCAGCTTCCTCGATGAATCCGACATCATCGGCATCACCGAAGGCATGGTGCGCAAGCTATTCAAGGAAGTGCTGGGCGTCGAGTTCGGCGAGTTCCCGCATATGCCGTTCGAAGAAGCCATGCGCCGCTACGGTTCGGACAAGCCGGACCTGCGTATTCCGCTGGAACTGATCGATGTGGAAGACCAGCTCAAGGATGTCGAATTCAAAGTGTTCGCCGGCCCGGCCAACGATCCCAAGTGCCGTGTTGCCGCACTGCGCGTGCCGGGCGGTGCGAGCATGCCGCGCAAGCAGATCGACGACTACACCAAGTTCGTCGGCATCTACGGCGCCAAGGGCCTGGCTTACATCAAGGTCAACGAGCGCGCCAAGGGTGTTGAAGGCCTGCAGTCGCCCATCGTCAAGAACATCCCCGAAGCCAACCTCAATGCGATCCTCGATCGCGTGGGTGCGGTCGATGGCGACATCGTCTTCTTCGGTGCCGACAAGGCTAAGATCGTTTCCGAAGCGCTGGGTGCGTTGCGCATCAAGCTGGGTCACGACCTGAACCTGCTGACTTGCGAATGGGCGCCGATGTGGGTGGTCGACTTCCCGATGTTCGAGGAAAACGACGACGGCTCGCTGTCGGCACTGCACCATCCGTTCACCGCGCCCAAGTGCAGCCCCGAAGAGCTGGAAGCCAATCCGGGAGCGGCGCTGTCGCGTGCCTACGACATGGTGCTCAACGGCACCGAGCTGGGTGGCGGTTCCATCCGTATCCACCGCAAGGACATGCAGCAGACCGTATTCCGTATCCTGGGTATCGACGAAGCGGAGCAGAACGAGAAGTTCGGCTTCCTGCTCGATGCGCTGAAATACGGCGCGCCGCCGCACGGTGGCCTGGCCTTCGGCCTTGATCGCCTAGTGATGCTGATGACTGGCGCGCAATCGATTCGTGAAGTAATCGCCTTCCCGAAAACCCAGAGCGCGGCGGACGTCATGACCCAGGCGCCGGGTGCGGTGGATGCCAAGGCGCTGCGCGAGTTGCACATTCGCCTGCGCGAGCAGCCTAAAGCCGAATAACCGCAGAGCCGGAGCCCAGGGAAACCTGGGCTTCTCCGTTTCAGCGAGAAGAAAGTTGATCGAAGAGGGAGGCAGTTATGGCTGGTCATTCCAAATGGGCCAACATCAAGCACCGCAAGGGGCGCCAGGACGCCAAGCGCGGCAAGATTTTCACCAAGCTCATTCGTGAGCTGACAGTTGCCGCCAAAAGTGGCGCAATTCCGGCGGATAACCCGCGCCTGCGCCTGGCGGTAGACAAGGCACTGGTCGCCAACATGTCGCGGGACGTGATCGACCGCGCCATCGCCCGCGGCGCCGGTAATAACGAGGCCGACAATGTCGTCGAACTGAGCTACGAAGGTTATGCGCCTAGTGGCGTGGCCATCATCGTCGAGGCCATGACCGACAACCGCAATCGCACCGCGGCCGAAGTGCGTCATGCCTTCAGCAAGCACGGCGGCAACCTTGGCACCGATGGCTCGGTTGCCTACATGTTCGATCGCAAAGGGCAGATCAGCTTTGCCGCGGGCGTGGACGAAGATGCGCTGATGGAAGCGGCGCTGGAAGCCGGTGCCGATGATGTGGAAATGGGCGAGGATGGCTCGGCGCTGGTCTCCACCAGCTTTGCCGATTTCCATTCCGTCAACGAGGCGCTGAGTGCGGCCGGCTTTAAGGGCGAGGAGGCGGAAATCGCCATGATCCCCTCGATTGCCGCACCGCTCGCCGATCTGGAAACCGCGCAGAAGGTGCTGCGCCTGATCGATGCGCTGGAAGATCTGGACGACGTGCAGAACGTCTACCACAACGCCGAGATTTCCGACGAAATCATGGAGCAGTTGGAGTGATTGGGCACTGGTAAGAAGTCAGGAATCGAAGCTGAAAGCCGGGAGCACCGTTTGCGTGTTTCCGGCTTCTTCATTTGTGCGCCTTGATGCGTGCGGTCGTTGGCATTGTTCCGGTAGCTCTCGCCGCGACTGTACCTTTATACTCGCGGCTGGATAAATAGACAGTACGGCGACCGCATGACGCTCATCCTCGGGATCGATCCCGGCTCTCGCATCACTGGCTACGGCGTGGTGCGCGATACCGGCCGCAGTTGTGAGTACGTGGCATCCGGTTGCATCCGCACCGGCAGTGGTGAGCTGTCCGCCCGGCTGCAGGCAGTATTCGCTGGTGTCAGCGAGGTGATCCGCCTTCACGGCCCGGTGACCATGGGTATCGAGCAGGTCTTCATGGCGCGCAACGCTGATTCTGCGCTCAAGCTTGGACAGGCCCGAGGCGCCGCGATAGTGGCTGCTGCCGAACAGGGTCTGGAGATAGCCGAGTACACCGCCACCCAGGTCAAGCAGGCGATTGCCGGAACCGGTGGTGCCGACAAAGTGCAAGTGCAGATGATGGTGATGCACCTGCTGAAATTGGTGAAAAAGCCACAGATCGATGCCTCAGACGCGCTAGCGATCGCCTTGTGCCATGCGCATCATCGGCAGAGTCTCATCCCGCACGGGCTGGCCGGTGCCAAGCGCAGGGCAGGGCGCTTGCGTTTGTAGTAGCTAGTGCCGGATAGCAAGACAATGGCTGACGGCACTCCTTCAGCCGAGAGAGGAGTGGATAACTGTGATTGGACGTTTGCGCGGAACCCTGGCGGAGAAACAGCCGCCGCATCTGATACTGGATGTGAATGGCGTCGGTTATGAAGTCGAGGTGCCGATGACGACGCTCTACCGCTTGCCTGCTGTCGGTGAGCCGGTAACGCTGCACATCCATCTGGTAGTGCGAGAGGACGCGCAACTGCTTTATGGCTTCGCCGAAAAGCGTGACCGCGAGCTGTTTCGCGAACTGATCCGGCTCAATGGCGTCGGCCCCAAGCTGGCGCTGGCATTGATGTCGGGCCTTGAAGTGGACGAACTGGTGCGCTGCGTGCAGGCTCAGGACACCTCCGCGCTGGTGAAGATTCCGGGCGTCGGCAAGAAGACGGCCGAGCGGCTGCTGGTGGAGTTGAAAGATCGCTTCAAAGCCTGGGAGAGCATGCCGTCCATCGCACCTCTGGTGGTGGAACCCCGCTCGAATATGGCAGTCTCAAGCGCCGAGAATGATGCGGTCAGCGCGCTGATTTCCCTTGGGTTCAAGCCGCAAGAGGCCAGCCGTGCCGTATCCGCCGTACAGGAAGACGATTTGAGTAGTGAAGATCTGATCCGCCGTGCCCTGAAGGGAATGGTGTAAGCGCATGATCGAAGCCGATCGTCTGATTACCGCCACTGGCCGCGACCGCGAAGAACAATTCGACCGTGCCATCCGCCCACTGAGTCTGGCCGAATACATCGGCCAGCCGGTCGTGCGCGAGCAGATGGATCTGTTTATCCGTGCGGCCCGCGGGCGCAGCGAGGCCCTTGATCACACCCTGATCTTCGGCCCGCCGGGCCTCGGCAAGACGACCCTGGCCAATATCATTGCGCAGGAGATGGGTGTCTCGATCAAGAGCACTTCCGGCCCCGTGCTGGAGCGGCCCGGTGATCTGGCCGCGCTGCTGACCAATCTGGAGCAGGGCGATGTGCTCTTCGTCGACGAGATTCATCGGTTGTCGCCCATCGTTGAAGAAGTGCTGTATCCGGCGATGGAAGATTTTCAGCTGGACATCATGATCGGCGAAGGCCCTGCGGCGCGCTCGATCAAGCTCGACCTACCGCCCTTCACGTTGGTTGGCGCCACCACTCGTGCGGGCATGCTCACCAATCCGCTGCGTGATCGCTTCGGTATCGTGCAGCGGTTGGAGTTCTATTCCACGGCCGATCTGGCGACCATCGTCAGCCGTTCGGCCGGCATCCTTGGCCTGGCTATCGAGGCCGAAGGCGCTTTCGAAATTGCCCGGCGTGCTCGCGGCACTCCGCGCATCGCCAACCGCCTGCTGCGTCGGGTGCGGGATTTTGCTGAAGTTCGTGGAAATGGTGAGATTACTCGCCGTACAGCAGATCTCGCGCTGAACATGCTCGATGTGGACGAGCGCGGCTTGGATCATCAGGACCGACGGTTGCTGCTGACATTAATCGAGAAGTTCGATGGCGGGCCAGTGGGCATCGACAATCTGGCAGCCGCCATTAGCGAAGAGCGCCACACCATCGAAGACGTGCTCGAACCCTATCTGATCCAGCAGGGCTACATCATGCGTACGCCGCGCGGGCGCGTGGTCACCCGGCATGCCTATCTGCATTTCGGCCTGAACCTGCCGAAACGCCTGGGCGATTCGCCAGTAGCGGACCTGTTCGACGGCGACACAAAGTGAAGAAAATATTCTTGTCCCACCCGATTGGAATTTACGGGGCCTGGCTCTAGTATGCGCGCGGAATCGGATGCTCAACCCTTCACTCATCGGTGTCGGGTGTACTACGAAGATACCGATGCCGGCGGCATCGTTTATTACGTCAATTACCTCAAGTTCATGGAGCGGGCCCGCACCGAGCGGTTGCGCAACCTGGGTTTCGCCCAGTCGCAGCTGGCGGGCGAAGACCTGCTTTTCGTCGTGCATTCGAGCGAGGCGCGTTACCACGCGCCGGCGCGGCTGGACGACGAGTTACTGGTAACTGCCGAGGTTGTAAAAATAAAGCGCGCCAGCCTGCATTTCAGGCAGCAGGTACGACGCGCCAAGGATAATTTGCTGCTCTGTGAAGGGCAGTTTCTGGTCGCCTGTGTGCGTACAGAGAGTTTGAAACCCCGACCTATTCCCGAAGCGTTGCGCTCAGCCTTCGCCGGGTCGGGTCTACCCCCTGCAGGAGATTAAGCGTGGAACCCAACGTCGATCATATGTCCATGTGGAGCTTGATCAGCAACGCCAGCTTTGTGGTTCAGCTGGTCATGCTGATCCTGGTGGCGGCCTCGGTGATGTCCTGGATCATCATCTTCCAGCGCGGCAACATGCTGCGTGCCGCCAAGCGCTCGCTGGACACCTTCGAGGAACGTTTCTGGTCCGGTATCGACCTTTCCAAACTGTACCGCCAGGCTGGCAGTAATCCTGATCCTGATTCGGGTGTCGAGCAGATCTTCCGCGCCGGCTTCAAGGAGTTTTCCCGCCTGCGCCAGCAGCAGGGTGTGGATCCCGATGCCGTGATGGATGCGGTGAACCGGGCTATGCGCGTCGCCATTTCCCGCGAAGAAGAAAAGCTCGATCAGAGTTTGCCGTTCCTCGCGACCGTTGGCTCTACCAGTCCTTACATCGGTCTGTTCGGTACCGTCTGGGGCATCATGAATTCGTTCCGCGGGCTGGCGCAGGTGCAGCAGGCGACTCTCGCCACTGTCGCGCCCGGCATCGCCGAGGCATTGATCGCCACTGCGATCGGCCTGTTCGCCGCAATTCCTGCGGTCATCGCATACAACCGTTTCTCCGCGCGTGGCGAGATGCTCATCGGTCGTTACTACACCTTCGCCGATGAGTTCCAGGCGATTCTCCATCGCAAAGTTCACACCACCGAAGATTGAGGCCCCCAGGCCATGGCCAGAATTCGTAACAGACGCAAACCTGTCGCCGAGATGAACGTGGTGCCTTACATCGACGTGATGCTGGTGCTGCTGGTCATCTTCATGGTGACCGCGCCGATGCTCAATCAGGGTGTAAAGGTCGATCTGCCCAAGGTCAGCAGCGAAGTCCTGCCTCAGGATAACGATGCTCAAGTACTGACCATTTCGATCAAGGCGGACAAGACTTACTTCTGGAACATCGGGAGCGAAGTGGACACCGAAACCGTCCAGGATCAGGCCCTGACACTGGATGAGATGACCAAGGCGGTCACCGCAATCATGAACCAGAACCGTAGCCAGGGTAAGCAGGTTCAGGTGTTCGTGCGCGGCGACAAGGCGGTGGACTACGGTTCGGTGATGTCTGCCATGGGCGGGCTGCAGGAAGCGGGTGTCGGTAACGTCGGCTTGATCACCGAGGCGCCTTAATGCAACAGCCGGAACGTTCACGCTCGGAGAGCTACTACTGGCCCACCATTCTGGCGGTCGGTCTACACATCGTTATTTTCGGAATGCTCTTCGTCAGCTTCGCCATGACGCCGGAGCTGCCGCCATCCAAGCCCATCGTTCAGGCGACCTTGTACCAGCTCAAATCTCAGAGCCAAGCTACGACTCAGACGAATCAGAAGATTGCGGGTGAGGCTCAGAAAACGGCGGCCAAGCAGTACGAAGCCGAGCAGCTGGAACAGCGCAAGGCCGAGCAGCAGAAACAGGCCGCCGCCAAGGCAGCGGAACAAAAGAAGGCGGACGAGGCTCGAAAGGCCGAAGCAGCGAAGGCTGACGCGGCAAAGAAGTCCGCGGAGGCGAAAAAAGCCGAAGAAGCCAAGAAACAAGCCGAACAGAAAAAACAGGCGGATATCGCCAAGAAGAAAGCGGCTGACGAGGCGGCCAAGAAAAAGGCTGCCGAAGAAGCCAAGAAGAAAGCTGCTGCCGAGGCCGCGAAAAAGAAAGCGGCAGAGGACGCAAAGAAAAAGGCGGCAGCTGAGGCTGCGAAGAAAAAGGCCGCCGAAGAAGCCAAGAAGAAAGCAGCAGCCGAGGCTGCCCGCAAGGCTGCCGAGGACAAGAAGGCGCAAGCTCTTGCCGAACTGTTGTCTGAAGACACGGAGCGGCAGCAGGCCATGGCTGACACTCAAGGCGACCAGGTAGCTGGTAACTTCGATGACCTGATTCGTATGCGTGCGGCAGAGGGCTGGACCCGACCGCCATCGGCCCGGAACAACATGTCGGTAACGCTCCGGGTCAACATGCTGCCGGATGGCACCATCACCGCTGCAACCGTTTCGCGTTCGAGTGGCGATGCGCCGTTCGATAATTCGGCGGTCGCAGCAGTAAAGAATATTGGTCGGCTGACCGAAATGCAGGGGCTCACTGCCCAGGAGTTTCAGCCGTATCGCTCGTTCACGATGACATTTACGCCTGAGGATCTAGCGTTGTGATCAATTACCTTCGAGGTTTTATCGTCTTTTTCCTGTTCGTGATGGGCAGTGCCGTGGCGCAGGAGAAGAACATTGTCGTCACCAGCGGTACCGATCGTGCGATTCCGATCGCGGTTGTGCCGTTCGGTTGGCAGGGCGGCACTGTGCTGCCGGAAGACATGGCAGAAATCATCGGCAATGACATGCGCAATACCGGTATTTTCCAGCCGATTCCCAAGCAGAACATGATCAGTCTGCCGACGCGCGGTAGCGAAATCATTTTCCGTGACTGGAAGGCATTGGGTGCCCAGTACGTGATGGTCGGCAACATCGAGCCTTCGGCCGGCAAACTGCAGATCCGCTACGAGGTGTTCAATGTGACCACCGAACAGCAGGTCATGACGGGTACCGTGGGTGGCGGTCAGGATCAGCTGCGGGATATGGCGCATTTCGCGGCTGATCAGGCGTTCGAAAAGCTGACGGGCATCAAGGGCGCGTTCTCCACGCGCTTGCTCTACGTTACTGCTGAACGTCTCGGCGGCACCAATACGCGTTACACGCTGCAGCGTTCCGACTACGACGGTGCGCGCGCCGTGACCCTGCTGCAATCACGTGAGCCGATTCTGTCGCCGCGCTATTCGCCGGATGGCCGTCGCATCGCCTATGTTTCTTTTGAACAGAAGCGTCCGCGTATTTTCATGCAGCACATCGACACGGGGCGTCGCGAGCAGATTACTAACTTCGAAGGGCTCAATGGTGCGCCGGCATTCTCGCCGGACGGCAATCGCCTGGCATTCGTGCTGTCGAAGGATGGCAACCCGGAAATCTACGTGATGGATCTTGGGTCGCGTCAGTTGCAGCGACTCACCAATCATTACGCAATTGACACGGAGCCTTTCTGGGGCGCCGACGGTCAGACTATCTACTTCACCTCGGATCGTGCGGGCAAGCCACAGATCTACAAGCAGCGTCTGGGTAGCAATAATGCCGAACGAGTCACTTTCGTTGGTAACTACAATGCAAACCCGAAACTATCGGCAGATGAAAAGACGCTGGTGATGATTCATCGCCAGGAGGGCTATACCAATTTCAAGGTGGCGGCACAGGACCTGCAGCGCGGCAATTTACGGCTACTCTCAGATACGAGTTTAGATGAGTCGCCCACTGTTGCGCCTAATGGCACCATGCTAATCTACGCGACCCGCCAGCAGGGCCGGGGAGTCTTGATGCTCGTATCAATCAATGGTCGAGTTAGGCTCCCGCTTCCTACTGCTCAAGGCGAAGTCCGTGAGCCATCGTGGTCCCCTTACCTGAACTGATGCGGTATCAACGCTTTACCTAACCAAAAACACAACTGGGGTTGTTACACATGGAAATGCTGAAATTCGGTAAGTTCGCTGCGCTGACTCTGGCTATGGCCGTAGCTGTTGGTTGTTCGTCCAAGGGTGGCGACGACTCTGGCGAAGGTTCTTCCGCCATTGATCCGAACGCTGGCTACGGCGCTGACAGCGGTGCTGTCGACGGCAGCATGGGTGGCGAAGAAGCTGCTCTGCGCGCTATCACTACTTTCTACTTCGAATACGATAGCTCGGACCTGAAGCCGGAAGCTATGCGCGCTCTGGACGTTCATGCCAAGGATCTGAAGTCCGCTGGCAACCGTGTCGTTCTGGAAGGCCACACCGACGAGCGCGGTACTCGCGAGTACAACATGGCTCTGGGCGAGCGTCGTTCGAAGGCCGTTCAGCGTTACCTGGTTCTGCAGGGCGTATCTCCCGCTCAGCTGGAACTGGTTTCCTACGGTGAAGAGCGTCCGGTTGCCATGGGCAACGACGAGCAGTCGTGGGCTCAGAACCGTCGCGTTGAGCTGCGTAAGTAATAAATCATGCTCAAGCACCGTTACGCTCTGACGCTTATTGCGCTTGGTTTGCCTCTTTTTGCGGCGGCTCAAGTCCCAGTGGTCGAATATGACTCGCAAACCCAAAGCGGTGTGCCTGAGTCGGGTTATTCCACCGGAGCAGATACTAGCGGTGCCTATGTCGGAGGCGGAGCATCGGCTCCGTCTTCGGCGCAGGGCATGCTTTTCGTTCAGTTGCAGCAGATGCAAGAAGAAATCGCGCAACTGCGCGGCATGCTGGAAGTGCAACAGAACGAGATCCAGCGCCTGAAACAGGAAGGGCTGGAGCGTTATCAGGATTTGGATAGTCGTTTGTCGAACGCCGCATCAGGCGGTTTGGCCAACCAGAATTCGTCAGCCGCGGGCAGCAGTCATGCCGGTGGTGCAGTGCAAGGGCCCGTGAATGCCTCTGGGCAAGATCAGGCGAGCAATCAATCGGCTGATCCTGAAAAGGAAAAGCTGTACTACGACGCAGCCTTCGATCTGATCAAGGCGAAGGATTTCAATAAGGCTAGCCAGGCTTTTTCCGCCTTCTTGCGTAAATATCCCCAAAGCCCCTATGCCGGTAATGCACAGTACTGGCTGGGCGAGGTCAATCTCGCCAAGGGAGATTTGCAGGGGGCCGGCCAGGCATTCGCGAAGGTCAGTCAGGCGTATCCTCAGCACAACAAGGTTCCTGACTCGCTGTACAAGCTTGCGGATGTCGAGGTGCGGCTGGGTAATCGTGACAAGGCTGACGGGATTCTTCGTCAAGTCATTGCCGACTACCCGAACAGCTCGGCTGCGCAGTTGGCTCAGCGCCAACTGAATCGATAAGCCGATACGTTGGCATCAGTTAACAAAAACCCGCCCATTGAGCGGGTTTTTTCGTTAGAATCGCTGCCCTTTTCCCGCAACGGAGGCGGATGGCCTGTTTAGCCGTCACGCCCGTGGCTGATATGCAAAATACCCTGCGAATTTCCGAGATTTTCTACTCGTTGCAGGGGGAGACCCGTACCAGTGGCCTGCCTACTGTGTTCGTCCGCCTGACCGGCTGCCCCCTGCGCTGTCATTACTGCGATACCGCCTACGCTTTCAGTGGTGGCGAGATCATGCCGCTCGAAGCAATTCTCGAGCGGGTCGCGTCCTATAAGCCCCGCTACGTCTGTGTCACGGGCGGCGAACCGCTGGCTCAACCGAACTGTCTGCCGCTGCTGAGCGAGCTCTGCGACGCGGGCTATGAAGTTTCACTGGAGACAAGTGGTGCGCTGGATATTTCCGGTACCGACACGCGAGTAAGCCGGGTCGTTGATCTGAAGACGCCGGCGTCAGGCGAGATGGGCCGCAATCTGTACGCGAACATCGGTCAGCTGACGCAAAACGATCAGATCAAGTTCGTAATTTGTTCACGCGAAGATTACGACTGGGCTGTATCCAAGCTTATCGAGTACCGGCTGGATGCTCGTGCTGGTGAGGTGCTGTTTTCGCCTAGCCATCGGCAAGTCGATGCCAGAGCGTTGGCTGACTGGATCGTCAGCGACAATCTTCCGGTGCGTTTGCAGCTTCAACTGCACAAAATTCTCTGGAACGATGCGCCCGGCCATTAATGTACGCCGGAGCGGCTTTGATCCTGGAGCCGAAGTTCTCACAGGTAAACCTAATGACTGACAAGAAAGCCGTAATCCTCCTTTCGGGCGGGCTCGATTCTGCGACCGTTGTCGCGATGGCCAAAGCGCAAGGTTACGCTTGCTACACCATGAGCTTCGATTATGGTCAGCGTCACCGTGCGGAGCTGCAGGCTGCCGAGCGGGTTGCTCGCCAATTGGGCGTGGTGGAACACAAGGTCATCGGCATGAATCTCGATGGCATAGGGGGCTCGGCACTCACCGACAGTAGCATCGAGGTGCCGGAGGCGTCGGAGGAAGGCATACCGGTAACCTACGTGCCGGCACGCAACACCGTGTTTCTCTCCTTGGCGTTGGGCTGGGCGGAGGTGCTCGGCGCTCAGGATATTTTCATTGGAGTCAATGCCGTCGACTACTCCGGTTATCCAGATTGCCGTCCAGAATTCATCGATGCCTTCGAGCGCATGGCCAATCTTGCGACCAAGGCTGGCGTGGAGGGGCAGGGCTTTACCATTCGTGCACCCTTGCAGAACTTGAGCAAGGCGGAGATCGTCCAGGCTGGTGCCCGTCTGGGTGTTGATTATGCGATGACCGTCTCATGCTATCAGGCCGACAATGATGGGCGTGCTTGTGGAAAGTGCGACAGCTGCCGTTTGCGAGCCGCAGGTTTTGAGCAGGCCGGCCTTTCGGATCCGACTCGCTACCGTTAATTGCTTCCAAAAAAACTTTGATTTAATCAATCAAATCAGTATCATGCGCCCCGCATTGGGTCGTTAGCTCAGTTGGTAGAGCAGTTGGCTTTTAACCAATTGGTCGTAGGTTCGAATCCTACACGACCCACCATATTCTCCTTAGGGAGCCGAAAAGCCGGAGACCGCTAGGTCATCCGGCTTTTTTATGTTCGCAATTCACAGCAGTCAAAACGGGTTATTTCCGTCGGTTATAAAAGGCGTTTTTCACTACGACCTTGGTCTGTGACTCAGCCGAGATTAAACGTAATAGACTGCGACCTCCCGATTGTCCGTTGGTTTGAGGCTCAAATGTATTCTGATCGCATCCGCTTGTCCTCCCTGCAGAGCAAGGTCATGAGCGCCGAAAAGGCCGCTACTCTTATTCAAGACGGCATGACCGTCGGCATGAGCGGCTTTACCCGTGCGGGTGAGGCTAAAGCTGTGCCTTTGGCGTTGATCGATCG
This sequence comes from Pseudomonas sp. IC_126, assembly GCF_004331835.1. Taxonomy (NCBI): domain Bacteria; kingdom Pseudomonadati; phylum Pseudomonadota; class Gammaproteobacteria; order Pseudomonadales; family Pseudomonadaceae; genus Pseudomonas; species Pseudomonas sp. IC_126. The sequence continues at coordinate 167,704 of NZ_SJSS01000003.1, forward strand.
CGCCAAGGACGAAAAGCTGAAGATCAGTCTCATCACAGGCGCCAGCCTCGGTAACGACCTGGATGGAAAAATGGCCGCAGCCGGTTTGTTGGCTCGCCGTGGACCGTTCCAGGCGGATGCCGTCCTGCGCAAGGCGATCAACCAGGGCGAGGTCATGTTCATCGACCAGCATCTCTCCCACACCGTCGAGCAGATGCGCAACAACCAAATCAAGCGCCCGGACGTGACCATCATCGAGGCTGTGAGCATCACCGAGCAGGGTCACATCGTCCCGACTACCTCAGTAGGTAACTCCGCCAATCTGGCGGTGTTCGCCGACAAGATCATTGTCGAGCTGAACCTTGCGCATAACCTGAATCTGGAAGGTCTGCACGACATCTACTTCCCGGGCGAGCGTCCGAACCGTGGTCCGATCCCGCTGACCAAGGTCGACGATCGTATCGGCACTGCCGCCATTCCGGTCGACCCGGCCAAGATCGCCGCTATCGTCATTACCGAGCAGCCGGATTCTTATTCCACCGTCACGCCAGCAGACGAAGAAACCCAGGCCATCGCCAATCACCTGATCGAATTCTTCAAGAAAGAAGTCGATGAAGGTCGCATGGCGAAGAACCTTGGTCCGATGCAGGTGGGTATCGGTAACATCGCTAATGCCGTTGTATGTGGTTTGATCGACTCGCCGTTCGAAGATCTGGTGATGTATTCCGAAGTACTGCAGGACTGCACCTTCGAATTGATCGATGCTGGCAAGATGAAGTTCGCTTCCGGTTGCTCCATTACCCTGTCCGAGCGCTGCAACGATCGCGTATTCGGCAATCTGGAGAAGTACAAGGACAAGCTGGTGCTGCGTCCGCAGGAAATCTCCAACCATCCGGAGCTAGTGCGTCGTCTGGGTATCGTTGGAATCAACACCGCTCTGGAGTTCGACATCTACGGCAACGTCAACTCGACGCATGTCGGCGGTACCAAGATGATGAATGGCATCGGTGGTTCCGGTGACTTCGCGCGTAACGCGCACATGGCCATCTTCGTGACCAAGTCGATCGCCAAGGGCGGCAACATTTCCAGTGTGGTGCCGATGGTTGCGCATGTCGACCACACCGAACATGACGTGGAAATTCTCGTCACCGAACAAGGCCTGGCGGATCTGCGTGGCCTGGCGCCCCGCGAACGGGCCCGTGTGATCATAGATAACTGCGTCCATCCTTCGTACCGTGATGCGCTGAACAATTACTTCGAAGGCGCATGCGACAAGGGCGGCCAGACTCCACATATGTTGCGCGAAGCCATGAACTGGCACATCAATTTGGAAGAACGCGGTCATATGCTCAAAGACAAGTGATCGATAACCGCCGGCAAATGCCGGCGGTTTTCATTTGGGTGAGCCTAAACACCCTTCGTTTGCCCCCTCGCTTTCCCTTTTGCAGACGCTTCAGCTAGTATTCCTGCCCCTTGAGCGGGCAGGGAGCGGCGGACTGCACCTCGCACTGTCTTCCTCTTTCGCCTCGTCCGATTCGAACAGGCTGGCCGGGTATACTCGGCGCTTCATGCAATAACGCGCTTTTGCAGGACCGCGAATATGACGCAGATACCCGAACGCATTCTTGTGCAGGCTCACCTGGCAGCCAAACAACCCCAGCCGCTGTCGCCCGAGCAGGAAGCGCAATTGCGCGACGATATCGCTGTCGAGTTGAAGCGCCAGAATGCGGTGCTCGTGGCGCATTACTATACCGACCCGGTGATCCAGTCGCTCGCCGAGGAAACCGGAGGCTGTGTTTCCGATTCGCTGGAGATGGCCCGCTTCGGCAACGAACACTCGGCGCAGACCGTGGTGGTCGCGGGCGTCAAGTTCATGGGTGAGACGGCGAAGATCCTCAATCCTGAAAAGCGGGTGCTGATGCCGACATTGGACGCCACCTGCTCGCTGGACCTCGGTTGCCCGGTGGAAGAGTTTTCGGCTTTTTGTGATCAGCATCCAGAGCGCACTGTCGTGGTCTATGCCAATACTTCGGCGGCTGTGAAGGCTCGGGCCGACTGGGTAGTTACCTCGAGTTGTGCGCTGGAAATCGTCGAAAGCCTGATGGACAACGGCGAGAAGATCATTTGGGCTCCAGACAAACATCTCGGCAGCTATGTGCAGCGTGAAACCGGAGCCGACATGCTGCTTTGGGATGGGGCTTGCATCGTCCACGAAGAATTCAAGGCGAAGCAGCTGGAGGATATGAAGGCACTGTATCCGGACGCTGCCGTTCTGGTTCACCCTGAATCACCTGAATCGGTGATCGCTCTGGCGGATGCCGTTGGGTCCACCAGTCAGCTGATCAAGGCGGCCCAGACGCTGACGAATCCAACTTTCATCGTTGCCACCGACCGCGGCATCTTTTACAAGATGCAACAGCTTTGTCCTGATAAGGCGTTCATCGAGGCGCCGACGGCGGGTAGCGGAGCCGCCTGCCGTAGCTGCGCGCATTGCCCGTGGATGGCGATGAACACGCTCGAGCGTACACTGCATTGCCTGCGCACCGGCAGCAATGAGATATTCGTCGATCCAGCCTTAGTTCCGCGGGCGGTCAAGCCGCTCAAGCGCATGCTGGACTTCACTCAGGCTGCGCGTATCAAGCAGGCTGGCAACGCCTGACATCATTGTCGTCGAGGTAGGTGCTGCACGCTCAGCGCAGCATCTCCTCAATCATTCGCTTCTCTTCGATCAGCTGTTTCTGCCGGGCGTCGATACGTGCGGCTGTTTGAAAATTGCTCGATCGGCGTTTAGCGAGATCCAGTTGCTCGATAGCCTGATCGTAATCTCCGACCAGGGCGAAGAATTCAGCTCGGCCCTGGTGCAGCCCCAGTATGTTTCCGGTAAGTCCGCGGATCTCCGAAACCTGATACCAAATGTCCGGGTCCTTGGGGCGTGCTTCGACCAGCTTGTCCAGCTCTCGCTCGGCCTCTTGCAGCTTGTCTTCCTTTATCAGTAGATCGATATGCGCTTGGCGTACCGGGTAACTGCTGGGGTAGAGATCGAGCAGGGTCTGGGTTCGCTCGCGTGCTGCGGCCAGTCGGTTAGCGGTGATATCCAGCTCGATCTGCGCCAGGTTGTAGCTGACTTCATCCGGCGACTCCGCCAGTAACGGTTGCAGGCTGGCGGCGGCGTCCGAGAGTTGGCCGCTCTTGATCTGAGCCAGCGCTAGGCCGTAGCGAGCAGCATCCAGGCTTTCGTCTTCATTGAGCATGGCTCGGAAGCGCTTAGCGCTGAGGCCGGGTGTGCTTTCGAATTTAAGGTCGACTCTTGCACGCATCAGCTGATATCGCAGGCTGTCTTGCACGCCTCCAGCCGGAAACTGTTCGGCGCGGTTTTTGGTATCGGCGATGCGCGATTCCGTGACCGGGTGGGTCAGGAGGAATTCGGGCGGTTTCTGGTCGTAGCGATACTGGCGCATCAGACGACCGAACATCTGCGGCATGGCGCGAGGGTCGTAACCTGCTCGTTCGAGATTGACGATGCCGATGCGATCGGCTTCCTGTTCGTTCTGTCGGGAGAAGCGTCGTTGTGCCTGGATTGCCGCGGCCTGAGTCGAAACAATCGCGGCGATGCCTGCGTCACCCGCGCCGGCTGCGGCCGCTACGACCCCCGCAAGCATCGCTGCCATCAGCGGCAGCTGCATCCGCTTTTGTGCTTCCAGGCCACGTGCGAAGTGGCGTTGGGACAGATGCGCTAGTTCGTGCGCCAGTACCGAGGCGTATTCGGCTTCAGTCTGGGCATGAAGAAACAGGCCGCCATTGACTCCGATGATTCCGCCCGGCGCGGCAAACGCGTTCAGCTGCGGACTTTCGAGCAGTACGAACTCCAGACGGCGGTCTTGCAGCTGGCTGGTCTCGGCCAGGCGATAGACGCTGCGTTCCAGATAGTCTTTCAGCAGCGGGTCGGACAATTGCGGAACCTGTCCGCGAAGCAGGCTGAGCCAGGCCCGGCCCAGTTGGTACTCCTGTTCTGGCGAGACGATACCTGAGCTGGAATCGCCGAGAGAGGGCAGATCATTGGCCATGACCGGCTGCGCAATCAGGCATGCCAGTGTCAGCAGGGTGGGGCGCAGCAATTTCATCCAGACTGGCTCATGAAGGCAGGAGCGTTACTGTAGCCTTGTGCCAGGGTGGCTGGCCAGGGGCGGGCGCGGGTCGGTATCCTGCGCTCCTTTCGAGGAGATGAACATGACCCAACAGACCGTGCCTGTCACCTGCGATGCCGAGCTGGATGCGGTCGGGCTGGAATGCCCGATGCCGCTGCTCAAGGCTAAACTTGAACTCAACCGACTAGCCAGCGGGCAGGTACTGAAGGTTACCGCGACCGATCCGGGCTCGCAGCGAGATTTTCGTAGTTTCGCCAGATTGTCCGGCCACGCTCTGTTACGGGAAGAGGCGGATGAAGGGCTCTATCGCTACTGGCTGCGTAAGGCTGAAGGCTGAAGGCCTCTAAGGGAAACATATGCTCAAGGTGTTGCGCAGCTGGGCCCATCGCTATTTCTCTGATGAGGAAGCGGTGGTCTTGGCTGTACTGTTGGTGGTTGCCTTTGCTGCGGTGCTAACGCTGGGCGAAATGCTTGCGCCAGTCCTTGCCGGCCTGGTGCTCGCCTACCTGATGCAGGGTTTGGTCGGCGCGCTGGAGCGCATCAGGATTCCCCACCTCGTGGCGGTCTGGCTAGTATTTTTGATGTTCGTCGGCGCGCTCACGGTTTGCATGCTGTTTCTTGTGCCTTTGGTCTGGCAGCAGGTGCTAACCCTGTTTAACGAGCTGCCACGGATGCTTGTGGAATGGCAGTCCTTGTTGCTGCTTCTGCCCGAGCGCTACCCGCAATTGCTCACCGAAGAGCAGGTGCTGCGTGGCATCGATTTCATGCGTGGCGAGGTAGGCCGCTACGGCCAGGTGGTGTTGACGTCGTCGTTGTCCAGCCTGCCATTGTTGTTAAGCCTGATGATCTATCTGATCCTGGTGCCGATTCTTGTGTTCTTCTTTCTCAAGGATCGCCAGCAGATAAGCGACTGGTTGAGCGGCTACCTGCCGCGTGAGCGTGCGCTGATTACGCAGGTGTCTCAGGAGATGAACGTGCAGATCGCCAATTACATTCGGGGCAAGGCGATCGAGATCCTGATCTGCGGTGTGGTGTCGTATGCGGTGTTCGCGGCGCTGGAACTCAACTATGCCGCGCTGCTGGCGCTGCTGGTGGGGGTCTCGGTTGTGGTGCCTTATATCGGTGCGACCGTGGTGACCATTCCCATCGCCCTGATTGGCTTATTCCAGTGGGGGCTAGGTGACCAGTTCATCTACTTGATGGTGGCCTACGCGATCATTCAGGCGTTGGATGGCAATGTCCTTGTGCCTTTGCTGTTCTCCGAAGCGGTGAACCTGCACCCGGTGGCCATTATCTGCTCGGTGCTGTTATTCGGCGGTCTCTGGGGATTCTGGGGAGTATTTTTCGCGATCCCCCTGGCTACCTTGTTCAAGGCGGTGCTATACGCTTGGCCGCGCAGGCCACCCACGGTCCCGGTGGTGGAGGTCGGCTAGAACGAGAAAGGCCGGTGCTACCGGCCTTCGCTTATTGTCGATGCAGTGCTTGAGCGGCCTGCAAAACGGCTTCGACATGTCCGGGAACCTTCACGCCTCGCCACTCCTGGCGAAGGATGCCGTCGCGGTCGATCAAGAAGGTGCTGCGGTCTACGCCCATGTATTCCTTGCCATAGAGCTTCTTCAGCTTGATGACATCGAACAGCTGGCAGAGCTCCTCAGTCTTGTCGCAAATGAGCTCGAAAGGAAACGCCTGCTTGGCCTTGAAGTTCTCGTGTGTCCGCAGGCTGTCCCGCGAAACGCCGAAGATCAGTGTGTTAGCTTCGCTGAACTCCGGCTGCAGGTCGCGGAAACCCTGCCCCTGAGTGGTGCAGCCTGGCGTGTTGTCCTTGGGATAAAAGTAGAGCACCACCTGCTTGCCCTTCAGCGTGTCGAGGCTGACCAGGGTGTCGCTAGTGGCTTGGGCCTGGAAGGGCGGAACGGGCTGGTCGATTGCTACGGCCATCACTTGTTTCCTTATCAGGGGTTTTGCGGGCGCCAGGGCTCTATCAGAGCGTCAAGATTCAGTGCGTCGGCAAAATCCAGAAATTGATCACGCAGCCAGCTGATCTGCGTACCTGCCGGTAGCGTGACGGTCAGCGTCGCGTTGAGCATGGTGCCGCCAGTCTGGGGCGCCTGGTACGTGTCGCAGGTAAGATTTTCCAGTTCGACGCGGTGGTCGATGAAGAACTGGCACAGCTCATTGAGTATGTCCGGACGGTATACCGAGCTGACATAGGCTACGTATGGCAACGCTTGCGGGCGGGTTTCCGATGGTTCGCTGCGCACTACATTGGTGGTGAAGTCGTGCTTCTTGGCCAGGCTCGGTAGCGCCGTCTCCATGCGAGCGAGGGCATCCCAGGTCCCGGTGATCTCCAGGACCAGCGCACAGCATTCGCCATGACGGGTCAGACGCGTACTGACTACGGCGCAGCGATTCTCGTTGCTCGCTCTGCAAAGCACGTTGGTGAGCGCCATAGGGTTGCGGCCCATGGCGCTGATGACGAGAAACTGTTCTCGAGGTACTGAGGGGGTGGACATGCAGGTTCCTGGCGAAGATGAATCGGACGGCCAGCCAAGCCGAAAATGGCTAAGGTTAGCGAAAAGCACCGCCCGAGGGAATGCGTGTGCGGTGTGAGCCCGAAAAGCGCAACGCTGGCGTTCGGTCGTTCCGACGGTGGGATGTAACCAGCGTACTCGCAAAGCGCTCAGGAGCCTTGTACCATTACGCCTCTCTTTTTCCGGCAGGAGTGGTTGCATGATCTCAGGCAGTATGGTGGCGCTCGTCACTCCCATGGACGCGCATGGCGGTCTTGATTGGGACAGCCTGAGCAAACTGGTGGACTTCCATCTTCAGGAAGGCACCAATGCGATCGTTGCGGTGGGTACCACTGGCGAGTCGGCGACGCTAGAAGTGCCCGAGCATATCGAGGTAATCCGCCGGGTGGTGGATCAAGTCAACGGTCGCATTCCGGTGATTGCTGGCACCGGTGCCAACTCCACTCGCGAAGCCGTCGAGCTGACTGAAAATGCCAAGGCAGCCGGAGCGGATGCCTGCCTGCTGGTCACGCCCTACTACAACAAGCCGACCCAGGAAGGCATGTACCTGCACTTCCGCCACATCGCCGAAGCCGTGGCGATTCCACAGATCCTCTACAACGTGCCCGGGCGTACCGCCTGCGACATGCTGCCGGAAACCGTCGAGCGTCTGTCCAAGGTGCCGAACATCATCGGAATCAAGGAGGCGACCGGCGACCTCAAGCGTGGGCAGGAAGTGCTCGATCGTGTCGGCAAGGACTTTCTTGTCTACTCCGGAGACGATGCCACCGCCGTTGAGCTGATGCTGATGGGTGGCAAAGGCAATATTTCCGTCACGGCGAACGTCGCGCCCCGCGCCATGAGCGAGCTATGCGCTGCCGCCATTGCCGGTGATGCGGAGAAGGCGCGTGCCATCAACGCATTGCTGATGCCGCTGCATCAGACGCTGTTCATCGAGGCCAATCCGATTCCGGTGAAATGGGCGCTACACGAAATGGGCCTGATGTCGGACGGTATTCGCTTGCCGCTGACCTGGCTCAGCCAGCGTTGCCAGGAGCCGCTTCGCGACGCCATGCGTCAGTCCGGTGTACTGGCCTGAACGGTATCCGGTGTACTGATCTAATAATGAAGGAACATGCATGAAGCGACTGGCCGGCCTCTCGACCCTAGCCCTGATCATCTCTGGAACCAGCGGTTGTGGCTGGCTGTGGGGAGAAGACGGATATTTCCGTGACCGTGGTAGCGACTATCTCCAGGCCCATCAGGTACCGCCGATGCAAGTCCCGGCCGATAGTGAGCTGCGCCCAATCGAGCCCTTGCTACCGATCCCCCAGCAGGTCCCCGATACACGCGCGACAGGCGAATACGAGGTGCCGCGCCCGCAACGTTTGCTGGTCGCTGAAGAAGCCAGCGAGTTCAGCCTGCAGACGTCGGAGGATGCGCGCTGGCTGGTCGCGATGCGTGAGCCGTCGCAAGTCTGGACTGCGACGCGGCAGTTCTTCACCGACAATGGCTTTCAGATTGCCGAAGAGCGCCCGCAAACGGGAGAGCTCATTACGGCCTGGCAGACCCGTGATCAGCTTGCTCCAGCGCTGGTGCGCAACCTTGGGCTGGGCGATGGAGAGACCCGTATCCGGGTTCGCATCGAACCGGGTGTGCAGCGCAATACGAGCGAGATCCAGCTGCTCAGCGTTCAGCGTCCCGCAGACAGCAATGCTGACGTAGCCTGGCCTGATACCCCAGTCAATGCCGAACTCGATCGGGTACTGCTCGATGAACTGCAGGTCGGTTTGAATAGCAGCGCAGCCCAAGGCGGTTCAGCCTCTCTGCTTGCAGAGCGCGAGTTCGACGCGCCCAGCCGAGTGACGCTCATCGAAGCGGGCAGCGGCACTCCGGTGCTACAACTTGATACTGACTTCAACCGTGCCTGGTCAAGTGTGGGCCGGGCACTGGCTGCAAGTGACATCCTCGTCGAGGATTTGGATCGCAGCCTCGGTGTTTACTACATCAACCTGTCGGAAGGTGCGGAAAATCCGGACGACGAGCCGGGCTTCTTCTCCCGCTTGTTCGGCGGGGCGCCCGACCGTGAGGAGATCGAGGCGCGCGCGGAGCGTTATCAGGTCCGTGTGAACGATGTGGCCGGCAACATCCAGGTGACGCTCGACAAGAACCTTGACACCGTCGCGCCAGCCGACGTCGCACGGCGCGTGCTGAACATGCTCAAGGACAGTCTGGACTGAGACACCGATCAGCCCGCTCCAGCCAGTACAGGCGAAACCCTCTCGGTTTCGCCTGTTTCGTTTGATGACAGGCCTGCCGTTACACTGCCGTCCCGCGCAACGTAACGAAGGTTCGGAACCGCGAGAATCGAAATGCCTACTCCCAATGCACTCAGCCTGAAGAAAATCTACTCCGGCAAGGTTCGTGATCTGTACGAAATCGACGACAAGCGCATGCTTATGGTCGCTACGGACCGGCTCTCAGCATTCGATGTGATTCTCGCCGAGCCAATACCTGAGAAGGGCAAGATTCTCACAGCGATTTCGAATTTCTGGTTCGAGAAGCTTTCCGCTCTCGTACCCAATCACTTCACTGGCGACAAGGTCGAGGACGTGGTCTCGGCGCAAGAGCTGCCACTGGTAGAGGGGCGTGCGGTGGTCGCCAAGCGCTTAAAGCCGGTTGCCGTTGAAGCCATTGTCCGTGGCTATATCGTTGGCTCCGGCTGGAAGGAATATCAGAAAAACGGAACCGTTTGCGGCATCCAGTTACCGGCCGGTTTGAAGGAAGCCGCTAAGTTGCCGCAGCCGATCTTCACGCCATCGACCAAAGCCGCCGTCGGCGATCACGACGAGAACATATCCTTCGAGCAGTGCGAGGCCATCATTGGCAAGGAACTGGCAGTCCAAGTGCGCGATACTTCCATCGCACTGTATTCGGCAGCCGTCGAATACGCGGCAACCCGTGGCATCATCATCGCCGATACCAAGTTCGAATTCGGCCTCGACGAGGCCGGTAACCTAACGCTCATGGATGAAGTGCTGACTCCCGACTCCAGCCGCTTCTGGCCTGCCGATAGCTACCGGGAAGGCAGCAATCCGCCAAGCTTCGACAAGCAATTCGTTCGCGACTGGCTGGAATCCACCGGCTGGAACAAGGAGCCGCCAGCGCCTCCTGTGCCGGTTGATGTCGCCCAGAAGACCGCGGACAAATATCGCGAAGCCCTGACTCGGCTGACGACCTGATTACAGCTTTTGATTGGAGCGGAGTGGCGGCTTCAAAAGCGCTGGGGGTTTAGCGCAACATCCTGAATAGCGAGCGAAAAAACACCCTCCTGGGGTTCGACAATCGCTTGCGAGCTGCTATTATGCGCGCCGCTGGAGAGATGCCGGAGTGGCCGAACGGGACGGATTCGAAATCCGTTGAACAGGCAACTGTTCCTAGGGTTCAAATCCCTATCTCTCCGCCACTATTGAAAGACCTGAAAGCCCCGCAGCGCTTAGCGTGTAGCGGGGCTTTTTGTTTTCCTGAGTCTGGTTTGGGCAAAATTGGGGCAAGAACGCACATTCCAGCCCGCCCGAAGCCGCCCTATGTCGAAATGACTCCACCATCTGAGAGACGATCGCAGCCATGCTTGTGTATCGGCGGGCATCCATCGTGCCTCTTCACCGGCGCCGAGCCGCCGTGCGGCCTGCATTCGGATAGACCCGGTAGCCTCTCGCCGCGTCGCGGACTAGAACATTCCCTGGATTGGATACTCGACCGCCAAGCGAATCTGGTCGGCGTCCAATTCCGCCTGATCGATGTTGCCCCGATGCACCGCATAGCGGGCGCTGAAGGTCATCCCTTGCGCGGCCCCGTTTTGTACGACGTAACGGGCTTCCAGGTCACGCTCCCAGTGCCGTCCGTTACGCCCATAGCCCAGATAGGTATAGCCACCGCTGGGGTCCACATCGCTACCGTCGATGCCACTGCCGCGAATATATGCTGCACTGAAACTCAAGCCGGGTATGCCGTATGCGGCCATCGCAAGGTCATAGCGTAATTGCCATGAGACTTCATTCGGCCCGTTGAAGTCAGACAGCGCCACCGCGTTAGTGAGGTAGATGGCACCGCGGGTGACGTAATCGAACGGCGTATCCCCATGCACCTTCTGGTAGCCCAACGAAAAGCGATGGGCACCGCGCAAGTAAGAACTCATCAAGCTCCAGGTGGTGTTGTCGATAGCGCCCGAGCGTGCCTCTCCGGTGTCCTGTGTGCGGTAGAGATTCAGATTGAAGGACAACGCCTGTTCATCATCAATCGGCCATGCGTACACGCCGCCTAGATAATGCTGCCGCCAGGTTTCGTCGTATTGCGCGCTGTAAAGGGTCAGGTTGAGGCGCTCCATGCCGTCGTAGCTGCCGCCCAGGAAGTCGAACGAGTCGCCTTGTCTCCCGTTGGAGTAGTTCACGACGAACCCACGGTCGTGGCTGCTGGCATTGCGGTCGGTACTTTCGGTGAAATGACCACCGTTGAGGGTCAGGTCGCCCCATTCCTGGCTGGTCACCCACCACCCCGTGGCGGTTTCAGGCAGCAGGCGGCTGTCGGACGAGCCGAAGACGGGCGTCTTCACCCGCTGCTCGCCGTATTTCAGCACTGTGGATGACAGACGCAGCTTCGCCGCCGCACCAGCGCGTCCATAGTCATCTTTGGGATGCCCCTCGTTATCCACCGAAAGCAGGCGAGCCTTGCCAGCGCGACCACCGCCGCTGTCCAGCTTTACCCCCAGATAGGCGTGGCCATCGAGGCCGAAGCCGACCGTGCCTTGGGTGAACCCTGAGGCGTAGCTGCCCATTAGCCCGTAGCCCCATTCCTCCGCCAGATCGCTGCGCTCGCCGCGCGGTTTAGCTGCATTGCGCGCGGCCCCGTTGAGCCCACCGTGGCGGTAATCACGACGGTCGTAGACGGTGCGGTTTAGCAGGTTCCATGTGCCATCTTCGATGAAACCCGCCGCCTGCTCCTGTGCGCCAGCACATGCCGCCAATGGCAGGCATGAGAGCGACAGCATCCGCATCCAGTAACCGGTTTTTCTGTTCATCACCAAGCCTTAGAAGTACTTCAGCCAAGCGATATCGCGACGGCGCTGCTTGAGTTGCGCGAACCAGCGGGTCGGAAAATAAAGCGCCGCCGACAGCATCACTGCCCATAGCCAGATACCCCCGAGGCTATCGAAACCGTAGTAGTTGCCTTGATTCAGGCCCCAGATCTGCACAGCGATCAGGTAAAGCGCCTTGAGTACCAGCAGGTGCAGGACGTAGAAGAACATCGGCGCACCGCCATACAGCGAAAGCACCTTCAGCACGGGACGCCCTTCGAGTTGCTGAAACCAGGCGAGCAGCAGAAAGCCGACACCGATGGTTGGCATTAGGAACATCAGGGAAGGTGGGTATTTGGTAAGCGACATGAAGCTCATGAAGGTGCGTACGCCGTTTTCCATGGTGCTCCACGGCTTGTCGCCATAGACGTTCAGGTAGCGGATCAGGACGAAACCCACCAGCAAACCGATACCCCAGGTCATGAGGCGGCGTACACGTTGCGCCGGGTCGGCGTCGCGGGCGAACCACGGTCCAGCACAATAGCCAAGCGCGATAAGGCCGACCCAGGGCAGGATCGGGTAGGTGGTCCGTGCCCGTGTGTGCTCGGTGATCTCCAGGAACGAGCGCTGGTGCAGGATCGACCAGATCTCGAAGAAGGGTGAATCCGCCGTCAGTACGATGCCATCGAGCAGGTTGTGTCCGGCAACGATAACGAAGCCCAGTACCGCCAAGGCTGCACGCGGCATGTGGATAAGCGCGGCCAGCATGATCATGCTCAGGCCGATGGCCCAGATGACTTGCAACCACAGGGTAGGCGGTACGAAGGTCGCGTTCCAAGCGAAGTTCACCAGGGTCAGCTCAAGGAATACGAGGAACACGCCACGCTTGAGCAGGAATATCGACACTTCACTGCGACTGTGGGCTTGTCCGTATAACCATGCGGAAAGGCCGGTCAGGAATACAAAGACCGGTGCGCAGACCATGCTGCTGATACGCGTGAAGAACAGCTCCGGTGGCGTGTTGACCGGATCCATGGGGTCGCCTACCTGAACGTGCAGGAAAAAGGTCTCCCGCACGTGGTCGACGAGCATGAACAGCATGACCAGCCCGCGCAATGCATCGATCGCAAGCATCCGCGTGCGTATCTGCGTCTTCACATGAAGGGATGAAAGCGTGCCGGCTGCGGGCATCGTGGCGGCGTTAGTCATGTAAGCGCGTCCTGGATATAAAGCGGGATGCGAAAGTTATAATATAACAAGGTCATTTGGAATGACTGTTCGCCAAATTTCGACCTGGCCCCGCGTAAGGTTCGACTACCGGCAGCTGTCGGCCCGATACCGATGTGGCCTCAATAGGATTGGGCTGTCTTCTTTTGCCTAGATCACGGTTAGAAATTACTTAACCAATGCCTTCTCCTCGGGCACGTAAATCATCCTTCCGTCGTTCAGGCGATAGGTGATTCCAGCCTTGGCGCCCTGGCCCTCGCCGATTTCGCCGCTTGACTCATATTGCTTCAGCTCCTGACCATCCTTGATCAGCATGCGCATGTTCGCTTCGCCTGGATTTTCGATAACCACGACCTTCTCCTGGCTGAATGGATTGAGCGGGTTCTGCACGATGACGATGAGCAGAATGCCGATCACCACCAGGAACAGGTCGATCAGGTTGACCACCGACAGCAGCGGGTCATCGTCCTCGTCATGGTCGAGAAATCTCATCGGTGATGTACCCCGGCGCGCTCGATGGCACGCAGCTCCTGCAACAGCCAGCGGCGCCGAACGGTGAGAACGAAGAAGGTGATGCTCGCTGCGATGAGCGCAAGGATCACCGAGGAGAAGGCGACCACCAGATTCTCGCCGATGCCTTTTGCATCGCTCTGGGTCAGTGCCAGCAGGGCTGGGCCCATGGGGATCATGGTCGCGACCAGCCCAAGCATCGGCGCGCTCCGCGAGGTCACGCGCAGCCATTCCAGGCGTTGCATGATCCAGAGTTCGAGGTCATCGCTGGTGCCACCGTTTGCCGCTTGGTGCGCCGCAAGGACGGAGCGATAGCGGCCGTTACGGCGTTGCCAGGCCTCCATGGCGAAGCTGCCCAATGCCAGAAAGGCATAGGCCAGCGCGGCCAGGATCAATAGCAGGACGGGTGCGAGAAAAATACGTGTCAGTTCGTAGAGACTGGTTTCAAGTGCGTTCATGGGTTTCGGTTCATTGAGGGTTCAAAACGGGCTCGACGCGATGGTTAGCGAGCGCTTGGAGTAGCGCGCCAAGTACCAGGCACGACGCCAACGCGGCGATGCCGAGCAAAAGCCGCCATGGGCTCGGCGCTTCGTTCGGTTGCTCAGCCACTTCTTGCATCACCTGGCCGCGTACCGTTTCACCCGCGTTCGCGTTGCTTGATGAGGTGGGCGTTTCGGCAGTTGGAGCGGCTTCTGGAGCGAGGCCATAACCGGCGGCCATCTGTTCGATGAAGTCTCGGGTGATCGGCTCGCCGGCATCGGCGCCATGTTCGGTGGTGAGCGCCTGCCAACGTTCGGCCAGTTCGCGGCGGGTTTGATCGGAGGCATCCCAGTAGCCCTTGCGGATCGCTTCGGCCATACGCTCGATCAGCTGGGCCTGGGCCGTGGGGTTGTGTGCCTCGAACCATTCATCGAGGCCAAGCTCGCGCTGATCCATGACGAAGGTGTCATGCAGGGCCTGCCATTGATCGGCGCGGACCATGCTGCGGTCGGCGGCCTGCCAGCCCCAGAGGTTATTGGCGACGTTCAGCACTTCCAACGTGCCGGCGTAGCCTTCCTGCTGCATCGCGCTGATCCATTGCGGGTTCAGGTAGCGGCTGCGCAGTTCACTGGCAAGGTAGCTCGCCGCGCCCGTCGTGCGGGGCTCGGCCTTGCGTAGGTCCGATATGTAGAGTGATGGACTGGCACCGTCGAGATGGCGGACCGCCAGTGACAGGCCCCCTAGAAACTCGAATGGATGGTCGGTCGACAGCACGCCGTTGAGCTCGCTGGAGCGGGCCATGATCGCAGCCTGGACACCTTTGAGTTGTTCGGCGAACAGGTTTTGGCCCTCGATCTTTTCTCCCCAACTGCCGGTGCCGTAGCCATATTGCAACCGCGAGATGAACTGCTCTGCGAGGGCCGAATCGTTCTCCCAGCGTGTCGAGTCCATCGTTAACTGAGAAACGCCGGTGCCGTAATCGCCGGGCTCGTTACCGAACAGCCGCAAGTGCGACAAGCGCCCGGCGCGCTCGGCATCGACCCCTTGATCCACCAGCCGCTGGGCCAGTAGTCGGCTGTTGGTGGCCAGCGTGTTGCCCGGCTCATCCAGCACGGCGAGACGCTCCATTACATCGGCTAGCTGACGCATGAAGCCGTCGAACTGATCGCGGTAGACGCTAGTGACCTGGACGACGACGTCAATGCGTGCTCTGCCAAGTTCCGCTGCCGGAATGATTTCCAGGGTACGAATCCGTCCTCCCTCATCCCAAACCGGACGTACACCCAGTGCATGCAGGACCTGGCTTTCGAGAATGCCCATGTGGCGCATGGCTTCGGAGGACCACAGGCTGAACGCGAGTTTCGCCGGCAATTCGCCTTCGTGCTCATCACGGTAGCTCGCGAGTAGTTGCTCCAGTGCCTTGTCGCCTGCCTCATAGGCCGCTCGGGTCGGCAACTTGTCGGCCTCGAAGGCGTAGAGGTTGCGACCGCTTGGCACGTCCGGATTGCGCACCGGGTCGCCCCCAGGGCCGGGTGCGATGAATCCACCGGCAAGGCCGGTCAGCAGCGCTTCCATTTCCCCCGTGTCGGTCAGCCGGGCGTCCAACTCGCGTGCGCGTTCGATCTGTTCGCGCAGTCGTGCATCGGCAATCGAATCAAGGCTTTCACCCTCGCGCAAATAACGCTGCAGCGTGCGGTAGGGAAGGCTGGCCTGTAGCCCGGCGAAATCCTCGGCCATCGGCTCGTCATCGGTCAGCTCCAGCGCGCGCAGATAGGGCTCGCCCAGTTGTTGCAGCACGGTGGCCAGGCGATGTTCGGTGGATGCAGGCTCGCCGAAGGTGTGCAGGCCGAGCGGGAGGTTCGCCTGGGCGATGTCGTGCAAGTGATCATGCAACGCCAGCAGGAACTCTTCGGTACTGGCACGCATGCGCGCTTCGTCCCAGCCCAAGTCTTCCAGCAGTTTGTTTTCCAGGGTCAACCGACGAATACGTTCGGCCGTGTTTTCACGCACCGCGCCCTCATCGAGTTGCTGATACTCGTGGATCAGCGCATGCATGTCGCGCAGCTCATCGTAGAGCCCGGCTGGCGCAAACGGTGGCGTCTGGTGACTGACGATGACGGCGCGGCCGCGGCGGCGTGCCTGTATGGCCTCGCCGATGTTGTCCTGAATATAGGGATAGAACACCGGCATATCGCCCAGCGCAAGGAAGGGGTAATCGCTCACGGCCAGCCCGCGATCCTTGCCGGGTAGCCATTCCTGCGTGCCATGCGTGCCGAAATGGATCAGGGCATCGGCCTGGAAACCCTCTCGCAGCGCCTGATAAGCGGCCAGATAGAGATGATCGGGCGGAACCTTGCTGTCGTGATAGGCCTCACCGGGGCGACCGGCACGCGGCGGTTGCGGCAGCAGCAACAGCTTGCCAAGGCGCGCGGCGGGAATGATGAAGTGAGGCTGGCCATCTATATCGCGTAGCGCCCAATGGTCAGCGGGATCGCCCCATCGCTCAAGCAATGCCTGGCGGCTGGGTGCCTGCAGATTGGCGAGCCAGCGCTGGTAATCCGACAGTGACAACGCCACGGCAAGCCCGTCGGCTAGCAGAGAATCCAGCGTTTGCGGCCGGTAGTAACCGCCAAGCAGGCGCTGCGCCGTTTCGATCAATCGTGCCTCATCCGTAGCGGGTACGTCATAACCGGCTCCAAGCAGCGCAGTGGAGAGGTGCGCCAGGCTGCGCGGCACGTTGAGGTTCGAGGCGGCCACATTCTTTTCGCCGTCGGGATGGTTCCAGAACATCAACGCCAGACGCTTCTCGGCGGCGGCAAGCCGACGCAGCCGGGTCAGGCTGTCGGCCTTGCTGAGCAGCGCCTCGACTTGTTCGGGGATCGGGGTCGGCTCGCCGTTTTCGACGGCGGCGATCACCAGCGGATCGGTCATGCCCCAGCTTTCCGGGATGGTCAGCATGGCCGCGGCGGTTCGCGCCGTAATACCGCTATCGGACGCTCGCCAATGCGCAGGATCACCTTCACGCCAGGTCAGGGTGGACAGCACCGGGATGCCAAGTACTAGAAACTCTGCCTGACGTGCCGGACCGTTCTGCATGTGCTGAAGGTTGACCAGCACATCGCTGCGTGCGGGTACCAGCACCTTGCTCAGCGCCTGCGGGTCCCTGTCATCTATCCAGAACGCGATTGGAGCTTGGCCACGCGACTCGCTGCTTTTCATCAACGCGTCGATCAACTGCAACTGGCTATCGACGACGGCACCGCGGTGAATGGCGAAGGCGACACGCGGCGCATCTATCGTCCAGCGATCGGCGCCCCAGGCGAGGTAGTCGTCGAGTTCTGTAAAGGGCGCGGGTGCGTCGGGGTGATAAAAACCGACCTTGCCCAGCTCCGTAGGGGCAGGAATCGAGTCGGTGGGGAGGTCGTCGTGCCAGGCTTGCAGGTAGGCGAACAGATCCCTGAAGTTCTGCTCGCCACCGTTGGCGTAATAACCGATCAACCGCTTGGCGACCGGCGTGGGCAGGTTGCCAAAGGCAGGCGAGCCACCGCCGACGCGTATCCAAGGCGTGCCCTTCGCGATTAGCGCGTCGAACTGCTGCTGGACTGTTGCAAGGTCCCCAGGGCGCGGCGTGTCCAGTATCAGCAGGTCCGTGTCAGTCCCGTGTTGCGGCGTAGCTACAGAGGACACGCGCAGCGTATCGAGAGTGACACCGTATTGGTCCGCCCAGCCCGCCAGCCGGTCGAACTTGCCCTGCAGGACGAAGTCGGTCGTCAGCACCTGTACATGAATGTCTTGCCGTACCGGGTTGGCGAACGCAGCCGCTCCCCAGCCGGCCAGCGCGATTAGCGCCACGCCGATTTTGATCCAACTGGTCATGTCAGAAACTCAGGCTCAAGCCGACGTGATAGGTGCGGCCCGGTTCGGCGAAGGTGAAGTTGTCAGACGCATCGCTGAAGTCTTCGTCGGTCAGGTTTTCGATGCCGCCGCGAATGCTCAGGGTGTCGGTAATCCGCTGCGTCAGTTCCAGATGCCACAGGCTGTAGGCCGGCACCGCATAGGCCGTGTTGCTGGAATAGGTCAGCTGGCTGCCGACGTATTCGCCACGCAGCTGCCCGGTGAACGTGGCGTTCGGCGTCCATTGCAGTTGGGTGTTGGCCAGATGGCGTGCTCGATCACCCAGGCGCCGGTCGGCGCTGCGGTCGATGGCGTCGAGGTAGGTGTAATTCAGGTCCCAGCGCAGGTTGGCGGGCAAATCCAGACCGCCACCTAGCTCGAGCCCGCGGATGCGCGCCTCGTCGACGTTGTCGTAGTTGCGAACTTCTTGGCCGCGAACGCCACAGCTCGATACGCAGACCGTCTGGATCAGACCACGCACGTTGTTCTGAAAGACACCCGCGTTCACGGACCAGCCGTCTGCCTGATAGTCCGCGCTGATTTCGTACATGGTGTTGATCTCGGGTTCGAGATCCGGATTGCCGTAGATCCTGAACATCCCGCCGCCGCCGATGGCCGAATAGCCCGGCGATAGCTGCTTGAGTGAGGGCGCCTTGAACCCGCGGCCACCGCCGCCCTTGATAGTCAGGGCATCGTTGACATGGTGAACCAGGTAGGCACGCGGGCTGTTGTGCCAGCCATATTCCTCGTGCTGATCGAAGCGATTGCCCAGGACCAGCGACCACGCTGGGTTGAATTGGATTTCATCCTGCAGAAACAGCGCACGGTGAATGATTCGGGCATCGCCTGTCGTAAAGCCGCCGTCCTCCAGCTGCTCCTTGCGCCACTCGCCGCCGAGCGTGATCAGGTGCATGCCGGCGAATGGCAGGGTCAGGCTGCCATCGACGATGTCGTCGGTGAGTTCCTGACGTGGCGAGGAGGGGACCACGCCGTTGGTATAGCGGTTGGTGCGCTCCAGTGTGTTGCGGTAGGCGCGCAGCGAGCTGCTGCCCCACGACCAATCGCCACTATGGGCGAGGGAGAATCGCTCACGTTCGATACGGTCGCTGGACTCGTAATCCACCGGTGCGCGTCCTGCACTGCGGGTATTGCGCCAGCGATCCTCAAGGCCGCTTGCATAGCTGAGGTCGATGCGTTGCGCGGTGTCTGGCGTCCAGCTCAGGGTGATGTCGCCGCTGTGCGCGTCACGGCCTTCGATCTCCGACAGCGAGGCGTCCTCGTTAAAGGGCGTCTCCTGGCGGCGCCGCGTCTCGCCGCTCAAGGATAGGCCGAGCAGTCCAGGCACAAGCGGGCCGCCGGCATAGACCCCAAGTTGATGTGTCTGGCCGCCGCGCCCGTCCTCGCGTACGCCGCCGTTGATCTGCGCCGCGCCCTGCCATGCGTCCGTCGCGCGCCGTGTGATGACATTGATCACACCGCCGAGAGCCTCGGAGCCGTAGAGCGAGGACATCGGGCCGCGTATCACCTCGATGCGTTCGATCGCCTCCACCGGCATCCAGCCCAGGTCGAAATCGGCATGCGCCACGGCGCCAGCGGCGGTATTGATGCGCTGTCCATTCATCAGCACCAAGGTGTGCTCGCTTCCCATCCCTCGAATGCTGACGCCACGGCGCGTCATGCCAATGCCTGTGAACTGGAGCCCCGGCGTGCCACGCAGGGCATCTTCGAGATCCTGAACGGGCCGCATGCTCAGTTCCTCGTGGGTGATGACCGTAACGCTTGCGGGGGCATCGCTCAGCTGGCGCGCCGTGGAGGTGGCGGTGATGACCGTGGGTTCGAAGTTCAGGGGCTGGTCAGCGCCCAGTGCCGTCAGGGGTAGCAGGGCGAGAGCAGAAAGGAGTCGGGTGGGTGTGCGGACAGTAAGGAGGCGGGTCTTGCGGGACATTGAAGCGTCTTCCGTGGCTTGGATGATTGCTATCGGGGTGAGGACGCGATCCGCTCGGGTATTCGAGCGGATCGTCTTGGCGTTGTGAAAAGAGCGATCACTTCTTCGTGGTAAATCCGGCGAAGCGCTTGTTGAAGCCCGCGATACGGCCTTCGGACGTCGTTTTGCGCTGCTGGCCGGTGTAGACCGGATGCGATGCGCTGGACACGTCGAGCGCTACGTAAGGGTAGGTATTGCCATCGGTGTGCTGGTGCGTACGGCTGGCTTCGACCGTCGAGCCGATCAGGAAGTAGACGTCCGCCGCCGTGTCGTGGAACAGGACGGGACGATAGTCGGGATGGATGCCTGGTTTCATAAGCTGCTCCTTCATTTTGAGTAGGGTGTGATTGAAATGTCTTAAATGTTATATCATAACAATACGAGTTGGACGAAACCGTAATGGGATCACCCGTAGCCCAGCAGGTATGCCGAAAACGCTTTTATCAAGATGAACTTCAGAGAGCGGTTTGATTTATGGATGTTGTCGTCTCAATTGATCATTGGTGCCACCCATGACTGAGCAGGAACTGCTTCAGCAACACCCCAACGCATATATGAGCGGACAGCAGCAGGCGTTTTTCCGCGAGCTGCTGTTGACCGAGCGTCGTGAGCTGCAGGAGCGAATCACGAGCGAGTTCAATGAACTACGCGATCACGAGCCGAGCAGCGATCCTGCGGATATCGGTAGTACGGAGGAGCAGCGCCAGTGGCAGCTGCGTCTACTCGAACGTGAGAAGAAGCTGCTCGACAAGATTGACCGGGCGCTCGAACGGCTGGCCCGCGGCGAATACGGCTGGTGTGAGGAAACCGGCGAGCCGATCGGTCTGCGCCGCCTGTTGCTGCGACCTACGGCGACCTTGTGCATCGAGGCCAAGGAGCGGCAGGAAAAGAAAGAGAAACATCTACGTGAGACCTGAGGCTCCCCCCATGACTGACCGACTTCCCGTCACCGTACTGTCCGGTTTTCTTGGCGCCGGCAAGAGCACGCTGCTCAACCATGTGCTGAAGAACCGCGAGAACCGTCGTGTCGCGGTGATCGTCAACGACATGAGCGAAATCAACATCGACGGCAGCGAAGTGCAACGCAATGTGAGCCTTAACCGGGCCGAAGAGAAGCTGGTGGAGATGAGCAATGGCTGCATCTGCTGCACCCTGCGCGAGGACCTGCTGGAGGAAGTCAGTCGCCTGGCTCGCGAAGGCCGTTTCGACTACCTGCTGATCGAATCCACCGGCATCGCCGAACCCTTGCCAGTGGCCGAGACCTTCACTTTCCGCGACGAGCAGGGGCGCAGTCTCTCCGACCTGGCGCGCCTGGATACCATGGTCACGGTGGTCGACGGGATCAACTTTCTCCGCGACTTCCACGAAGCGGAGAGTCTGGCCAGCCGTGGCGAGACCTTGGGCGACGAGGATGAGCGTTCCATTACCGATCTGCTGATCGAGCAGGTGGAATTCGCCGACGTCATCCTGATCAGCAAGATCGATCTGATCTCCAGCTCCGAGCGTGAAGAGCTGACCGCTATCCTGCTCGGCCTCAACACGCACGCCGAAATCATGCCGATGAGCATGGGCCGGGTGCCCCTGGGCAGTATCCTGGACACAGGCCGCTTCGATTTCGAGCGTGCCGCCCAGGCGCCAGGCTGGCTCAAGGAGCTACGGGGCGAGCATGTGTCCGAAAGCGAGGAGTACGGTATCGCCTCGACCGCGTATCGTGCGCGTCGGCCGTTCCATCCGCAGCGTTTCCATGAATTTCTGATCCGTGACTGGAGCAATGGCAAGCTGCTGCGCTCCAAGGGCTTCTTCTGGCTTGCGAGCAAGTACCGCGACGCCGGTAGCTGGTCCCAGGCGGGTGGTCTGATGCGCCATGGTCTGGCGGGACGTTGGTGGCGTTTCGTACCCAAGACACAATGGCCCACCGATGACGAGGGGATGCAGGAAATTCTCAAACACTGGGACGTCCAGACCGGCGACTGCCGTCAGGAGCTGGTGTTCATCGGGCAGAACATCGATTTCGAACGACTGAGCGTCGAACTGGATGCCTGCCTGCTCGACGACCAGGAGATGGCAGCGGGCGTGCAAACCTGGGAAAGGCTTCCCGACCCCTTCGGCCCCTGGCACGAGGCTGTCGCCTGATGCTAGCTAGCCGGTCGAGAAGCAGTCACGGCACGTGGCCGACAGCTGGTCGCTTCCATTCTGGCTATGACCGTATGTGCCGGGTACGCCCGATCGCACTGACTTTCCCAGCTAGCCCGATACTGACTGCCTAGATCAACTGGCGGACCTCTACGAGAACGACCCGCAGAAACGAAAACGCCCTCCTGGCCGAGGCGAGGAGGGCGTTCGATGCGAAGAATCAGGCCCGGTGGTTGTATTTGCCCAGGTCCATGTGACGGTTCACATCCTTGTACAGCAGGTAGCGGAACTTGCCGGGGCCGCCGGAGTAGCAGGCCTGCGGGCAGAAGGCGCGTAGCCACATGTAGTCGCCGGCTTCCACTTCGACCCAGTCCTGGTTCAGGCGATAGACGGCCTTGCCCTCCAGTACGTACAGGCCGTGTTCCATCACGTGGGTTTCGGCGAACGGGATCACCGCGCCCGGCTCGAAGGTCACGATGTTCACGTGCATGTCATGGCGCATGTCGCTCATGTCGACGAAGCGAGTAGTGACCCACTTGCCATCGGTGCCCGGCATCGCGATCGGCTCGACGTCCTGCTCGTTGGTGACGAAAGCTTCCGGATATGGCAAGCCTTCGACGGCCTGGTAGTACTTGCGTACCCAGTGGAAGCGCGCAGGGGCGCCGCTGTTGTTGCGCAGGCTCCATTTGGCCGCCGGCGGGATAAAGGCGTAGCCGCCCGGACGCATGACGTGCTGGGTGCCTTCGAGGGTCAGGGTGAACTCGCCATCGACCACAAAGAGTACGCCTTCGGCGTTCGGGTCCTGCTCGGGCTTTTCGCTGCCACCGCCGTCGGCTAGTTCAACGATGTACTGGGAGAAGGTCTCGGCGAAGCCGGACAGCGGGCGGGCGAGCACCCACATGCGCATGTTGTCCCAGAAGGGCAGATGGCTGGTGACGATGTCGCGCATCACGCCCTTCGGAATGACGGCGTAGGCCTCCGTGAACATCGCGCGATCGGTCAGCAACTCAGTCTGCGCTGGGTGCCCGCCAGTGGGGGCGTAGTACCTTGTGTTTGCCATATGACTCCCATCTTGTTGGTGGTGCCTGCGGTCGAGATGGCCGCAGGCTGGGTGCGGAGCTATGTGCTCAATTGTACACATGCTGACAAATAAATCTCCAGCAATTGTATACAATCAGTGTTCGTTCCAGACCTGATCTACATTCTTGAGCATGATGGAGTCGGTTCAAAGCCCCGTTGTCTCTGGATCAGCCCCCAGCAGCCCTGGGCTAGCGCAGGTGGGGCGCCCTGATAAGGCGGTCCCAAGCCAGCTTAGAACTTCAGTGTTGCCCCATCCTCGGGAATCTCGACGCGTTCCTGAAAGCCTTTCTCCTGAACGTAGGCTTTCAACTCTTTACGGCTCAGCCCCATATGGTTGATGGCATCCATGTGCGTCGCCACGACTGTTGCATCCGGCACCGCCTGGCTGGCACGCAGTACATCTTCCTTGCCCATGATGATCGCGCCGTCATAGCCAGTCACCTGTGCATAACCGGCATTCAACACGACGACTTCGGGCTTGTACCGGCTTAGCGCCTGGTCGACCTCGTCACGCCAGATGGTATCGCCTGCCAGATAGAGCGTTTTGTGCTCTGGCGCTTCGAAGACGACACCAATCGCAACGCCGAGGAACTCCGCGAGCTCAGGTGTAGCGAACATCTTGTCGGTACCGTGCTGGCCACCAATCCTGCTTAGCGTGACGCCGCCGAACTCCGCTTGGTCCGTGAGAATCCGGACGTCGCCAAAGCCCTGCCCACGGATGATCTCGGCATCGGCCTCGTTCTGTACGAACAGCGGGAGATCCTTGGGCAGCATCTGCTGCGCGGCGTCATCCCAATGATCCAGATGAGTGTGCGTGACGATCACCGCATCGACCCCGGCAAGGACCTCTTCGGCTGGCATCGGCAGCTCGACCAGCGGGTTGCGAAGTTCGCTGCGGTAAGTGCCCTCGAAGCCTGGGTAAGTGCCTTTCTTGGCGAGCATCGGGTCGATAAGAAAGGTCATGTCGGCGTAGATGATTTTCAGCGTAGCGCTGCGGATCTGCTGCAGCTGCACCTGCGCGGAAGGCGTGGCTGATGTACCTGCTGGTTGTGCCGAGGCAAATGCGCTGGTGAAGGCGAGGCTGACGGCCAAAGCCAGTGAACTGCTGATTTTTGCAAAATGCATGGAGCGACTCCTGGGTTCGTTTCGAAGGAGCGCATTGTGGGAGCAGAGAGAAAGAAGCAATAGCGGCCCAAAAGACAATCATAGATAAAAACGGGCCATTCTTTCGGCGGGTCGTGAATTTGCCCAAGCCTGCCTATGAAACCCACTGAAACGTCGTCGATATTCGCTAGGCGTGAGCCCGACGATACCTGTGAATACCTTGCGGAACGCTCCGGCGTCACCATAGCCGACCTCCCAGGCGATCCGCTCGATGGGTAACTGGCTCGCCTGTAGCATCGCGCGCGCGGCCCACTCGGAGGCGCTGGCAATATTCGGTGGTGGTCATGCCGGTAGCTTTCTGAAAGCGGCGCAGAAAGGTGCGCACCTCCATGCCGGCACGTTGAGCCAGGTCGGGAAGGGCGATGTGCTTGGCACCTGTCTCTTGCAACCAGTGCTGCACGGCCAGCACGGCCTGATCGCCATGAGCCAACCGCGGCGCGAAGGCGCTGTAGTAACGCTGCTGGAGTCCGGGCGGATCGACGAGAAACATCTGGGCGGTGTCGATCATCACCGCAGCGCTCAGGTAGCGGTCTACCAATCGCAATCCGAGATCGATCCAGGCCATGACGCCGCCGGCGGTGATGATGTCGTCGGCGTCGATGATGAGCTGGTCGATATCGAGCCGCACATCGGGGAAGCGCTCCGCGAATTTCTCCACATAGAGCCAATGCGTCGTGATGGTGCGACCGGACAGCAAGCCTGTTTCGCCAAGCAGGAAAGCGCCTGCACACACGGACGCGAGCGTAGCCCCCACGCGGTGCTGCGCCTGCAGCCATCTCTGTAAGGCGCCGCTGCGCTGGTGGCAATCGGTTCTTCCAGGCTAGGGGGCAGGATGAGCACGGCGGGCGTCGTGCTCATGCCAGCAAGCGAATCTTGTACGCGCACCGGAGTTTCGCTCGGGCTTTGTTTTTGCCACTGGCTGATGCGCAAAACCGGCATATCCGGCGCCCCTCGCTCGTCGGCGATTCGTTGTGCAAACGCGAACAGATCGGTCAGGCCCAGAACCGTCGCCAGCTGCGCACCGGGATACAGCAGTATCCCGATCTCTATGACGTTCATATCCGGCATGTGTCGATCCAGCCCTTGAAGATGTCGATCTCGCCACTTCGCAACAAGCGCCTCGATGGCTGATGATGGTCACGCTTCCCCTTACAACATCGTCAAGGAGCCAATAATGAGCAAGCGTGCATTGGTCGTAATCGATCTGCAGAACGAATACCTGCCGACGGGCAATCTACCGCTGACCGGTATCGAGGCAGCCGTCGATAACGCAGTAAAAGTGATTGCCGACTCCCGCGCCAAGGATGTCCCGGTCATTCACGTCCGTCATGAATTCGTCAACGGGGAAGTCCCGGCTTTCGTTCCGGGAACTCAAAACGTCGAGATCCAACCTGCTGTCGCCCCGCAGAATGGCGAGCCTGTCATCGTCAAGAACTACCCTAACTCGTTCCGTGAAACGGAGCTCAAGCGTTTGCTCGACGAGCAGGGTGTAGAAGAAATCGTGATCGTCGGCGCGATGAGCCACATGTGTGTCGATGCCGGCGTTCGTGCCGCAGCCGATTTGGGCTATTCGGTGACCGTACTGCACGATGCCTGCGCGACGCTGGATCTGGAGTTCGAGGGTGTACAGGTTCCGGCAGCTCAGGTGCATGCGGCCATGATGGCTGCCCTTAAGTTCGGCTACGCCAACGTGATCTCGACGCAAGCCTATCTGACGGCCTAAGCCGCTGTTGGATACCCCGATCTGTGCCCAATCCGCAGGTCGGGGAAGCACCTACCAGCGATGCCGCTCTGCACTCGATGTTTGACCTTAATAAAGCTCTTGGATACTTTTGGGCCATCTTTCCCAAAGCGGGTCATCTGCCATGTCCATGCTTCGCGTTGCCGTCCTGGCGTTCGATGGCGTGAGCCTGTTTCATCTCTCCGTGCCCGGAATGGTCTTTGGCGCAGCCAAAGACGCACCGGATCTGCCGCATTACGAAGTTGGCTATTGCGCTGCAAAGCCGGGCCAGGTCCGTAGCGATCAAGGCGTGATGATCGACGTGCCCGATGGGCTAGAGGCAATGGAGCGTGCCGATATCGTCATCGTGCCGGCATGGAGCGATCCCAACCAGCAAGCACCTACCGAACTGACCGATGCCCTGCGTCAGCGCCATGCACAAGGCGCACTGATCGTTGGCCTGTGCTTGGGTGCCTTCGTGTTAGGCGATGCAGGTCTGCTGGATGGCCGCGAAGCCACCACGCATTGGGTGGCTCGCGATCTCTTCGCTCGACGCTTCCCCAGCAGCCACTTTCGCCCGGATGTGCTCTACGTTTCTGACGACAACATCATTACCTCGGCCGGTACGGTCGCCGCCATCGACTGTTGCCTGCATCTGCTGCGTCAGCGACACGGTGCCGATGTAGCGAATCGAATGGCCCGGCTGCTGGTTACACCACCGCATCGGCAAGGTGGGCAGGCGCAATACATCGAACAACCTGTTCCGCAGCTGCCGAGTGAGAGCCGGCTGCCCGGTGTGCTGGAATGGGCGCGGGAACATCTGGCTGAACCCTTGTCGCTCGATACGTTGGCTGATGTGGCCAGCATGAGTCGCCGTACCTTCACCCGCCGTTTTCGCGAAACCACAGGCACGACCTTCATCAAATGGCTCAACGCCGAACGTGTCGCGCGGGCACAACAGCTGCTGGAGACCACCGAGATGCCGATCGACTGCATCGCATCGGAGGTAGGCTTCGGCACGTCGCTTTCACTGCGTCAGCAGTTCGCCGCGCAATTGGGCACGACCCCCTCGGATTACCGGCGGACCTTCTGTAAGGAGCTGCGCTCGAAGGCGCTCAGCTAATCGGGCGCGTGTAACAAGCGATCAGGCGCATGCTGGGCTCGTGGATTCTGCTGCTCCTTGGCCCGGGCCACCAACTGGTCGCGGGCGAGCGGCATAGCGTTCTTCACCGCCAGGACCTCGGCCATGACGCCGCTGGAAGCCGACGGGATGCCCGCGCCGCGAGCGCCAGTTCGGCACGACGATGGCCGAACGCAGCTATGAGCCATATCGATCGATGCCGCTTTGATGCAGCGCAACGAGCCAGGTGTTGCCTTGGTCCAGATCGGTCCTTTCCATGCAGGCGGTTTGCTGGCATCTCCAATTGGCGTGAAGCTTCGTCCTGTTGCTTGCGCGTTCTACTAACGAGCGCGGCGGGTGGTCAGGGCGATGCCGGCCGAGGCCGCGCCGAGCAGCGCGACGACCATGATCATCACCGTTACGAAAGCACTGTCGAAAGCGCTTTGCGCCAGGCTGACAAGCGGGGCGGCAACGGTTTCAGGCAGGGCTTCGGCGGCGATCAGCGCACCGTCGAGGCTGTCTCGGGCCAGCGCTGGCGCCGCGCTGCCTGCCGGTGTGGTGAAGGCTGCGGAATACACCGCGGACATCAAACTACCCAGTATGGCGATGCCCAGTGCACCGCCCAGCTCGTACGAGACCTCTTCGATCGACGCCGCCATGCCCGCACGGTCTGGCGGCGCATGCAACAGCATGGCGCTGGAGGCGGCAGTCATTGCCGCGCCGATGCCGAAGCCGAGCAGGCTGAACGATAGAATCTGAACCCATAGCGCGGCGCCATAACCCAGCAGGTACAGCAGCGCCCCGGCTGCCGACAGGGCGAGGGAGGTGCTCAGGATGCGTTCCGCTCCTAGTCGCGGCAACGCCAATCCGGCAAGCGGACCGGCGACGAAGGCGCCCAGCGGGATTGGCAGAATGGCCAGACCGGCCTGCAATGGCGATAAGCCGACCACCAACTGCAGTCGCTGGCTGACCACTAACTCCATGCCCATTAATGCTGCCGAGGCGATCAATGCCGTGGCTACGCCAGCCGAGAAACTGCGGTCGCGAAACAGAGCGAATTCGATCATCGGTACTGTCGTCTGGCGCTGGCGCCGCAGGAAAGCCAGGCCGCACACGAACGCCGTAATTGCCGCCGCGCTGGCTTGCAGCACGGACGGGTCTGGCTTGCCGGCTTCCTTGATGGCCAGCGTCAGGCCGACCAGCGCACCCATGATCCACAGTGAGGCGAGCAGGTCGAACGGTCGATCGGGGTTGCCGGGCCGGGCGGGCACCCAGATCACGGCGAGCACCAACGCCACGATTACGATCGGCACGTTGATGATGAACACCGAGCCCCACCAGAAATGTTCCAGCAGCACACCGCCGACGACCGGGCCGAAGGCGGCACCGCCCGAAGCGATCGCGGCCCATATGCCGAACGCCAGGGCGCGCTCGCGGACGTCGTCGAAGACGTGGCGGATGATCGCCAGTGTGGCCGGCATCATCATCGCCGCACCTACCGCCAAGGCCACCCTGGCGGCGATCAGCGCCTCGGCACTGGGCGAAAAGGCAGCGCCCAGGGAGGCTCCACCGAACACCACCAGCCCGGCGATGAACATCCGCTTGTGGCCGAAGCGGTCTCCCAGCGCGCCCATCCCGGGCAGTAGGCCCGCGACTGTGAGGGCATAAGCGTTCACGATCCATAGCTTCTCGGTGGCCGAGGCGCGCAGTTCGTAGGTCAGGCTTGGCAACGCCAGGTAGATTACCGTCATGTCGATGACGATCAGCAAAAGCGCGCTGGATAATATGCCCAGCACCAGCCAGCGAAGAGGTGATTTCAACGGGTCATCCTCGGGTCCGGTATCCCAGCAATTGGCGGGGGGAAAACGTTGCGGCAGAATATAAATACATACGTATTTAATTTAAAGGGATGAATGTGGGCAGAAAGAGAACTATCGATCGCGAGGTACTGCTGGATGTGGCCGAAGGAATCGTCAATCGACAAGGCGCTGCAGCACTGACGATAGACGCCGTCGCCAAAGCTGCGGGCATTACCAAAGGTGGCGTGCAGTACAGCTTCGGCACCAAGGATGAGCTGATCAACGCGATGTTCGAGCGTTGGGGCAAGGGTTATACCGAGCAGTTCCAGCGCATCGCCGGGGACGACCCCGATCCGCTGACGGCGGTGCGCGCGCATATCGAGGCCACTCGCGGCTCGGACTTCGGTTCTCACGCCAAGGCGGCGAGTCTGTTGGCGGCGCTGCTACAAACTCCCGAGCACCTGCAGTCGACCCAGGCGTGGTACCGGGAGCGCCTTGCCGGACTCGACACCTCGACCGAAGAAGGGCGCCGCGCCCGTGTTGCCTTTTTCGCTGCCGAAGGCATTTTCGCGCTGCGCTTCTTTCGCCTGATGGAAATAGGCGAGGAGGAGTGGACGGACGTCATGATCGATATCGCTGCAGTGGTCCGTCCGGATAGCTGACGGGGCCTCGACATCGACCCGTTGCCTGCTAGACCGACTAGCGCCGAAGACCGGTCTATCAGCCAAGCAGACTCTCGAGCTCCGGCACGATCTCGAACAAGTCACCCACCAGGCCGTAATCGGCGACCTGGAAGATTGGCGCTTCTTCATCCTTGTTGATCGCGACGATCACCTTGGAGTCTTTCATACCGGCCAGGTGCTGAATGGCCCCCGAGATACCCACGGCGATGTACAGCTGCGGCGCAACGATCTTGCCGGTCTGACCGACCTGCATGTCGTTCGGTACGAAGCCGGCGTCGACCGCCGCGCGCGAGGCGCCAACGGCAGCGCCGAGCTTGTCGGCCAGCGAGTACAGGTGCTTGAAGTTCTCACCGTTCTGCATGCCGCGACCGCCAGAGACAACGATCTTGGCAGCGGTCAGCTCGGGACGGTCGGACTTGGCCAGTTCTTC
The DNA here is from genome assembly GCF_004331835.1 of Pseudomonas sp. IC_126. Classification (NCBI taxonomy): domain Bacteria; kingdom Pseudomonadati; phylum Pseudomonadota; class Gammaproteobacteria; order Pseudomonadales; family Pseudomonadaceae; genus Pseudomonas; species Pseudomonas sp. IC_126. Next base: position 197,636 of record NZ_SJSS01000003.1, read on the forward strand.
ACCCACGAACGAAGAAATGCCCTTGTCGCCAGTGCCCGAAACCTGCTCGACGGCAGCCGAACCACCTTCTGCCTTGACCGGATCGAAACCGGTGGCACGCACGGTGATCACCTTGATCGGCGCGCTGGATTGCACTGTGGCAATGGCGTTACCGGCATAGATCGGGCGCTTGAAGGTATCAGCGCTCTCGACGGCGATGATCTCGGAGATCTGGTCGACGTCCAGCTGCGCTGCAACCCGCGGCAGGGAGTTCTTGCCGTTAGTGGTCGCGGCAGCCAGTACGTGGCTGTAGGCGGCCGGCGAGGCTCCTTGCGCCAGGCCGGCAATCAGCGGCGCGACGTTTTCCGGCAGCTGGTGGGCGTAGGCTGCATCGTCGGCGACCAGTACCTTGGTCACACCTTCGATCTTGGCAGCTGCTTCGCCGATGGCACCGCAGCCGCTACCAGCGACCAGTACATGAATGTCGCCGCCAATGGTTTGGGCGGCAATCCGCTTTGCGGCAGCCACAGTGTTGAGGGTCGCAGCAGCCAGAACGGCGTTGTTGTGTTCAGCGATAACCAGGATAGTCATTTAGATTACCTTCGCCTCGTTCTTCAGTTTCTCGACCAGTTCAGCCACGGACTTGACCTTGATGCCCGCGCTGCGAGCAGCCGGCGCTTCGACTTTCAGGGTCTTCACGGTGGAGGCGGTGGTGACACCCAGCGCGTCCGGAGTCAGCACTTCCAGCGGCTTCTTCTTGGCCTTCATGATGTTCGGCAGCGACGCGTAGCGCGGCTCGTTCAGGCGCAGGTCGGTGGTCACGATTGCCGGCAGGTTCAGCGCAACGGTCTGCGCACCGCCGTCGATTTCACGCTCGACTTTGACCTTGTCGCCTTCCACTTCGACTTTCGAAGCGAAGGTGCCCTGGGCGTAGCCCGTCAAAGCACCGAGCATCTGGCCGGTTTGGTTGTTGTCACTGTCGATGGCCTGCTTACCGAGAATGACCAGCTGTGGCTGCTCCTTGTCGACTACAGCCTTTAGCAGCTTGGCCACGGCCAGGGAGTTGAGCTCTTCGGTCGACTCGACCAGTACGGCGCGATCGGCACCCAGTGCCAGCGCGGTGCGCAGCTGCTCTTGAGCTGCGGTCGGGCCAATGGAAACCACGACGATTTCGCTTGCCACGCCCTTTTCTTTCAGGCGCACGGCTTCTTCCACGGCGATTTCGCAGAAGGGGTTCATCGACATCTTGACGTTGGCGAGGTCGACGCCGGAGTTGTCCGCCTTGACGCGAACCTTGACGTTGTAATCGACCACTCGTTTGACGGGTACCAAAACTCTCATAAGTCGGCTCTTGTTCCGTGATTGATCATGTCGGCTCATTGGGCGAGCAGGGTCGAGTCGACTCAACACGCCTGCTGATTGGCTGTCGCTAAGATAGGCAGCGTTCCTGAAACAGGGATGACCTAAACGGACGATGCTGGGGCCGATTCACAGACTGCTAGCCGTTAATGGCCGGATACCTTTCCAGGTACGCGTGGGCCGCGCGCTGGCATTCGTCGCTCTCCAGGCAATCGGATAACGCGCGTTTTTCCGCTTCGAGCTGCTGCGGCAGATCGCGCTGGTAGGCATCACGCATCAAACGCTTGAGCTGGCCTTGAGCGGGTACTGCCGCCTCGCTCAAGCGCTTGGCCAGGCACGAGGTCTCGCTGGCCAGCGTTTCGAGCGGCACGATGCGATTGACCAGCCCAATGGCTGCCGCCTGGGAAGCCTTCAAGGGCTCATTGAGCAGCGCGATTTCCATGGCCGCGCGCAGCCCCACGAGACGAGGCAGGTGCCAGGAAGCACCGAGCTGGCTGCTGATGCCCGCCTGCAAACAGGCGAAATTGAAACGGCAATTGGTGGCGGCGATGGCCAGATCGCAAGCCAGGGCGATGCTCATGCCGGCGCCTGCAATCGGTCCCTGCAGGCTGCCGAGAACCAGGATGTCGAGCTCGGTCAGGATCTGTATGGCCTGATTCATCGGCTCGATCAGGTCTTCGATGATCAAGTCTGGCGCCGCGAGTACCTGCGGCAGATCGACCCCAGCCATGAACGTGCGGCCTGCGCCGCTGAGCACGAGCACTCTGCTGGCTGGACGCGCCGCCACCTCACGGCATGCCGCCAGAAAGGCCCAGGCCATGTCCCGGTCGATGGTATTGAGCGCCTCTGGCCGGTTGAATCGGATCTGGCTGATGGCGCCGTTATGTTCAAGCGACACGGGCGAGGAGGCTCGATTGTTCATATAGGACTCCGAAACAGGGGCGGCGGGTAGCTGGAGCCGAGGTTTGGCCCAAAGGGCGCACCTTCATTTGTGATCAGCGTGTGGGCAGAAATCCGGCGGCTCGGCATGCGGTGCCCACGATTGCGATCAGTGTTGGCAAGAGCCCGTGGTCGGCGCATCGTTCATACGGAGTACATCTCAGACAACCTCGGAGGCTTTAGTCTTTCCGGACGATGTGAGGCGCTGTGAACGCATGGGCAAATGAGCCAACCGCTGATGCCTGAAGTCAGGGCGCCACCCATATCGTTTTGGAAGGAGAAGCACATGCCTGTCACAGCAATTACCGGATCCGCCTCTGGCATCGGCGCGGCGCTGAGCGAGGTGCTGATGAGCGCCGGCCACACCGTAATCGGAATCGACCGAGCCAACGCCGAGATCAATGCCGACTTATCCACTCCCAGTGGTCGCCAGGCGGCAGTCGCCTCGGTGCTCGAGCGTTGTGGCGGCGTGCTTGACGGGTTGGTCTGCTGCGCGGGCGTTGGCGTCACCGCGCCAAGCTGCGGGCTGATCGTGGCGGTCAATCATTTTGGTGTGAACGATCTGCTGGACGGGCTATTCGAGGCGTTGCAGAAAGGACACAAGCCCGCCGCTGTGGTGGTTGGGTCCGTCGCTTCAGTGCAGCCAGGCGCGCATGAGTTGCCGATGGTCAAGGCCATGCTGAGCGGTGATGAAACCCGAGCGATCGAGCTGGCCGAGTCGCAGAACGAGCCGCACATGGCCTACGCCGGTTCCAAATATTCGGTCACTTGCATGGCGCGGCAAAAGGCGCCGGACTGGGGCAAGCTTGGGGTGCGCCTCAATGTGGTCGCGCCTGGCGCCGTGGAAACGCCTTTGTTGCAAGCGTCCAAGGCCGATCCTCGCTACGGCGAATCGACCCGTCGTTTTGTTGCGCCGTTGGGCCGGGGCAGCGAGCCAACGGAGGTGGCGTCGGTGATCGCCTTCCTGCTCTCGGAACAGGCGAGTTTCGTCCATGGCAGCGTGCTATTCGCCGATGGCGGCATGGACGCGATGGTCCGACCGAACACGTTCTGAAGTTCGTCTCGCAGATCAAAAAGCGCCTGGCTTGCCAGGCGTTTTTGCGTTTGGAGAACCGACGTTAATCCGCGCAAGCGGCGAGCGGGATGGCTGAGGGCGCGGGGGTACGAACGGGCGAAGTCTCCTGGTACGCCCGGGCACGGTACAGCGTCAGAAGCAGCGCCAGCGGTGCGAACAAACTACAGCTGACCACCAACAAGGCGTAGCGCAGCGATTCATGTCCGAACGTGGTGCTGAGCGCGTCGCTCAGAAGCCCGGCAGCGAGCGGGCCGAGGCCGATGCCGAGCAGGGTGGAGAAGATCGTCTGCAGCGCGATCGCCGTGCCGCGTTGCCAGGGGCTGACCAGTTGAGTCAGCAGATTGAAAGAAGCCGCCACCCACCAGATCGCGAAGAAGCCACTGAGCGCAGCCCAGAGCATCGCTGTCGGCACGGGCAGGCCGCCTAGCATGAACAAGGTGCCCTTGGGCGCGAGCAGGTAAAGCGCCATTCCAATCAGCCCCACGACATGTCCCAGCAGCGGAATGCGCAATAGCCAGGCGCGGTTCAAGGCGCTAAGGCGATCGGTCAGCCAGCCGCTGAACAATCCGCCAACGGCCATGCTGGCCCCGCTGACCACGCCGGCGAGGATGCCGGCATGCTGCAGCGAGAGGTCGTGGCTGCGCATCAGAAAGGTCGTGTTCCACATGCCGAAGGCGTAGGCGCCAAAGGTCGTCAGCGAGCTGGCGCTCATCAATAGCAGGTAGGGTCGGTTGCGTAGCAGTTCCAGCGCCGATTGCGTCAGCGTCTCGCCCGGGACCGGGTGCGTGCTCACCGCATCCCAGCGGCCGCGAGACGGTTCGCGAACCACAAAACCGAACACCAGCGATAGCAGCAACAAAGGCGCGGCGATCAGCATAAAGCCGGTGCGCCAGCCATAAACGTCGACCAGCCAGGCGCCGACGCTCAGGCCGAGGATGGCCGACAGGGTCGGCGCGCCGGTGAAGCAGCTGATTGCCAGCGAGCGGTTGTGCGCCGGGTAGAGATCCGCGATCAGCGACAGCGAGGCCGGCATTACCGGCGCTTCGGTGGCCGCAACCAGCATCCGCGCCAACGCCAGCATGAAAAAGCTCATGGCCAGGCCGCAGAGCAGGGTCGCCAATGCCCACAGCACGGCGGCGATAGCCAGCACCCGCATGCGCGAATGGCGGTCGGCAAGGCGTCCGGCGGGCAGGCCGAGCAGTGCGTAAAAGGCGGCAAAGACCAGACCGGAGAGCAGCCCCATCGCGGTATCGCTGACGCCGAATTCCAGTTTGATCGGTTCGATCATCACCGACATGATCTGCCGGCCAATGAAGCTGCCGGCATAGGCCGTCACCAGCAGCGCCAGCACGCCATGGGTACGCCAGCCAAGGCCAGTCTCGGAAGTAGTCGCGGTCGTCATGCGTGGCTCCGGTGGCCGGCCTGGGCGGGCCGACCGAGAGGGGCGGCTCAGGCGCTGGCCTGGCGCTGCTTGAGAAGAGTCAGGGCGGTGTCCTCGATCATGTCTTCCTGGCCACCGACCATGCCACGGCGGCCCATTTCGACCAGGATTTCACGCGCCGAGACGCCGTACTTCTTCTCGGCGCGCTTGGCGAACAACAAGAAGGACCCGTAAACCCCGGCGTAGCCCATGGTCAGTGCATCGCGGTCGCTGCGGATGGGGAAATCCATGATTGGCACCACGAGATCCTCGGCCACATCCTGGATGCCGAACACGCTGACGCCGGTCTCGATGCCCATGCGGTCGCAGACCGCCACCAGCACTTCCATCGGCGTATTGCCGGCACCGGCACCAAGGCCTGCACAGGCTGCGTCGATGCGTGTCGCGCCGGCGCTGATGGCGGCGATGGAGTTGGCCACGCCCATCGACAGGTTGTGGTGGCCGTGAAAGCCGATCTCGGTTTCCGGCGCGAGGGCATCTCGCAGGGCGGCGACCCGCGCGTGGACATCCTCCGGCAACAGGTAACCGGCCGAGTCGGTGATGTACACGCAGTTGGCGCCATAGCTTTCCATCAGCCGGCCCTGAGTCGCCAGTCCTTGCGGACTGTTCATATGCGCCATCATCAGAAAGCCCACGGTGTCCATGCCCAGCGTGCGGGCGTGGCTGATATGTTGCTCGGAGACGTCCGCCTCGGTGCAATGGGTAGCCACGCGAATGGTGGCAACGCCCAGCTCGTGGGCCATCTTCAGGTGATCGACGGTGCCGATGCCCGGAAGCAGCAGGGTGGATACCTTGGCGTTTTTCATCAGTGGAATCACCGCCGACAGGTATTCCTCATCGCTGTGGGCCGGAAAGCCGTAGTTGACCGAGGTACCGCCCAGGCCGTCGCCGTGGGTGACCTCGATCAGCGGCACGCCGGCCGCATCCAGGCCCTGGGCGATGCTTTTCATCTGCTCCAGGCTGATCTGGTGGCGCTTGGGGTGCATGCCGTCGCGCAGGCACATGTCGTGAACGGTAATTTTCTTGCCGCGAAGGTCCATGGCGCGCTCCTTAAAGCTCGGTCTGCTTGAGCAGTTCTTCGGCGAACATCTCGGCAGTACGCGCCGAGGCTGCGGTCATGATGTCCAGGTTGCCGGCGTACTTGGGCAGGTAGTCGCCCAGGCCTTCCACTTCCATGAAGATGGAGACCCGGTTGCCCTCGAACACCGGCCCGTTGACCAGTTGGTAGCCGGGCACGTACCGCTGCACCTCGGCGATCATGGCCATGATCGAGGTGGTGATCGCCGCCTCGTCCGGGGTGCCTTCCGTTAGGCAGTGCACGGTGTCGCGCATGATCAACGGCGGCTCGGCCGGGTTGATGACGATGATCGCCTTGCCCTTCTTCGCGCCGCCCACCTGTTCCACCGCGCTGGCGGTGGTGCGGGTGAACTCGTCGATATTCTTGCGAGTACCAGGCCCGACCGACTTCGAAGCCGCCGTTGCGATGATCTCGGCATACGCCACCGGCTGCACCCGAGACACCGCCGCCACCAGCGGAATGGTGGCCTGGCCGCCGCAGGTGACCATGTTGACGTTCAGCGCGCCGGCCTTGAGGTTGTCTTTCAGGTTCACCGGAGGCACACAATAGGGGCCGATGGCCGCTGGCGTCAGGTCGATCATCAGCACGCCCAGTTCGTTGAGCTTGCGGCTGTTCTCGGCATGCACGTAGGCAGAAGTGGCATCGAAGGCGATGCGAATGTCATCCGCCTTCACGTGAGGCAGCAGGCCGTCCACGCCCTCGGCCGTGACTTTCAGGCCCATCTCCTCGGCGCGCTTCAAGCCTTCGGAAGTGGGGTCGATGCCCACCATCCATACAGGCTCCAGCACCTCGCTACGCTTTAGCTTGTACAGAAGGTCGGTGCCGATGTTGCCGGGCCCGATCAGGGCGCAGCGGATTTTCTTGCTCATCAATCGTCTCCTTGCCAGCTCGGGGTCACTCGACGAACTGCAGGCTGGCCGAGCCAAGGCCGCCGATAGTCATGTGGATGCGGTCGCCGGCGCCCACTGGCACCAGCGGGGCGAGGGCGCCGGAAAGGATCACCTCGCCCTTGCGAAACGGAATGCCGAGCCGGCCCAGCGTATTGGCCAGCCACGCGACGGCCTCGCAGGGGTGGCCCTGCACGGCGGAGCCCAGCCCCTGGCCAGCGGGTTGATCGTTCTTGAACATCCGTAGCTCGCAGGCGGCCAGATCCAGCTGACGCGGGTCGATGCGGGTTTCGCCCAAGGCGAACACGCCGCAGGAGGCGTTATCGGCGACGGTGTCCTGGATGCGGATCTTCCAGTCGTCGATCCGCGAATCGACGATTTCGAAGCAGCAGGTTACCGAGGCGGTCGCCGCCAACACGTCGGATGCGGTAACGCCGGGGCCGTTGAGGTCTTCGGCCAGAATGAAGGCGATCTCGCCTTCGGCGCGCGGCTGGATCAAACGGTGTTTGGCCATGCTCACGTCGCTGCCGTCGGTCACGTGCATGCGGTCGGTGAGAAAGCCGAAGTCCGGCTGGTGCACGTTCAGCATGTCCTGCACCGCCTTGCTGGTGACGCCGATCTTCTTGCCGATCAGCTGTTCTCCAACGGCCTCGCGCCGTGCGAGAAAACGCAGCGAGACGCGATAGGCGTCATCGATGTCGATGGCCGGGTAACGCTGGGTCAGCGGCGTCAGGGTCCGACGATCGCGCAGGGCGGCGAACAGCTCGTCGCCGAGGGTTTCAATCAGTTGCAGGTCAAGCATGGTTTCTCCTCAGCCCGGCCAGACGCTGGATTCGGCGCCGCCATCGACCTCGATGATCTTGCCGGTCACCCACCGCGAGGCGGGGGTTGCCAGGTACAGCGCGGCGGCGGCGATGTCTTCCACCTCCCCCAGGCATTTCATCGGCGTGTTCGCCTCCATGGCCGCGCGCATCTCGGTCGGCATCACTCGATTCAACGCATCGGTGAGGATCGGGCCGGGTGCGATGGCGTTGACCCGGACCCGTGGGGCGAAATCGTGCGCCAGCAGACGAGTCAATTGGGACAGCGCCGCCTTGGCTGCACCGTAAGCGCTGAACTGCGGCTGCGCGTAGCGGGCGGCGCCAGAGGTGATATTGAGAATGTTGCCGCTACCGGCTTCGTGCATGTGCGGCACGCAGAGCTGGGCAAGCGCATAGGCCGAGCTCACGTTAAAACGCAGAACCTGCTCGAATTCCTCGACGCTCATCTTCAGCGGATCGTTCGGTCCGGCACCGCCAGCATTGTTGACCAGATGAGTGATGCGCCCGAAGGTCTCCAGCGCGGTCTGCACCATCGCTTGGCGTTGGGCCGGCTCGTTGACGTCGCAGCTGACCGCGACGGCCTGGCCACCGGCGGCGCGAATGTCGGCCACCACGGCCTCGACGTCCGTCAGTGTGCGCGCGGCGCAGACCACCCGCGCACCGGCTTCGGCATAGGCGAGCGCGATGGCGCGGCCAATTCCGCGTCCAGCACCGGTGACGATGGCGACGTCATCGCGCAGGGTGAAGCGATCGAGCAAGCTCATGATGTCTTCCTTTTTTCGAGAGTCTTCAAGCGCGGGCGCCGAATTCCTGTGACGCCGGCGCCCACAGGTCCGGCAGGCCGGGATCGGTCGCCTGAATGAGGCGCTTGAGCAGCATCTTCAGAACCTGCGAGTCGGCCTGACCGAGCTTTTCTATCAGCTGCTGTTCGACCGCCTTGGCTAGCGCGATCTGTTCGAGCGACAGCTCCCGCCCGGCCGCGGTGAGCAAAAAACGAAGCACCCCGAACTGCTTGTCGGGCGCCACATAGCCCTGTTTCTCCAGGAACAGCATCAGCGATTGCGTGACTTCCCGGCCGGTATAGCTGACGTAGTCATTGATTTCTTCCAAGGTCAGGTTGTCCTGGATGCACAGCACCGAGAGTACGAAGAAGGCATGCTCATCGATCTTCTGGCTATGCAGCAGCCGCCGCAGTGCGTCCAGCAGCTGGTAGTGCGCACGACCGGCCAGATAGCCCAGCAGGTCTTCGGTATAGCTGCACTCGGGTGGAGGCTCCGCACCCAGGCGCAGGAGTTCGCGAGGCTTGCACGTGGCCAGCGCGTACTGGCCGCTTTGGTAGGCCAGCGGTGGTAGCTCGGACTTGTCGAAGGCCAGCACCTCACCCACGAAGATCAGGTGATCGCCGCCTTCGTAGGTGAAGGCCGTACGGCATTGAAAACGCGCCGTGCAATCGGTGAACAACGGCGTGTCGTTGATGCCCTGGTCGAGGCTGACACCAGCGAACTTGTTCTCACCGCGCGAGGCGAAACGACCCGACAGCACGTCCTGCTCTGCCGACAGGACGTGCACGTTCCAGTGCCTGTTTTCGGTGAACGCCGGCAAGCTCAGCGCCGATTTGGCCAGGCTCCACAGTACGAGGGGCGGATTGAGCGAAACCGAATTGAAGCTGTTTGCGGTTACGCCTACCGGCTCGCCCTCTGCGTTGCGGGTAGTGATGATTGTCACGCCGGTGGTGAAGGTGCTCAGCGCGGCGCGAAACGCCTGAGGGTTGAAGCTGGCTACAGCCGTCATGGTCTGCCTCGTGAATCCGGTCAGTCGTGGACGCAGTATTGGCAGTCGGGCAAGTGGGAGCATCGTCTTTACGGACTAAAAACGCGGTCCGCCGCGTGTCGTCCGGATGGACGAGGCAGGGGCCGGATGGCGCGGGCTAACGTGTCCGTCGACCAGGAACGACACGGCCGCCCGGGAGGCCCTATGAGTGCATATCTGCGATCCATCGATGAAGTGCGCGCGCTGCTTGGCGCACAGCGTCAGGCTTACGACCGAGAGGGCCCGGTCGACGCCGCGACCCGCCGACGCCGGCTGCAAGCGGTGATCGAACTGCTGGTGGCCGAGCAGAACAGGCTGCTGGAGGCGATGGATGCCGACTTTGGTGGGCGCCATCCGGGCTATTCACTGATGACCGATGTGCTCGGTGCGCTGAGTTCACTCAAGCACGCTCGCAGCCATTCCGAGCAGTGGATGCAGGATTCGCCCCGGCCGCCGTTTGCGCCCTATGACCAGCTCGGTGCCGAGGCATGGGTGCAGTATCGGCCCAAGGGCAGCGTGGGCATCATCGGCACCTGGAACGCGCCGGTGTTCACGTTGCTGAGCCCGCTTGCAGGTGTGCTCGCCGCCGGCAACCGGGCAATTCTCAAGCCGTCCGAGATTGTGCCCAACACGGCGCAGGTACTGGCGGAGGCCATCGCTGATCGTTTCGATCCCTTAGAGCTGGCCATTGTCACGGGCGGCGTCGAGGTCGGACAGGGCTTCGCCAGCCAGCCGTTCGATCATCTGGTATTTACCGGCGGTACCTCAATTGGCCGGGACGTTATGCGCCGCGCCGCGGAGAACCTCGTACCGGTGACGCTGGAGCTCGGCGGCAAGTCGCCGGCCATTGTCGGCCGCAGTGCGGACATCGCCGATGCGGCCCGGCGCCTGGCCATCGCCAAGTTCACTAACGGCGGGCAGATTTGCGTCTCGCCGGATCTGGTCTACGTGCCGGTGGAACAGAAACAGGCCTTCATCGGCGCGCTCCGCGATGCGGTTGGCGTGCTGTACCCACGAGCCGCCGGCAACCCGGACCTGGTTGCGGTGGTCAACGAGCGCCACCTCCAGCGTATCGACCGTTACCTGGCCGATGCCGAGGCCCAGGGCGCCGAGATCATCCGTTGCCCCGACGAGGCGCCCGTACCTGGCAGCTGCAAGCGGCCGCTGAGTGTGGTGGTCAACCCACCGTTGCACAGCCTGGTCATGCAAGAGGAGATCTTCGGCCCGGCAATGGTGCTGCTGACCTACAGCGACCTTCCCGCCGTGGTGGAAGAAATCAACAGCAGGCCCCGGCCATTGGCACTGTATTACTTCGGCCATGACCAGGCCGAGCAGGATTACGTGCTCGGCCACACCTTGTCGGGCGGCGTGACGATCAACGACGCGATGATGCATCCGGCCATGCATGACGCCCCGTTCGGTGGCGTTGGCGCTTCGGGCATGGGGCACTACCACGGCTGGGAGGGCTTCTGTCAGTTCAGTCATGCACGCACCATATTCAAGGCGCCGGCCTATGACCGGCGCGGCGAGTGGGGCCTTTTGCCGCCCTACGGCGAAAACCTTCTCGCCACCTTGCAGGCGCAGGTCACCGCTGACTGAGCAGACATGGCCCGGTCGTGGCTGCCAGGTCGCGCCGGCCCTGCGTAAAAACCGTCATTCATGATCGGAGCATTCCCATGAGCAAAACCGACCCCGCTGGCGAGCCCGTTCTCGCCGAGCTAGAAATCCAGCCAGCCTGGCCGCGCCGTGGGGTACTCAAAGCCGGCGCGCTGGTTTTGGGCGCCACGATGCTCGGTCGCTTCGCCCTGGCAGGCGAGCGAACCACCGGCCTAACGTCAGAGCAATACGCGGGGCTCGACGCCTGGGCCATGGCCGAGGCGGTGCGTAGCGGTGAGCTGACAGGCGCGGAGCTGTTGGCCGCGGCGCTTGCTCGCTGCGAGGCGGTCAATCCGCAAGTCAACGCCGTGAACATGCTGCATGAGGATTACGCTCGGGCGCTGCTGAACGAACGTCGCGCGGCCCGCGAGACGGGTGCGCTGGCCGGCGTGCCACTGCTGGTGAAAGATCTCAGCACGTATCTGGCTGGCACCGTGACCAGCCATGGCAGTCGACTGTTTCGGGATGGCCCGCCGTCGCAATTCACCAGCACCTTGATCGCGCGTTACCAGGCCGCCGGTGCGGTGCCCTTTGGCAAGACTGCCACCCCTGAGTTCGGGCTGACCACCACCACCGAGTCGGCGCTGTGGGGCCAGACTCGCAACCCTTGGGATCTCGAGCGCAGCGCCGGAGGCTCCTCCGGCGGCGCGGCGGCGGCAGTGGCGGCGGGCATCGTACCGGCGGCCCATGCCACCGACGGCGGCGGCTCGATTCGCATCCCGGCGTCTTATTGCGGCCTGGTCGGCCTGAAGCCCAGCCGTTACCGCACGCCCAGCGGTCCGGGCCGCTTCGAGGGCTGGTTCGGCGCGAGCGTGGCGCACGTGGTTTCGCGCACGGTGCGCGACACGGCGCTGTTTCTCGATGCGGGGCAGGGCCATGAGGCCGGCAGCCCATACTGGACCCAGCCACTGGAGCGCCCCTTCGTCGAGGCGGTGGAGCGCGATCCCGGGCGCCTGAAAATTGCGCTGGTCAGCCGTTCGCTGACCGGTGCGACGCTGGACCCGGCAGTGGCGCAGGTGCTCGACGACACCGTGAAACTCTTGCTCGGCCAGGGTCATGAGATCGAGGAACTGACCCTGCCGGTCGACCCGCGCGAGCTGTTCTCGGCCCATGGCAAGGTGAGCGCCACCGCGCTGCTGGCCAGCATCCGTGACCGCGAAGATATGCTCGGGCGCAAGCTGAACACAGACGAGCTGGAGCAGATCACACATGTCGTGCTGGGCAATGGCGAGCGGGTCAGTGGGCTCGAGCTGTACCGCGCCCGGCACGCGTTCGAGACCATCAGCGAGCAAATGGAGCGCCCGTTCGAACGCTTCGACCTGATTCTTTCGCCAGTCACCGCCAACCTGCCGCCCAAGCTCGGCGAGCTGCGCCTCTCGCAACCCTGGGAAAGCTACATGCAGAAGGCCATGGGCAGCGCCTCCTTCACGGTGCTGGCCAACGTCAGCGGGCAGCCGGCGATCTCGTTGCCGCTCGGCTGGAGCGAGGAGGGGTTGCCGGTGGGGATGATGTTCACCGCGCGCCTGGGTGGCGAGGAACTGCTGCTGCGCCTGGCCGGGCAGCTGGAACAGGTCCGTCCCTGGTCGTCGCGCCGCCCTGGCCTGCCGGTGTGATTGGCCGTGTTTTTTGACCCTCTGCTAGTCCGCTTTGACGATGAGTCTGCCAGCTCCGGCTTCCGATAATCAGAACAGCCGCGCCTTCCTCGCAGCGGCGCTATAGAGGAATCAGAGATGGCAGCCACTCGCCAGAAAACACAACAAGAAGTCGACCTGATCGAGCGCGCGCGGCAAATGATCCCCGTGCTTAAAGCGCGCGCCGCACAAGCGGAAAGCCAGCAGAAGGTGCCGGACGAAACCATCGCCGATCTGCAGGAAGCCGGCCTGTTCAAGGTCCTGCAACCCAAGCGTTTCGGTGGCTACGAGGCCGACCTGCGTACATTTGCGGAAATCCAGATCGCGCTGGCCGAGGGCTGCATGTCGACCGCTTGGATCTACGGCGTCATCGGCGTGCATCCCTGGCAGCTGGCCCGCTATCCGCTCCAGGCGCAGGAAGACGTCTGGGGTTCGGACCAATCCACCCTCATGTCTTCAACCTATATGCCGGTCGCCAAGGTGACGCCTGTGGAGGGCGGCTATCGCATCAGCGGCCGCTGGGGCTTCTCCAGCGGCAGCGAGCACTGCCATTGGTGCCTCCTGGGCGGCATCATTCCGCCCGATGAGAACGGCGAGGGCGCCGAGCACGGCACCTTCCTGGTGCCACGCAGCGACTACCGCATCGAACACAACTGGGACGTCCTGGGCCTGCGCGGCACCGGCAGTCACGACATCGTCGTGGAGGATGCATTCGTGCCGGCGCACCGCGTTCAGCGCACCAATAATTCAAGCCTCGAAGCGACCCCGGGCCGCGAAGCCAACCCCAACCCGCTGTACGGCATTCCCTTCGCCCAAGTGTTCACCCGCGCCGTTTCCACCTCTTGCCTGGGTGCACTACAGGGCGCGATCAACGAGTTCCGTGAAAACGCCGCGCGGCATATCGGCAAGCACGGTGCGAAAACCGCAGAGGACCCGCTCGCCCAGGAAACCGTGGCCGACGCCTCGCTGACCCTGGACATGCTGCGCCTGGTGCTCGATCGCAACTACGAGCAGTTGCAGGAAATCGCCGCCGGTAACGCTTTCCCGGATGTGGAGACCCGCCTGCTGTACCGCTATCAGTCGGCCTACGTGACCAATACCTGTGCCGAGAAGGTCAGCGGCATCCTGCGCTGCATGGCGGCGTCCGGGCTCTATGAGAGCAATCCGGTGGCGCGGATTTTCCGCGACCTGCACCAGGCCCGCGGGCACATCTCCAACAACGTGGCCGCGTTTGCCCGTACCTATGGCGCCGTCCAGCTCGGCCTGCCCAATCCCGACCCCTACGTGTGACAGCCATGCCGCTGTCTGTGCGACGGCGGTTCGATCGATCAAGCAAGTGAGTCCGGAACATGCATAACAACAAGAGTCATCCAGACACTTACGACGTCGTGGTAGTCGGCTCGGGAGCCGGTGCGATGACGGCAGCGATAACCGCTGCCGACCAGGGGCTGTCGGTGCTGGTAGTGGAAAAGGCCGCGCAGTACGGCGGCACCTCGGCGCTGTCCGGCGGCGGCATCTGGATCCCCGGCAATCACTACTTCAAGAAGATCGGCGGCAAGGACAGCTACGAGCAGGCCATGACCTACCTCAAGGCTGCGATCGGCGACCGGGTCGACGAGTCACGCCTGCATGCCTACCTGACCCACGCCCCGGTGATGATCCAGTACCTGGAGGAGCAGACCCGGGTGCATTACACGGTGGCCGACAAATACCCGGATTATTACCAGGACCTGCCCGGCGCCCTGAAGGGCGGGCGCAGCCTGGACCCGGAACTGTTCGACGTCAGCGTGTTGGGCGCGGAACTGGAAAACCTGCGCGAGGCCTCGCCGACTACGTTGCTGATGGGGCGCATCGCCTGGACCGCGCGGCACGCCCACAAGGCCATGGCCAAGACGCCGGGCTGGCGGCTGCTGGTGCTCTGGCTGATGCTGCGCTACAAGTTCGACTTCGCTTGGCGCAAGAAGACCCGCCGCGACCGCCGCACCGCGCTCGGCAACGCCCTGGTGGCGAGCCTGCGCGCCTCCATGCTCGACCGCAACATTCCCCTGTGGCTGAACACCGGCTTCCGCGAACTGATCGAGGAAGACGGCGTGGTGACGGGCGTGGTCGTCGAGCGCGACGGCCAGGCGATGGCCATCCGCGCGCGGCGCGGGGTGATTCTCGGTGCCGGCGGTTTCGAGCAGAACCAGGCTCTGCGCGACCGATATCTGCCGCAGCCGAACAATCACGAATGGAGCGCCACGCCCAAGGGCGGCAACACCGGAGCGGCATTGGAGGCGGGGCAGAAGATCGGTGCCGCCACCGACCTGCTGGACTGGGCGTGGTGGGCGCCGACGCTACAGGTGCCGGGTGAGCCGCAGTCACGCGGGGTGTTCGCCGAGCGGGCCTTTCCCGGCGCCATCGTGGTCAACGGCCAGGGTCGGCGCTTCGTCAACGAAGCCGCGCCTTATCTGGAATTCGTCGATGCGATGTACCGCGACAACGAGACCAGCGGCGGCAAAAGCGTGCCCGCCTGGGTGATCTTCGATGCCAGGTTCCGCTTCGGCTATGCGATGGGCCCACTGATGCCGGCGCAGATCATGCCGGACAGCCGCCTGCGCAAGGAATGGCTGGGCAGCGTCTACTGGAAGGCCGACAGTCTGGACGATCTGGCCCGCCAAATCGGCGTCGACGCTGACGGGTTGAAAGATACCGTGGCGCGCGTGAACCGCTTCGCCAGCAGCGGTATCGACGAGGACTTCGCTCGCGGCGGCAACGTCTTCGACCGTTACTACGGCGACTCGAACGTCAAACCCAACCCTTGCCTGGCGCCGCTGGACAAGGGGCCGTTCTATGCGATGCGGATGAATGCCGGCGACATCGGCACCAAGGGCGGGCTGCTGACCAACGCGAATGCCCAGGTGCTACGCGAGGACGGCTTGCCAATTGCCGGCCTATACGCCATCGGCAATACCTCAGCGTCGGTCATGGGCACGCGCTATCCGGGCGCCGGCGCCACGCTCGGCCCGGCCATGACCTTCGGCTACATAGCCGCGCACCACCTGTCGGCAACGGCGTGAGGGCATGCTCATGAGTGCACGTTTGCGGGACAAGGTGACGATCGTCACGGGCGGCGCCAGCGGCATGGGCGAATGCGCCGTGCGCCAGTTCGCCGCTGAAGGCGCACAGGTGCTGCTGACTGACCTGAACGTCGAGGCCGGACGTCGTCTGGCTCACGAGTTGGGCGACGCGGTGTCGTTCGTGCAGCAGGACGTCAGCGATCCCGATGGCTGGCAAGCGCTGGGCGCGCTAGTGGATGAGCGCTATGGCCGGCTCGACGTGCTGGTCAATAACGCGGGCATCCTCAAGGCCGGGACGATCGAACAGACCACTCTGGCCGACTGGCAGACGCTGATGCGAGTCAACGCCGATAGCGTATTCCTCGGTTGCCAGACGGCGGTCGCACTGATGAAGCGCGGCGGGGGCGGCTCGATCATCAACCTGTCCTCGATTGCCGCGATTGCCGGCAAGCCCGACTTTCTGGCCTACAGCGCCAGCAAGGGCGCTATCAGTGCACTCACGCGCAGTGTCGCGGCCTTTGGCCGGGCGCACCGCATCCGCTGCAATTCGCTGCATCCGGACGGCGTGCTTACGCCCATGACCCGTGCGATCTACCCACCGGGTATCGATCCGGAGCGGCTGACCATCGACACGGACCCCATGAACCGGGCCTGCCGGCCAGAAGACGTGGCCAATGCCATGGTCTTTCTCGCCTCGGACGAGTCGCGGGCGATCAATGGCATCGAACTGCGCATCGATAGTGGCCAGTTCGTCATGAGTATCTAGACATGAACGCGCCCGAATACATCACGCTGCAGGTCGCCGAGGTGATCCACGAGACCGCCGACAGCTGCTCCTTCGTCTTCGACGTGCCTGAGGCTCTGATCCGGCGTTTCGAATACCGCCCTGGCCAGTTCCTCACCCTGCGTATTCCCCACGGCGATGATTGGCTGCCGCGCTGCTACTCGCTGTCCAGCTCGCCGCTGGAAGACGAGTCGCTGCGCGTCACCGTCAAACGAGTGGAGGACGGTCGCGGCTCGAACTGGCTATGCGACCGGTTAAGGCCCGGCGACAGCGTTCAGGTGCTGCCGCCGGCCGGTGTGTTCGTGCCCAAATCGCTGGACACCGACCTGCTGCTGTTCGCTGGCGGGAGCGGTATCACACCGGTGCTGTCGATCCTGCGCGCGGCGCTGAAACAGGGGCACGGCCGGGTTCGCCTGATATATGCCAACCGCGACGAGGCGTCGGTGATCTTCCGTGACCTGCTGCGTGAGCTGGCCACCTTCCATCCGCGGCGGTTGCAGGTGATCCACTGGCTGGACAGCGTGCAGGGCCGTCCCTCGCCCGAGCAACTGGCCGCGTTCGCCGAGGGCTTCGGTCACGCCGAGGCGTTCATTTGCGGGCCGGGACCGTTCATGGATGGCGCTGTCACCGCGCTGAAGGCCGCTGGCTTGCCGAACCAGGCGGTACACGTCGAACGGTTCGTCTCGCTGCCGGGCGAGGGCGAGCAGCCCGCCGATGTGGTGGAGCATGCCGGCGCTACCGCGACGCGTCTGACTGTCGAGCTGGACGGCGAGCGCCACACCATCGACTGCGAACCTGGCGAGCTGCTGCTGGCGGCGATGCGCCGGGAAGGGCTGCAAGCGCCGCACTCCTGTCTGGTCGGCGCCTGCGCCTCCTGCATGTGCACCCTGGTGGAGGGTGACGTCGAGCTGCTGGCCAATGATGCCCTGGATGCGGACGAACTGAAGGAAGGCTGGACGCTGGCCTGCCAGGCCATCGCGCTCAGCAGCTACGTCCACCTGCGTTTTCCCGACTGATTGAACCGAGGCTGACATGACCGTGCTGACGACCCCTTCGACCCGCGCCGACGCTGACGTCCGCGCCATCCAGACGCTGCCTGCGCTGCTGTTTTCTGCCGCCGAGGTCCATGCGGGGCGCACAGCGCTGGAAGATGGCGAGCGGCGAATCGACTATGCCGAGCTGCCCGAGCACGCTCTGGCTATCACCCGCGGGTTGATGGCGCTCGGTGTGAAGGCGGGCGATCGAGTCGCCATCTGGGCGCCGAACTGCATTGACTGGGTGCTGCTGGCCCTCGGCCTGCTATGCGCCGGCGCGGTGCTGGTGCCGCTCAACACCCGCATGAAGGGCGCCGAGGCGGCGGATATCCTGTCGCGTAGCCGTACGCGCCTGCTATTCGTGCAGGGGCAGTTTCTCGGCGTGGACTATCCGGCAATGCTGGCGCCACACCGGCCAGCGGGCCTGCGACATGTAGTGGTGCTGGGCGAAGCCCCGTCGGCTGCGGCGGATTTCAGCCTGGATGCGCTCGTGGCCATCGGCTCGACGGTATCGCCGCAAGCCGCCTGCGAACGCGCCCAGGCGGTGCGCGCGGAAGATCTGTCGGATCTGCTCTATACCTCTGGCACCACCGGCAAACCCAAGGGCGTGATGAATGCCCACGGTCAAAGCCTGCGCGCTTTTGGCGAATACGCCCGGATCATCGGCCTGGTGCCGGGCGACCGTTACCTGATCGTCAACCCGTTCTTCCATTCGTTCGGCTACAAGGCCGGCTGGCTGACCTGCCTGCTGGCTGGCGCGACGATCCTGCCGCATGCGGTGTTCGACGCTGAACAGATTTTCGAGCGGGTCGCCAGCGAACGGATCACCGTATTACCCGGCCCGCCGACGCTGTACCTGTCGATGCTGGCGCACCCGAATCTGCAAAACACCGATCTGGGCAGCCTGAGAATTGCCGTTACCGGCGCATCGACCATCCCGCCGCAATTGATCGAGCGCATCCGCGGCGAGCTGGGTTGCGAGGTGGTGACGACCGCCTATGGCCTGACCGAATGCGGCGGGCTGGCGACCATCTGCGACCCGGCCGCTGCCGCGGAAGTCATTGCCGGCACCAGCGGCCAGCCCATCCCCGGTACGGAGGTGCGCATCGTCGACGCCGACAACCGACCGGTACCACCGGGGGAGAACGGCGAAATCTGCTTGCGCGGCTTCCATGTGATGCAGGGCTATTTCGACGACCCCGGCGCCACCGCCGAGGCCATCGACGCGGAGGGCTGGCTGCACACCGGCGACGTCGGCAGCCTGGATCCCAGCGGCAATCTGCGCATCACCGGGCGGCTCAAGGACATGTTCATCGTCGGTGGTTTCAACTGCTATCCGGCCGAGATCGAGGCCGCACTCGGCGAGCATCCGGACGTTGCATTGGTGGCGGTGATCGGCGTTCCCGATGAGCGCATGGGCGAGGTGGGCTGCGCCTGCGTGGTGCGCAAAAGCGGCGCGATACTCGACGCATTTGACCTGATCGCCTGGTCGCGCGAACACATGGCCAACTACAAGGTGCCGCGCAAGGTGGTGTTCTTCGAGCAACTGCCGACCAACGCATCGAACAAGATCGACAAACTGAAGCTGCGCGCCGAACTGTCCTGAGCGATCCAGGCAGTGAATGATCGGCCAGCCGTGACCTGGCCGATCCCGATTTCGCCCATCAGAGGCAAGCGATTCATGGACCACGACAACAATACTTCCAGGTCTCCCTTCAGCCCCCTGCGCATCGGCCCGCTGACGCTCAGGAATTGCTTCATCAAGGCCGCGACCAATGAAGGCATGTCCATCGGTGGAGTGCCCAGCAAGCAGCTGGTGCGCTTCCACGAGTCGATGGCGGCTGGCGGCACGGCCATGACCACGCTGGCCTACTGTTCGGTCAGCCCCGACGGGCGAACGCTGCCGGGCCAGATCGTGCTGCAGCCGGACAGCCTGACGCATCTTCGCGTGCTGACCGATGCGGTGCACCGACACGGCGCCGCGGCCTCGGCGCAAATCACCCATGGCGGCTGTTTCACCTTTATGCCCGAGCGTTCGACGCCCCGGCCGTTGTCCGCCAGCGGTGGTTTCAACAAGATCGGCATGCTCAGCGGCATGTTCCGCAAGCAGGCGATGACCGAGGCGGACATGGATCAGGTCGTCCGCGAGTTCGCCCAGGGCGCCCGGCTGGCGCGGGAGGCGGGGTTCGATGCCGTGGAGATCCACATGGGTCACGGCTACCTGCTCAGCCAGTTCATCTCGCCGCTGTACAACAAGCGCCGCGATGCCTACGGCGGCAGCCTGGAGAACCGCCTGCGTTTTCCGCGTCAGGTATTGCGTGCGGTGCTCGATGCGGTGGGCAGGGACATGGCGGTGCTGTGCAAATACAGCATCACCGAGGGGGTGAAGGGCGGCAATCAGCCCGAGGACGGCGTGGCCATTGCGCGCCAGCTCGAAGGTGAGGGCGCGAACATGCTGGTGCTCAGCGCCGGCATGAACGCCGAGTCCATCACCACCATGTTCGGCTCCTCGTTTCCCAAGGAAAACCGCGTGCGCCCGAGCAATCCGCTGGTGGCGGCGGCCATGGCCATTCAGCAACTGCGCGAGCGGCCGGTGGACTTTCGCGAGTTGTACCTGCTGGAGCATTCGCGGCGAATCCGCCAGGCCGTCGAGGTGCCGCTGGCCTACTTGGGCGGGGTCACCAGCCTGCGCGGCGTCCAGCAGGTGCTGGATGAAGGCTTCGACGCGCTGGCGCTGGGAAGGGCGCTGATCGCCGAGCCGGATCTGGTCGCCAAGTTTTCTTCGGGCTCCAGCCTGCAAGGCATCTGTACGGCGTGCAATCGGTGCGTGGCGATGATGTATACGCCGGGCGGTACCAGCTGCGTGCTTGGTGCCCCAGGTGACCCGGTGCTCAATGCCCAGGCGGCGGCTTCCTGAGTTTTCCAGGGATGTGGTTGTTCGTGTTTCATGGCGGTGACCATCGGGTTGGCGAGTTTGAGGGGCTGACTGAACGGATCGCTGTCATGGCGATTAGCGAGTCGTTTGAGAGCTTGGTTTCGCCCTGCTGGGCGACCCACTTTTTCCAGTCGCGGAAAAAGTAGGCAAAAACGCTTGCCCCTGCATCCGGCCCTGCGCTTCGCTTCGGGTTCGTTACTCGCTTCGCTCGCCCTTCGGGCCAGCCTTCGGCTGTTACTACGCTGCGCTCCGTTTTACTCCATCGCTGCTCCGAGGGTCGTCGTACAAGGGCCATCCCTGGCCCTTTACGACTCTCGCCGTATCCATGCGGCTCGCCCTCTGCGCAACGATTGCGCTCACCCTCCTGATGGGGCGTCTGGAGTTGTCTGACAGTTCGGTTGAAATTCAAAAGCCAAAGCAGCATTGACAATCTTCCAGGCGGTTTGGACCGTTCCCGTCAGGACCCGTCGACGGCCCGCCTCTCGGACAAACCAGTACTCGCCCCAAGGTCGGGCACACCCACGGTATGCACCTGCTGCTGTGGGAGGCCGGCCCTCGGGGCGAAGCGTCAGCTTTTGCGTTGCTTGAACACACGCTTTCGCCGCGAGGGCGCGCCTCCTACGAAAGCGGATCGGCTAAGCTACGAAAGCGTGCTTTGGCGCTTGTGGGAGGCCCGCCCTCGGGGCGAACGGCGTTGCGCTCAGAGCCGGGCCTTTCACCAGGCGCGCTACTGCACCCTCGGCTCGCGCGGCATGCCTAGCGCGCGTTCGGCAATGATGTTGCGTTGAATCTCGTTGCTGCCGCCGTAGAGCGTGTCGGCGCGGGTGAACAGGAACAGTGACTGCAGGCGCGACAGTTCGTAGGGCGCGCCTTCGAGGATTTCCGCCTGTGGCCCGAGCACGTCCATCGCCAGCTTGCCCAGCTCGGCGTGCCAGGTGGACCAGGCCAATTTGTAGATGGTCGCCTCGCGGCGCAGGCTGCCATCCTGCGGGCCGGAGAGCATCCGCAGCGAGTTGTAGCGCAGCACCCTGAGACCCGCCCAGGCTTGGGCCAGGCGCTGGCGGATCAGCGGGTCCTCGGCGGTGCCGTTATCTTTGGCAACACGGATGACCTCGTCCAGCTCGTTCTGAAACTGCATCTGCTGGCCGAGGGTGGACACGCCACGCTCGAATCCCAGCAGCGCCATGGCGATCTTCCAGCCCTCGCCCGGCGCGCCGATCATGCAGGCCGCCTCGGCTTCGGCATCGTCGAAGAACACCTCGTTGAATTCGCTGGTGCCGGTGATCTGCTGGATCGGCTGCACGCTGATGCCGGGTTGGTCCATCGGCACAAGCAGGAAGGACAGGCCGTGATGGCCGCGGCTGTCCGGGTCGGTGCGCGCCAGCACGAAGCACCAGTCCGACTCGTGGGCCAGGGAAGTCCAGACCTTTTGTCCGTTGATCCGCCAAGTGCCGCGCGCGGCGTCGAATTGCGCGCGGGTCTTGACCCCGGCCAGGTCAGAGCCGGCGCCCGGCTCGGAATAGCCCTGGCACCAGAACTCGCGACCTTCGAGGATGCCGGGCAAGAAACGCGCACGCTGTTCGTCGCTGCCGAAGGCCACCAGGGTCGGGCCGATCAAGCCCTCACCGATGTGCCCCATGCGGCCGGGGCCGCCGGCACGGGCATATTCCTCGTGAAAGATCACCTGCTGGCTGATCGACAGGCCGCGACCGCCGCACGTGCTCGGCCAGCCCAGACCGATCCAGCCACCCTTGGCCAGCTCGCGTTCCCAGGCTTTGCGTTCTTCGGGAAACATATGCTCGTCACCCGGTCCGCCGCGAAAGCGCAGCGGCTCGAAGGCGCCCCGTAGGTGCTCGGCGAGCCAGCCGGAAACTTCCAGGCGAAAGGCCTCGTCTTCTGCACTGAATCCGATCTTCATGTGAACTGCTCCAGAATCAGGTGGGCCAGGCGCTCGCGGTGCTGGACGGGGCTTCCGAACAGCTGTTCACCGGCGCGGGCGCGTTTGAAGTACAGGTGCGGGTCGTATTCCCAAGTGAAGCCAACGCCGCCGTGCAGCTGGATCGATTCGGCGGCGCAGTGCATGAAGGCTTCGCTGGCGTGGATCTTGGCGACGGCGCTGACTTCGCCCAATTCGCCTGTAATCAGTCTGTCACCTTCGGCTGAGAGCACTTCATGGGCCACACAGGCGGCGTAGTAGCAGGCCGAGCGGGCGCTCTCGATCTCCAGCATGAGATCGGCGCAGCGGTGTTTGATGGCCTGGAAGCTGGCGATGGAACGGCCGAATTGCTGGCGCTCGCCGAGGTAGGCCAAGGTCAGATCCAGGCATTGCTGGGCGCTGCCGGTCTGCTCACAGGCCAGCGCGATGGCAGCGAGTTGCAGCGTGGTGTCGAGCAAATGCGCGCCCGCGCCGGGCGCGTGCAGGCATTGATCGGTCGATACCCGGACAACCTCCAGCGATACGTGCCCGAGGCGCCGTGTCTGGTCCAGGGTGGGCAGGGCGCGACGGCTCAGGCCCGGTTGATTGGCCGATACGGCGAACAGCCCGATGGCGTCGTTAGGGCCGCCTGCGAGTTGCGCGGCAACGATCAGCAGATCCGCCTCGGCGCCGTCGAGCACCGCCTCGCAAACACCGTCGAGCCGCCAGCCGTCACCCTCGGCCATGGCCTGCACCCCTTGCGGCAGCACATGCCCGGCGCGCGTGGTGGCCGAGCAGGCGAGCGTGGCGGTGAGGCTGCCGGCCGCTAGTTCCGGTAGCCAGCGTGCCTTCAGCGCCTCGTTATCGCTCAACAGCAGCGCCGGGGTGGCGACGCAGGCGCTGGCAAAGAACGGCGAACTGAGCAGTCGCCGGCCCATCTGTTCAAGCAGGATGGCCTGCTCGACGAAACCGAGGCCGAGGCCGCCGTGGTCTTCCGGAATGATCAGAGCCGGCCAGCACAACTCGCCAGCGATCTGCCGCCACAGCTCGCCGTTGTAGCGGTCGCTCTCCATCGCCGCTCGCACGGCGGTTGAATCCGAGGCCTTGGCCAGAAAGCCGGCGGCGCTCTCCTGGATCATCAGTTGTTCATCGCTCAAGGCGAAATCCATGTTCGGGCTCCTTCGGGCATCGATGGCCGGCAGCCTATGGCACGCGCGCGCCGGCGGAATCCTCGATACGGACTAGGGGCTGTTGACGTTTCGTTCGCGGCCGCGCCGGAGCCTGTTTTTGTGCGAGGCAAGGCACGAGGAGTGAAGTTTGGTTGTTCCAAATGAGCGACGAGTAACGCCGCATCGCGTAAAAACAGGCCCGGCCCGCAGGGTTGCGCAGCAACGCGGCTCGCGACGAAACGTCAACAGACCCTAATACCCCTCGAAGGTCGGCCGGCGCTTTTCCAAGAACGCTTGCATGCCTTCCTTCTGATCGCGCGAGGCGAACAGCAGGGCGTTGGCCTTGCGCTCCAAGGCCAGGCCCGCTTCGAGCGAGGCGTCCATGCCGGCGAGAATGACTTCTTTGATTTGCTCGGCGGCCAGCGGCGGCATGGCGGCAACCAGGCGCGCCTGCTCCAGGGCGTGAGCCTGCACCTGGTCATCGGCTACCACTTCGCTGACCAGCCCGGCGACCCAGGCTTCATGGGCGGTGATCGGCCGGCCGGTGAGGGCCATCTGCATGGCCTTGGCCTTGCCCACCGCGCGCAGCAGACGCTGGGTGCCGCCGATGCCGGGCATGATGCCGATGCGTATCTCCGGTTGGCTGAAGCGTGCTCCCTCGCCGGCGAAGATGATGTCGGCGTGCATCGCCAGTTCACAGCCACCTCCGTAGGCGTAGCCGCAAACCGCCGCAATCACCGGTTTGGGGCAGTGCTGGATCGGCGCCCACACACGCTCGGTGTGGCGCTGGAGAATCTCGATGGGGCCGACGCCGGCCATGCTGGAGATGTCGCCGCCGGCGGCGAACACCCGCTCGCCGCCGGTGAGCAGGATGCACCGCACCGCGGGGTCCTGCGCCAGTTCACTGAAATGCCGCGCCAGCAGCGCCTGCAATTCCAGGCTCAAGGCATTGTTGACGGCTGGGCGGTTCAGGCGCAGGCGGACCACACCCTCGGCGGGCCGGTCCGAGAGCACCGTGGGTTCTTCTGCTGGGTTCATGAGCGCGGCGCTCCTCGGGGGCAGGAAGGGTGCGCCGATTGTTGGGGCGTGCAATGGGCGACTCATCGTCCGTTCAGACGACGAGCAGGCTATCCGAGCTCAATACAGTGAGGCCATTGCTTAGACGAGGACGCAGCGATGGATGCCCCGAGCAGCCTGGATTTTCCCGACAAGACCGTACTGGTGACCGGCGGCACCAAGGGCATCGGCGCGATCATCGCCAGCCGCTTTCTGCAGGCCGGCGCGAACGTCGTGGTCTGCGGTCGCCAGGCACCGGAGCGGCTGCCAGAGGGCGGTGGCCGGGTCGCCGAGTTTTTTCCCGTGGATGTGCGTGACGTCGATTCGCTGGTCGCTCTATTCGCCGCTATCGAAGACCGCCACGGGCGGCTGGACGTGCTGATCAATAACGCCGGCGGCAGCCCGGCCGCCGAAGCTGCGACCGCCTCCCCGCGCTTTCACGAAGGCATCATCCGCCTGAATCTAATCGCCCCGCTGAATGTTGCCCAGCAGGCCAACCGGCTCATGCAGCGCCAGACCGAAGGCGGGGTGATCCTGTTCATCGGCAGCGTCGCCGCGTTGCGCCCCTCGCCCGGCACCGCTGCTTACGGCGCGGCCAAGGCCGGTGTGCTGGCGCTGGTGAGTTCGCTGGCGGTGGAGTGGGCGCCCAGGGTGCGCGTGGCCGCCATCAGCCCCGGACTGATCCGTACCGAGCAATCACATCTGCACTACGGCGACGAAGCTGGCATCGACGCAGTGGGCCGGACCATTCCGGCCGGGCGCATGGGCGATCCGGACGACATCGCCAATGCCTGTCTTTATGCCGCCTCGCCGATGGCGGCCTATTTCAGTGGAACCAACCTGCTGCTGCATGGCGGTGGCGAGAAGCCTGCGTTTCTCGCTGCTGCCAACGCCGACCAGCATTGATGCAACCCCGGTGACGCCGCCGGTGGTGGCGTCCAGACAGATCCATCAGGAGGCGAACTTGGCTGATCAAGAGCTGATAGAAAAACTGCGGGCCACGGTCGGACGCGAGTACGGCCGGGTGTACGCCTGGGACCAGGTGAATGCCCCGATGATTCGCCACTGGTGCGAACTCATGGGCATCGACAACCCGCTCTACACCGACCCGGCCTTTGCCCGTGATGCCGGCTACCCCGATGTGGTGGCGCCACCTGCGATGTTGCAGGTCTGGGGCATGGCCGGACCGGACCTGGATAACTTCGCGCCGGGTTCCACCGACGCCAACGTGTTCGAGATCCTCAAGGATCTCGAGGCCTGCGGTTACCCCGGCGTGGTGGCGGTGAACTCGGAACTGACCTTCGACCGCTACCTGCATGTCGGCGAGCGCATCTACTACAGCAGCCGCATCGACGCCATCAGCGAAGAGAAGACCACCGCGCTGGGCACGGGCTTCTTCGTCACGGCGATCATGACCTATTTCATCGAGCAGCCCGACGGCCAGGACGACGAGCGGGTCGGCGAGCTGCTGTTCCGGGTGTTCAAGTTCAAGCCGGCCGAGCGGCCACAGGCAGCCGAGCCGGCAACGGCGAGCCAGGAGGCACCCAAGCCAATGCGCCCGCTGCCGGGCATCAGCGATGACACTCGTTTCTTCTGGGACGGCTGCAAGGAAGGCAAGCTGCTGATCCAGCGCTGCACCGCCTGCCAGACCCTCCAGCACCCGCCGGCACCGGTATGCAGCACCTGCCATAGCTTCGAGCTGGACCACGTCCAGGCCAGCGGGCAGGGCGAGCTGTATTCCTTCGTGGTCATGCATTACCCCGAGGTGGCGCCGTTCGACCATCCCAACCCTGTCGGCCTGATCGAACTGGACGAAGGCGTGCGCCTGATTGCCGGACTGGTCGGTGTCGAGCCGGGTGAACTGAAGATCGGCCAGCGTCTGCAAGTGGAGTTCGCCACGTTCGACGACCGGCTGACGCTTCCCCAGTTTCGGCCGGTGGCCGGGTAAGGAGGCCGCATGGATTTCTCATTCAGCGACGAGCAGCGCGCCATCGCCGAGATGGCGGACGGGCTGTTCCGCGACTACTGCACCGATGAGCGTCAGCGCGCCTGGGAACTGACCGGCGAGCCCTTCATGGGCGAACTCTGGCGGACCTGCGTCGAGACCGGCCTGCATGCCCTGGCGATCCCCGAAGACGCTGGCGGCAGTGGGCTGGGCATGACCGAACTGCTTTGCGTATTGCAGGCCCAGGGCGCGAGCCTCGCCTTGGTGCCGCTGTGGCAGCACCAGCTGGCAGCCGCAACCCTGGCGCGCTGGGGTGGCGATGCTCATGCCGAACAAGTGGCCCGGGCGGCCGAGGGCGGCGTGATGCTTTCGCTGTCGCTCGCCGGCCTTGCCGCGGGGCGGGGTATCGGCTTGCAACTGGAGTCCGTCGAGGGCGGATTCTCGCTATCCGGCGAGGTAGGCGCGGTGCCGCTGGCGGTACAGGCCGACCGGCTGCTGCTGGTAGCCGAGGGTGCGGACGGACCGCGTCTGGTGCTGCTCGACCCGCGCGCCGAAGGTGTCGAGCGCGTCGAGGGCATCGCCAACCACGGCCTGGCGGTCGCGGACCTGCACTGCCACAACGTGCTGCTGACCGCCGAACAGGTGTTGCCAGAGGCCGCGCTGACCTGGCTGGAAACACGCGCCATCGCCGCCACCGCCGCGCTGCAGCTGGGCGTGAGCGACGAGCAGATACGCCGCACCGTGGACTATGTCAGCGAGCGGCGTCAGTTCGATCGCGCCATCGGCTCGTTCCAGGCGGTGCAGATGACCATGGCCGACGCGCGGATCGCCGCCGAGGCGCTGCGCTCATCGCTCTACCAGCTCTGTTATCGACTGGACCAGGGACTTGGCTGCGAATCCGAAGCCCTGGCGACCCGCTACCTCGCCTGCGAGGCAGGGCACCTGATCGGCCACAAGACGCAACACGTGCACGGCGGTATCGGCGTCGACCTGACGTACCCGATCCATCGTTACCTGTACTGGAGCCGCGACCTGGGCCTGGCCCTGGGCGGACCTGCCGCCACACTCGATCGACTCGGACAGTGGCTTGCCAACAACGACACGCTGGGATGGAAATATGACCTCGAAGAAAACCAAGGCATTCGCTGACGTCACCCTCGGCGAAAAACTGCCGGAGCAGCAACTACCCGTCACCGTGATGTTGATCGCCGGAGGCGCCATCGCCACGCGCGATTACGTACCCGTGCACCACGACGTGGAGGCTGCGCGGGCTCAAGGCGCACCGAACGTGTTCATGAACATCCTGACCACCAGCGCCTTGGTGCAAGGGTTCATCGAGCAATGGAGCGGGCCGCTGGCGCGTTTCTCGGACCTCAAGATCAAGCTCGGCGCGCCCAACTATCCGGGCGACAGCATGACCTTCAGCGGTGAGGTGAGCGAGCGCGACGAGGCGAGCAAGCGCGTCGTCGTCACGCTCAAGGGCAGGAATTCCATGGGCAACCACGTGACCGGCACGGTCACCGTGGCCCTGCCGTGATCAACCGGAGGCAGTGTTCATGACCCAATCGAATCTTTCCGCCCAGGCGGCCATCGTCGGCCTTGGTGCCACCGAATTTTCCAAGAACTCCGGGCGCACCGAGCTGCGCATGGTGATGGAAGCGACCCTCGCGGCGCTCGAAGAGGCCGGCATCGATCCCAAGGAGGTCGATGGTTTCAGCAGCTACACGCTGGACAAGGTGCCCGAATTTGAAATCGCTCGGCTGCTCGGCAGCGAGCAGGTGCGTTTCTTCTCGCAGATCCCGCACGGTGGCGGCGCCGCGTGCGCACCCATCATGCACGCCGCCATGGCAGTGGCGACGGGCGTGGCGAAAACCGTGGTGGTCTATCGCGCGATGAACGAGCGTTCCTGGTACCGCTTCGGCAATGGCAGCTACGGTTTCGGCAACACGCCGATCTTCGAGAACGTCAACTACGGCTGGTACATGCCCCACGGCTTCCACACCCCGGCGGCCTGGATCGGCATGTTCGCCCAGCGCTACATGCACACCTACGGCGCGACCTCCGAGGACTTCGGGCGTGTGGCCGTGGCGGCGCGCGACTTCGCCTCGACGAATCCGAACGCCTTCTTCTATGGCAAGCCGATCACACTGGAGGAGCACCAGGCCTCGCGCTGGATCTGCGAGCCGCTGCACCTGCTCGATTGCTGTCAGGAGTCGGACGGCGCGGTGGCGATGGTCATCACCTCGGTCGAGCGCGCCCGCGACCTCAAGCAGAAGCCGGTCATCATCAAAGGCGCCTCGCAGGGCATGGCGCCGGGGCAGCAGTCGATGACCTCGTTCTACCGCGAAGACATCACCGGCCTGCCGGAGATGGACGTGGTGGCGCGTGAGCTATACGCCCAGGCGGGCATCGGCCCGGATGCGATCCAGACCGCCGTGATCTACGACCACTTCACTCCCTTTGTACTGCCACAGCTGGAGGCCTTCGGCTTTGCGCCGCGTGGCGAGGCGAAGGAATTCGTCCGCGCCGGCCATCACGCCCGTGGCGGCAAGCTGCCGATCAATACCCACGGCGGGCAGATCGGCGAAGCCTACATTCACGGCATGAACGGCGTCGCCGAAGGTGTCCGTCAGGTGCGTGGCAACGCCGTCAACCAGGTGGAGAACGTGGAACACGTGCTGGTGACCGCCGGTACCGGTGTGCCAACCAGCGGCCTGATTCTCGGCGTGGCCTGAGGAGAGCGAAATGTTCGTTGATCTCACCGATGAGCAGAGAGCCCTGCGCCTAAAGGTGCGGGACTATTTCAATGGGCTGATCAGCCCCGAGCTGCGCATGCAGATGCGTGGCCGTGAGGGCGGCGAGGAGTTCCGCGCGCTGATCCGCCAGATGGGTCGGGACGGCTGGTTGGCCGTCGGCTGGCCGAAGGAGTACGGCGGGCAGGGCTATGCCGCCACCGAGCAGTTGATCTTCTTCGAGGAAGCTAACATCGCGGGCGCGCCGCTGCCATTCGTGACCATCAGTACCGTCGGGCCGGCACTGATGGAGCACGGAACCCCGATGCAGAAGGAGCGTTTCCTGCCCGGCATCGCCGCTGGCGAGATTCACTTCTCCATCGGCTACTCCGAACCTGATGCGGGTACCGATCTGGCTACGTTGAAGACGGCGGCGCGCCTTGAAAACGATCACTTCGTGGTCAATGGCAACAAGCTGTGGACCTCCGGGGCCGGCAATGCCGACTTCATTTGGCTGGCGGCGCGCACCAATCCCGAGGAGCTGCGCCACAAGGGCATCTCGATCATGATCGTGGATGCCCGGAGCGAAGGCTTTTCGCATACCCCGATCCCCACTTGCAGCGTGGCTACGACCGCCACCTACTACGACAACGTAAAGGTGCCGAAGGAGATGCTGGTGGGGCAGCTGCACAAGGGCTGGAACCTGATCACGTCGCAGCTCAACCATGAACGGCTCGGCCTCGGCGCCTGGGGCGACAAGGTGGTCGGGCTGTTCCGCCGGGTCTATCTCTGGGCGCGCACGCCGGATGAGAGCGGCCGGCGGGCGATCGATCGGCCCTGGGTGCGTCAGCTGCTCGCCGAATGCTATGCGCGCACCGAGGCGATGCGGCTGATCAACTTCCGCATCGCTGCGGAGTTGGAGCAGGGCCATATGGACGTCGCGCTGGCCTCCACCACCAAGGTCTACGGCTCGGAATCGGTCATCGAGATCCTTCGCAAGCTGACTGAGGTAGCGGGCGCCAACGGCCTGGTCCGTCCCGGCAGCTCTGCCGCCTTCCTGCTCGGCGAGCTGGAGTACGAGGTGCGCGAAGCGGTGACGCAGACCTTCGGTGGCGGGGTGAACGAGCTGCAACGCGAACTGATCGCCCAGTTCGGCTTGGGCATGCCGCGCGCGGTTCGCTGAAACCTTAGGCGCCGGGCCTGTCCCGGCGCTGCTGCGTCCCGAGCGACGCTTTTCGCCGACGGGATTGCAGGCTTCTTCATAACAAGACAAACCTTCCGGAGCCTGTCATGAGCATTTCCTACACCCCTGCGCGGCCTTGCCGTGTCGAAGATGTGCCTGCCTGGGATATCGAGACCGACGTGGCCATCGTCGGCTTTGGCGCTGCCGGCAGTTGTGCGGCGATCGAGGCCTGCGCCGCCGGCGCCCAGGTGCATGTATTCGAAGTCGCCTCGGCCGCTGGCGGCAGCGCTGCGCTGTCCGGTGGCGAGGTCTATGTGGGCGGTAGCGGCGGGACGGATGTCCAGCGTGCGGCCGGTTTCAGCGACGACACCGAGGACTTCTACCGTTATCTGCTGATGTGCGGCGGGCCCGCAGCCGATGCCGAGCGCGTGCGCTTGTACGCCGAGCACGGCGTCGAGCATTTCGGCTGGCTGCGCGAACAGGGCGTGCCGTTCAAAGGCACCTACCTGCCAGGCAAGTGGATCGAGCCGACCACCGACGACACGCTGTTGTGGTCCGGCAGTGAAAAGGCCTGGCCGTTCAGCGAGGTTGCCCAACCGGCGCCGCGCGGGCATACCGCGCAATTCGTGGGCTGGGGCGGGGGCAAGGTGCTGATGGAGGTGCTGTGCGAGCGCGCCGTTACCCTCGGCGCCCAGGTGCATTACGGCAGCCGCGCACTGACCCTGGTGACCGACCGCAGCGGTGCGGTGTGCGGGCTGGTGGTGCGCCTGGACGGTCAGCCACGCTTCGTCCGGGCACGCAGGGGCGTGATCCTCTGTGCTGGCGGCTTCATCGCTAACCCGGAAATGGTGCGGCGCTTCGTGCCGGCGGCCGAGGCCTGCCAGCAGCAAGTGACGGCTGGCAACGACGACGGCAGTGGCATCCGCATGGGTATCGGCGTCGGCGCGGCGGCCCTGAACATGCAGGAATTCTTCGCCACGCTGCCGTTCTTCCCGCCGGAGTCCTTGGTCAAGGGCATCTTCGTCAACGCGCGTGGCGAACGCTTCATCAACGAAGACGCCTATCACGGGCGGGTCGCGCATTACGTGCTACGCCAGCCCGAGGGTCGCGCCTGGTTGCTGGTGGACAACGAAATCTTCGGCAGGCCAATGCTGCAGCCGGACATCCTGGTCGCTGCGGTGGGGGAGAGCTGGGAGGAGGTCGAGGCGGAGCTGGGCCTGCCCGCCGGTGCGCTGACGCATACGGTAGCGACCTTCAACCGTGAAGCTGCAGAGGGTCGCGACCCACTGCTGCACAAGGCCGCCGATTGGCTGCGCCCACTCACCGAACCACCGTTTGCCGCGCTGAGCTATTGCGCCGGGGATTTCAGCGGCCACGCCTTCACCCTCGGCGGGCTGGCCACCCGGCCGACCGGCGAAGTACTTGACGTCGACGGCCAGTCCATCGCCGGGCTCTTTGCGGCCGGGCGCACCGCCTGCGGTCTGCCGCGCTGGGGTGAGGGTTACAGCTCCGGTCTGTCGTTGGGCGACTCCACCTTCTTTGGCCGGCAGGCGGGGCTCAGGGCCGCGATGGTTTGAACGTGCCTGGGCGGGCTCGTCCATCCGGACGACGCGCCGCCTGCTAGCCGGCCCTTAGATTCGATCCACCCGTTCGACGACTCTCAGTTTTCAAGGACATGCGATGAGCACTATCGAGCAGTTCCGCGACGAGACAAGGGCCTGGCTGGAAGCCAACTGCCCCCCATCCATGCGCACCCCGATGCCGGAAGACGAGCTGATCTGGGGTGGTCGCGACATCCATTTCAAGACCGATGACCAGCGCCTGTGGTTCGAGCGCATGCGCGACAAGGGCTGGTTCGCTCCCGATTGGCCGACCGAGTTCGGCGGCGGCGGGCTCGACCCCGAGCGCCAGGCGGTGCTGACCGGCGAGATGCGTCGTCTCGGTTGCCGTCCGCCCCAGATCAACCTCGGCATCTGGATGCTTGGCCCGGTGCTGCTGGAGTTCGGCAGCGAAGCGCAGAAGCGCGAACTGCTGCCGCCTATGGTGCACGGCGAGATTCGCTGGTGCCAAGGCTTCTCCGAGCCCAACGCCGGTTCCGACCTGGCCAGCCTCAAGACCAGCGCCCGCGAGGACGGCGATGACTTCGTCATCAACGGCACCAAGATCTGGACCTCCTACGGCAACAAGTCCGACTGGATGTACGCGCTGGTGCGCACCGGCCCGCAGCAGCCCAAGCACGCCGGCATCAGCCTGATCGTGCTGGATATGAAATCGCCGGGCGTGACCGTCACGCCGATCGACCTGATCAGCGGCAAGTCGTCGTTCTGCCAGGTGTTCTTCGACGAGGTACGAGTCCCGAAGAAGAACCTGATCGGCCCGCTCAACGGCGGTTGGACGCTGGCAAAAGCGCTGTTGCAGCACGAGCGCAAGGCGATGTCCAAGTTCAGCGAGTCGGCTCTGCCGACCCATTTCGACCTGCTGCCGCACCTGCGCCAGTACCTGCCTGAGCCCGCTACGCCTGGCGAACATGCCCTGCGTCAGCGTGCTCTGGCCTGCTTGATGGACGAGCACGCCTTCCGCCTGACCACGCGGAGAATGATGGAAGGCATGCGCGCTCGCGAAGACGTGTCCGGAATCATGGCCATTTCCAAGCTGGTGCATTCCGAGCAGGAGCGCGACAAGTTCGAACTGATGCTGGACCTGATGGGACACCGCGGGCTGGGGTTTTCCACCGAAGGCCACGGCGAGCGCGAGGTAGCGATGACCCATGCATGGCTCGGCAGCTTCGCCCAGACCATTGCCGGAGGTTCTTCGGAAGTACAACTGAACGTCATCGCCAAGCGCGTGCTCGGCCTGCCGGATAGCAAGTAGAAGGAGTCTGCCGTGAGCCTGGTATACAACGAAGAACAACGACAGCTGCAGGACAGCGCCCGCGACTTCCTCGCCGCCCGCGCACCGGTCGCCCAGCAGCGCCGCTTGCGCGATGAAGGCGTGGCGCTCGGATTCGACGAGGCCGCTTGGCGCGGGATGCTTGAACTTGGCTGGAGCGCGGTGGCGTTTCCCGAGGAGCAGGGCGGCCTGGCCTTCGGTTTTGCCGGCTTCGCCCCGCTGTTCGAGGAGCTCGGCCGCCATCTGAGCCCCTCGCCGCTGCTGTCGAGCATCGTGCTCTGCGGCAGTTTGATTGAGGAGTTGGGTAGCGAGGCGCAGCGCCAGGCGCTGATACCGGCCTTGATCAGCGGTGAGCAGCGCCTGGCCCTGGCCCTGGAAGAAAGCCATCGGCACGCCCCCGAGCGGGTCGCGCTGCGAGCTGTTGCCGATGCGGACGACTACCTGCTCGCCGGCACCAAATCATGGGTACTGGATGCACGCGAGGCTGATGCTTTTCTGACCGTTGCCCGTCTCGAAGACGGCCAGACGGCGCTGTTCCTGGTGCCTGCTGTTAGCGAGGGGCTGCACGTCACGCCCCAGACGCTGGTGGATGCACGCAACCACGGGGCGCTGGCCTTCGATAGCGTGCGCGTGCCGTGCTCGGCACGCCTCGGCGAGAGTGATGCCGCGGCGGTCCTGGAACGGGCGCAGGATCGCGGTCGTGCCTGCCTGGCGGCGGAGCTGCTCGGTATGTCCGAGCGGATCTTCGAGATGACGCTGGAATACCTGCGCACGCGGGTGCAGTTCGATGCGCCCATCGGTTCGTTCCAGGCATTGCAGCATCGGGCGGCGCGGTTGTATGTCGACCTGCAGCTGGCGCGCAGCGTGGTCATGGCGGCCTTCGAGGCGTTGGATGACACCAAGCTGGATGCCAGCGAGCGGGCCCGCTTGGTCAGCCTGGGCAAGTGGAAGATCAACGAGGCCGCGCAGCGGATTTCCAACGAGGCGGTGCAGATGCACGGCGGTATTGGCGTAACCGACGAATACGACCTTGGCCTGTACCTCAAGCGCATTCGTGTGGCCCAGGCCTGCCTTGGCGATTCGGACTTCCATTGCGAACGTTATGGCGCGATTCTGAGCTGAGGCGTTGCGCGCAATGGCTAGCCGGCCCGCATAGCACGCGCCAAACAACAACAATAATGATGAGGGTCGCAGGCCGGGCAAAGGTCGCCCGGCCATGGCCCGGTAACAGGAGACGGCAAATGAAGGAGCAGATCCAGCAGTGGCAGGGTGCATGGCAGCAGCTCATCGCGCCGGGAGCGTCTTTCGAGGTGGTAGCGTCGGAGGAGGGCACGCGTCAGTTCCGCAACGCTCCGGCTAATCTGGTCGAAGCGGTGCAGGCCGGTCGGGCGTTCGCCGAGCGGCCTTTCCTGGTATGGCAGGACCTGCGCCTGAGTTATGCCGAGTTCTACCAGGCGGTCGATCGGCTGACCGCGCACCTGGTGCGCACCCTCGACGTACAGCCGGGCCAGCGGGTCGCCATTGCCATGCGCAACCGGCCCGAATGGCTGGTCGGCTTCGTCGCGGTGGTGCAGGCCGGAGCGGTGCCGGTCCCGCTCAACAGCTGGGCGCTGCGCGACGAGTTGCTGAATGCGCTGGAGGACATCGACCCGGTGCTGCTGATCTGCGATCCGGCGCGCCTGGATCTAGTGGCTGATCGACTGGCGGCACTGGATGTACGCGCACTGGCTGTGGACGTCGAGGCGGCCGAAGGCATACTGGCCTATGCGGACTTGCTCCGCGAGTCGGTAGAGGCGGTGGAACCGCACAGTCCCGCTGCCGACGATCCGGCGTTGATCCTTTTCACCTCCGGCACCACCCATCGTGCCAAGGGTGCGGTGTCATCCCATCGTGCCATTGCCCAGGCCCTGTTCGCGCTGGAATTCCAAAGCGCCTTCGCCGGCATGACCTCCTACGAGCGCATCCGCCCACTGCTGGAATCCGGCTTGCAGCCCACGGTGCTGCTGGCGGTGCCGTTGTTCCACGTCAGCGGCCTGCACGCGATGTTCCTCAACGCGCTGCGCGGCGGCCGGCGGCTGGTGATGATGTACAAATGGGACGTCGACCAGGCGCTCGAACTGGTCGCGCGCGAGCGTTGCACCCAATTCAGCGGCGCGCCGGTCATGATGCAGCAGGTGCTGGCTCATCCACGCTTTGGCAGTACCGAGACCGACTGTCTGATGGGCTTGGGCTTGGGCGGTGGTGCGGCCTCGACGGCCTTGCTGGACCAACTGATCGAGCTCAGGCCGAACGCCTTGGCCGGAGCAGGTTATGGCCTTACCGAAAGCAACGGCATCGGCGCGGCCTATGCGGGTAACCAGTTCGTTGCTCGCCCCGGCTGCGCCGGTTGGGCGCTACCGATCGTCGACATCCGCATCGGCGAGGACCCAGGGCAGGCGCTGCCACCCGGCCAACCGGGACCGATCTGGCTCAGGACGCCGACCCTGATGCAGGGCTATCGCAACCGCCCGGACGAGACTGCCGAGACGCTGCGCGAGGGCTGGCTGTTCACCGGCGATGTCGGCGTCCTCGATGAGGATGGCTTCCTACGTATCACCGACCGCATCAAGGACATGATCATCCGTGGTGGCGAGAACATCTCGGCTCTGGAGATAGAACACTGCGCCTGTAGCCATCCTGACGTG
Organism: Pseudomonas sp. IC_126; assembly: GCF_004331835.1. NCBI lineage: Bacteria > Pseudomonadati > Pseudomonadota > Gammaproteobacteria > Pseudomonadales > Pseudomonadaceae > Pseudomonas > Pseudomonas sp. IC_126. The sequence goes on from NZ_SJSS01000003.1 coordinate 233,696, forward strand.
AGCGAGGCGGCGGCATTTGCCCTGCCTGACGAGGCGATGGGTGAGTGCGTCGGGCTGGTGGCCTGCCTGCGCCCTGGTGCGCGGCTGGATGAAGCACAGCTGCAACGCCACCTGGCCGAGCGACTGTCCGCCTACAAGTTGCCGTCGCGCCTCTGCTTGCGCGACGAACCGCTGCCGCGCAACGCCATGGGCAAGCTGGTGAAACAGGAGCTCAAAGCACTGCTGTAGCCTTCCTGCCGTGCCGGTCGAGCCTATGTGCTGACTTGGGCTCCGGCACGTCTTCCCGTCCCCGCGCAGCGGCGAGTTCTCGCTGTTGCGCGGTCGCTCGTCCTCGTTTTCATCACGCAATCGTCTCTGCGTAACCGCTGCGTTCAAGCGCGCGCGAACGGGTGCGCGCCAATCGATCCAGCGAATACGGCGGGTAGTCTTTACAGACGATGTAAGGGCTTGGGTCTCTGGAAAGAATCGGTACCAGATCCGATAGGCAACCGATGGAGACAATAACAATGAAAAAATCTGTAGCTCTTCTCTCAATGGCGCTGGCGGTGAAACTGATGTCGCTGGACGCGTATGCCAAGGTGAGCGAGGAAGAGGCGGCCCGCCTCGGCAATGACCTCACCTGTACGGGTGCCGAGCGTGCCGGCAATGCCGACGGTTCGATCCCCGAGTTCACAGGCAAATACCTCGGCGAGGTGCCAAGTTGGGATCACGTACTTCACTCCGGTGGGAAGGCGGTCGATCCGTATGCCGATGAGAAACCGGTCGTGGTCATCACCGCGGCGAACTTCGAGGAGCATGGCGAGCGCCTGACGGAAGGCCAGAAGGCGATGTTCCGCAAGTACCCCGACACCTTTCGTATGAACGTTTACCCTGGCCACCGCGACTACCGCTACCCGGATTACATATGCGAGCGGGCCAAGTGGAATGCGCTGAACGCCGAGGTGGTCGATGAAGGCATGGGTGTGGAAGGTATCGGCCAGGTGATGTTCCCAATTCCCAAGAACGGGTACGAACTGCTGTGGAACCATCAGCTTCCGGCGCGGGCCTGGACCGAGGATTTCGTACGTGATCTGGCTTCGGTGATGCCCGACGGCAACATCGGTTGGGGCCGCACCCATATGAAGGGGCTGTCGCCAGCCAACCACCCGACCGAGACGCCTTATACCAAGGCTGGTGTACAGGCCTACTCCTACAACTACACCATCCTGCCGACCCGGGATCGCGGCACTGCCATTGCCGCTCACGAACCCTACAACTTCGCCACCAATCCCCGGACCGCCTGGTCCTACAACCCTGGCACCCGCCGTGTTCGTCAGTCGCCGGGCTATGGTTACGACCAGCCAATGGCTGGGAGCAACGGCACCATGATCGTCGACGAGGACCGCCTGTTTAACGGTGGGCCGGAGCGGTTTGACTGGAAGATGCTTGGCAAACGAGAAATCTACATCCCGGCCAACGCCTATAAGGTCAATAGCGGCGAAGTGACGTACGCAGACCTGCTCACCCCCAAACATCCGAACCCCGAGCATCTGCGTTACGAGCTGCGCCGCGTGTGGGTGCTGGAGGCGACGCTGAAGGAGGGTTACCGCCACGTGTACGGCAAGCGGGTGATGTTCCTTGACGAGGACACCTGGCACGGCGTGCTGGCCGACAACTACGACACACGCGGCCAGCTGTGGAAATACGCTTCCACGAACTACTACTACCACCCTGACATGAGCGCTTGGCAGTCGGGCGCGGCGTTTTACCACGACCTGAGCACCGGTCAGTACCTGGCCTACTCGTTGACCAACGAATCGAAAAAAGGGCCGATCCTGAACGCTGGAAACCTGTCCCCGAGCATGTACACGCCTGACGCCCTTCGCGCCGCAGGGCGCTGACCGGTTGCATGTGGAGAGCCGGTGCGATCGATGGTGGCGCCGGCTTTTAACATGGTGAAGTGCCATTCGAGCGCTTCGAGCCCTACCGCTAATTCTTCGAACCAGATGCAAGAACGACCTTCGCACACTGCTGGCGACCAGCCGAGCGCGCGCCCGGGGGCGGGCGATTGCTGCCTCGGTCCGCATGCGGCCGGGGGGTTGAATCGGAACGGTAGCGAGACGACAACAAGAACGGAGCAAGCCATGAGCAACAAGAAATCAGGTTTTGCATTGCACGTGCTGGGCGTGGCGATAGCGATGGGCAGCGGAGCGGCGCTGGCCGGGCCGACTTTCGAAATCGGTGAAAAGACCACCATCGATACGATGCTGACCGTGAACTACACCGCCTCGGTACGGACCGGCAAGCCCGCCAGGCAGTACCTCGAAAGCCTCAACAACGACGACGGTACGCGCAACTTCGATCGCGGCTCGCTGATCACCAACCGCGTCAGCCTCTTCGGCGAGGTGCTGGTACGCCACGACAACCTTGGTGCGGTGCTGCGCGCCAGCCACTTCTATGACGAGGCCTACCATGGCCGCAACGACAATGATTCGCCGGACACCGTGAACAAGGGCGGCCGTCACGACACCTTCACCAGCGACACGCGCCGCGACAGCGGTGGTCGGGCGCGCCTGCTCGATGCGTACGTGTACGGCAATTTTGACGTTCTCGAGGGCCAGTACCTGTCGCTCAAGGCTGGCCGTCATCTGGTGGCCTGGGGCGAGAGCATGTTCTGGCCGAACATCAGTCAGGGACAGGCACCAGTGGATTCGACCAAGTTCAACGTGCCGGGCACCGAGGCGAAAGATGCCTACCTGCCGGTGGGGCAGTTCTCCGCCTCCTGGTCGCTCAACGAAGACCTCGCGCTGCTGGGCTTCTACCAGTACGAGTGGGAAGAGACCCAGCTCAATCCGGTGGGCGATTACTTCAACAGCAGTGACATCTTCGGCCCAGGCGCCGAGTATTTCCGCTTCGCTGCCGGCAATCCGCAGTTCGCTGCGCTGTCCTACGGTGGCGAAGAAGAACCGCGAGACAGCGGGCAATGGGGCGTGGGCCTGCGCTACCGGCTGACCGACAGCACCGAGGTGGGCCTGTTTCACTACCGCTACCACGAGCGTGTCGGTGCGCTGTTCTTCAACTTCGGTGGCGACACCCGCTATTCCTCGATGTCTGGCAGCGTGGCGCCCGGAACCTTCAAGCTGGGTTATTTCGAGGACGTGAAGCTGACTGGCCTGAGCTTCAGCTCGAAGATCGGCGATGCGGTGCAGTTCGCTGGCGATCTCAGTTACCGCGACGGCTCGGCGGTCTATCTGGACAACGGCACGCCGGCACGCGGCGAGGTCTGGCAGGCCAACGTCAACGCACAGTATCTGATCGGCCCGAGCTGGCTTGCGCATCAGACGTCGGTCTTCGGCGAGGTGATGCACCAGTACATCGATTCGGTAGACCCGGTAGGCATCACCGTCGATGGCGTCGACATCGGCAACTTCGACAGTTTCGTTTACGACGGCCAGACCCGCGGTTCGACCCTGCTCGGGCTTGGGACGCAGCTGGAGTACCCGAACGTCTTCAGTGGCTGGGACCTGGTGACCAAGGTCAATTGGCAGCAGAACCTCGACGGCAGCGCCCTGCAGGGCATCGGCCGCGCAGAGAAGCGCCTGACCCTCGGCGCGGATTTGAAGTATCTGGGCAACTTCCAGGTCGGGATGACCTACGTCGATTACCTCAGCTCGCCGAACATCGCTAAGGGACGGATGCTGGCCGACCGCGACTACCTGTCGTTCAACGCTAAATACAGCTTCTGACCATCGCTCCGGACGATGAAGCGGCTATCCAGTCTGGCCGTCATTTTCAATGTGCATTCCTTTCAATAACAACAATGAGGTAGCCATGAATTTCAACGACAAAACGGTGTTGGTCACGGGTGGCGGCGCCGGTATCGGCCGCGATGTGGCGGAGCGTTTTGCTAAAGCTGGCGCGCGAGTGATCGTGCTCGAAATAGACCCGGTGCGTGCGGACCAGGTGCGCCAGTCTCTGGGCGACGGAGGCCATCTGGTGCTGGAGGCCGATGTGACTTCGCAGGCAGCGCTGGATAGCGCGTTCGCCACGGTTGCAGAGCGCTACCCGGCGCTGGATGTATTGGTGAACAACGTGGGCGACGCCCTGCAGGTGTTCAAGCCACTCGAGCAATACAGCGACGAGGATTTCGAGCGGCTTTACGCGGTGAACCTGCGCCAGGTCTTTCAGGTCACGCGAGCAGCCATTCCGCTGCTCCGTCGCCGTACCGGGGCGCAGGCCAGCATCGTCAACGTGGCGAGCATCGAAGGCTACCGCGGAATCCCGTTTCTCTCTGTCTATGCAGCTTTCAAGTCAGCGCTGGGAGGTTTCACGCGCAGCCTGGCGCTGGAGCTGGCTGGCGACCGCATCCGCGTCAATCAGATCGCACCCGAAACCACCGAAACGCCGCAAATGCCGGTCAGCGCGGTGATCAAACCCGAATACCGCGAGCGGGTCTCGGACTGGATTCCGCTCGGGCGTTTCGGCGAACCAGAGGATATGAGCAACGCCGTGTTGTTCCTGGCCAGCGATCTGGCCGGTTGGATCACCGGCACCACGTTGCATGTCGACGGCGGCGCGCTGGCCGCCGCCGGCTGGTATCGCACCCCGCAGGGCGGTTGGACCAATACGCCGGTGGTCGAGAGCGGTGGCTTTATCTACTGAGCCCGCGCGATTGGCGCTGACACTTTGTACTGACTAATAGGACAAAAAATGAACGTATTGGTAGTGGGTGGTAGCGGTCTGCTGGGCGGTCACGCGGCGTTATACCTGCAGCAGCAGGGTTGGAACGCCACCATCGCCTCGCGCAACGCACCGACAGCGCCGTCGCTGGCGGCATTGCCCTTCGTGGCGTTGGATTACACCAGCAAGAAGCTCGACGCTTCGTTGCTTCAAGGCTTCGACGCGCTGCTGTTCTGTGCTGGCCACGACATTCGCCATGTCGATATGGCAGGCGATCTGGCAGCGCAATGGCATGCCAACAATTCGCTGGCGATTCCGAATTTCTTCGCTCAGGCGCGCAATGCCGGCATCCGCCGCGCCGTCATGCTCGGCAGCTTCTACCCGCAGATTGCGCCGGAGTTGATCGATAGCAACCCCTACGTGCGCTCGCGCCATGAGTCATGCATGGGCGTTCGCGCACTGAATACGCCGGAGTTCGAGGTGATGTCGGTCAACGCGCCGTTCATGGTCGGTCACGTACCTGGCCTGCCGAACGCGATGTTCGAGGCCTACACCCGGTATGCCATGGGGCAGTTGGAGGGGATCCCGCCGTTCGGTCCCAAGGGCGGTACCAACTTCATGTCGGTGCAGTCGCTGTCCGAGGCGTTGTTCAATGCGCTGGTGCGCGGTGAGCCGGGCAAAGCGTATCTGGTCGGGGAAGAAAATCTCTCCTTCACAGAGTATTTCCAGCTGTTCTTCGATGCGGCAGGCAATCGGCAGCAATTGCCGGAGCTGGACCAAGAGCACCCGTTGCTGCCCGATTCGGCGATCTATACCGGCCGCGGTAACTATGCGCGTTATGAGCCGGACAACAGCCTTGGTTATCGTCGTGGCGACGTGCGCAACGCGGTCGAGGCATTGGTGAAAACTTACCTGTAGCTCCGCACGCGCACATGCAAGCCCGCTTCGCGACCCGTGAGGCGGGCTTGTTGTCGTTTATCGAGCGCACCCGAGCACCTTCGCTCTCGGCCCGCCAGATAGTCCGTTCCGAGGATGCCGGCAATCCGTTTCCAGCTGAGGCTGGCGCCACCAGCACAGGAGCCTCACATGAGCCAGCATCTGCACGATCAGCTTGAAATTCAGCAACTCCTCTATCGCTACGCCGATGCCGCCGACCGGCGCGACGCCGATGCTTTCTGCGCGTGCTTTCTCAACGGCCAGGTGCGAGTCAGCGGGCCGGGCTACGACCTCGACGACGGCCATTACCTCGTTGGCCTGCTGAGCGAGCGCTTCGAGTGGACGATGCACAATGTGCACAACCATCTGTATCGGATCGAAGGTGACCGCGCTGCGGGGTTCACCTACTGCGTGGCCAGCCATCTGATAGCAGCGCAGAACCAGCGTCTGGACATGTACATCCGCTACGAAGACGTCCTGCAGCGTAGCGATGATGGCTGGCGCTTCGTTTCCCGCCGCCTGCACGTCGGCTCCCAGCACGCCGTGGCTCTGGCTGCAGATGAGTAACTGATTGCATAGCGTGCGCGGCGATCCATCAGTTGCAGATCCTGCGGGGCAGAGCCTCTCTTTGGTCAGGCGCTCCGCCTGATATTCCGGTAGTCCGAGCGGACGATGCTGCGTTCAGCCGCCGCTATCGATACTCGTCTCATTGCCTCAGGGACAGGTATGAACCGGAGCGCGTCGCCTCACTTGTTCTCCAAACCCCGGCACTTCGCCGGTATCTGCCTTGAGCTTTGTCTCGTTGCAGCCCACAGGCTGCGCGAAAAGTCGTCGATTCAATAAGGAGAACAATATGCGACGTAAACAGTCCCTGTGCCTCGGGCTTACCGGTGTGCTCGCCTTACAGGTTTATTCCGGTCTGAGCCTGGCACAGCTGCCTGAAGATCAGATTGCCCGACTGGGCACCGAACTGACTTGCCTCGGCGCCATCAAGGCCGGGAATGCGGAAGGCACGATCCCTGAGTTCAGCGGCAAATGGTCCGGCGCGCCGGATGGCATCGACCCGAAAGCCAGCACCCATCCGCAAGACCCCTATGCCAACGAACAGCCGCTTTTCGTGATCACCGCCGAGACGATGGATCGCTACGCCGAGCATCTGTCGGCCGGCCAGAAAGCGTTGTTCAAGCAGTACCCCGACACCTTCCGCATGCCGGTCTACCCGACGCATCGCGACTTCTCCTACAACAAGGGCGTCTGCGACGCGACGCTGGAAAACGCGCGCATCGCCAAACTGGTGAATAACGGCGAAGGCATCGAGGGTCGCGCGGGCGGGGTGATGTTCCCCATCCCTCAGTCAGCCGAGGAAATCCGCATGAACGCCACCATGGGTGGCCGCTACGCCTGGACGGAGGACTACATTTCGGACAACGCCTACGTCCTCAAGGACGGCAACGTCAACTGGGGGCGCGTGCACTCGCGTAACTCGGCGCCAGGCAACCAACCCAACAAGGTCATCTACACCAAAGACCTGGCCGCCTCGTCTTATTACAGCAACCTGACGTTGCTGCCGCTGCGCGACAAAGGCGAGGTGAACAACGGCATTCACACCTGGGATTACGTCGCCAAACCTTCGCAGAGCTGGCGCTACGATCCTGGCACCCGACGCGTGCGCCAGTCGCCGGGCTATGGCTATGACATGTCGTTCCCCGGTACCGGCGGTTCGATCACCGTGGACGAGGTGCGCATTTTCAACGGCTCCGGCCAGCGCTACGACTGGAAGATCATTGGCAAGCAGGAGCTCTTCATCCCCGCGAATAATTACAAGATCCACGCCAAAACCCAGAAATACGCCGACATGCTGACGCCGAACCACATTAACCCCGACGTGATGCGCTATGAGCTGCGACGGGTCTGGGTGATACAGGCGACGCTCAAGGAAGGTTACCGACACCTCTACGCCAAGCGCGACCTGTACATCGACGAGGACAGCTGGATGCCGGTGATGGGCGACAACTACGACACCCGTGGCGGCCTGTGGCGGACCTCCATGCTCAACACCATTCATCTTCCAGAGCTGGAAGGGTGGCAGGCGGGTGTCGGCCTTTACCATGACCTGGAGGCCGGGACCTACCTAGCGTTCAACCTCATCAACGAACAGCGTCGTGGCTACTGGCTCAACCGCGGTGATGTATCGCCAGGCGATTTCGGCCCCGAAGCCGCCCGGCGCGCTGGTCAGTAACTTTCGCATGAGGCGATGCCTTCTAGGTCAACCGGGTTGGTATTGCTTCGGATGTGGCTGGAGTTTTCGGTGAGTTACCTGGGCTGGTTCGCTGGCATGGATGCCAAGGACTGCCGACCACTGTTTATTCGGTGGCTTCGCTCGTTTTGGCGCGTGCCATCGGTGGGGAAGGTTATTGGATACGAACAATGACCGAAACCGGCCTGCCTGCTAATTGCACCGGATTAGATATAGAAGCGGTTGTTGACTGAGAGATTTAGTGGTGGCAGCTAACGGCCAGAAGCGGTCATTCCAAATGCCTACTAAACTCGGGCCGATTCAACCAGTTTTGATGTGGGTAAAGTGAACGACGCCCTAGCGGCTCTTGACGATATTATCGGTGCCGTGCGAGCAGGGGTTGAAGAGCCAGTAGCCGCAAGCGTCAAGCCGCAGTCAGTTCCCACCCCGCTGGTTGAACAATGATCTGTAGAGATTTGGAGGCTAGATGATATCTGGTGAAGTGCAGATGCAGGTGATACCTGATCGCATGCCGAACAAGCAGTGCTGGATGTTATTCAAGGTGGCTAATCTAGATCGACTACAGGCGCTGCAGCGTGGCCTGCTTTACATGAATAGCGCCGACTATTTCGCGAAGCTTCAAGGTGAAGCCGGCGCTGCACTTCGAAGGGACGATCTAGAGAATGTGTACCTTAAGCTCAGCTCTGGCATAAGGGATGGGGTTGTCAGCGAGCTCGCGCTACAGGCTGAAGGACACGACGAAATCGTGTTGAGCCCGGAGACAATCATGACCCTGCATCTGCCTCGTCCTGAAACCGTCATGGTGTACTGCTTAGGTTCTGTGTCAGCCGGACATGACGGTCAAATTTGGGGGCTCAACAACGGAATGCTGCGATTCAGCGAGCGTTTCGGAGAGTTTGGTACCCATGTCCTTCGTATTACGAACCACTCAGAGTTTTCTAGAAGGCTTTCACAAGCTATTGCGGCCCACCCTCACCTTTATAGTTCTCCCTTCTTTGAAGGAGGCTACGGCCAGGTCGATTACGTAGACTTCAGCGACTACAGCGGCCCGATAGGATTGTTTCGCAAACCGATTGAGTACGCTTGGCAACGAGAGTACAGACTATGCTTCGGCGCTGAGCCTGAGGCACTAAACGATCGAGGGGCGTTAGAGCTAAATATCGGAGACCTATCGGACATCACTGAAATCACAACGGTAGAGAGTTTCACGTCGAACCCGATGACACTCATTCAAAGGAGCAACAGGATAATCGAAGGCAAGCCTGTGCAAGTTCCTATCTGAACCTACGTATTCTGAAAAGGGGACGAATTTATTATTGGATTCATTGTCCGCTTCTGGCCGGAAGCGGACACTCTGGTGATGTCTAGACGAAAGCTTGTCCGGACATGCCGCGCGGCAGGCGGTTTCGGCCTGGCAGTTGCGCCAGACGCTGCTGCCACTCGACGCGAGGTGACTGGCCGGCGCTAGCCTTTGCAGCCTTGGCCGCAGCCGCCGAGGTTTTCTCAGCCTTTGCAGCCGCTCTCAATTCAGCGAGGCTTGGCGTTTTGCGTACAGGTTCGCTGGCTGTCTTCTCGACAGAGCGAAGGCAGAGCTTGCAAGTGACCTGGGTGATTTCCCGTGTGTTATTCAAGCTCGTCCCAGTGCGTCCACATGCAACATTTTCCTCGGACGCAAAAAAGTGAATGACCAACGTATCGTCTCCTGCATTTTTCGGGCGCGGGATTCTACATGGTCAGTTGAGGAAGGGCTGGAAAAACACGGGTACGAAAGGCGGGCGATACCGGCGTGGCTGCGAATCGCAGCGGGTCGGATGGTCAAGCCGTCGAGACTTATCGCTCGGAGAACAATTTTGGTGAGGGCTGACGGCCCAAAAACAGAACATATGGTTGAGCGGTTACGGGACAGAAACGGACGGTTTGCTATGGATAGATCTGCCCCTTTCCACTTGTAGCCTCAGCTAGGCTGGCTGTCGGAGCGTAGCTTTCAGTTTTCGCCTTACTTGGCGCTCGTGACTAAATTCGTCCCAGGCCTCAGCATCGACCATTCGACTCACGGCAAGGTCGACGCTATTACCGGCGAGGCCCACCTTCACCAGCTCTTGATAGAACGGAGCGGTAAGAAGCTCTGGAGTTTCTCGCTCTGCCTCGTCGGCCTGAGCAGCATACTTCTCGATTGTTGCTTTAGTTTTTACCGCTAGCTGTTCAGCGATGGATTCCCATGGGATGCCCTGTGAGAGCATCGTTCGAGCAAACAACCATCTCACATAGTTATTGATTCGCTTGGTCACTGGCCGTGAGGCTACGTCCAGGTGTCTTCGAATCGCCTTATACATTGTGAGGTCAGCACTATGGGTATCTATGAATTCCTGACAGGCCATTCGATTTTCATGAGCACCTTTAGGCAACGGAACTCGCAGTTTTTGTGAGATTTCCTCAGCCTTGGCTAATTGCTCGATCAGGGGGAACTTAAACTGTGAAGTAGTATTGCTATCGAGAAACCTGAAAATCTCACATGCGATGTCACTGTCTTTCGGGGGAACCGGGGTGTGCTCTGACATGTGTTCCATCAGATGCGCGCACAACCAGGGAAGCTCAATGTCTATAGTTCGCCCACCAATGGTTAACGAGCCATAGCAGATTGGTAGCTCGACATCGGTAGTTTCCAAGCCGTCTCGTAGAGCGCCTAGATACAGCCGGTTGTCACGCATGTACGTGATCGTTTCTGTTGGGCTTGCTGACACATACCGGCAGCCCTTCGCATAGTCGCCATCAATCACATATGAAGCGCGACAGGTCTCTAAATCATCCCTCCAGAATGCACCCCACAGGCCATCCGGAAGCATCAGCAGCATCCACTCCTTGAACTCACAGTTTTGGGAAAGAAGCTGTACGTGCTCGCGTTCGGCTTGGGTGGAGTGGAGCGGAGACAGAGACTCAACAACCTCTTTCGAACTCGGAAAGTAAGGGAGCCAACGCTCCAACTCTTCGCACATATGCTCTTCCGTGGTCCACCAAACACGGTTTTCTTCGTCCCACTCGACTTCGTACTGCTTGGCTTCGTCCTTTTCCTCATACGGAACTGCTAGATCTATGCGCCTGGACATCTTTCCCTCGTAGTTTCTTCTGTGCTGATGGGCTTTGCTTCCAACGACATGATTCGGCTCGGTGCCATCATCAGCAAGCAAGCCATATCTAACCAACCGGCAGTCCCACAACTCTGTTGTCACGAGCACACAAAAGGCCTCCGATGTTCCCACCGAGGCCTTTTCAACTAAGCGATACCAGCCAGTCAACTCACAACCGCAGCGCCACCGCCGTGGCGCTATGGATGGCGCCGTCGATATAGCCCAGTTCGCCGCAGTCGCCGATCCGCTGCACGTTGAGGCCAGCAGCTTCCAGGCTGGTGGCGAGGGTGTCGTCGGGTTCGGCGCCGATGGCCAGGACCACCGAATCGGCCGGCAGTTGCTGGCGTTCGCCGTTGGCGTCGCGGTAGTCGATGTCGTTATCGCGAATACGCTCGACGCTGATGCCGGTCAGAAGCGGCACCTCGTGGCTGCGCAGGTTGTCCAGTACCCGCCAGCGCCGAACGATGGCGAGTTCTCTGCCCAGATTGCTGCCCGGTTCCAGTACGGCGACCTGGCGACCGCGCTCGATGAGGAATTCGGCCAGTTCCAGGCCGACCAGACCGCCACCGACAATGACGACGCGTTTGCCCAGCGGCATCCACAGGCGCGACAGCGTCTGGATGGCCTCGGTGCTATTGGTGGCGCCGGTCAGGCTGCCGGCTTTCATCAGTGTGCGCTGGGTGAGCGACAGCTTCTGTTTGGCGATTTCCTCGGCGCGGTCGCCTGTCATCAGCCGGCGCAGCTCGTCGCCGCTCCAGACGTGTTTGAGGTCGGCGCCGGGAATCGCCGGCGCAGCGCGGCGGGCGCCGCTGGCCACCAGCACTTCGTCCACCTCTAGAGATCTCAACAGTTCAGGCGTCGCAGTGGTGCCGAGACGGATATCGATCGGCAGGGCGCGGACCTGGTGCACCAGGTTGTCCAGCAGCCGGCCGTTTTCGTGATAGGCGAGGGCGGCGAAGAACAGCGTGCCGCCAAGGCGTTCGCTGCGCTCGACTAGGGTGACCTTGTGCCCGCGCAGGCTGGCGATGCGTGCCGCTTCCAGACCTGCCGGGCCGCCGCCGACCACGGCAATGTGGCGCGGCCGCTCGGCCGGCATGATGACCGCCTCGTGCTCGTGTCCGGTAAAGGCGTTGACCGCGCACTTGACCCGCTGGTTGATAAAGATCTGGCTGACGCAGGTGTAGCAATAGATGCACGGCCGGATGCTGTCGGGGTCGCCGGCGGCGAGCTTGTTGGGCAGCTCCGGGTCGGCCAGGAGCTTACGTGCCATGGCGATGAAATCGCATTTGCCCTCGGCGATGGCGCGGTCGGCGACGTCCGGTTCCAGGCGGCCTACGGCGATCACCGGAATCCCCACGGCTTCACGCACGTCGGCTGCCCAATCGAGATAGCCGGCCGGTTTGTGCAGCAGCGGCGCGTCGGTGAACGCGGTGCCGGTGGTGACCCGCGCATAGGCCGAAACGGACACCGCATCGGCGCCAGCAAGTTCGGCCATTTGCGCCACTTGGCGGGTTTCCTCCAGGGTGATACCGCCGGGTGTGTGCAGCTCGTAGGCATCCAGCCGCAGCCAGACACCGAAGGTATCGCCGACCCGTCGACGGGTCTCGGCCAGCACCTCGCGCAGCAGGCGCGAGCGATTCTCCAGGTTGCCGCCATATTCGTCGTCGCGCTGGTTGTGATAGGGCGAGAGGAAGCCGGCGATGATGTAATTGTGCGCGGCGTGAATTTCCACACCGTCGAAGCCGGCCTGCTGGGCGCGTACCGCTGCGGCGGCGAACCATTCGACCATCTGCGCGATGTCTTCGCGGTCCATCACGCGGATGCGCGGGCCGGAGCCGATGCCCCGCGATGAGCTGACGAAATTGGCTATTTCCTCCGGGGTCAGCGCGTCCATGATGTCGCTCTTGACCGGTGTCGGCATGGACGGCACCCAGAGTTCGCGGCCTTCGGCCATGTCACGCACCGACACCTTGCCGGCGTGCTGCAACTGCATGGCGATTTTCGCACCGTGCTTGTGGACCCGTTCGGCCAGTTGCGCGAGGCCGGGGATGAAGTCGTCACGCGAAACGCCGACCTGCCAGGGTTCGGCGGTGCCGGCCGGGTAGGCCACGGCACACACACCCATGATCAGAAGTCCCGCGCCACCAGCGGCACGGGCCTCGTAATAGGCCTGGATGCGCTCGCCGCAGTGGCCGGTTTGCTCGGCGAAGTTCGAGCCCATCGGTGCCATGACGATGCGGTTGCGCAACTCGAGGTTGCCCAGCCTGCCGGGGGAGAGCAGGTGCGAATAGCTGGTCATTGTGAATGTCCTTCTGCGTGGCGGCGGTTCAGTCTTCCTGAAGGAATTCGAGGCACTGGCGGTTGAACAGCTCCGGGTGCTCGACCTGAACCCAATGGCCGCAGCGGTTGAGCAGCGTGAAGCGTGCGTTGCGCGCGTGCTCGAGCAGCTTGAACACACCGCTCGACGGGTTGAACACATCGTCGCTGCCCCAGAAGCCGAAGATCGGGCAGTTCAGCTCACCGAGGCGCTCGGTCATGTTCGGCACCAGCATGGTGGAGAACAGGTTGGCCGGTTGGCTGGGTGCTACCGCCGCGCGTTCGGCGAGGATGGCTTCGGTCAGATTGGACGGATCGAATACCTGCAGCTGCATCACGTGGCGCATCTGTTCGATGCCCATTGGACCGGCGGCAAAGGTTTCCACCATGCGCTGGATGCCCTTCATCTTGAAATAGGTCTCGCGTTCCTCGACGCCGCCTGGCGCCAGCAGGATCAGCTTCTCGACCCGCTCCGGGTGGGCGAGCGCGGTGCCCAGGGCAATAGCGCCGCCTAGAGAATTACCCAGCAGGGTGCAGCGGTCGATACCGAGCGAATCGAGCAGCGCGTGCAGGTGGGTGATGAAGAAGTCGAGATGGTACTCGGCATCCGCCGGCTTGTCGGAACGACCGAAGCCGGGCAGGTCGACGATGATGTTGCGGTAGCCGGCCTGCTCGAAGACCGGGTAGTTGCCCTTGAAGTTGCTATAGCCGCTGGCGCCGGGACCGCTGCCGTGCAGCCAGACCACGATCGGTCCTTCACCGATATCCAGATAGTGCAGGGTCAGGCCGGTTTTCAGGGTGACGTACTTGCCGGTGGGCAGCGGCAGGTCATGGCTTTGCTCGGTCATTGAGTAGTCCTCGTCTCAGGCGGTAACGGCTTCGGCTTTGGCCTTGGGGTCAGGGGAGGCGTCGAGGGTCTGGCGCCGGTAGCGGGGTACCGCCAGGGACAGGCAGATCACTGGAACCAGCAGAAGTGCAATGGTGCTGGCCATGGCGTAACGCAGGGCTTCGTCGCCGATGGCGGCGCGGAAAAGGTCGCTCAGCACCCCGACCACCAGCGGGCCGAGCCCGACGCCGACGAGGGTGACGCCCATCAGGAACAGCGCGGTGGCCTGGGCCACCTTGGCCGGAGGGAACAGGCCGCTCATGGCGCCGAAACAAGGCACCGTCCACCAGGTGGCAAAGAAGGCGAAGCCTATATAGAAGAAGAAAGCAGTCGGTACGCTGTTGCCCGCGATGGTGAGGGCGACGCCGTCGGGCCAGAAGAAAAACAACAGGCCGAAGGGCACACTGATGAGCGTGCCAAGCGCCGCCACGCCGACCTGCCAGCCGGCATCGCGCGCCGTCAAACGGTCGGTGACGATCCCGCAGGCAAGCGTACCGAGGGCTGCGGCTGAACCACCGACGATGCCGATCAGAAAGCCGGCTTCCTGAATGCCTAAGCCGTGGGAGCGGATCAAAAAGCTTGGGTTCCAGGTGCCGATGGCATTGCCAGCGACAGCGGCCAGGCTACCCGCGATCAGAATCAGCCGATAAGACGACAGGGCGAGCATGCCCTGCACGGTTTTCAGAAATGACTCCTGGCGAATCTGCGTCGACACCGGTGCGGGGCGCGGCGCTTTCACCGTGAAGGCCAGCAACAGGCCGATCAGGATGCCCGGCGCGCCGATGATGATGAACGCCGCGCGCCAGCCGTAGTGCTCGGCTACCCAGCCGCCAGCACCGAGGCCCAGCGCCAGGCCGAGCGGCGGCCCCATCATGAAGATCGACAGCGCCCGCGAGCGCAGCCGCGCCGGGTAGAGATCGGCCACCATCGCCACCGAAGGCGCCGAGCCGCCGGCCTCGCCGACCGCCACCAAAATGCGGAACGCCAGCAGCATGGCAAAGCTGGTGGCCACGCCGCAAAGCATGGTCATCAGGCTCCAGGCAATGCACGACAGCGCCACTACAGGCTTGCGTCCGATGCGGTCGGCGAGGCGCCCCATGGGCAGGCCGAACACGGTATAGAACAGCGCGAAGGCAACGCCGGTTAGCAGGCCGATGAGGGTGTCGGACACGCCGAACTCAAGCTTGATCGGCTCGATGAGGATCGACACGAGATAGCGGTCGATGTAGTTGCAGACGTAGATAAGGGCCAGCACGCATAGGGCGTAGTGGCTATGCCAGGTGACTCTCGGGGAGCTGCTCACGATAGGCGTTCCTGTCTTGTTCTTGTCATTGTTGCCGGGATCATCGGCGGGGTAGTCGGCGCGCCACATCGTCCATTCAGACCAGTGCCGAACTCGTCTCCCGGCCCTGCGAGTCGGCTGCCGGCCTTTAGTCTCAACGGACGATGTTTCGCTTGCTGGTGGCATGAATCATCCGCTCCAACGCAACTGGCTCGTCAGGCCCGAAAGCCGACGACCCATACAGGAGGAGCAGGCATGAGACTCGAAGGCAGAATTGCATTTGTGACCGGCGCCGGGCAGGGAATGGGGCGGGCCATCGTCCGGCACTTTGCCGAGCAGGGCGCCACTGTGTACGCGGCGGACATCAACGTCGAGGCACTGGAAGAAACCGTTGCCGGGTTGGGCGAGCGAGGCCGTGTACAGCGCTGCGACGTGACCGACGAAGCTTCGGTGAACGCAGCGTTCGAGCGCGTCGTCAGCGAGTCGGGTCGCCTGGACATTCTGGTCAACAACGCCGGCATCGGTTCCCACGACGCCTTTCTCGACACACCGTTGGAGCACTGGAACCGGGTGATCGGGGTGAACCTGACCGGCGCTTTCCTCTGCACCCGCGAAGCGGCCCGGCTGATGAGCCAGGCCGGCGCTGGTGCCATCGTCAACCTGGCCAGTACCGCCGCCATGACGGGCGAGGGGCCCAGCCATTACTGCGCCAGCAAGGCTGGAATCATGGGGCTGACCCGCAGCACCGCCCGTGAGCTGGCCGCCAATGGCATCCGCATCAACACCCTGGTTCCCGGCCCGACCGACACGCCGATGATGGCCGGCATTCCCGCCGAATGGATGGAGGCGATGGTCAAGGCCATTCCTCTGGCTCGCCTCTGCCTGCCGGAGGAAATCGCCCGGGTCGCGGCCTTCCTTGCCAGCGACGACGCCAGCTTCATCACCGGACAGAACGTCGCCGTCAACGGCGGCATGGCCTTCCTTTGAGGACACGTACATGACATCTCGCATGACAGGAAAGATCGCATTCATCACAGGCGGCGGCTCCGGCATCGGCGCGGCCACGGCTCGCCGCCTGGCCGAGGAGGGCGCCACGGTGATCGTCTGTGGCCGCCGCGAAGCGCCCCTGGCTGAAGTGGTCGAAAGCATCCGCAAGAACGGCGGACGCGCCGAATTCAAGGTGGCTGACGTCAGTGACGAGCAGGCCTTCGTCGGCGCCATCGAGGCGGTGGCGGCCGAGCATGGGCGCCTCGACGTGATGGTCAACAACGCCATGGCCTTTACCTGGGGCGCGGTGGACAGCATGTCTACCGAGGACTGGCGCGCCAACTTCGCCACCACCGTGGACGGCACCTTTTGGGGCACCCGCACCGCCATGCGCCTGATGAAGGACAGCGGCGGCGGTTCCATCGTCAACATCGCCTCCATTTGCGGCTTGTTCGGTACCGCCTGGATGTCCGGCTATTCGGCGGCCAAGGCCGCGGTGATCAACTTCAGCCGCGCGGTGGCCTCCGAAGGCGCAGCGGTCGGGGTGCGCTGCAACGTGGTGGTGCCCGGCGTGGTGGCGACGCCCTCGACGGCCGGAATGCTCTCTGACGACCAGACGCGCATCAACACCGAAAAGCTGATCCCCATGCGCCGCGTTGCCCGGCCCGAAGAGCTGGCCAACGCCGTGCTGTTCCTCGCTTCTGACGAGTCCTCCTATATCACCGGCGCCAGCCTGCCTGTCGATGGCGGGCGCAGTTCGGATCTCTACACGGTGCTGGAGTGATTTTCGGCCCCGCCGTGCAACCGAACCGACAGCAAGGTGAAACCATGGACCAGCAGGCACTTGTGCAACGCATCGACCGGCTCGAGTCGATCGAAGCCATCCGGCAACTGGCGGGCAGGTACTCCCTGTCCCTGGATATGCGTGACCTCGACGCCCACGTCAATCTGTTCGCTCCGGACATCCGCGTCGGTCGTGAGCGGGTCGGCCGGGCGCACCTCAAAGCCTGGGTGGACGACACCCTGCGCCACCAGTTCAGCGGGACTTCGCACCACCTGGGCCAGCACATCATCGAGTTCGCCGATGCCGACCATGCAACCGGCGTGGTGTATTCCAAGAACGAGCATGAGGCCGGCGCCGAGTGGGTGATCATGCAGATGCTCTATTGGGACGACTATGAGCGCATCGACGGGCAGTGGTACTTCCGCCGTCGGCTGCCCTGCTACTGGTACGCCACCGACCTGAACAAGCCACCGATTGGCGACATGAAGATGCGCTGGCCGGGACGCGAGCCCTACCACGGCACCTTTCACGACCTGTTTCCTTCCTGGAAAGCGTTCTGGGCAGAGATGCCAGGCAAGGCGGAGCTGCCAGAAGTGGCTGCTCCGGCTCCGCTGGAAGGCTTCCTGCGGCAGATGCGCGGCGACACGCCGGCGCCGCGCATCCGGGTCCGCTGAGGAGGCATGCCATGAATACGCTTTTCGCACCCGTACGCTTCGGTGATCTGGAGTTGGCCAACCGCATCGTCATGGCGCCGATGACTCGCAGCCGAGCCGGCAGCGACCATGTGCCCACCGCCGTCATGGTGGACTACTACGCCCAGCGCGCCAGCGCCGGGCTGATCGTCGCCGAGGGCACATCGCCTTCGACCGACGGCATTGGTTACTGCCGCACACCGGGCATCTACAACGACGAACAGATCCAGGCCTGGCGCCAGGTGACCGAAGCGGTACATGCGCGCGGTGGGCGGATCGTCCTGCAATTGATGCACTGCGGCCGTGTCGCTGCTCGGGCCAACAAGCCGGCCGGTAGCCGCAGTGTTGCGCCCTCGTCAGTGGCGGCTAACGCCAAACTGTTTACCGACACTGAAGGCATGGCTGATACCGACCTGCCGCATGCGCTCACGCTGAACGAGATCGCCGAGGTGATTGGCGACTATCGCCAGGCGGCGCTCAATGCCCGCGCCGCCGGCTTCGACGGGGTCGAGCTGCATGGCACCAGCGGCTATCTGCCGATGCAGTTCATCGCCACCAACAGCAATCAGCGCGAGGACCGCTACGGCGGGCCTCTGGAAAACCGCATCCGCTTCACTTTGGAAGTTCTGGAGGCCATGGCCGGTGCCATCGGAGCCGGGCGCGTCGGCCTGCGCCTGTGTCCGGGCAATCCCTACAACGATGTCGACGATCCCGAACCCCAGGCCACCCTCGACGCGCTGCTGACTGGTATCGACGGCCTGGGTTTGGCCTACCTGCACATCATGCGTTCACCGGTGCCGGGCCTGGATGCCTTCGCCATCGCCCGCCAGGGCTTTAGCGGCGCGCTGATCGTCAATGACGGCTTCGATGGCGACAGCGCCGCACGCCAGCTGGAGGCAGGCGCGGCGGATGCGGTGTCGTTCGCCCGACATTACATCGCCAACCCGGATCTGGTGGAGCGCCTTCGCGAGGGTCAGGCATTGGCCCGCTTCGACCGTCACACCCTTTATTCACCCGGACCCGCTGGCTACAGCGACTACCCGAGCCGGGCCCTGGAATCTGTCCTGGAGTAAGCATGAGCACGACCGGCATGGCATACGCACAAGAACAACAAAACCTGCAATCGGACGTGGTCCCGCGCGAGCAGACCCAGCAGATGCTGGATCGGCGTTCGGCCGCCGCTGGGGCGATCAAGCCGGCGGATCTTTACACCCTGGCCGACCGTCTGGAGGCGCAGGCTGCACGCTTCGCCACGCGAGATTTCCTGATCTATCAGGGCCGTCGATACAGCTACGCCGAGGTCGATGCGCGGGCCAACGCCTTCGCCCATGCGCTACGCCAGCAGGGCTTGTCGCGCGGCGATGTCTGCGCGCTGGCGATGGAGAACCGCCCCGAGTTTTTCTTCGCCTGGTTCGGCATGGCCAAGCTCGGCGTGGTGGCCGCGCTGATCAATCACAACGCCACCGGCGCGCCGCTGTTGCATGCGCTGCAGACCACCGCTGCCAAGGCCGTGGTGGTCGGCGAGGAATGCCTGCAGCCTTTCGCCGATACGCCGGACGCCGCGCGCTACCCCTTGCTGCTGGTGCGCGACGAGGAAAAGCCGGCCGCCGCCGAGCTGCTGCGCCTGGCCAATGCTGGCTTCGACGATGCCGTGGCGCAGGCCTCGGAGCAGCAGGTCGATCCGGCCTTGCGTGCCGGTATCCGCGCCGAAGAAACCATGCTGCTGATCTTCACTTCCGGCACCACCGGGCTGCCCAAGGCGGCCCGCTACAGCCACATGCGCTGGATGTCTTCGGGCGACGTGATGGAAGTCACCCTGGGTGTCGAGCCAGCAGACGTCTTCTACTGTTGCCTACCGCTCTATCACGGCGCGGCGGCCACCTCGGTGACATCCACCGCGCTCAAATCTGGCGCCTCCATTGTGTTGCGGCGCAAGTTCAGCGCCAGTGGCTTCTGGCAAGACGTACGTGCGCACGGCGTCACCGTATTCCAGTACATCGGCGAGATCTGCCGCTATTTGCTCAACCGCCCGGTGCAGGCCGATGATCGTCAGCACAGCTTGCGTTGCATGCTCGGCGCCGGGCTGTCGCCCGAGACGTGGCAGCGCTGGGTGGAACGCTTCGGCGAGGTTCCCATTTTCGAGGGCTGGGGCTCCACCGAGGCCAACTGCGCCATCATCAACCTCGATAACCGCGCAGGTTCCTGCGGCCGGGTGCCGTTCTGGGACAAAACCAACGTGCGGCTGATCCGCTACGACAACGAGACCGGTACTCACCCGCGTGACGAGCGCGGATTCTGCATTACTTGTCAGCCGGGAGAAGTGGGCGAGGCGGTCGCGTTCATCGTCAACCACCCGGAAATCGGCGGTGGGCGTTTCGAGGGTTACACCTGTGCAAAGGCCACCGAGAGCAAGATCCTGCGAGGGGTCTTCCAGGACGGCGACGCCTGGTGGAGTTCGGGCGACCTGTTGCGCTGCGACGAGCACGGCTACTGCTACTTCGTCGATCGCATCGGCGACACCTTTCGCTGGAAGAGCGAGAACGTGTCGACCCAGGAAGTCGCCGATGCCATTGGTGACTTCCCGGGGCTGGAGCTGATCAACGTCTATGGCGTGAAGGTGCCCGGCCACGAAGGCCGCGCCGGGATGGCATCGGTCCTCATGCAGCCGGGACGGGCGTTTGACCCGAAGGCGTTCTTCGAGCTCACCGTCACCCGCTTGCCGCGCTACGCCGCGCCGGTGTTCGTGCGGGTCTGCGCCAGTGCCGACATGACCAGTACCTTCAAGTTGCGCAAAATTGACCTGCAGCGCCAGGGCTATGACCCGCGCCAGTTTGAAGACCCACTGTACATACGCGACGAAGCCAGCGGCAGCTACCAGCCTTACAGCGTCGAGCTGCTAGCCGCCAACGATCTCGTGCCTTTCGTCAGTGAGCGCAGCTCATGAGCGCGCCATCGCTGGAACACGAGCTGCGCTTTCCCTGGGCGGAACCGCCGGCGCCGGGCGAGGTGCAGGAAGTTGCCGAGGGCGTGCTCTGGCTGCGCATGCCGCTGCCGTTCGGCCTGGATCACATCAACCTCTACCTGCTGCGCCACGGCGATGGCTGGGTTGTGGTGGACACGGGACTGGGCATCCCGCGCAGCCGGGAAGTCTGGGAGCGTGTATTCGTCGAGGTGATGGGCGGCTTGCCGGTGCTGTCGGTGATCTGCACGCATTGTCATTTCGATCACACAGGGCTGGCGGCCTGGCTGACCGAGCGGTTCCGCTGCCCGTTGTACATGACCCGCGGTGAGTTCCAGGCGATGCACGTCTCGCCTGAGGGCAGCGAGCCGGGCTGGGAATTTCACGACTTCTATCACCGCGCGGGCCTGAACGATGAAGAGATCGCCGGGCTGATGCCGACCATTGAGAGCTTGCGCTTCGATGCAGGGCATCCACGCAGCTACCGCCGCCTGCGTGAAGGGACGCTGCTGAAAATTGGCACGCGCCACTGGCGAGTCGTAATCGGCGCCGGCCATTCGCCCGAGCATGCCTGCCTTTTGAGCGAGGACGACCAGCTGCTGATCTCCGGCGATCAGGTGCTGCCGCGCATCACTTCCAGCGTGCTGGTCGGGGCGGGCGAACCCTGTGCCAATCCCCTGGGCGACTGGCTCGACTCGATCCACCGGCTGCGCGCGGTGCCCGATGAGGTGCTGGTGCTGCCGGCCCATGAGCGGCCGTTCTTCGGTCTGCACCGGCGCCTGTATCAGCTGCAGCAGCACCACGAGCGGCATCTGGCCGAACTGGTGGAGCGCATCGAAGGCGCCATGACGGCAGCCGAGCTACGGCCGCTGTTATTCCCCCGCATCAAGGGCGCATTCGATCTGCTGATGTCGCTGGGCGAGACCCTGGCGCACATCCATTACCTGGTCGAGAAGGGAACGCTGACGCGCGAGCAGGCGGACGGGACCTGGCGGTTTCGCCGGACCGACGCGAGCTCCCTGGGGTTAGACCTGCCGGAAGACATTCACATCTGAGCAGGGCGGACATTTGTAGGAAAGCACCTAACGGTCTGTGACCAAAAATCGGGAGATCCAACAATGAAAAACAATAAGAAGACCTGTCCTGACAATCAGCGGTGCGAATTCCGGCTCGCGGGATTGGCGGTGGCCGTCTGTCTGGCTTCGCAGGCGCCCGCGGCGCTGGCTGGCGACACGGTGTATTTCGACAATGGCGTGACGATGGACTGGAGCCTGACCACCAGCTACGGGATCGGCATGCGGACCGAGAGTGCCGATGACGATCTGCTGGGAGACATCAATGCCGACGATGGCAACCGCAACTTCGATCGCGGCAGTCTGGTGACCCATCGGGTCAGTGCGCTGGGCGAGATGATCTTGCGCAAAGACAATTAC
This sequence comes from Pseudomonas sp. IC_126, assembly GCF_004331835.1. Classification (NCBI taxonomy): domain Bacteria; kingdom Pseudomonadati; phylum Pseudomonadota; class Gammaproteobacteria; order Pseudomonadales; family Pseudomonadaceae; genus Pseudomonas; species Pseudomonas sp. IC_126. Next base: position 256,012 of record NZ_SJSS01000003.1, read on the forward strand.
GGTGCCGTGGTGCGCGCCAACGCTTTCTACGACGACGCCTATCAAGGCACGAATGACCACGACGCGCCGGCCCGGGCAAATAAATTCGGCGACCATGACGAGTTCACTAGCGGCACCGAATACTACAGCGGTGCGCGCGCGCGTTTTCTCGATGCCTATGTATTCGGCGGCTGGCGCTTCGACAACGGCCAGAGCCTGGACGTGAACGCGGGCCGTCACGTGGTCGCCTGGGGCGAGAGTCTGTTTTACCCCGGCGTATCCGGCGCCCAGTCTCCGGCGGACGCGGTCAAGGGCTCGCTGCCGGGCGTGGAGGTCAAGGAGATCATCCTGCCGGTGGGGCAGGTCTCGGCGCTGTGGAACATCAACCCCAACTTCAGCTTGGGCGGTTACGTGCAGTACGAATGGAAGGGCACCGAATTGCCGCCGGTGGGTAGTTACCTGTCCACGTCCGACATCATCGGGCCAGGACGCGACTTCATGAATGTGGGAATCCCGCTGGGCGGCGGAAACGTGTTCAACCAGCGGGTGCTCTATGCTGGCGCCGATGAGCCTCGTGACAGCGGCCAGTGGGGTGTGCAGGTGCGCTACCGGCCGAACTTCGATTGGGAGCTTTCCGCCTTCCACATTCGTTACCACGACAAGAGTCCGGCTGGCTTGACCACCTATAACGGCATGGTGGAAGTTGCGCCGGGCCTGGTGTTACCGCTGCCGACCGAATACCGCATCAATTACTACGAAGACATCAAGCTCACCGGCCTAAGCTTCTCCACCCGCCTGGGCGACACTCAGGTCAGTGGTGAGTGGAGCTATCGCGACGGCGCGCCGGTCAACGTCCTCAGCCCGCAAGGCGCCCCTCAGCACACCCGAGGCAGCGGTCAGCAGATGCAGTTGTCGTTCATCCACATCTTGGGTGACCGTCCTTGGGCCAACCAGACGACTCTGACCGGGGAAGTCGTTCATGTGCGGGCCGATAGCGTGCGGGACCACCGGCAGAGCGGAAGCGACGACTTCACCTACCGGACCGCCACCGCCTGGCAAAGCAAGACCGCGTCGGCATACCAACTCGGCGTAGAGCTGAGCTACCCAGGTGTCGCCAATGGTTGGGACATGATCGTACCGGTTCGCTTCTCTCACGTGGTCGAGGGCGCAACACCGTTGCAAGGCGCCATCCAGGGCGCGAAGGGCGACATGCGGCTGACCTTTGGCACCACGTTCCGCCGACTTGGCAACTTCGAGGTCGCCGTGAACTACAACACCTTCCTCGGTGAACCCGATCCGATCCGCCGCAAGCTGGCCGACCGTGATTACGTCACCCTGGCGGCGAAATATTCGTTCTGATCAAGTCTGTGTTAGAGCAAGCCCCGGAAAACTACCGGGGCTTGCTCGTTTCTGGGGAAGACGTTTGCCAATGACCGATGGATGCGTCGGTTCGCTTTGAACTCAAGGCTCAATGTCGGACGCGCTCAGCGTGATGCGTTGCAGGTACAGATCACCGACTGCGAGAGCGTTGCAGTTACTGCTGGCACAGGTTTGCGGTGGCTGTATGGCAGAGTCACGCGCGGTCTCCCAAGGCATGTTGGGTGATGCAAGCCAAATGACGATGCCGGCAATGGCGATGAAACGAAGAGAGTCGAGCATGGGGCGGCCTGCTATTGGCTAAGTGGGCGGCGCTGGATCAGTTCTTCGTGTCCATCGCGCTTTGTATGACGTACGCCCGGATGGCCTCGATGCCTGCCTCATCGAGGCTGCTGGAGAACGACGGCATGCCACGTGTTTCGAGCAGCCCATCGAGCGGCGGTCGACGGAATGCGTCGGCGCTCTGCAGATAGGGCGAGCGACGCAAATCAGGCACGCCGGCGCCCGCCACTGCGGCGGCGCCGTGGCAGACCATGCAATAACGCGTATACAGCTGTGCCCCGTGTTGCAGGGTGGAAGCATCTGCCGTCAGCTTCGGCAGCGGCGGCCTTGGCGGGCGGGAACTAGGTTCGGGCATGGGCGCCTTGCCGCCGAGCTTCCAGACAAAGACGCCACCATGGGCCGGCATGCCCTGGCGCGGCAGGAGTGCGCTGGCCGATAGGTGCATCGAACTGCCAAAACCGGCTGCGGCGGCGATGTACTGCACGCCGTCGAGGCTGTAGCTGATCGGGCCGCCCAGAATGTCCAGCCATGTATCGCTCTGCCAAAGACGCTTGCCGGTTTCGGCGTCATAGGCGTGCAAGCCGCCTCCACCTTGACCTTGAAACACCAATTGGCCGGCCGTGGCCAACACGCCGCCGTTCCACAGGCCGGGATGTTCGCTGCGCCAGACCTCACGCTGTCTGGCTGGGTCCCATGCCAGCAGATGCCCGGTCATGGCTTCGCGCGCCTGCGCCAGGCTCTTCGCATCGGTGGGCAACGGGTGGTCCTGTATTCCGGTGTTCCAGCGTCCCGGCTCAACGCGAAACGGCTGCGCTTTCATCATGAATGCCTGGCTTTGCTGCGCGGGGATATAGACCAGGCCTGTCAGCGGGCTCCAGGCCATCGGCTGCCAGTTGTGTCCGCCGATCTGGGAGGGCATCACCAGCGCTGGTTGCCCGGCGGGATAGCGGGCGCCAGGCATTTCCACCGGGCGCCCGGTGGCCATATCCACATGGCTGGCCCAACTGGTGGGGACGTAGTTGGTCGCACTGAGCAGCTCACCCGTCTCGCGGTCGAGCACATAGAAGAAGCCATTCTTCGGCGCTTGCATCAGCACCTTGCGCATACGCCCGTCGAGCTTGAGCTCGGTGAGGATCAACTGTTGCGTGGCGGTGTAGTCCCAGCTGTCGCCGGGCGTGGTCTGGTAGTGCCAGACGTACTCGCCGGTCTTCGCGCGTACCGCGACGATAGAGGAGAGGAACAGGTTGTCGCCGCCGCCAGGGCTGCGCAGGTCGCGATCATGCGGGGAGCCGTTGCCGACCCCGAAATAGAGCAGGTCCAGCTGCGGATCATAGGCCATCGAGTCCCATACCGTTCCGCCGCCGCCCAGCGCCCACCATTCGCCGCTCCAGGTGGGTTCGGCCAAGGCCTTGAGCGGGTTGTCGGAAATCTGCCCGTCGGGTCCATCGGCGGGATTGCCGGGCACCGTGTAGAAGCGCCAGCGCAACGCGCCGCTGGCCGCATCGTAGGCCGACAGGTAGCCGCGCACGCCATACTCGGCGCCGCCGTTGCCGATCATGACCAGATCGCCAATCACCCGAGGTGCGCCGGTAATGGTGTAGGGGCGCTCCGGATTGGTGGTCTGTTCCGACCAGAGCAGGGCCCCGGTTTTGGCGTCGAGTGCCTGAAGGCGACCGTCGATCGTGCCGACGAATACGCGACCGTCCTCCACGGCTACCCCGCGATTGACCACGTCGCAGCAAGCCACTGCGGCCTTGCTCGCTGGCACCTGAGGGTCATGCTGCCAGCGCAGCGCGCCGCTTCTGGCATCCATGGCGTACACCACGCCCCAAGGGCCACTGACGTAAAGCGTGCCGTCGACCATGAGCGGCGTCGCCTGCACGCCGCGCGGGCGGTCGAAGCGAAACTGCCAGGCCAGACCCAGCGTGCCGATGTTGGCGCGGTCGATCTGCGCCAGCGGCGAGTAGCGGGTTTCACCGGCGTCGCGGCCGTGCTGCGGCCAGTCATGGTCGGGCAACGCGGCGCCGAAACCTGCCGGTAGATAAAGCGCCAAGGCGAACGGCAGCAGATGGCGAAACAGGCGGGTTTGCATGGCCCTTCCTTATTGTTGTTTTCAGGAGCTCTGATGATCGTTCCGCTCGGTGTTGGCGGCTTCGTCCATATGGCGTACGGCGTGCCGGCCCACGTCCCAGGCGTTTCCCATAGGCCTTATGGACGATGCCGGCAGCCTCCCTGCGCTGGCACTTTGGGCTCGAACAACAACAACCGAGCGGCCGGGGACCACCGGCCAAAGCTCACCGAGCGTTCGAGACGAGGTAGCGAAGCATGGGACTCAAAGGACAGGCGGCTATCGTCGGCGCCGCGCAGTACAAGCCCGAGAAGTACGCCACGGCACCGCGCATGTTCCATCTGGAGCAGGTGGCGGATCTGGCCGCGCGCGCCCTGGCCGATGCCGGTCTGAAAGCCGAGGATCTCGACGGGCTGGTCATCAACGGCCCGCATTTTCATGAAGCCTCGGTATTCGTGCCGGCGATGGCAGCCGAATACTTGGGCTTGGCAGTGAATTTCGCCGAGGTGGTGGACCTGGGCGGCTGCACCGGTATGGGTATGGTCTGGCGTGCGGCGGCGGCGATCGAGCTGGGGCTCTGTCAGGCAGTGCTCTGCGTGTTGCCGGCGCGGATGGCCCCGATGGGGCCGGACGAGGACCCCAGCGCGATGATGCGCGCCATGCGCTTCGGCGGCCACAGCACGAACTACGGCGCGCCCGAGGCGGAATTCGACCTGCCCTACGGACACATGGGGCAGAACACCGGCTACGCGATGATTGCCCAGCGCTACGCGGCGCGCTACGGCTACGACCCGGTGGCCATGGCGAAGATCGCCGTGGATCAGCGCACCAATGCCCAGGCCAATCCAGAGGCAATCTTCTGTGGTCAGCCGCTGACCATCGAGGACGTGCTCAACAGCCGTATGGTGGCAGACCCGCTGCGAATTCTGGAAATCGTCATGCCGGTGGCCGGCGGCGCGGCGGTGATCGTCGCCTCGAAAGAAGTGATGGCGCGTGCGCGCAACCGTGGCGCGGTGGTGACCGGCGTCGGCGAGCGACTGGGTTACAAATCGCCGAGCTACTCGCCGGACATGACCGAGACGCCAGTCGGCCCGGCCGCCCGCAGCGCCTTTGCCATGGCCGGGCTGAAGCCTGCCGACATGCATGCCGCGCAGATCTACGACTGCTACACCATCACCGTGCTGCTCAGTCTGGAAGATGCCGGTTTCTGCGCCAAGGGCGAGGGCATGCGCTTCATCCGCGAGAACGACCTGACCTGGCGCGGCAGCTTTCCGATGAATACCCATGGCGGCCAGCTCAGCTTCGGCCAATCCGGCGCGGCGGGCGGCATGTCCCAAGTGATCGAGGCGTTCCACCAGATAGCCGGACGTGCCGGCGACCGCCAGCTGAAAACCTGCGACAACGTGTTCGTGACCGGCACCGGCGGTGTCATGAGCGAGCAGGGCGCATTGATTCTCCAGGGAGCCTGACCATGACGAACAAACCCATGCCGGTGATGACCGACATTTCCGCCCCGTTCTGGAACGCGCTGAAGGAGGGTCGGATCCAGTTGCAGCAGTGCAACGCCTGTCAGGCCTGGACCTTCTACCCGCGCCGGCACTGCTCCAGCTGCCTGGCCCACGACCTGTCATGGAAGGAGGTCAGCGGTCGCGGCACGCTCTACACCTTCACTGTCGCGCGCATTCCGACCTTGCCGGAGTTCGCCGGTCCCGATGCGCAGATTCTCGCGGTGGTGGAGCTTGAGCAGGGCGTGCGCATCAACACCACGCTGGTTGGCTTGCAACCGGAGGCGATCGAGATCGGCATGCCGGTCAAACCGGTGCGCGCTCGGGTGAAGGACGATGGCACCGTGCTGCTGCGCTACACCGGCGCGCAGGTCGAGCTGGATGACATCGACGAGGTGGTTCGTGCACCGGAACCGCCGAAAACCGAGAACCTGGCGCCTCGCCGAAAGATCGACGTAGCCGACGAAGCGGCGCTCAAGACGCTGGTGTCTGATCAATTCACTGCCTGGAGCAATCAGGTGCTGGTGGATCAGACGCTGATCGATGCCTTCGCTGCACTGTCAGGCGATGATTACTGGATACACACCGACCCCGAGCGGGCGCGCAAGGAAGGCCCCTTCGGCGGCACCATCGCCCACGGCGCGCTGGTGCAAGTGATCATGTCGCGCATGCAGGTGCCGCTGGACTTCGAGATCACCGGGTTCACCAACATGGTCAATTACGGCTCCGACCGCCTGCGCTTTCCCTCACCGGTCCCGGCTGGCTCGCTGGTTCATTCGCGTTGCCGGGTCAAGGCGGCGGAACGCAACAAGCGCGGCACCCAGCTGACCCTGGAATTCAACGTGCACGTGGTGGGGCAGGAGCGCCCGGCGGTGATTAACGATTTGGTCATCCTTTATATGTAGCGTGTGGGCTGTGCTCCTTTGGGCCGTCTCATGAATTGGCATGGGACGGTGTTTTTTTGGTCTTCGCATTTCCTTATAGAGCTGTCTGATAGCTTGGTTTCGCCCTGCTGGGCGAGTCACTTTTTCCAAACGCCGAAAAAGTAACCAAAAAAGCTTGCCCCTGCATCCGGCCCTGCGCTTCGCTCCGGGTTCGTTACTCGCTTCGCTCGCCCTTCGGGCCAGCCTTCGGGCCAGCCTTCGGCTGTTACTACGCTGCGCTCCGTTTCACTCCATCACCGCTCCGAGGGTCGCCGTACAAGGGCCATCCATGGCCCTTTACGGCTCTCGCCGCATCCCTGCGGCTCGCCCCTCTGCGCAACGATTCCGCTCACCCTCCTGAAGGGGCGTTTCATGTGGCCTGGCAGTCCGTGCAAAAAAAACAAGCCAAAGCCAGCCTAAACGAGCTGGCAGTACCACCGAAACTTGCCAGCCCTGCTGCGGGATTATCAGGCAACCGGCGCCGCTTCACATGCCAGTTCGTAGTCCTCCAGATTCGGGCAGGCCATGGCTTGCTCGAACGCCGCGTAATCCCAGGGCCAGGTGGAGGGCACGCCCTCGGCGTCCAGATACCAGCTGGTGCAGCCGGAGCCGAACACGGTGGTTTTGGCCTTTTCCAGTCGGCGCTGTTCGTAGGCGTGCATGGCTTCGTGGCGCACGCTGATCTCGCGGCAGCGGCCGCTTTTCAGCAGGTCGAGCAATTGGCTGATGTACGCCCATTCCATCTCGGCGATCTCGATCAGCGAGAAGTTGCCCACCGGTCCGGTCGGGCCGTTGAGCATGAACAGGTTGGGGAATTCCGGAATGGCGATGGACAGGTAGGCGCTTGGCCGCTTCGCCCAGACCTCGTCCAGACTCACCCCGCCACGGCCGATGACCTGCGTGGGGCGCATGAACAGATGGGCGTTGAAGCCGGTGGCCAGCGCCAGCACGTCGAGCTCGTGCAGCTTGCCATCACGGGTGCGCACGCCGGTCGGTTCGATGAGCTCGATACCGTCGTTGACCAGATCGGCGTTGGGCTGCTGGATCGCCTGGTAGTAGTCGGGGGAAAAGATCAGGCGCTTGCAGGCAGCGCGGTAGGTGGGGCGCAGCTTCTCGCGCAGCACGGGGTCGACGATGCTTTGCTCCAGATGCGTGGCGCAGACCGCCTCGATCTGTGCCGCCTCGGGGGACGCGGCATCCGCCACGGCGGTGGTGAAGTGGCGCACCTTGGCCATGTAGGTCGGATCGTTTTTAAGGTCATGCAGCAGCTGCGGATCGCTGAGAAATTCCGCCCGCTGCGCCTCGGTGAAGAGATCGTTGGTCACCGGCATGACCCACTGGGCGGTGCGCTGGAAGTGCTTGACCTGCGCCCGCTTCACCAGCGCCGCGACCAGCTGGGTGCCGGTCGAGCCGTTGCCGATGATGCCGATGCGCTTGCCGTCCAGCGGCACGCTGTGGTCCCAGCGAGCACTGTGAAAGCATGCGCCCTCGAACGTTTCCAGCCCGGGGAGGCTGGGGTAGCTCGGGTGATGCAGCACACCGGTCGCGGCAATCAGCACGTCGGCCTGGTCGTGTTGGCCGGTGCGGGTTTGCAGATACCACTGGCCGTCCCGGTACTCGCAGTGGACGATTTCCTCGTTGAAGCGGATCGCTTCGCGGATGCGGTAGTCGGCCACTACCTGGCGGAAATAGGCCTGGATTTCCGCGCCGGGTGGCAGTTGTCGGGTCCACTCCGGGTTCGGCGCGAAGCTGTAGGTGTAATTGTGCGAGGGGGTGTCGCAGGTCAGGCCGGGGTAGGTGTTTTCCCGCCAGGTGCCACCTACGTCGTCACCTTTCTCGTAGACGGTGAGGTCGCGGTAGCCTGCTTCGCGCAGCTTGATCGCCGCGAGGATGCCGGCCATGCCTGCGCCGATGACCACGACGCGCAGATTCCTATCGCTGTTCATTGTGCTGTTCTCCGAAAATGGCGTGCGACTTCAGGATTCGCCCAGCAGCGGGGCCGGCTCGCGCCGCGCAAGGATGGCGTCGGTGCGTAGACGCAGGGCGTCATCGATGGCTTCCGGCTGCGGCAGCAGCCAGTACTGGCCGTCGCGGATGCCAGCGAATACGCGTTCGGCGAAGGTCGCCGCGTCAAGGCCGTTGGCTGTCAGCAGTTCGCGCATGGCGCCGACGAATTGCTGTGTCGCCGGATGAATCTCGCTGCCTCCAAAGGGATCGTCGAATATCGCGCTGCGCACCGGCCCTGGCGCCAGCAGCGATACCTCGACCGGTGCGCCGAGCAGCCTCAGTTCACCGTGCAGGGACTCGGTCAGCGCCACCACGGCGAACTTGGTCGCCGAGTAGGGCGCCATCAGCGGGCTTGGCAAAAAGCCGCCGACCGAGGCGGTATTGACGATCCGTGCCGGGCGGCCCGCCTCCAGCAGGCGCGGCACGAAGCTGCGGATGCCGTTGAGCACGCCGCCCAGATTGACGGCCAGGTCCCGCTGCCAGCGTTCAGGCGGGATCTCCCAGCTGAAGCCGGTGCTCATCACGCCGGCGTTGTTGAACAGCAGATCGACCTCACCGAAGTGTTGCCAGGCCGCTTGCGCCAATGCCTCCACGGCAGCCGGATCGGTGACGTCGGTCGGCACTGCCAAGACCTCGGTATCCAGGCTTGCGGCGAGCGATTGCAAGTGATCGGCATCGATATCCGCCGCGACGATACGCATGCCGAGCGTGGCGGCATGGCGAGCCAGCCCCAGACCGATACCGCTGGCCGCACCGGTGATGACTACGGTGCCGCCTTCGAGGCGTAGTGGGTTTTTATTCATTGTTCTTGTTCTCCTGGGCGCTGTGTCCGGATAGGACAGGACGATCATCCGCAGGGGCGCAGGGCAGGAGCATCGTTGAAATCGACTAAACGTTGGGGCCGGCGGCGATTCCGTTGCGAACGGGGCGAGTAGTCGATTTCAACGAGGCGCGAACGCCGCCAGCGCCTCGATACTCGCCTGCAGGAAGGCGTGGATTCAGCCGAGGCTGGCCACGCTCTTGAGGACCAGGTGCACCAGCTGCGGCTGGCGCGTGACGCCGAGTTTGGAAAAGATCGAGCGCAGGTGCGCGCGGGTGGTGTGGACGCTGATGTGCAGCTCGGTGGATGCCTCTTCGACGCTGGCGCCGTTGGCCAACAGGACGGAGAGCCTGGCTTCGGCTGGCGTCAGCTGGAACAGCTCCATCAGCAGACTGGCCGATGACTCGGCCTGTTGGCCGGGGTCGCTGACGAAGATGGCGAGCACCGGAACGCTGGCGCCTTGGGAATACTGCCCCGGCGGAACCGGGCGAATCACCAGACTGAGCGGCGCGCCACGTGTACCGGTCTCCACCAGCATTGCGCGGGCGAGGCTTGCAGTTCCGCTTGTTTGCGCCGTGGTGACCTGAGCGAGGAGCTGGCGCAGCCGGGCGTCCTGACGTTCGTCGGGCAGCTTCAGGCGGCCGCTGCGCAGGTGCAGCCCGCAGCCGTCGCCGAGTAGCCGGTCCGCCAGCGGATTGGTGCGCACCACCTGTTGGTGTTCGTCCAACAGGAAGGTTGCGACGGCCAGTTGTGACATGGCGCCAGCATAGATCGCGCGCTCGGTGTCGCTCTCGCCGAGGCGGGCGTGGATGCGCAGGGCGCGGCAGAAATGCGTGACAAGCAGCGCGCACAGCGCCTTCTCGTCATCGCCGAACGGCGGCTGAGCGTGGCTGCGGGTGAAGCGCAGGCTGGCGGCGGGGCCGCTCGGGTCATGCAGGTCGACACCGAGGATGTGGGCGATGTCGTACGGCTGCAGGACCAGACGGAAGAATTCGTCTTCCGGAGCGCTGGCGCCATCGAGCAGTTCGCTGAGCAGCATCGGCTGGTTCGGCGGCAGGTTGACGAAGGGGTCCAACGCATAGAGGCGCCGCGCGAAATAGGGCGCATCGGACCAGCCGGTCGGCGTGTTGTCCGCGCTGAGGGTGATGCCCAACCCCGTATCGGAAGGGCGACGCAGGATCAGAAAGGCGTCGGTAGCGCCCATGGCGTCGCGCAGGCCGGCGAGCTGGTGCTGCCACGGGGGATCTTCGAGGGCGCCTTCGTAGATCGAACCGACCAGTGCATTGACGGTGTGAAGCGACGTGCTGATTTCCATGGTGCTTCGGTTTCCGGCCTTGGGAGTGAACGCAACATAGCGCAGCCGGAATGCGAGACAAGAACAATCGAGCCGAGAAAGTGGAGAAAAACAATGAGCCTGGACCCACAGATCGCTGCGCTGATGCAGCAGCTTCATAGTCAGCCGATGCCACCCTGGAGCGAAATGACCCCCGAGGGCCTGCGCGTGGGCTACAAGATGGCATCGGCAGAAAACCCCGAGCCGGTGGCCGAGGTGCGGGAGCACAGCATTCCCGGTCCCGGCGGCGAACTGTCGCTGCGCATCTACCGACCGGAGCGCGAGGGGCCGTTACCGGTGCTGGTGTTCTTTCACGGCGGTGGTTTCGTCATGGGCGATCTGGACAGCCACGACAACCTGGCGCGGGCCTTCTGTAATGCGCTGCCCGCGGTGGTGGTGGCGGTGGACTACCGCCTGGCGCCGGAGCACCGTTTTCCTGCCGCGGTGGAGGACGCCTGGACCGCGACCTGCTGGGTGGCGCTGCATGCCGAAGCGCTCGGTGCGGACGTCAGTCGCCTCATCGTGGGTGGCGACAGCGCCGGCGGTAATCTGGCTGCGGTGATCGCCCAGCTCGCCTGCGCCCGGCAAGGCCCGGCCATTGCGCATCAGATGCTGCTCTACCCGGTGTGCGACACCAATCTTGAGCGCGAAAGCTACCGCCGCTACGGCCAGGGATATTTCCTTGAAACCGAGATGATGCGCTGGATGCTCGGGCACTACCTGGGTGATCCGCAGACCCGCGATACACGCGTCTGTCCGTTGCATACGCCGGATCTGCGACAACTGCCGCCCGCTACGCTGATGACGGCCGAATACGATCCGCTGCGCGAGGAGGGCGAAGAATATGCCGAGCGTTTGCGGCAGGCCGGCGTGCCCGTCCACGGCCATTGTTATCCGGGGGCGATCCACGGCTTCATGAGTTTCCTCGGTATGGTCGGCCTGGCCGACCGCGCCTTCGCCGACACGGTGGTGGCGGTGCGCACGGCGTTGTCGGGGCCGTCCAGCAAGTAACCTCTCGGGCCGGCAGGCGGCACTCTGCCGGCTTCCCCGCTGTTAGTCTCAACGGACGATGAGTCCCCCGATCATCGGCATGACAATCCTCACAAGCCCAAAACAGGCGCATGAGGAGTTGCACCCATGACCGATATCCGCTCACTGAGCTATTTCGTCGCTCAGATCGAAAACCTGGATGCCTGGCGTCAGTACGCTGAAGATGTGCTGGGCATGATGACCAGCCCGGCGCCCGGCGGCGGCCTCTATCTGAAGATGGATGAACGCCCGTTCCGCATGCTGATAGTCGAGGGGCCGCAAGCCTGCTACCTCGCTTCAGGGTGGGAGCTGTCTGGCGAGCGCGCATTCGAGGCGTTGCTGGCTCGCCTGGCCAAGGCCGACGTACCTTACGAACTGGGCGATGCGGTGATCTGCGAGCAGCGCGGTGTGCAGGCGCTGGCCATCGTTCGCGATCCGGCGGGCAACCGCCACGAGCTGACATGGGGTCATCGTTCCGACTGCCAGCCATTCGTCTCGCCCCAGGGTGTGCCGCGCTTTCTCACCGGCGACATGGGCCTGGGTCACACCGTATTGCCGGCGCCGCGTTTCGATGAATGCCGGGCGTTCTACCGCGACCTGCTCGGGTTCGAGGTGTCGGACGTCTTCAATTTCCGCGCTGCGCCTGACGCGCCGCCGGTGCGCATCCACTTCCTGCACTGCGCCAACCCCCGTCACCACAGCCTCGCCATTGCCGAATACGACGTGCCCAGCAAGTGCGTACACGTGATGGTGGAGGTGGAGAACATGACCGAAGTGGGTCGTGCCCTCGATCGCGTGACTGCCCATGGGGTGCCGCTGTCGGCGACCCTCGGCCAGCACCTCAATGACCGCATGACCTCCTTTTACGTGAAGACCCCGTCCGGCTTCGACCTGGAGTACGGCTGCGGTGGCCTGCAGGTGGACTGGGACGAGCACAGCGCCTTCGAATTCACCCGCGTGAGCCTGTGGGGTCATGACTTTTCGGTAGGCCGCCAGGCCGCTGCGCAAGGAGAGGTTCAATGAACAAGTTGATGACCCTGAGCGATGTGGTCGGCCAGCTGCACGATGGTATGACCGTCGGCTTCGGCGGTTGGGGCCCTCGGCGCAAGCCCATGGCGATTGTTCGCGAGATCCTGCGTAGCGACGTCAAGGATCTCACCGTGGTCGCCTACGGTGGGCCGGAAGTCGGCATGCTGCTCGCTGCCGGCAAGGTGAAGAAGCTGGTGTTCGGCTTCGCCACCCTCGATGCGATCCCGCTCGAACCCTATTTCCGCAAGGCTCGCGAGGCGGGCACGCTGAACGTGATGGAGTTGGACGAAGGGCTGTTCCAGTGGGGCTTGCGTGCCGCCGGAATGCGCGTGCCGTTTCTGCCCGCGCGCGCCGGCCTTGCTACTGACGTGCTGACCCATAACCCGGACCTGCGCACCATCACCTCGCCCTATGACGACGGTGAAGTGCTGCTGGCGATGCCGGCGTTGGAGCTGGACGTGGCGTTCGTCCACGTCAACCGCGCCGACCGCCTGGGCAACACCCTGGTGACCGGTGGCGATGCCTATTTCGATCACCTGTTCGCCCGTGCGGCGAAGCAGTGCTTCGTCTCCGCCGAGCAGGTGGAGGAACGCCTGGCGCTGGACGCCGACAGTGCGCGTTTCAACACCTTCGAGCGCTCGCTGGTGACCGGTGTGGTGGAAGCCCCGCAGGGCGCCCACCCGACCACCTGCGCGCCGGACTACGGCTGGGACATGCAACACCTCAAGGATTACGTCGCCAGCGCAGGTGAGGAGGGTGGCTGGCAGCGTTACCTGGACAGCTACGTCAACGGCGATGAAGCCGCCTATCGCGAGCGCAACGGTGGCGCCGCACGCATGGCCAGCCTGCCGCTGCCGATTTTCTGAAGGAGCAACCCATGTCCGAGAACACTTTCAGCCTGGCCGAACTGATGATCGTGGCCGCCTCCGACGCCTGGCGTGACGACGGCGAACTGCTCGCTTCGGGGCTCGGCATCATCCCGCGTCTCGGCGCCAGCCTGGCCAAATCGAGCCACAGCCCCGAGCTGCTGATGACCGACAGCGAGGCCTTTCTGGTGGAGGAACCGGTACCGGTCGGCCCGCGTGGCGACTACCAGCCGAAATACGCCGGCTATATGCCCTTCGAGCGAATTTTCGAATGCGTCTGGCATGGGCGTCGCCACGCCATGATCGGCCCGACGCAGGTCGATCGCTGGGCGCAGACCAACCTTTCGGTGGTCGGCGATTACGCCCGGCCCAAGGTGGCGATGCTTGGCGCACGCGGCCTGCCGGGCAACAGTATCAATCACAAGAACTCCTTCTTCGTCCCCAACCACAGCACCCGGGCCTTCGTTGCAGGCGAGGTGGACATGGTCTCCGGTGTCGGTTTCAAGGAAGAGCGCTGGGGGCCGGGTATGCGTCGCGACCTGATGAGCATCGGCCGGGTCGTCACCGATCTCTGCGTGATGGACTTCAACGGCCCGGACCATGCGTGCCAGGTGCTCTCGCTGCATCCGGGGGTGGATTTCGACACTGTGCAGGCGCGCACCGGCTTCCCGCTGCTGAAGGCCGAAGGAATGGGCGAGACCCCGCACCCGACCGCCGAACAGCTGGCGCTGATCCGTCGGCTCGACCCGCACGATCTGCGCAGCAAGCAGCTCAAGGGCAATCCGGCCGGTGTGCGTACCGCCGAGGAGATCGCTGGATGAACCACGACAACGCCTTCGTTGAGCGACCGGATACGGCCGTCTACGAGACTGACGAACCGGTGCTGTACCGCGTCGAGGATGGCGTGGCGATCCTCACCCTGAGCCGGCCGCAGTTCAATAATGTGCAGAACTCGCAGATGACTTATGCGCTGGATGCCGCCTTCCGCCGTGCGGTGGATGATGACGGCGTGAAGGTCATCGTCCTGGCGGGCACCGGCAAGCACTTCTCCGCCGGTCACGACATCGGCACGCCGGGGCGCGACGTCAACAAGCCGTTCGAGCGCGCCCATTTGTGGTGGGACCACACCAACAAGCCCGGCGGTGAGTTCCTCTACGCTCGCGAGCAAGAGGTGTACCTGAACATGTGCCGGCGCTGGCGGGAGATCCCCAAACCGACCATCGCCATGGTGCAGGGCGCTTGTGTCGCCGGTGGGCTGATGCTGGCCTGGGTCTGCGACCTGATCGTCGCCAGTGACGACGCCTTCTTTCAGGACCCAGTGGTGCGCATGGGGATTCCGGGGGTGGAGTATTTCGCCCACGCCTTCGAGATGCACCCGCGCATCGCCAAGGAATTCCTCTTCCTTGGCGAGCGCATGCCGGCGGCCCGTGCCTACGAGCTGGGCATGGTCAACCGGGTGGTGCCGCGCGAGGCGCTGGCCGCCGAGACGCTGGAGATCGCCCGGCGCATCGCCGCTCAACCGCGCATGGGCCTGGCGTTGACCAAGCAGGCGGTGAACCACATCGAGGATTTGCAGGGCAAGCGCAGCGGGATGGAAGCAGCCTTCGCCTGGCACCACTTCGCCCATGTCCACAACGAGATGGTTTCCGGCGACAAGCTGGGCGGCTACGACGGCAAGGCCATGGCCGAGGCGAACAAGAAGCAGGCGGGCCGGGGAGAGTCGTCATGACCCTGCTCCAGACCCGCCTGACCGAGGCGCTCGGCTGTCGCTACCCCATCGTGCAGACGGCCATGGGCTGGGTGGCCGACGCCAATCTGGTGATCGCCACCACCCGTGCCGGCGGCTTTGGCTTCCTCGCCGGGGCGACCATCCCGGCCGAGGCGCTGGAAGGCGAGATACAGAAGGTGATCGCTGCCACCGGCGGCAGCCAGTTCGGCTTGAATTTCCACATGTTCCAGGACAACGCCGCGCAATGCGTGGACCTGGCCATCCAGTACCGCCTGCGCGCGGTCAGCTACGGGCGCGGGCCGGACAAGGCGACCATCCGCCGCTTCAAGGACGCCGGGGTGCTCTGCATTCCTACGGTCGGCGCGCTCAAACATGCGCTCAAAGCCGTGGAGCTGGGCGCCGACATGATCACCATTCAAGGCGGCGAGGGCGGTGGCCACACCGGCGGCGTGCCGACCACCATCCTGTTGCCGCAGGTGCTCGACGCGGTGTCGGTGCCGGTGATCGCCGCTGGGGGTTATTCCACCGGACGTGGCCTGGCGTCGGCGTTGGCCGCTGGCGCCGAAGGCATCGCCATGGGCACGCGCTTTCTGATGACCTCCGACTCGCCGACCCCGCGCGCGACGCTGGAACGCTACCTGGCGGTGCGCGACACCCAGCAGATTCGCGTCACCCTGGCGGTCGACGGCATGCGCCACCGGATGATCGACAACCCCTTTATCCGCCGCCTGGAGCAAGCCAGCCCGATGGGCCGGCTGTGGATCGCGTTGAAAAGCGCGCGCACTTGGCAGGCGCAGACCGGCATGAGCAGTGCGCACATGCTCAGGACCTTTTTCAAGGCCATCAAGGAAGATCCTTCGGCCCTATCGCAGGTAGTCATGGCGGCCAACCAACCGGTGCTGTTGGAGCGCTCGATGGTCGACGGCATGCCCGACGAAGGCATCTTGCCGAGTGGCCAGGTGGCCGCCGCCATCGACAGCCTGCCGAGCTGCCAGGCACTCATCGAACAGATTGCCGGCGAAGCCGAGCAGTGCCTGCAGCGCCTGAACGCGCGTTTGCAGCAGAACCCGGCAGGTACGCCGGTCAACGGACAACAGAGGGCTCACGCATGAGCAGTGCATTCAAGGTCGAGATCAACCAGGGTGTCGCCGAACTGGTGCTGGCCAAGCCGCCGGTCAACGCCCTGAACAGCGAAGAATGGCTGGCACTGGCCGCCCGCATCGACGAGCTGGGCGCCAACGCCGAAGTGCGCGTGCTGATCATCCGCGCCGAGGGGCGCGGCTTCTGCGCCGGCGTCGACATCAAGGAGCTGGATGCGCATCCCGAGCGGATCGTGAAGGTCAACGCGGGCAACTACGCGACCTTCAAGGCCATCCATCGCTGCCAGGTGCCGGTGATCGTCGCGGTGCACGGTTTCGTACTGGGTGGCGGCATCGGCATGACCGGCGCGGCCGACATCGTGCTCGCCTCGCGCTGCGCCACCTTTGCGCTGCCGGAAGTGGACCGCGGCGCCATGGGCGGCGGTGCGCACCTGCAACGGCTGTTTCCGGTGCAAAAGGTTCGCTACATGTTCTTCACCGGCGAGACGGTTACCGCGCCGGACGCGATGCAGTACGGCTTCATCGAGAAGCTGGTCGAGCGCGAGGAACTGCCGGCCGCCGCCCGCGAAATTGCCCTGAAGATCGCCGCCAAGAGCCCAGCGATGATCCGCATCGCCAAGGAAGCGCTCAACGGCATCGAGGACGGCAACCTCGAAGACAAATACCGCTGGGAGCAGGGCTTCACGCTGGAGGCCTACACCCTGCCGGATTCGGCCGAGACGCGCCGTGCCTTCGTGGAAAAAAGAGACACCCAGTTCTGAGGCCGCAACCATGCAATTGACCTACACCGACAAGCAAAAGGCCTTCCGCACCGAGGTGCGTGCCTGGTTGCAAGACAACGTGCCGAGTGAGCCCTTGGCCAGTTACGACACCCGGGAGGGCTTCGAACAGCATCGTGAGTGGGAGGCCAGGCTCTATGCCAGTCGCCTGTCGATGGTGATGTGGCCGCAACACCTCGGCGGCATGGGCTGCGACCTGATCGAGTGGCTGATGTTCGAAGAGGAGTACTACGCCGCTGGCGCGCCCATGCGGGTCAACCAGAACGGCCAGCTGCTGCTCGGCCCGACGCTGATGGAGTTCGGCACCGAGGAGCAGAAGCGCCACTTCCTGCCACGGATCGCGTCGAGCGAAGACATGTGGGCACAGGGCTGGTCGGAGCCCAATGCAGGCTCCGACATGGCGGCCATCCGGAGCAAGGCCACCCTGGACGGCGACCATTACGTGATCAACGGCCAGAAGACCTGGTCGACCCGCGCCAGTTTTGCCGATTGGATCTTTGGCCTGTTCCGCACCGACCCGACCAGCAGCCGGCATCACGGTCTGAGCTATCTCATGGTCGAGCTGAACACGCCCGGGGTGACCATTCGCCCGATCAAGGCGCTCAACGGCAAGGACGCCTTCGCCGAAGTGTTCTTCGATGACGTCAGGGTCCCGGTAAAGAACCTGATCGGCGGTGAAGGGCAGGGCTGGAACGTGGCGATGGCCACCGCCGGCTTCGAGCGAGGGCTGTTGCTGCGCTCACCGGCACGCTTCCAGCAGACCGCGCGACGGCTGGTCGATCTCTACAAACGCTACCCGCAGGCCGCCGAGCGCGATCCGGGTCTGCGTGATGCGGTGATCGAAAGCTGGATGGGCGCGCAGGCCTATGCCTACTCGGCTTATCACACGGTAGGCCTGGTCGATAAAGGCGCCAAGATCGGGGCCGAAGCCAGCATCAACAAGATCGTCTGGTCGGAGCTGGACCTGAAGATGCACGAAACGGCCATGCGCATCCTCGGCGCCCGCGGGGAGCTGCTCGGCAGCGCGCCCGAAGCCGTCGATGAAGGCAGCTGGCTGGAAGGATTCCTCTTCGCGCAGGCCGGGCCTATCTACGCCGGCACGAACGAAATCCAGCGAAACATCGTCGCCGAGCGGCTGCTCGGTCTGCCTAAATCCTGAAGGGGGCGACCATGGACTTCACCTTTACCGAAGATCAGCTCGCCTTCCGCGAAGCGATCAGCCGCTTCCTGATGACCGAAGCGCCGCCCGAGATGCTGCGTGAGATCTGGGAGACCGACGATGGCCGATCTGCCGAGTTGCGCTCGAAGATGGCGGAGCAGGGGCTCACAGCGCTTTGCATACCGGAAGCCCAAGGCGGGCTGGGCATGGATGATATTGCCTGGGCGCTGCTTACTCAGGAGCTGGGTTATTACGCCATCCCTGATTCGCTGGCCGACACGGCCTACGTTGCCGCCAGCCTGTTGAGAGACATGCAGGACGACAGTCCGCTGCGCAGCGTGCTGCTCGAGGGCATCGCTGCCGGCGGATCGCGTATCGCAGTCGGCCATCCGGTCAATCACTTCGTTGCCGATGCCCATATGGCTGACGTGTTGCTTCTCGAACGCGGCGGTTCGATTTACGCCGTGGAGCGCTCCGCCATCGATCTCGAACACAACCGGAGTATCGACAGCTCACGCCGCCTGTGTCGGGTCAGCTGGAACCCCGACGCTGCAACGTGTCTGGCAGACGCCGAACAGGCGCGCCGGCTCTGGGCAGCAACCCTCAACCGCGGTGCGCTGGCTGTTGCCGGGCAGAGCCTTGGCCTGGCCCAGCGCATGCTCGACCTCTCGGTCGACTACGTGGTGCAGCGCAAGCAGTTCGGCAAGCCGATCGGCAGCTTTCAAGCCATCAAGCATCATCTGGCGGACGTCGCCAGCAAGATCGAGTTCGCCAAACCGGTGCTCTATCGCGCCGCTCACGCCGTGGCGCACGGTGACGAGCGAGCCGCCGTGCATGTTTCCCACGCCAAGCTGGCCTGCTGCGAGGCGGCCGCGCTCGCTGCACGGCACGGCATTCAGGTGCACGGTGCCATGGGCTACACGTGGGAAGTCGATCTGCAGATGTTCATGAAGCGTGCCTGGGCTCTGGATTCTTCATGGGGCGACCGCGCCTTTCACAATTCCCGGGTGGCGGCTGCCATCCTCGCCGACGGCGCGCCGGTCGGCCCTCAATACACCTTCGAGGACTAAGCCGTGCCTGAAGCCTATATTGTCGACGCCCTGCGCAGCCCTACCGGCAAACGCAAGGGTGGTCTTGCCCATGTCCATGCCATCGACCTCGGCGCGCACGCGCTCAAGGCGCTGGTGGAGCGTAACGTGGTGCCCGCCGCTGAATATGACGACGTGATCTTCGGCTGCGTTGACACCATCGGTTCACAAGCCGGAGACATCGCCCGCACCGCCTGGCTGGCGGCGGGCCTTCCACTGAATGTGCCGGGCACCACGGTGGATCGCCAGTGCGGCTCGTCACAGCAGGCGCTGCACTTCGCCGCGCAGGCGGTGATGAGCGGAACTCAGGACGTGGTCGCGGTGGGCGGCGTGCAGACCATGACCCAAATCCCGATTTCCTCGGCGATGCTTGCCGGGCAGCCGCTGGGCTTCACCGATCCGTTCTCCGGCAGCCGGGGATGGCAGGCGCGCTTCG
Source organism: Pseudomonas sp. IC_126 (assembly GCF_004331835.1). Classification (NCBI taxonomy): domain Bacteria; kingdom Pseudomonadati; phylum Pseudomonadota; class Gammaproteobacteria; order Pseudomonadales; family Pseudomonadaceae; genus Pseudomonas; species Pseudomonas sp. IC_126. The sequence goes on from NZ_SJSS01000003.1 coordinate 275,521, forward strand.
GTAATCAGCCCGTTAACCAGTTCTACGCCGCTCAGCGCATTGCCAGTCACTGGGACATCAGCCGTTCGCAGATGGAGTGCTTCGCCCTGGAAAGCCATCGCCGCGCCCTGGTGGCCATCGAGGGCGGGCGCTTCACGCGCGAGATCGCCCCGCTCGAGGGTGTCTGGGCCGACGAAACTCCGCGCCAGACGACGCTGGACAAAATGGCATCGCTGGAACCGGTCGACCCGACGTACCCGGATATCACCGCCGCGGTCTCCAGCCAGACGTGCGACGCCTCGGCGGCGCTGCTGGTGGTTTCCGAGGCCGCGCTCGCACGCTACGGGCTGACCCCGCGGGCGCGCATTCATCACCTGTCGGTCCGAGGCGACGATCCCATCTGGCATCTCACTGCCCCGATCGAAGCGACTCGTCATGCCCTGAAAAAGGCCGGGATGACAATGGCGGATATCGATCTTGTGGAGATCAATGAGGCCTTCGCATCGGTGGTTATGGCGTGGCAAAAGGAGCTGGATTACGACCCCGCCAAGACCAACGTCAACGGCGGGGCCATCGCCCTCGGCCACCCGCTGGGTGCCACGGGCGCCAGGCTGATGACCACGCTGCTCCATGAACTGGAGCGCAGCGGCGGACGCTTCGGCTTGCAGACGATGTGCGAGGGCGGCGGGCAGGCGAACGTCACTATCATCGAACGTCTTTAGATCGACAGGCCCTGGGCGCGGCAGACGCTGCTGCGCTTGGTCAAGCCGCGTTGAAATCGACCGTGGAATGCTCATTGGCCTCGGCAAACTCCGCTTCCCCAGCCGATTTCGCCTTGCCTGACCTGCGCTAGCGACGCGTCTGCAGGCGCCTTCGACCGACCGTCACATATTGAAAAAGGAACGAAGCATGGGAATTCTCAACGATAGAGTCGTCATCATCACGGGCGCAGGTGGCGGCCTGGGCGCCGCGCATGCCCGTGTATTCGCCGCCGAAGGCGCCTGTGTGCTGGTCAATGACATCAACCAGGCTGCTGCACAGGCGGTGGTCGACCAGATAACGGCTGATGGTGGCCGTGCGGTGGTGAACACCTCCGACATCACCCACTACGCCAACAGCGAGAACGCGGTGCAACAGGCCATCGAGACCTTTGGTGATCTGCATGTGGTGTTGAACAACGCCGGCATCAACCGCGACCGCATGTTTGCCTCCATGACCGAGGCTGACTGGGACGCCATCATGGCGGTGCATCTGAAGGGCCATTTCTGCATCAGTTCGCACGCCGTGCATTACTGGCGCGATCAGAGCAAGGCGGGGCGGAAAGTCGATGCACGGATCCTCAACACGACGTCCGGCGCGGGGCTGCAGGGCTCTATCGGTCAGTCCAACTACGCCGCCGCCAAGGCCGGGATTGCCGCACTGACGCTGAACCAGGCTGCGGAACTGCGCCGCTACGGTATCACCGCTAATGCCGTGGCCCCGGCTGCGCGCACGGGCATGACCACGGCGGTGGAATCCATGGCCGCCCGTATGGCAAAGCCCGAGGACGGTAGCTTCGACTACTGGGCGCCGGAGAACGTATCGAACGTTCTGGCCTGGCTGGCTTCGGCCGAATCGGCACAGGTCACCGGACAGGTATTCGAGGCCGAGGGAGGGCGCATCTCACTGGCCGACGGCTGGCGCACCGGAGTCACCCGTGAGAAAAACGAGCGCTGGCAACCCGCCGAGGCCGGAGACGCCATTGCCCAGATCCTCGCGGAGGCCCCTGCGGCGCAGAAGGTTTGGGGCAGTTGAAAAACTCACGTCCCTGTAGGGTGGGCTTCAGCCCACCACTAGCTCTGGCACCGCCTTCATAACCGCCTGGCCTGGTCTGCGTGAACGGCGTCGAGCTCCGATGGGCTGAAGCCCACCCTACGAACTGAGAAGCTCGCAGCTTTGTAGGGTGGTCCGCGCGGCGTTCCGCTTTAGCCCACCGGGACCTTCAATTGGTGGGCTGAAGCCCACCCTACGAGCTGAAGCAGCGCGCCGCGTTGCCCACCCACCACCATTGCACCCCGTCCGTTTTGACGATGCCGGCCCGCCGGCCGCCGCGCTTAGATGGCCTCAGGTTTTTAATCCGAGGTTGCCATCGTGAAACACGCTCCCGCCTATGTGCCTGGTCACCAGTTGCTGGCCGGCAAGTCCGTCTTGATCACCGCAGCCGCAGGAGGCGGCATCGGCTATGCGGCCGCCCGGCGTAGCGCCGAGGAAGGCTGTCGCGCGCTGATGATTTCCGATATCCATCCGCGTCGTCTGGAAGAAGCGGTCGAGAAGCTCAAGGCCGAGACTGGCCTTGAGGCTGTCTACGGCCAGCTGTGCAATGTCACTGTCGAGGCGGATGTTCAGGCGCTGGTCGCTGCCGCTGAGCAGGCCTTGGGCGGGGTCGACGTGCTGATCAATAACGCCGGTCTGGGCGGCCAGAAACGTGTCGTCGACATGACTGATGAAGAGTGGCTGCGGGTGCTGGACATCACCCTGACCGGCACCTTTCGCATGACCCGCGCCATGCTGCCGCACATGCAACAGCGTGGTAGCGGCGCCATCGTCAACAACGCCTCCGTGCTCGGCTGGCGCGCGCAGAAGGAGCAGGCTCATTACGCCGCGGCGAAGGCCGGGGTGATGGCGCTGACCCGTTGCAGCGCCCTTGAGGCCGCCGACTTTGGCGTGCGTATCAATGCCGTGTCGCCCTCTATCGCTCTGCATGACTTTCTGAAGAAGGCCGCCAGCGAGGATCTGCTCGAGCAACTGACCAGCCGAGAGGCGTTCGGCCGTGCCGCCGAGGTCTGGGAAGTGGCCAACGTCATGATGTTCCTGGCCAGCGACTACGCCTCCTACATGGTTGGCGAAGTGCTTTCGGTCAGCTCGCAGCACGCCTGAGGAACGCTCATGACACGAATATTCAGCAGTGCCGAACAGCTGCACGCGGCGGTAGGTGAGTCGCTCGGCGCAACCGACTGGTTGCCCATCGAGCAGGAACGAGTGAACGGATTCGCCGAGGCCACGGGCGATCACCAGTGGATTCACGTCGACCCCGAGCGCGCGCGAAAGGGGCCGTTCAAGGGCTGCATCGCCCACGGCTACCTGACCCTGTCGCTGGTCAATTTCTTCCTGCCGCAGCTGATGCGCGTGGACAACCTGCTGATGGGCGTGAACTACGGCTGCGACCGGGTGCGCTTCCCTGCGCCGGTAAAGGTCGGCGCACGCGTGCGCGGTACCGGCGAGATGAGCTCCGTGGAATCGCTGCCCAATGGCGCGCTGCAGGTTGTGGTCCGCGTCACCGTCGAGATCGAGGGCAACGACCGCCCCGGCTGCGTGGTGGACACCATCAGCCGTTACACCTTCAACCCCGCACCATGAGGCCCGCTCCATGAGGAATGTAGCCATGCAAGAAGCCGTGATCGTTTCCACCGCGCGTACTGCGCTAACCAAATCCTTCCGGGGTTCGTTCAACGATACCGAGGCGCCGGTGCTCGGCGGCCACGTGGTGCGCGCGGTGGTCGAACGGGCTGGGGTGGCGCCGGGCGAAGTGGACGACGTAATCATGGGTGCGGCCGTTCAGCAAGGCACTCAGGGGTTCAACATCGGCCGACTCTGCGCCTATACGGGCGGGTTGCCCGAGAGCGTGCCAGGCATGGCGCTGGATCGCATGTGCGCGTCGGGGCTGATGTCCATCGGCGTGGCGGCCAAGGGCATCGCCTGTGGCGAGTTGGGTATCGCCGTGGCGGGCGGGGTGGAATCCCTTTCTCTAACTCAGAACAAGCACAAGAACGCATACCGGGCGCAGTCCGAAGCGGTGCTGCAGCTTATGCCGACCGCTTACATGCCCATGATCGAGACCGCCGAGATCGTCGCCAGCCGCTACGGCATCAGTCGTCTGGCACAAGACGAATACGCCCTGCAAAGCCAGCAACGCACCGCTGCCGCGCAGCAAGCCGGATTGTTTGCCGACGAAATCGTACCGCTATCGGCCAGCCGGCTGCTGTTCGACAAGGAAGGCAACCCGGCCGGCCACGAAACGGTGGTGGCTGACCGTGACGAGTGCAACCGCGCCAGTACCACCCTCGAAGCGCTGCAGTCACTGAATCCAGTGTGGAAAAACGGCAAGTGGGTCCAGCAGGGCGAGCACATCACGGCCGGCAATGCCTCGCAGCTGTCCGATGGTGCGGCCGCCTGTCTGCTGATGAGCCGCGCCGAGGCCGATCGCCGCGGGCTGGCGCCACTGGGGATCTATCGCGGGATCGCGGTGGCGGGCTGCAGCCCAGAAGAGATGGGCGTCGGCCCTGTCTACGCAGTGCCCAAGCTGCTGGAACGCTTCAACCTGCGGGTGTCGGACATCGACCTCTGGGAAATCAACGAGGCCTTCGCCTGCCAGGTGCTGCACTGCCGCGACGCCTTGGGCATCGCCAACGATCGGCTGAACGTCAACGGAGGCGCCATTGCCATTGGACACCCGTTTGGTATGAGCGGCGCCAGGATGGTGGGTCATGCCCTGCTCGAAGGCCGGCGGCGGGGCGCGCGGTATGTCGTGGTGTCCATGTGCATCGGTGGCGGCATGGGCGCAGCCGGGCTGTTCGAGCTGCCTTGAGCCGTCACGCCCGGGCGGACGCCTGCCGGTCGGGTGTAAGCCATTTGGACGATGTTCACTGTCGCCCGGGCGCAGAAGATCGGGCAAAGGCTGCGATCCGGGACATGCGGGATGTTCGTCGGCCGAACCCAAAACAAGAACAACGAGCACCGCTGCGCGTCTGCGCAGTGAGTGTCGACCGGAGGGTGGTGTGCCATGAGCAAACTGATCAGCTACGCGTTCTGTTTCGTCGTCGCGGTGTTGGTGGTCTACGCCTTCTCGCCCCGGAGTGAGGAGGCGGCACGCGCGGCCCAGCTGGACGTCACACGCGTGCATATCAACAACATGACGCGCCTTGACGATACGTTGATCGCCGTTGGCGAGCGCGGCACGATTCTGTTCAGCGACGACAAGGGCCAAACCTGGAGCGGTCGTCACGATCAGGCCGAAAAGCCGGTAACCCTTACCGCCATTGCCGCTTACGGTGACGAAACCTTGCTGGTCGTGGGCCACGACAACCTGATTCTGCGAAGCACGGACCGGGGCCGCCACTGGACCACGACGATGTACGACGCCGCCCTCGGCGAGCCGCTACTGGGCCTCTGGAGCGAGGATGGGCAGCAGATATATGCCTTTGGCAGCTTCGGCAAATTCTATGTCTCCACTGACGCCGGTGAGCACTGGGCCGAGCAGAGCCTCCCGATCAATGGCGAACACCTCAACAGCATGGATGGCGCCGCTGACGGACGCCGAATCCTCGTCGGGGAGATGGGACTGGTCTTGCGTTCGCTCGATGCGGGCAAGAGCTGGGCTCAGGTCGAGCCGTTCTATGAAGGTTCATTGTTTGGAGTGTCGCGGCTGTCGGGCAGTCACTGGGTCGCCTATGGAATGCGCGGCAACGTGTTCGCCACGCATGACGACGGCGCCACCTGGGAAAAGGTGGAACTCGGCCACCGTTTGCCCTTGTACGGGCATGCCCGTACTGACGACGGCGGGGTGTTGATCGTGGGAAGCGGCGGGGCCTTTGCCCGGCTCGATGAAACCGGAGAGCTGACCCAGACGGGCTACGTCAAGGGGCAGGACACGCTCACCTCGGCGGTGATGCTGCGTGACGGCAGCCTGATTGTGGCCGGTCAGCATGGCTTGAGACTTCAAGGCCCCAATCTCTTCGCGGCCCGTAAATAAGGAATGCTCATGACGAACCGTAATCGCTGGGTTGCCCGCTTTGTCACGGGCAGTGCCGATCGCTTGCTGGCGTGGCGCAAGCCACTGTTGGCGATATTCATCCTGATCACGCTCGGGCTCGGTTATAGCGCCACTCAGGTCCGGCTAGACCCGGGCTTCAACAAGCAGATTCCCGTCTCTCACCCCTTCATGCGGAACTATCTGCACTACAGCGAAATTTTTACCGGCGCCAACAGCCTGTTGGTCAGCGTCCGCTGGAAGGGCGAGGGAGACATCTATAACGAGCAATTCCTCGACACGCTGCGCAAGGTGACCGATGAAGTGTTCTTCATTCCCGGTGTGCGGCGCTCCAGCGTACGTTCGTTGTTCACCCCCGATGTGCGTTATATCGAGGTCACCGAGAACGGTTATGTCGGCGATGTCGTCGTCCCGCCACAGTTCAGCGGCACACCGGAAGACCTCGCACAGGTCCGCAACAATACCGCCCGCTCGGGTCAGATCGGCCGACTGGTGGCCAATGACCTGAGTGCGGCGATGGTCCGGGCCGATCTGCAGGAATTCAATCCGCAGACTGGCGAGCGGGTGTCCTACGTCGAGATCGCCAAGCAATTGGAGGAAATTCGCGAACGGTTCGACGGCGAAAACATCGAGTTGAACATCGTCGGCTTCTCCAAACTGGTGGGCGACGTCGTGGATGGCCTCGTCGCGGTGATGGGTTTCTTCGTCATCGCCTTCTTCATCACCGCGGCGTTGCTGTGGATGTACTGCCGGTCACTGAAACTGACCGTCGTGGCGCTGCTGGTGGCATTACTGCCCGTCGTATGGCTGCTCGGGCTGCTGCCACTGCTGGGTCTGGGCATCGATCCAATGTCGATCCTGGTGCCCTTCCTGATTTTCTCCATCGGCGTGTCGCACGCCGTGCAGATGACCAATGCCTGGAAGCAGGATGTGCTGGCCGGCAGCAATGCGGTGGACGCCGCGCACGCTGCGTTCTGCAAGATCTTCGTGCCGGGGGCGCTGGCATTGCTGATGAATGCGCTGGGCTTTGGCGTGATCATGCTGATCGACATTCCGATCGTGCGGGAGCTGGGTCTGACGGCGTGCATCGGCGTCATGCTGATGATCATCACCAACAAACTCATGCTGCCGATCATCATTTCCCATATGCATCTGGAGCGTGGTGCCCTCAAGACCAGCGGTGAGTCCCAAGGTGAGCGACACGCCCTGTGGTGGAAACTGTCGGTGGTGGCGACGCCCGGCCCGGCGCTCGTGGTATTCGCGGTCAGTCTGGTGCTGTTGCTGGGCGGTGCCTGGAAAAGCCGTGACCTGGTCATCGGCGACGTCGGAACCGGCGCGCCGGAACTGCGTGACACCTCTCGCTACAACCGGGACAACGCCCAGATTATCGGCAGCTATGCCATCGGCCTGGACGTGCTGTCGATCTACGCCGACGTACCGAACGTGACCGAGGCTTGCCTGGACCCGCAGGTGATGCGCGCAGTCGAGCAGGTCGACTTTCAGACACGCAGCGTTGCAGGCGTGCAATCGGTGCAGAGCGTTGCCGGAATGGGCAAGGTGGCGATTGCAAGCAACAACGAGGGCAACCCGCGCTGGGCGGCCATTCCCGGTGCCCAACGAGGACTTCAGCCAGGCTCGATGGCTTACTCACAGTCGCACGGGCTGGTGCTCGACGGCTGCCAGACCATGCAGATCCTGGTGTTCCTGGAAAACCACAGCGGCGAAACCATCGCCCATGCGGTGGATGAAATCGAACGCATCCTGGCGGGGGTGGACCAGAGCAAGGTGAAGTTCAAGCTGGCCGGCGGCAACGCCGGTGTCATGGCCGCTTCCAATGAGGCGGTCAAACATGCCGAAGTGCAGATGCACGGCGCGTTGCTTGGCTCTGTGGCGTTGTTCTGCTGGCTGACGTTCAGGTCCTTCCGTGCGGTGCTGTGCATCATCACGCCGCTGGCCATCGTCGCCACGCTGTGCAATGCGCTGATGGCCGCTTTCGACATCGGCCTGAAAGTGTCCACTCTGCCGGTGCTAGCGCTCGGCGTGGGGGTCGGTGTCGATTACGGCATCTATCTGTATGAGCGGATGCAGCATGAACTGGCCCAGGGGCGGGATTTGCGCACGGCCTTCTACGAGGCCATGCGCCAGCGCGGTACCGCCGCGCTCTTCACCGCGTTCACTATGTCCATCGGGGTTGGCACCTGGGCCTTTGCGCCGCTGAAGTTCCAGGCCGACATGGGCATCCTCCTCGGTTTCATGTTCCTGGTTAATGTGTTTGGCGCGATCTTCCTGCTGCCGGGACTGGCTGCCTGGTTCGACCGCTCGGCCCGTCTGGTCAAGTACCGGGGGACGCCGGAGGTGGTGGTGAAAGCCGCGTCCCGCCGCAAGTCCGCCGCGCTGGCGGCCAGTGTGGAGGGCTGAGTAATGCTGGCGGGCGCGATGGATGTCGACGGCTATGACCGGTTGCTGGACAAGCTGTACGCCGCCGCCGTAGACGAGCCCGGCTGGAACCCGGCGCTGACGGCGTTGCACGAGCTGTTTGCGGCGAACTACGTGACGCTGATCCTGCGGACTCCAAACAACTCGGACAAGGGGCTGATGATCGTCCTGGGCGACATCGAAGGGCAGGGGAGCGTGACCTACCTGACCTACCCCTATGACGAGACGCCCTTTGTCGATACACCGCCTAACGAGGTGTTCAGCGTTAGTGATCTGATGAGCACCAGCACATGGCGCGCATGCCCTTATTACCAGCGCTACTGCGCTGCCCACGATGTTTTTCACGTCCTGGGCGTGGATATCTCGCCACCTGGCAGCGGAACCTTCCGCTTCAGAATTACCCGTCCTGAAACCGCGCCAGACTTCTCGCCAGCAGAAAAGGCGCTGTGTTCACGCCTGGTACCGCACCTCAGTCGGGTGCTGCACTTGAATGTGATGCTCGGCCGTAACGAGTCGCTTCGGTCCATCTACTCCCAGGTCATCGGCCGGCTTTCCATCGCGACGCTGGTCGTGGATGCCAGCGGCCGGATCGTCGAGCAGAACCGAATTGCCAGTGAGCTGCTGGCCAGCGGAGATGGCTTGAAAAGCGTCGGTGGGCGTCTGGAGGCCTACTACCCCGGCGATAACCAGCGACTTTATCAGCTGCTCCGAAGTGCGCTGCGCCGGTCCTTGCCGGGTGAGCCGGAGGAGGCCGAGGCGCTTTCCATCTCGCGCCCGTCCGGGCGGGTCAGTTTGGGGCTGGTGGTGGAACCGGTACCGAACGGGGAGTGGGCGGATGACAGCGATCATCCTGCGCTTCTGGTTTATGTCCGCGACGCCGAGGGCCGCACCCTACTGAACAATGCCATCGCTCGGCAGTTGTTCGGCTTTACGCCATCCGAGACTGCCCTCGTCATCGAACTGGCCAACGGCTTGTCGCTGGAGGAAGCCGCCCATTCGCTTGGGATCAGACGCAACACGGCGAGGGCGCATTTGCGCGCCATTTTTTCCAAGACCGGCGTCAGGCGTCAGACTGAACTGGTCCGCATCATTCTCAATAGTGTGGTCAGCCTTGGGAGAGAACACATCCAGAAAAGCCTTAAGCATTCTTCATGACGTAGCATGTGCTCATTCGTAGTCGAGTTCGGTTGAACACCGATTCCCAGCGACGAATGAATCTTAAAAATAACAATAAATGCTGCGGCGCGATGGCGCCGACGGTAAGTGAGGTCAGATATGCAAGCAATGCCGCTATCCATGATTTCCGTGAACGACACACCTGCGCCGTATAAAGAACCCCTGTCGCTCGCTGAGTACGATGCGCTCGTACAAATCATCCAGGAAGGTTCGCTGGACAGTGACACGCTCACCCGGGCGCTCGAGGCCTTGCGGATTTGTTTTCGCGCCAATTACGTCACGCTGATCCTCAAGGTGGTCGGCATGGACGAGATGGGGCTGATGCTAGTGGCCGGCAACTACAAAGAGCACGGCCGGCTCTGCTACCAGGCCTACCAGGAGGGTTCCACGCCCTTTGGCAACCAGCCCGTGGATACCGTCTTCACCGAGCTGGACGTGCTGTCGGAAGCGGACTGGAAAACCTCAAGTTATTACCTCGATCTGTGCCGCAATTACGATGTTTCCCATCTGATGGGCGCCGATATCACCACCCCGGATTCTGGGCTGGTTCGCTTGCGCGTCACCCGCGCTCACGCTGCGCCCGAGTTCGACGCGCGCGACCGTGAAATCTGCAGACTGTTGATGCCACACCTGCGTCGCAGTCTGCATATGCACAACCTGCTCAACCGCAGCGAAATGATTGGCGCGCTTTATTCACAGGCCATTACCCGTCTCTCGGTAGCCACCATCGTGCTCGACGGAAGCGGCGCGGTGCTGCAGCTCAATGAAGTTGCGCGTGAGCTGCTGGAGCGGGCCGATGGTCTGAAGCTGATAGGCGGGCGCCTGGAGGCGACCTATCCGAGCGATAACCGCGAGCTGCACAAGCTGATCAACGAAGCTTTTGCCGCTCATCAGGGCCAACGGGCACTGACACGCGATGCGCTGTCCATCTCGCGGCCCTCGGGGGAAGTCAACCTGGGCGTTGTGGCCGAACCCATGCCTGCGGTTGACTGGGTCGAGGGCAAGGGGCAGCCCGCCGTGGTGTTGTATGTGCGCGATGCGGTCGGTAAGTCCCAAGTCAACAATGCGGTAGCCAAGCAGCTGTTCAACTTCACGCCGGCGGAAACCGCTCTGGCACTGGAGTTGGCCAACGGCTTGTCGCTCGAGGAGGCGGCGGAGAACCTCAATATCATGCGCAACACCGCTCGCGCCCATCTGCGCGCGATCTTCTCCAAGACCGGCGTGCGCCGTCAGGCGGAGCTGGTGCGGGTCGTGCTCAACAGCGTAGTCGCCCTCGGTGGCAACCAGCTGACGCCGCTGAAAATACCTGTCACGACCTTGCCACGTCCGTTTTTCCGGGACGTGCGCTGACGGCCGCAGACGAGCGTGTCTGCCTGTACGTCATCCGCCGCGGAAGGTCTACACCTCCGCGGGTGTCTCACAGCGTCGTATAGGGTCTGTTGCCGTTTCGTGCGCGGCCGCGCCGGCCCGGCCCGAAGGGTTGCGCGGCAAATCTCGCCATGCTGCGTTGCGGGACTTGGCAAGGGAGCGCCCATTACCTGCCTCCCACGCGATCCACATGGATGTGGTGAATGCAGCAGGCCCGCCGGGAGCGGGCGCTGCCTTGCCTGGTGAGATTTGGCGCAGCAACGCGGCTCGCGACGAAACGGCAACAGACCCCTAGTCCATCTGAGGGATGAGGGCATCGCCCGTCTTGTCGATTATCGCTATACGCCGTGTGGTTTTAGCCACGGTTCCAGCGAATAAGAACAATGCCTCTGAGGACCCTGATATGACGCAACTGCTCGATATCAAAGCTGCCGCTTCAACCGGCCAGTATCGCTATGCCCGTGGTTGGCACTGCCTGGGTGTCGCCAACGACTTCCGTGATGGCAAGCTGCACACCCTGAACATCTTCGGTACCCGCCTGGTCGCGTTCGCCAATGAAGCGGGCACCATCAGCATTCTGAACGCGCATTGCCCGCATATGGGAGCCGACCTGTCCCAGGGTGAGCTGGTCGATGGCCAGGTGGTCTGCCCCTTCCACCATTGGAAGTTCGAGGCGAGCGGCCGCTGCGCCGAGATCCCGTACTGCAAGCGTATTCCGCCGAAAGCCAAGACCCGCAGCTGGCAGACCTGCGAGGTGAACCATCTGCTATTTGTCTGGAACAACCCGGAGGGCAATCCCCCGGCAGCGGACGTCGAGATTCCTTACTTGCCCGAGATCGACAGCGACGAGTGGGACAACGACTGGCACCTGGATACCATGCTGATCGAAACCAATCCACGAGAGCTGGTGGACAACCTGGCAGACGCCCAGCATTTCGGGCCGGTGCACGGTACGCCCACCACCTACTTCGCCAACGTGTTCGAAGGGCATGTCGGGCACCAGATCTTCCATGGAGATTCGGGGCGGCTGGGCGGTGATCTCGTCGCAGAGTCGGCCTATTACGGGCCTGCTACCCACTTCACCCGCATGAAGGCCAACTTCGAAGGCTTGCTGGTAGAAAGCATTCTGCTGAACTGCCACGTCCCGGTCACGCCTGAGAGTTTCGAGCTGCGCTTTGGTGTGCTGGTAAAGAAAGTGCCGGGTTGGAGCGAAGAGCAGAACAAGGAGCTTGCGCTCCAGTACGTCGCGAACAACCGCACCTCGTTCTATCAGGACGTCGACATCTGGAAGAATAAGGCGCGTATCGACCATCCTGTTCTGGCTGAGGGCGACGGTCCGGTGTACCAGCTGCGCGAGTGGTATCAGCAGTTCTTCATGGATGAGGCCGACGTGCCGGCCAGCAGGGCCGAACGGCAGGAAATCGTGACGGTCGACCGTCGCTGATACATACCGCTCCGGCTGACGCCTCCCTCCAAACTAGGTGCGAGGCAGCGCTAAAGCCGCTCTGCGCCGCATGAAAGACAGGGCCACGACCAGACCGCTAGCGTTGCTCTGTCTTTTCCTCTTCAGGCTCTGCTTGCTCTTCGGCTCGCTCGTATGCGTTTTCCGCTTCTTGCTCGGTCATGCGCGGATCCGGGTCGACGCCAGTCGGATTTTCGTAGCCATGTGCCGACTCCTCGCCGCTCTGGCTCGGATTCGCATGCTGGCGGTCATCGGTGTTTTCCTGATTGGCTGCTGCGCTGGTTGCGATGAGCAAGGCGAGAACCGCGGTGGCGATGTTCGGGATGGTCATGAGGGGCCTCGATAGTTGAGTCGGGGGTTCTGCTTCGACCCGGTACCGTGGCGATCGTTAGCTCCATCCATCCGCATGTGTCGCGCCGCGACGGGTGAGGCGAATCCATGGTTTGACCGAGTCGGATCCAGGTGAATGCTCTAGTTCGCTCCGGCCGGGGCGGAACTTAAGCCTCTACCGCCGGTCGAGTTAACCTGGCAACACTGCCGATCGGCGGAGCCGATAGGGATAGGAACGCTTGCGGCGCGCAGCAGGCTAAGTGGTTGCGCGAACTGTAGTGAAGCAGCTCGTCCGAGGATGACGCTGCGATATGGAAGGGTAGTTGGATGGATATCAACCGGGTAAGCGCAAGGGATGTCGACAAGGCACATTATGAATTGGTCGTTATTGGATCGGGTTTTGGCTCCAGCTTCTTTCTGACCGAAGCGCTGAAGCACCTTACCGGGCGTGCGCTGATCATCGAATGGGGGGATTTCCATCCCTGGGACTGGCAGATCCAGACGCAGAGCAGTTCGGCGATCGCACCCGAGTCCACGTACGACAATCGCGGCGAGAAGCCCTGGAACACCACCATCGCGCTCGGCGGCGGCATGAATTGCTGGTTCTCGCAGACCCCTCGGTTGCACCCCAGCGATTTCGCCACGCGCAGCCGCTATGGCGTCGGCAATGACTGGCCGCTGAGCTACGAGGATCTTGAACCCTATTACTGTCAGGCCGAGCAGATCATGTCGATTGCCGGCGACGAGGACATGGCTAAGGTGCTGCCGCGCAGCCAGCCATTCCCGCAGCCGCCGCACAAAGGCTCGTCGATCGACATGATCATGAAGCAGGCAATGCCTGACCATCACTTCATCATGCCGACCGGCCGGGCTCGGGTGGCGACCGGTACCCGCGGCGTCTGCTGCGCGAATGCGACCTGCAATCGATGCCCGGTCAACGCCAAATTCACGGCACAGAACGGTCTGGCTGACCTGTTCAATCATCCCAAAGTCGACGTCTGCCTGAAGACAGAGGTCCGCACGCTCGAATACGAAGGCAACACCGTCAAGGGCGCCACGATCCTTTCCGAGGGTCGCGAATTCAAAGTTTTCGGCGATCTGTTCGTGCTCGGCGCCAATGCCATCCAGAGCCCGGCGATCCTGCTGCGTTCGGATATCGTCAATGGCGAAACCGGCATGGGCCTGCATGAACAGGTGGGCGCGAACGTCGAGGTCTATCTCGACGGCCTGGGCAATTTTGATGGCAGTACCATCACCACTGGCCTGAACTATTCGCTTTACGACGGTGAATTCCGCAAGGACCATTCGGCCTGTCTGGTCTATTTCGAAAACCGTTGGCCGTATGGCCTGCGTCCGGAGCGTGGCCGCTGGAACCAGACGCTGCCGTTGATGTTGGTCAGCGAAGACCTGCCCAACGTGGAAAACCGCGTCCTCATCGATCCGAAAAACGGGCAGGCGATCATCGATTACCGAGGCGAGTCCGACTACGGCATGAAAGGCGTCCAGTACGGTCTGGACAGTCTGGAAAAGCTGCTCGCGCCGCTGCCGGTCGAGTCGATCAATTTCCGGGAATGGCGTCTGACCGAGTCCCACGTCCAGGGCACTCTGCGCATGGGACAGGTCGATGACGGCTCGGTGGTCGACGGCCAGATGCTGCATCACCGCATGCGGAATCTCGTCGTCGTGGGCACCGCAACCTACCCGAGCTGCTCTCCGGCCAATCCGAGCCTGACCGCGGCCGCCTTGTCCATTCGTGCCGCCGATCTGCTCTATAGCTAAGGAATGCCCATGAAGCGCCGCACGTTACTGCTCTCATCCGCCGCCGCGCTGGGCGTTGCTGCTGTCGGCTCGGCAGCCTGGGTGTACGAAGACCGCCAGGTATTCATTCCCGAACTGTTGCACCAGCTTGTCGGTGACTTTCAGATGTCGGACGAGGATCAGCGAAAGTTCGTCGATGCGATGGCCGGGCACTATGGTTCGGAGAAGCTCACGGCGCTGATGGGGTTGTACAAGATCCGCCAGCAAACCGGTGTCGGCAGCGCCTATACCAATCTTCGGGTGGACAACTTCGAACGTAGACTGCTGACGGATTTCATGGTCTCGACCGACTACCTGCGCCGCCAGCAGGAAGCGAATCCCGTCGTGACCTTTCTCGGTTATAGACTGCCCTGCAGCAATCCCTACGCGAAATTCGACGGTCTGAGCTAACGACGCCTTGGCTTAATGCAGGCTCTGTTTTGCCGTAGCAGCGAATGATCGGCTGGCCGCTGGCTCGAGCGGCTTGTCCTTTTAGCGGTCAGCGAGTGCCAGCTCGCTGATCAGCATCCCGCACGAGACCCGGAAAAGCTGATCGCCACGTCTGATCGTGAGCGGCGCTCGCTCCGCGATCACCGCGCCGTTGCCGAGCATGCGTTCGATGTGGGTGCGCAACTGGTGATATTGCCTGGTGTAGTCCCGGTTCATCTTGCCCCCGTAGCTCTGGTGTTGTTCGGGTCCATGGTCTAGGACCAACGACAGACCGATTCGTCGCACACAAGTAAAGATTTCCGTGCAATCACTCGTCTGGATATTGGCGAGCGACACAGCCGCACCGTTGGTATATGGATGGATAGCTTGTAGTATCAATTCGCTATCGCGGTCGCGAAGCTTTCAAACGGATGAGACAAAGCGCAATGAACGAGCATGCCGTACCGGTGTTGATCGCATTTCTGACTGTGGCTGGTATTGCGGCGTTTTTGCTGCGTCGAGCATTCAAGGCATTGGATCGTCAGCAGAACGACGCGGGGTCGGTACAGATTTCGCCCAGTCGCGACGGGCGAGATGACAGCCAGGTAGAACCCCGTTCTGCACCATAGTCGCCAATCTGTGTCCCTTCGGTGGGCCGCTTAGGCCAAGCCCAAAGGCGCGATATTGTCGGCCTTGGCTCTACCTATCGAGGAGTTGGGTCAGGCTGCTCGGCACCAGGCCGGTCCAGCGTTTGAACGATCGGCGAAAGTTGGTGGTGTCGTTAAAGCACAGGTAACTCGCGACTTCCTCATTGCTGTAACCCTTCATCTGATAGAGATAGAGCGCGACGTGCTTGCGCACCAGATCGAGCTGTTCCTGAAAATGAGTACCCTGTTTTTGCAGCTTGCGCTTTAAAGAGGCAGGGCTCATCTCGAACGCCTGGGCGACCCGTTCGAGGTTCAGCGGTGCGCGGATGTTGGCGTGAAGGTAGTCGTACAGCTGATCGATAAAGCTACATTGCCAACCGAGGCTCGCCAGTTGTGCATGGCTGGCCTGCTGGGCAACCTGGCCAGCGGTGGCTGAGGCATTTGGCCAAGGTGCGTGCAGGTACTCGTGAGGCAGGCTCATCATCGTCCACTGGCTGTCGAACGTCAGGTTCTCGCTCAGATGGACCCAGTACTGTTCGATGTGGCGTGGCTGCGAATAGCTGAAATAAAAGCGCCACGGCAGTCGCTCCCCCGATAGGCGCCGGGTCATGGCGACCACCGCAGTCAGGCTGGCCTCAACCAGAAAACGCTGCTGGTCTTCCGTGCCCCAACTTTCCACCCAGTACAGATGAGCCTGCTTGTCGTCGAGCAGTAGCCGCGGTGTCAGCAGAGGGCTGAGCAACGCGCGGAATTGCTGCAGGTGTTCCAGTGCCTGGAGCAGCGTGCAGGCGTGGTTCAGCGCGTGGCTGGTTTCGCCGTAATGGCCTGGCAGCAGTCGTTGCCCGAACAGAAAACTGCTGTCATCGGCGTCCAGCAAGCGTTGCGCATTGCTGATCAGCGTGAGCAATTGCGCCGGGCTGATGCGTGCTCGGCCGCTGGTGATGTCCTCGTAGAACAGCCCGGTGCCGCGCAGCAACTGATGGCTGCCGATCCCGCGCGACAGCGCCAGGTCGATCAATACGGCCGGTTGGTGATGAGCCGCGATGAAACGCGTGTCGCATTCGTAACCGAGGGGCATGGTCGTTTCTCAGGCGCAGCGCGGCAGTTGCTGTTTGGTCTTGGCCAGGTTCAGGTTGAGGCGTTTGAGGAATTGCTCGGCGTCCTCGTCGAAGGCCATCACCGTCGCGGTGCTGGCGCGCAGGTGCACCCGCTCTCCGTGCTGCGCGGTTTTGTGCGCCAGGCTGACTACGGCCTGGCGCAGTTCGTCGGCAATTGAACGGGCCTGGGCCTCGCCGGTGTTCGGCAACACGGCAACGAAGCGATCCCCCGCCAACCTGCAGAGCAGGTCCTGGCGGCGAAGATTGAGCAGCAGCAGGTGGGCCATCGCCTGCAGCACGGCGTCGCCCTCGGCCTGACCGTAACGCAGGTTGAGCGCGTTGAAATCGTCCAGATCCACGACCACCAGTGACAAGGGTTGCTGCTCCGCCTGGGCCTGCGCGAGTGCCAGTTGCACGTGCTGGCGCAGATATTCGGCGGCGCCTAGCGGAGTTAGTTTGTCGAACAGCCGGTGCTCACGGAATCCCTTTTCGCGCTTGCTCATCTGCTGGCTGATGGCGCGCTGTTCCTGATTCAGGTGATAGATGCCCAATGTCAGCAACACCAGGCCGACGGGCATCGGCGCGGTTTCCAACCAGTTATCCCAGGTCGCCAATTCCGGCAGTTGGATGAACTCATCCAACGCATCCATCCACCAGGACAGGAATACGCAGGCAAGGCCGAGCGCTAGCAGCCGCGTTACTCGGCCGGCGGGACGACTGTGCAGCAGCATGATCAGCCAGACCAGCGCCAATACCGCCGAGCCGCCTTCGCCGGCCACGTCCATCCAGTCGATCTCAGCCCAAGGCTTGAGCTGGCCGGTGGCGAGGTAGATCTGCAGGCCGAAGTTGGCCGCGAATGCCAGGCCGAGCAGGGTCAGGGCATGCAGCTTTAGAAAGGATTTCATCGGGTCTCCGTGGCGAGGGCGCGCCAGTGCGTGAGGGGCACGGAAACAAATGAATGTGACGCTTGGATGAATGGGGAGGGGGTTGAATTGGCTCAGGCGTTATTTCGGGTTGGTTAGCCTTTTACGGCTCTCGCCGCATCCATGCGGCTCGCCCCTCTCCATGGCGGCTACGCTCACCCTCCTGAAAGGGGCGTCCCGAGTCGCCTGTTGATCTGCAGCAAATCGAAAGACTAAGCACTGTAGGGTGGGCTTCAGCCCACCGTGACGGAGTGGAGCCCTGCTATTGGTGGGCTAAAGCCCACCCTACGGGGCTGGAGGCGGCTTCGCGGCTTGGTTTGGCTTGGCTTCGGTGCACGCACTAACAGACGACACCAAACGCCCCTTCAGGAGCGAAGCGCAGGGCCGGATGCAGAGGCAAGCGTTTTTGACCGCGCTGATACGCGCAGCGGCACGAACCGCAAACCCACAAATGCGTCCCCGTGATCCATCAGACAGGTCATATCGGCTCATTCCACACCGGAGACCACCCCAACAAGCCCAGTCTGCCGCCCCATCCCCAACCCCTGTCACAGAACCGCCATATCCCCCACATACCGTCCGCTGCAGTTCCGGGATGGACCCGGTAAACAGCGTTCGGGGGATTGTTCATGAGCACATACCGCAGCGGCATCCGCCATGCAGGATTCCGTATCAGCCTGTTGGCCCTGGCCGTCAGCGCCGGTTCGGCCTGGGCGGAGGAGCCGCTTGTCATGGAACACGTCGAGGTGATCGGCCAGGCGGTTAGCATCGACAAGGCGCTCAAGGAGCAGCGCAGCGCCGATAGCGTCAAGAGCGTGGTGCACGCCGACGGCATCGGCCAGCTGCCGGACGACAACGCCGCCGAAGCGTTGCAGCGTATCCCTGGTCTGTCGGTCGAGCGCGACCAGGGCGAAGGGCGCTTCGTCAGCGTGCGCGGCATTGCACCGGACCTTAACAGCGTGACCATCAACGGCACGCTGGTTCCTTCGCCGGAAAGCGGTCGCCGCGCGGTGGCGCTGGACGTGTTGCCGTCGGAGCTGGTGCAGTCGCTGTCGGTGGTCAAAACACTCACACCTGACATGGATGCCAACTCCTTGGGCGGCACCATCGAGGTGGAAAGCCTGTCCGCCTTCGATCACGACGGCCTGTTCTATAGCGTGAGCGGCGAGGGCAGCTACGACGATAACGTCAGCAAGACCAGCCCTAAGTTTTCCGGCGCCTTCAGCAACCGTTTCAGCCTGGGTGATGGCGTCGACAATTTCGGCGTCGCTGCGGCGCTGAGCTGGCAGGAGCGAGATTTCGGCTCGGACAACGTCGAAACCGGCGGCGCCTGGGATTTCGAGGATGGCGCGCGACTTGGCGAGCTGGAGCAGCGCGATTATGAAATCACCCGCGAACGTGCCGGCGTTGGCCTCAACTTCGATTACAAGCCCGACGACCTCAGCAGTTATTACCTGCGCACTCTTTATAGCCGCTTCAAGGACACCGAGACGCGCAACGCCGCAGGTGTCGAGTTTGCCGACGCGCAACTGGCAGGGGAGCTGGGCGAAGCCGAAGGCTGGCGTGAGCTGAAATCGCGCGAAGATACCCAGACTATCCAGTCGTACGTGTTCGGCGGCGAGCGCATGATGGGGCTCTGGACGCTGAGCGGTCAGGCCGGCTACAGCGAGGCGCGCGAGCGCAATCCGGGCGGCATCGCCGGCGCCACCTTCGTAGGCGACTTCAGCGACGCGGGTTTCTCCAGCACGCGCAAGCCGAGCCTGGCGATCGACTCGTCGTTCTACGATCCAGCGAGTTTCGAGCTGGACGAGGTGGAGTGGGAAAAGAGCGATGCGCGTGACCGAGAAAAGAACATTCGCCTGGACCTCGCCCGTGATTACGACATTCGGGGCTACGCCTCCCAGTTCAAGGTCGGCGGTAAGCTCAGCCGGCGCGACAAGACCAACGACGTCGATATCTGGGCCTACGATGATTTCGCTGACCTGACCCTGGCTGACTTCCAGAGCGGCAAGGTCGACTATGCCCTTGGCCGCTTTGGTCCGGGTATCGATGCTGGCGGGTTGGAAGGGCTGATCGGTGGCCTGGACGCCAGCGAGTTCTACGACGAGCAAGAGTCGCGCATCGGTGACTTCGACATGAGCGAGGACATCAACGCCGCCTATTTCATGAATACCCTGGACCTGGACCAATGGCGCATCATTGCCGGCCTGCGCTACGAGGGCACCGAGTTCAGCGCCAAGGGAACGGGCCTGCGCGACGGCGAGTTCGAGGCCGTCTCCAGTGATAACCGGTACGACCATTGGCTGCCGGGCCTGCATGCCCGCTATCAACTGACCCCCAACACTCAATTGCGTGCCGCCTGGACCAATACCGTGGTGCGCCCGACCTTCGAACAACTGGCGCCGGGCTTCGTTATCGATGGTGAAGATGCCGCGTTCGGCAATCCCGACCTCAAGCCGCTAGAGTCGATGAATTACGACCTCGGCATCGAGCACTACATGGGCCGCGCAGGTGCCGTGTCGGCTTATCTGTTCTACAAGGACATCGACAACTTCATCTACAACACCGATCTGGCCGGTACGGGCCAGTGGGCCGGCTTCGACGAGGCGCTGAGCTTCGAGAACGGCAGCAGCGCCAAGCTCTACGGTATCGAGCTGTCCTATTCGCAGAAGCTCGACTGGCTGCCGGCGCCGTGGAACGGAGTGTTGCTGGGTGCCAACGCCACCTTCAGCAAGTCCGACGCCGATATCGAAGGGCAGGGCGGACAGCGCAGCATCGATCTGCCGAACCACTCCGATACGGTCGGCAACCTGATGGTCGGCTGGGAGAACGACGTCTTCAACATGCGTCTGGCTGCCAACTACAAATCCGAATACCTGGCCGAAGTCTCAGGCGTCGATGACGAGGCGCACGACCTCTACGCCGACGAGCAGCTGTTTCTTGATTTCAAGGCCGGCTACTTCATCACGCCGAACCTGCAATTGACAGTCGAGGCGCTGAACCTCACCGACGAGTCCTACTTCGTCTACACCGGGCGCCGCAGTTACAACGCCCAGTACGAGGAATACGGCCCGACCTACAAGCTCGGCCTGACCCTTACCCACTTCTGATCCCTTTCGCCGCCCCGATACCGACCTGTTCCTGACAGGGCGGCGTCGGCCGGCGGCTGCTGAATGGAATGACCATGAACGTAACTTTGCATAAACCTTTGCTGTTGAGCCTCTGCATTGCGCTGGCAGCCTGCCAGACGGCCAAGCACGACGAGCAGCCTTCGGCGGTACCGAGCCTTGCGTTTACCGATGGGGCAGTCGTTATGGAAGCGGAGAACGCCCAGCTCGTCCGCGATGATCGTTTCTGGCCGGGTGCCGACCAGCTGAAGATTCGCCCCGACGCCCGCGGGCTGCAGTTGTTCGATGCCCAAGGCCAGTTGCTAAGCCAGTTGAAGGGCCGGTTCGAAGGGCTCGATCACCGTGCAGGCGAGCACGGCTTGCTGGTCGCGACCATCGATCAGAAGCGCCAGCAGGCTGTATTGCTCGGATTGGACCGAGCGCATCGCTGGAGCCAGCCGTTGTATATCCCGAAGACCGATTTCGCTATCGAGGGGCTCTGTCTGTATCGAGACCCGGCACGCAACGAATTTGTCTTTCTGCTGGGTGAAGACGGTATCGGCGAACAATGGCTGATTGCCGCAGACGAGCGCCTGCTAAGCGCACCGCAACGGGTTCGCGGTCTGAGCCTGCCGCCGGAAAGCGGGTACTGCCAGGTCGACGACCAATCTGGTGAGCTGTTGGTGAACGAGGAGGGCGTTGGCGTCTGGAGCTACGCCGCTGATGCGGAGGCGCCCCTGCTCCGCCAGCCGGTAGATATCCGCCAGCCCTTCGGGAGCATCACGCAAGCCGCGGCCGGTATCGCTCTGGTGCCGGGCGGGTTGCTGGTGCTGGACCCGGAAACGGGCGCGTTGCATCTGTATCGGCGAGACGGCGGCATTTGGCTCAGCCATTCGGTGTTGCCGCTGGATGCGCTCGATGAACCGGAGCAGATAAGCGCTCGGCTGACGCAACGCGGCCTCGAGCTGTTGCTGATCGACGAGCGTGGTGCGCACAGGGCCCGTCTGGACTGGCAACCCGAAGCGTCTGCTGCGACGCCCGTCATCCCGGTATTGCCAGCGCAGGTCCAGACCGAACCGGTGCCGAGTCTGGGCGATGCGGCCGATGACCCGGCCATCTGGGTTAACCCGAACGACCCCTCCAACAGCCGAGTGCTCGGTACCGACAAAAAGGGCGGGCTGGGTGTCTACGACATGGCTGGCAAGCAGTTGCAGTACCTGTCGGTAGGCCGGTTGAACAATGTCGATGTGCGTTCGGGCTTTTCACTGGACGGCAAGCCGGTCGATCTGGCCGTCGCCAGCAACCGCGATCACAACAGTCTGCATTTATTTGCCATCGATCAACGCAGCGGGTGGCTGAGCGACATCGGGCAGATCGAGACGCTGCTTGGTGATATCTACGGCCTGTGCATGTTCAAGGACGAGCAGGGTGCCATCCACGCCATCGCCAACGACAAGGACGGCCGATTCCTGCAATACCGCTTGGATGGCGTCACGGGTGAGCCGCGCGGTGAATTGGTCCGTAGCTTCAAAGTCGAGACCCAGCCGGAAGGCTGCGTGGCCGACGACCGCAACCAGCGCTTGTACGTCGGTGAGGAAGACGTCGCGGTGTGGACGCTCGATGCCCGTGCTGACGCGCCGACCGTACTGGAGAAGGTCATCGGAGTGGGCGGCCCGGTGCACGACGACATCGAAGGTCTGGCGATCTACCAGGGCGAGAAGGCTGACTACCTGGTGATATCCAGCCAGGGCAACGACAGCTATGTGGTGCTCGATGCCCACGCGCCCTACGCCATGCGCGGCGCCTTCCGTGTGGGCTTGAACGCCCAGCTGGGTATCGATGGCGCTTCGGAAACCGACGGTCTGGAGGTCACCTCGGCCAATCTCGGAGGCATCTGGAGCCGCGGAATGCTGGTGGTGCAGGACGGCCGCAAGCGCATGCCCGAGGGGCCACAGAACTACAAGTACCTCCCCTGGGCGGCCGTTGCCGAGGCATTGGGTCTGGACTGAGCCGTCGTTCTGCCTATCTAGCGTGACTGTCATCGCATGGTCATGCCGGTGCAATCAAATACGAGGCCGTCGCGTCGGACGGCCTGGAGGAAACTATGCAAAGCACACTCGAACACATGTCGGTCTGGGGGCTGGTCAGCGAGGCCAGCCTGGTGGTGCAGCTGGTGATGATCACGCTGGTGCTGGCTTCGGTCGCCAGCTGGTATCTGATTATCCAACGGGGGGCCGCGTTGCGCCGCAGCGAACGATTGCTGAACACCTTCCTGCAACGCTTTCGCGGCGGCGGAGAACTCGCCCAGCTGTACCGGGAGGGCAGCGAACAGGCGCTCCCCAACGAGGCGGCATTGCAACGCATCTTTCTGGCCGGTTATCAGGAATTCAACCAGCTGCACCGCCAGCCTGGTATTGCACCGGATGCGGTGATCGAAGGGGTCGAGCGCAGCCTCTATGTGGCCATCGCGGAACAGGAGGAGCGGCTCGAGAGTGGTCTTCAGTTTCTTGCCACCGTCGGTTCGGTCAGCCCCTACATCGGCCTGTTCGGCACCGTCTGGGGCATCATGAATTCATTTCTCGGCCTGTCCATGGTGCAGCAGGCGACACTTTCGACCGTCGCTCCGGGCATCGCCGAAGCCTTGATCGCCACGGCCATTGGCCTGTTTGCCGCGATCCCGGCGGTGATGGCCTACAACCGCTTCTCCGCGCGTGGCCAGACGCTGAGCAGTCGCTATTACAGCTTCGCCAACGAGCTGCAGGCACGCTTGCATCGTCGCCTGCATGCCGCATCGCCCAGCGTAGCGGCAGCCGCCTGAAAGGAGCCTAGCCATGCTGGTCAAGCCACAGCGTAAACACGGCCCCAAGGCCGAAATGAATGTGGTCCCTTACATCGACGTGATGCTGGTGCTGCTGGTGATCTTCATGGTCACCGCGCCGATGCTGGTGCAGGGCGTGAAGATCGAACTGCCCAAGGTGGCCGCCGAGGCGATGCCCACGGAGAACGAGCGGCAGATCCTCACGCTCTCGGTGAAGGCCGACGGCGGCTTCTACTGGAACCTGGGCAGCGAGCTGAACGCCGAGGACCAGACCGACAGCGCCATCGACCTCGAGGAGATGCGGGAGAAGGTCGCGGCAATCATCGCCGAGCGCGGCGATACCCAGGTCTATGTGCGCGCCGATGACGCTGCCGATTATGGCCGCGTGGTGGCCGGGATCGCCGAGTTGCAGCGCGGCGGCGTGGTGAATCTGGGCCTGATCACCGAGGCGCCGCCCGGACAGCCCGCGCCATGAGCAGTCTGATCATGACATTGCCCAACAGCTTTCCAGCTCCCCGGCCGCAGTGGCTCAGCCATGCCAGCGCAGCGGTGGTGACCGTCGCGCTGCACGCGGCGGTATTCGGCCTGCTGTTGCACGGTTGGACGCCGGAGCTGACGGCACCCAGCTCAACACAGGTGCTCAAGACCCAGCTGGTCAGCTTGCCGGCTCCGCAACCGGTGCTCGCGGCGCCTGTCGAACCCGAGCCGACGCCGTTGCCGGAGCCAGTCGAGACCATGGTTCGAGACGTGGTCGAGGAACCGCAAGTCGATCCGCGAATCGAACAGCATCGGCTCGAACAGGCCGAGCTCGCCTACAAGCGCGCCGAACTGGAACGACGGGCCGAAGAGCAGCGCGTAAAAGAGCGGCAACGCAAGCAGCAGTTGGAGCGTGAGCGGCAAGAGCGGCTCGAGGTCGAGCGTCAGCAGCACGAAACCCAGCGTCGTGAACAGTTGGCCCGCGAGGCGCGACAGCGCGAGCAGGCAGCGCAGGCCGAAGCGGCTGCCGCCGCTGAACGAGCACGCCAAGCCGAAGCCGCCGCGGCTGCCAGTCGGCAGTACTTGCCGATCGCCAAGGATGCGCCAGCCTACCCGCAACGTGCGTTGGACAAGGGTATCGAGGGCACCTGCACCGTGAGTTATTCGGTCAACCCGCAGGGGCGGATCGAGAATCCGAAGGCGCTGGATGACTGCCATCCGCTGTTCATCCGTCCGTCGCTCTCTGCCGCCAAGAGCTTTCGCTATCAGCCTCGTGTCATCGACGGGCGTGCAGTGTCAGTGCCCAAAGTGAAGAACACCTTCCACTACCGCATCCAATGATGCGCAGCAGATCCATTTGCCGAACGAGCCATTGATGAAACAGGATTTTCAGAGTTTTCACGCCAACCTTTCAGCCCTCGACGATCAGGCCATTAACCCGAGCTCGAATGCCTCGCTGGGGCAACTGGTCGATCGCAGCCGGCGGAGCATGCTCAAGGGCAGTGTTGGTCTGGCCGCGCTCGGCTTTCTCGGCGCGAGCCTGAGCGCCTGCCGCAGCGCCGGGCAGTCTGATTCGCTGATCGGCTTCAGCGGGATCCCCACTCAGCTTGACCCGAAATTCGACAGCGTGCAGGTGGCGCCCGGCTACAGCGCGCGGACGTTCTTTTCCTGGGGCGATGCGGTGCTGGCCGACGCACCAGAGTGGAACCCGGACGCCAGCGACGACTGGCAGGCCCAGCTCAAGCAGGCCGGCGACAACCACGACGGCATGCATTTCTTCCCGTTTCCAGAAAACCCGGACAGCCACGGCTTGCTGGTGATCAACCATGAGTACGTCAATCCGCCACTGCACCCCAACGGCATGACGCTCACCGACGGCAAGCGCCCGCTGGACGAAGTGCGCAAGGAGCAGGCGGCACACGGCGTCAGTGTCATCGAAGTGAAGAAGGATGCGCAGGGACAATGGCAGCGGGTCATGCCGTCGCGCTACAACCGCCGTATCTCGGCGATGACGCCTATGGCCGTCAGCGGACCGCTGGCCGGTAACGACGCGCTGAAGACCGCCTCCGACCCGAGCGGGCGGGAAATCATCGGTACGCTGAACAACTGTTCCAGCGGCTTCACGCCGTGGGGCACCTATCTGGTGTGCGAGGAAAACTGGCACAACTACTTCGTCAACCACGACGCCGCGGACCTGGCCACGCGCGTCTCGCACAAGCGCTACGGTATTGCCGGCGAAGGGCTGAGCAAGCTCTACGGCTGGGAGACCGCCGATCCGCGCTTCAACGCCACGCCGGACCCGGCGCAACCCCACAATGGCCATGTGCACGAGCCGAACCGTTTCGGCTGGGTGGTGGAAGTCGACCCGTTCGATCCGCAGAGCACGCCGATCAAGCGCACCGCGTTTGGCCGATATTGCCGCGAATGCTCCGTTCTGTCGTTGGGCGAGGATGGGCGCATGGCCTTCTATTCGGGCGACGACACCAAGGGCGAATACGTCTACAAGTTCGTCCCCAGCGGGCGCTACGTGCCGGGTGCTGATCACGCCAACCGTCAGCTGTTGGACAGAGGCACGCTCTACGTGGCGCGCTTCAATGCCGACGGCAGCGGCGAGTGGCTGGCGTTGATGCACGGGCGGAACGGCTTGAGCGCCGCGAACGGTTTCGCCGACCAGGCCGAGGTACTGCTCAACGCCCGCGCCGCTGCCGATCACGTCGGAGCGACACCTATGGATCGGCCGGAATGGGTGGCGGTGCATCCTCACAGTCGGGAGGTCTACGTGACGCTTACCAACAATGATGGCCGTGGCGTGAAGCAGCCAACCGACAAGGCCAACCCGCGACCGAACAACCTGCACGGGCAGATCCTGCGCTGGAACGAGCAGGGCGGAGATCCGACCGCGACGGTCTTCACCTGGGAAATCTTCCTGTTGGCCGGTGAGCGACGCGGCGCTAAAGACGCGGACGGCCAGCCGGTGCCGGCTCATCTCACCGGGACCATCAACGGGGATATTTTTTCTTCGCCAGATGGCGTGGCGTTCGATGGCGCCGGCCGGTTGTGGATCGAAACCGACTACGGCGACGAGGAGCCAGCGATGCAGGCCATGGGCACCAACCAGCTGCTATGCGCCGACCCACGGACCCGTGAGGTGCGGCGTTTTCTGGTCGGCCCGCGCGGGTGCGAGATCACCGGCATCACCTGGAGCCCGGACTACCGGGCCATGTGGATCAATGTGCAGCATCCCGAGCTGAGTTTTCCGGCCGGCGACGGCAAGACTCGCCCGCGTTCCTCAACGGTGCTCATCACCAAGAGCGACGGAGGCGTTATCGGCACCTGACAGCGAAGCTTCGAACGATGGGCAGGTCTGTGGAGATTCATCCGCAGGCTACATGCACGCCGCATGCACCGGAGCTCGGTGGTGCGCGGAGCGCACCCTACGTCGAAGCCGTGCCGCTTCACGGCTAGGCTTAGAGCCGGCTCACCCGTTGCAGATGCACGCTAAACGCTTCGGTGAACGTTTCGGTAAACGCCCGGCTCTAAAACATGCAGATACATTTCCTGTTGCATGTAACCAAGGAGCTGGGCCATGGCAAACCCGCATTTGCGTACTCGTATTTCCCTCGCCGTACTTGTCGCTTGTGTTCCTCTCGTCAGCCAGGCGGATCTGTACTCGCTGAAGATCGAGAACGACATCATCGCCACCGGTAGTGACGGTCATTACACCAACGGCTTCGAGCTGATGCGCTCGTTCAAGCCCGAGGCCGATCACTGGACGCGCGGGTTCGCTGGGTCCATGCCGGGTTGGGCGGCGGAGGAGGTCGATAACGTGGCCTATCGCTTCGGGCATCAGATCTACACTCCGAACGAGATCGAACAGGCCGAGCTGATCGAGGACGATCGGCCTTATGCCGGCCTGTTGTTCGCCGGAATGTCGCTCTTTTCCGATATACAGCACGAGGGCTGGCGCGAAGCCAGCGGCCTGCACCTCGACGTGGGTGTAGTCGGGCCGGCTGCGGGCGGCAAGAGAATTCAGCGCTGGGTGCATGATGCGACCGACAGCGACGAGCCCAGGGGTTGGGACAACCAGCTGCGCAACGAGCCCTTCGTCAACCTCGGCTACCAGAAACGCTGGTGGTTGCAGCAGCGCTTCGCCGGGCTGGAAATGGAGTACGGGCCGAGCGCAGGCGTCGCGCTCGGCAATCTCTACACCTACGGTTCCGCAGGCCTGGGCGTTCGTATCGGCCAGGGCCTGGCGCGCAGCTTCAGCATCCCGGCAGTGGCGCCCGCACAGAGTGGCAGCATGTTCTTCGACCAGGGCGGCGGGTTCGCCTGGAGCCTTTTCGCCAACCTCGAAGGACGCTACATGGCCCACAACATGCTGCTGGAGGGCAATACCTTCAAAAGCAGCCATTCGGTCGACAGCCGCGAGTGGGTTGGCGATGCCAAGGCCGGCGTGGCGCTGACTTGGAACAGCTGGCAACTGGCGTTTGCCAGTGTCTGGCGGACCCGCGAATTCAATGGCCAGGACGAACACGATCAGTTCGGTTCCCTGACGCTTTCCGCCTGGTTCTGATGCGAAGTGGTGCGCGTTGCTGTAGGGCCGAATTCATTCGGCCAATGCGCGGCCTGCTTGGCCAAGCCCGAACGAGTTCGCCCTACGAACGGGGTAGACCGGTTATTTCTTCACCCAACTGCCGTTGAGCTGGATGATCTGCCCTGAGGGGGTCTTCTCGATGGCCTTCTTGCCGGCAATCGCCTCGACATCGCTGACGGCGATGCCGTTCTTCTGCGCCAGACGGTGATATTCGGCGCGCCGCGCCTGGTTGATCTGACTGGCGATATCTTCCGCCTGGCCACCGGACTGCACCACACCCAGATAGCCGTCGGGCTTCTCGCCGAGCTGGCCGCTGGCCTTGGCCTGACCGAGAGCGGCCATGGCTTCATTGAGGGTCATAGCGGCGGCGGGCAGGGCCAGGCACAGCGCCAGGAGCAGGGTGCCGAGTTTCAGATAGCTTTTCATAAGGCTCCTTAGAACAGGCCGCTGTCTTCGTTGATGATCGAGTCGAGCTGCTTGTCGACCTTGATATAGATCTCGTGCTCGATTTTCACGTTGAGGTTGATGTTGATCGGCTCGTTGGGCACAGCCAATTCCACTCTTGGGGTGCAGGCGCTGGCGAGCAGGGCCAGCGCCAGAATGCTGATCGGATAGCGCAACCGCATAACGGTCTTCTCCTGTTCGGGGTGGCGGATACATTGCCTTATCTGAGGCGCTCCTGCACCCGCCTTTGAATGGTTTCGCTGACGCGATCGGACAGTTGCAGGCTGGTCAGCAGAGCCGGAATGTTCTCTTCGAGGTTGATCGAAAGGTTGATCGGGCGACCGCCTTCCAACGCCGGATTGCGACCGTGCAGCTTGAGCCCCAGGTCGAGCGTACCGTCGGCGGCGTAGTGCACGTCGCTGGCGAGCAGGTCGTAGTGAAAGTCATCCAGGGCCTCGGTCACCAGACGCATCGCTGGGTTGGACTGGCCGAGCGCCTGAATTTTCGCTGAGCGGAACCGCAGCACGCCGCCCGGCTCCCGCGCCTGCAGCGAGCCGCGTTCGATGCTCACGCCAGCCTCGCTGCGCTGCAGCTGCAATTCGCCATCAATTACGCCGGTGCCGGACAGGCCTTCGGCGGGGTAGGCCTCGAGCAATAACGGCAGTTGTAGACCGCGCAAATGCGCGCTCAGCTGCTGCGTGCCGGCGTCCAGGTCCGCCTCGCCGGGGTCGAGCCAGAGCCGGCCGCCCAGCAATTGCACCTCTGCGGTGCTCCAGGCGAGACGGCCCCGATCGAGGTGATCGATGTCGCCCGTATATACGCCGCCGAACCGCAGCGGGCCGAAGGTGAAGCCGGGATTGGCTTCCCGCAGGATCAGTTCGGGAATCTCCAGGCGCAGCTGGTTTCGCCGCAGCGCAATCGAGAGATTCGCGTCCAACCCGCTCAGTTCGGTGCGGTCGTAAATGCCACCGAGCCCTTTGACGCTGAGCGTCGCGCTCGCCTCGGGAAGACCATTGGCAGGCAGGTCGAGCTGACCTTGCCCCTGCAGCCTTCCAGTGCTCAGTTCCAGAACCTGCGGCCAGTCGGTGAGCGTCGCAGCCAACGGATTGCCCGCGCGCAGGAACAGTTCAGGAAGGCTTGCATTCAGCCGCGTCGCGCCGCTGGACCAGTTGTGGTTGAGCGTCAGAGGGAGCGTGAGCCCGGCGTCGTTTTGCAGCGGGCCTTCGAGCGAAAGCTGTTCGCTTCCGGCAACGAGTTTGCCGCTCCATTGCCAGCCCATGGGGCGCAGCGCCGGTTGCCGGAGTTCGGCGATCTTGAGCGTGGGCTTGCCTTCGATTGACAATTCGTCCCACTGCTGGTCGTCGGAGTCAAGAGCGATATCGAGCCCGGATGGGTCAAGTTGCACGCTGTTAGCCACCACATTGGCGCCGCTGCTCAGACGAGCCAGTGCGATCTGTGAGCCTTTCTCGAACTGGATATTGGCTGCTTCCATGGTTGCGCGGCCACGCATCCGCAGATCGGCTTCAAGGTCGGTCAAGGTCATTTCCGCCAACGAAAGCGCTCTGCTATCCAGCATCAATCTGGTTTGCTCGAAGGACAGCGCATAGGGCGCGGCGGTTTCGAGCGCGATCAGGCTATCGAGTGTGAGCGGCGTAGCCCCGCTCGCGTTCAGGCGCATCTGCAGCGGTATCGTGGACGTTGTTTCAGTGGCCGGCGCTGGCGTGATCTGCAGACTGATCGCGTCGGGTCGCAGCGGTGCCGGAAGGGCTTCGACCAACGTGGCCGCCGGGCGCAGTTGCAGATCGGCGGTCAGTTCGGTAGGTAGCCAGATGCCACGGTTGGCTTCGGCTGTTGCATCCAATCGTCCCTGCAGTTGACCGATGCCGGGTACCGGCCAGGGTGCGGGCAGATGGCTCGACAGGCGTAGCTCGCCATCGAGCACACGCCATACACCCGTAAGGTCGCCGGTATCGATCTGCAGCGACCAGCCCGCGCCAATGCGCATCTGCTCCGGCAATTCGGGCAAAGCTGGCGGTGCGTAGGCCAGCCATTCGCCCAACCACTCCAGCAGCCAAGGCGCTTCCGGCAGCTCGCTCATGGCCAGCGTGCCGCGCCATTGTGTCGAGTCGGCCTCTGGCGTCAGCCGGTTTTGCATGGACAGGCGCTGCTGGTCGTCCAGTTGCAATTGCAGATCGGCATGGGTGTCGGCGCCCCGTTCGTGGATGTCCAGCGTCAGTGCCAGCCGATGCGTGTCGTGATGTAGCTGCAGGTTCAGTGTGGCGGGTAGCACCTCTCTACCGGCGTGCTGCCAGCTCAGCTCGCCCTGTTCCTGACAGGTACCGCTGGCGCAGGGCAGGGTGGTGACGAGCGAAGCGATATGGCCGCTACGGGGCAACCAGGCCGTCCAGCGTTCCAGTTGCTGGCGGCTGGGCAGGGCGGTGGGTTCGCGCTCATCACTCGCGTTGGGCACCGGCTGCCACTGTACGTCGAGGTGATCGATGCGTAGCGACCGGAGCGGCAGCGGTCGCCACCAGTTCGCGATGCCGAGGCGCAAATTATCGACCGTTACCGCGAGCCGTTCGTCGGATGCGGTCTGCCTAACCAAGACAATTTGTCGCACGCGTAGCTGATCGGTCGACAGGCGCAACCCGTCGATGTCGAGCGTGACGATATCGAACTCACGCTTGAATTCTTGCCAGCGCAAGCCACCGTAGACGGCAATGCTAAGAACCAGCAGAACCACTCCCGCGACCGTCCAGCCTAGGACCCTGCGCCCCTTCGTCATGACTTATCCCGTTGTGACCGATGCCCAAGCATAAGCCGGTCATTGCGGGTATTGCGATGTGCCCTAACTGGCAGCACCCGACGACCGGTCAGGCAGTACAAAGTTCCCCGTTAGCCGCTCAAACCTGCGCAAAAGCCGCTTGGGACGGGCTCTCTGCGCTTGCTGCCACAAACTTGTGCACATTTCGCGAGCGGGCTTGTCAAGCGCTTATGACAAACTGTCGCAAATCGTACGGACGCATAGATCATTAATAACTTGCTGAAAAATAAGGAGATTTTCTACTGGCGAAAAAAACGCCAGTTTAACTGCAGCCCACTAACCATAAGCGCTAGCGGGATTTGTAACCCGTTTGCCCACAGAGTTATCCACAGCTTTTGTGGATGAAATTTTTATGTGATACGGATCGCCTTTCTGCAAATTTTGCAAGGCTTTAACTCTAAGAAAAAAGGAGTAGAGTGCGCGCCCTGTCCTCGAACCCCTTCGGTACTCATGAGAACGCGCTCTACCGCTTCGACTTCCGTCGATAGCCTATCAACGTCCCCGCGCTTGCCGTTGCGCATGGCGCTATGGCTGCTGGACAACCAGCATCTAGGACAAACCAAGAGTGTCAAACGAATCGCCGGTCGGATGCTCAAGCAGCCCGCGCGCGAGGGCGTGGTCGAAGCGCAGAGTCGGCTCGGGCGGCTGCTCTGCACCGACTGCGACAGCCAGCGTGATCGGCGCATCGGTTTCGAAATGCTGCGCCAGGCCGCCCGTGCCGGTGATTGCCAGGCGCAGCTGGAGCTGGGGCAGCTGTATTGTCAGCCGCAGTACCGCGAGTTGAGTAAGGCCCGGCATTGGCTGGAGCAAGCCGCTGCGCAAGGTTCGGCTGAGGCATCGAGCGCTCTACAGCGCTTCTCCGCGAAGCGCTGACACAGGCGACCGGCAAACGACGGCTGGCTATACTGCCCGGCAATTCAGCCGGAGCCGTTCATGCCTCTTGACCCCATCTATCTGTTCGCCGGGCTTGGTTCCCTTTGTGTGCTGTTGGCTGCCGTGGCCGTCGCGTTGCAGCTTCGTCTCTCTCGGCGTCAGGCCGAACTTGCCTTGTTCGACGAGCGGCTCGCCCAGGCCACCATGGCGCAGGAAGGTCTGAGTGCGCAGCTCGAAACCAGTCGTCTGGCACACGCCAACCTCAACGAGTCGCGCGCCGCGCTGCAGGCCGAACTCGCGGCGCTGCGCCGCGAAACCGAGTGGCTACAGGCTCAGCGCCTGGAATCCCGCGATGCGCTCAATGATCTGGAAGCCGAGCGCGATGCGCAGCAATCCGAGCTACGAGCCCTGAGCGCTGCTCATGCCGCCGTTACCGCCGAACTCAACGAACAGCAGAAGACCCACGAGCAGCGCCTGATTGATCTGCAGAGTGCTCGCGACGAGCTGCGGGCGCAGTTCGCCGAGTTGGCTGGGAAAATCTTCGAGGAACGCGAACAGCGCTTTACCGAGGCCAGCCACGAGCGGCTCGGGCAATTGCTCGACCCTTTGAAGGAACGCATCCAGTCGTTCGAGAAACGAGTCGAGGAAAGCTACCAGAGCGAGGCGCGCGAACGCTTTTCCCTGGCCAAGGAGCTGGAGCGGTTGCAACAGCTCAATCAGCGTCTGGGCGACGAGGCGACCAACCTGACGCGTGCGTTGCAGGGGCAGAAGACTCAAGGAAACTGGGGCGAGCTGATTCTCGAGCGCGTGCTGGAACATGCAGGACTGGAGAAGGGCCGCGAATACCATACGCAGGTCAGCTTGAAGAGCGCCGATGGCGAACGCTTCCAGCCCGACGTGCTGATCCAGCTACCGGGCGACAAAAAGGTCGTGGTGGATGCCAAGGTCAGCCTCACCGCGTATCAGGCGCTGACCTGCGCCGAAGACGAAGGCAGCCGCGCGTTGGCGCTCAAACAGCACGTACTGTCGCTGCGCAGTCACCTGAAAGGGCTGTCGTTGAAGGATTACCAGCGGCTCGAAGGGCTGCAGAGTCTGGATTTCGTGCTGCTCTTCGTGCCGATCGAGGCGGCATTCGCCGCGGCGTTGCAGGGCGATCCCGAGCTGTTCCAAGAGGCTTACAGCAAGCACATCGTAATAGTCAGCCCGACCACTCTGCTTGCCACATTGCGGGTGATCGACAGTCTCTGGCGGCAGGAGCGGCAAAGCCAGAACGCCCGTGAGATCGCCGAACGGGCCGGTGCGCTTTACGACAAGTTCGCCGCCTTCATTCAGGACCTGGACGAGATCGGCACGCGTCTGCAGCAACTGGACAAGGCCTTTATCGGGGCGCGCAACAAGCTCACCGATGGGCGGGGCAATTTGGTTGGTCGTGCCGAGCAGCTGAAGCTTCTGGGCGCGCGTGCGAGTAAGAAGCTGCCGGCCGACTGGCTTGAGCGTGCCGGGGCGGAAACGCCGTTGGAAGAGGCTGGGGAATAACCGACGGAGGCGGCGTGCTGCGGCGTATGCGGTTTTTTGCGGGAGGTCCCTCCTCGGGGCGAAGCTTTGCTCTTATGTTGGCATAAGGTCCGCTTTTGCCGCGAGGGCACGCCTCCTACGAAAGCGGGTCGGCACGGAGCAGCGGTTTTTGTGGGAGGCCCGCCCTCGGGGCGAAGCATTGGCTCTTGTGCTGGGATAAGGCCGAGGGTGCGCTTCCTACGAAAGTGGATCGGTGCGGAGCAGGGCATTTCGCTCAATGCAAAGGCACGTGCCGGCTCATCAGTGCCCGCAGTGCTGCCGGCTTGACCGGCTTGGCAAGGAAATCCAGCCCCGCCGCATGCACCGCCGCGATCAGCTCTGGGCGTCCGTCTGCACTGATCACCACACCGGGCACCGGCTCGCCGAGGCGGGCACGCAGCCAGGCCATGACGTCCAGGCCGGTTTCGCCGTGGTCAAGGTGATAATCCACCAGCACCAGCTGTGGCCGGATATCGTCCTTCAGCAACGCCTCGGACTCGGTTCGGTTGCTGGCGGTCCACACCTGGCATCCCCAACGTGAAAGCAGGCTTTGCATGCCGACCAGGATGCTGTCTTCGTTGTCGATGCACAGCACTTGGATGCCGGTCAGTGCGGTCTGCTGTACTTCGGACTTGCCGTTGACCTTGGCCTGGCGGACTACATTGCTCGCGATCGGAACCGTTACGCTGAACACGCTGCCCGTGCCTGGCCAGGAGCGTACCGACAGCGGGTGGTTCAGGACCTGGCAGAAACCGTCCGCAATCGCCAAGCCCAGCCCCAGGCCTTTTTCGGCGCGGGTCTGATGACTATCCAGGCGTTTGAATTCCTCGAAGATCACTTGCAGTTTGTCCTCGGAAATTCCCGGTCCGCGGTCCCAGACTTCCAGACGCAGGGACTCGCCCTGCCGCCGCACGCCCAGCACCACGCGACCTTTGGCGTAGCGGAAGGCATTGGTGAGGAAGTTCTGCAGCACCCGGCGCAACAGGCGTATGTCGCTGTCGACCCGCAACCGGCTGCCATGCACCTTGAAATCGACCGCCTGCTCGGCGGCGAGCATGGTGAATTCGGTGTTCAACGTGTCGAACAGCGTGGCCAGCGGGAACGGGTGGCGATCGGGCGTGATGCGACCGTTTTCCAGGCGGGAAATATCCAGCAGATCCGAGATCAAGTCTTCGGCCGAGCGCAGCGAGCTATCCAGATGGCGCACCAGATCCTGCGCCTCGCGGGGCAGGGCGTCGTGCTGGTGCGAAAGGGCGGCGGAGAACAGCCGCGCCGCATTCAGTGGTTGCATCAAGTCATGGCTGACTGCGGCGAGAAAGCGTGTCTTCGACTGATTGGCCGCTTCGGCCGTGCTCTTGGCTGCGGTCAGCGCCTTGTTCAGCTCCGACAGTTCCTGGGTTCGCTCGATGACCCGCTGCTCGAGGCCTTCGTTGGCGTCCTTCAAGCCGCGTTCGGCTTCGCGGAAGGCGGTGATGTCACTGAAACTCATGACGAAGCCGCCGCCGGGCATCGGATTACCGATCAGTTCGACCACTCGACCGTTGGGGAACAGCCGCTCGGAGGTGTGCGCGCGACCCTGGCGCATCCAGTACAGCCGTTTGGCCACGTGGGTGTCCGCGTCGCCAGGACCGCAGAGGCCGCGCTCGGCGTTGTAGCGGATGATGTCGGCGATCGGTCGGCCAATGTAAACCAGCCCGTCCGGGTATTCGAAAATCTCGAGGTAGCGATGATTCCAGGCCACCAGTCGCAGCGACTGGTCGACCACGCTGATCCCTTGGGTGATGTTTTCGATCGCGCCCTGCAGCAGTGCGCGGTTGAACTGCAGCACCTCCGATGCCTCGCCGACGATGCGCACCACGTCATCGACCTGCATGTCACGGCCTTCCAACGCGGCCTTGACCACCGCGCGGGTCGAGGAGGCGCCGAGGACACCAGCGAGCAGCCGCTCGGTGTGAGCGATCCACTGGCCGTCGGCCTGTTGCCTGGGCGAAAAATCATGGCCATGACGGCGGGCGAAGCGTTGGAAGCTGAGCTCCGCGCGTTCGGCACCGACGAAGCGCGAGGCCAGCGAGAGCAGGTCTTCGACCTGCACGGCCAGCAGTCGGCGCGTGCTGGCGGTTGGGTGGATCTCCTGGCCGATGAAGCGGCTGGCCTGCCAGTGCTCGGCCACACGGGTTTGGGACAGGATCGAGACCCAGAAAAACAGCGTCGCGTTGCCCACCAAAGACAGCGTCACGCCGAGCGTCAGGGCGCTGGCGCCGAACGGCAGCTCGGCGGTGTACATCCATTGCAGGCCGGGAAACATCTCCAGCGGCCAGCCGAGCAGCGGCAGAATCAGCGTGTAGACCCAGATCATCGCGCCGGCAGTGAGGCCGGCAAACACACCACGCCGGTTGGCCTGCTTCCAGTACAGCGCACCGACCATCGCCGGCGCCAATTGGGTCAGGGCGGCGAAGGCGATCTGGCCGATGGTCGCCAGACTGGCGCTGGAGCCGAGCAGGCGGTAGCTGACATAGGCCAGCAGCAGGATGGCGACGATGCTAATGCGGCGCACCGACAGCATCCAGTGGCGGAACACCTCGAAAGGCTGCTCGGCTTCTTTGCGGCGCAACAACCAAGGCAGCAGCATGTCGTTGGACACCATGGTCGACAACGCGACGCTGGCGACGATGACCATGCCGGTCGCGGCCGAGGCGCCACCGATGAAGGCCAGCATTGCCAGCGCCGGGTGAGCTTCGGCCAACGGCAGGCTGATCACGAAGGAGTCGGGGCTGATTCCGCTCGGCAGAAGCAGCTGTCCGGCCAGTGCGATTGGAATGACGAACAGCGCGGCCAGCACCAGATACAGCGGAAAGACCCAGCGCGCCAGGCGGAAGTCGCGCGGTTCGATGTTCTCCACCACCGTCACGTGGAATTGTCGCGGCAGGCAAACGATGGCCATCAGCGCCACGGTGGTCTGTACCAGCATGGCCGGCCAGTTGACTGTTTCTTCCCAGAAGCCGGTCAGTTCCGTGGAAACGTAAGCCTGATTGAACAGGTCGCCGAAACCGTCATACAGACCGAAGGTGACGAAGGCGCCGACTGCCATGAACGCGAGCAACTTGACCAGGGACTCGAAGGCGATCGCCAGCACCATGCCGCGATGGTGCTCGGTGACATCCAGGTTGCGCGTGCCGAACAGTACCGTGAACAGCGCCAGTACCACGGATACGATCAGTGCCGTGTCCTGCGTGCCGGAGCCGGCGACGGCCTCGCTGTGCTTGCCGATCAGCAGGTTCACACCGAGCACGATGCCTTTGAGCTGCAGGGCAATGTAGGGCAGCACTCCCACCAGACAAATCAGCGTCACCACCACCGCCAATGTCTGCGATTTGCCGTAACGCGCGGCGATGAAGTCGGCGATGGAGGTGATGTTCTCCTGCTTGCTGATTATGATCATCTTCTGGATCACCTGGGGCGCCAGCAGCATCAGCAGGATGGGCCCGAGATAGATCGGCAGGAATGACCAGAGCTGCTCGGCTGCCTGGCCAACGGCGCCGAAGAAGGTCCAACTGGTGCAGTAGACGGCCAGCGACAGGCTATAGACCCAGGCGCGTACACGCGGTGACATATGCGCGCGGTTTCGATCGCCATAGAACGCGATGGCAAACAGCACGGCCATATAGGTAAAGGCGACCAGCGCGATCAACCCACCGGACAATGACATGCAAACTCCAGACAGCAAATAAGTAGCAGGCTCCAGCCCGGCCGGTCGTCATGCCGAGCCGGGCTGCGCTTAGACGATAGCCGGTATAGCAGTACGTTCGCACCGGCTGATCAGGGTCAGCCGGTGCGATGCGACTGTTTCAGGACCGGAATTACCGCTCGGCGACAGCTCATGCTCGGCAAGTCTTGGATAACCGAAGGCTGCCGCTTGGTGATAGATCAATGTGTAAAGTTTCGCAGTAAAAGCGATCGGCGTGTGGCGGCTGCGACCATCGTCGCATGAGGCTGGTCGTCGCGGGCGCAACGGGCGAAAGTACCGGACTAGACAAATACTGGCTTGCCTGCGGCTTACTGCTGTGGTGGCTGATTCGGTGTCTCGGCACGCGCGTCCGGGCTGGCTTGTACCCATTGTCAGCTGACGCGGATGGCCGCTGGGCACTTACCGCCTGCGCCGTGATCACAACAAGCGTGCCCACATAGGAGAATCTCGATGTTCATGCCGCGTCCGGTCACTTTGCAGCGAGGCGCTCTGCGCCTGGACCCGCTCGCAGAGGCCGACATCCCGGCCTTGGTCGAGCTCGCCGAGCGTAACCGCGACGAGCTGATTTACCTCAACGGGCCGCTACGCCCGGACTGGTATCGTTTCGCGCTCAGCGAACAGCGCGACGGTCGCGCGGTGGCGTTCACCCTGCGCATGGCCGAGCGCATCATCGGGACGACTCGCTTCGCCGATTTCAATCCGTCGCTGCCGGCTGGCGAACTCGGCTGGACCTGGCTGGACAAAGCCGAGCACGGCACTGGGCTGAACACCTCGATCAAATACCTGCTGCTCAAACACGCCTTCGATGAGTGGCAACTGGTACGCCTGCAACTGAAAACCGCCGCCAGCAACCTGCGCTCCCAGCGCGCCATCGAGAAGCTCGGTGCACAGCGCGAAGGCGTGCTGCGCAACCATCGCCGCCTCGCCGACGGCCGCCTGGACGACACGGTGCTCTACAGCATCACTGATCGAGAATGGCCGGCAGTCAGGGGTATGTTGGAGGCGCGGGCTATTGGTTGATCAGTCAGCATCGTGCTTGCTCGCCTGATGTGCTCCAGCCGCTTTACAGGTGGTGTTTGCCGGGCGATGAAATGCTGCGGACCAACCCAGTAGCTCAGGGCACCTCCTGGACCCGCTTTCAGCTCCCTCTCCCCACCGGGGAGAGGGTTGGGGGAGGGGAAAGCGGCCCCGGCCCTCGTCATTAACTCCACGAGAAGCACGCCCGTCGCCGTCAGGCGCCGACATAAGGTAATGTCTGCCGTTTCCACGGGCGGGTTGTCCTGTGGTCATCAGCCCGTCTTCAAAATTCCCTACGCTCCGACCGCGATGGCGGCGCGTAGCTCGTTATCGTTTGCGGTGCACACCTAAGGAGCCTCGATGTCCCGCTCGCAAGAGTTCTGGCACGGTTGCCGCGATATTCTTCCGTTGATCGTCGGTGCGATCCCGTTTGGCATCATCTTCGGCACGCTCTCCATCGGGGCCGGACTTTCGACCTGGCAGACCATCGGCATGTCGGCGCTGGTGTTCGCCGGCTCCGCGCAGTTTATTGCGATCACCTTGATCACCGGTGGCGTTGGCGCGGCCGTGGTGCTGCTGACGACCTTCGTAGTCAACCTGCGCCACGCGCTTTACAGCGCGGCGCTGCAGCCGTTCGTGCGGCATTTGTCCAGCCGCTGGCGGGTGCCGCTGGCCTTCTGGCTGACCGATGAAGCCTTTGCGGTCA
Source organism: Pseudomonas sp. IC_126 (assembly GCF_004331835.1). NCBI lineage: Bacteria > Pseudomonadati > Pseudomonadota > Gammaproteobacteria > Pseudomonadales > Pseudomonadaceae > Pseudomonas > Pseudomonas sp. IC_126. Next base: position 314,629 of record NZ_SJSS01000003.1, read on the forward strand.
TTCAGCACCGCTATGCCAGCGACGACGCGTCGCCGCACAAGCACTGGTTCTTCCTCGGCGCGGCGCTGACCATGTATCTGAGCTGGCAACTGGCGACGCTGGCCGGCATCGCCTTCGGTCAGGCGGTGCCGAATGTCGCCAGTTGGGGCCTGGATTTCGCCATGATCGCGACCTTCATCGGCATCGCCGTACCGATGATGCGCACCCGCCCGCAAGTGGCGTCCGCGCTGGTGGCCGCCGCCGTGGCGCTGCTGACTTGGGAACTGCCCTACAAGCTGGGCCTGATCGCCGCGGCACTGGCCGGCATCGTCGTAGGTGTCTGGCTGGAACAGCGAGCCGAACGGCGAGCCGAACGTGATGCACGAAAGGAGGCGAACCCATGCAAATCTGGTTGCTGATTCTGGGCATGCTGGCGATCACGTTCGTGATTCGTTACAGCTTCTTCGCCTGGCCCGACCTGCGCTTCCCGCGTCTGGTGGAGCAGGGCTTACATTACGTGCCGGTGGCCGTGCTGACTGCCATCGTCGTGCCGGCGATGCTGATGCCGGAGGGCGAATGGGCGCTGGCGTGGGACAACGCCTATCTGCTGGCTGGCCTGCTGGCAATCTTCATCGCGGCGATCAGCCGCAACCTGCTGGCCACCATCGGCGGCGGGCTGCTGAGTTTCTTTCTTTTACGCTGGGCGTTCGGGCAGCTGCCGCTGTGAGCGTCGGGGCGGATCTCGTGCGGGGCGAGCGTAGCCGCGGGGGTTTCCGATGAGCCAGCATTCCCAGTTCCGTCTGCTCGGTACGCGGCGCTTCCTGCCGTTCTTCGTGACGCAGCTGCTCGGTGCGTTCAACGACAATGTGTTCAAGCAGGCGCTGGTGCTCGCCATTCTCTACAAGCTCGGCACCACGGCCGACGTCAGCTTGCTGGTGAATCTTTGCGCGCTGCTGTTCATCCTGCCGTTCTTCCTGTTCTCCGCGCTCGGCGGCCAGTTCGGTGAGAAGTACGAGAAGGCGTGGCTGATACGCCGAATCAAGTTCGCCGAAATCCTGATCATGCTGGTCGGCGCCGTGGGGATGTTGCTGGGCAATCTGCCGTTATTGCTCGTGGTGCTGTTCTGCATGGGCACGCAGTCGGCGCTGTTCGGGCCGGTGAAGTATTCGATCCTGCCGCAGCAACTGCATAGCGATGAGTTGGTCGGCGGCAACGCGCTGGTGGAAATGGGTACCTTCCTGGCGATTCTCGGCGGCACCATCACCGCTGGCGTGCTGATGTCCGGTGGCGATTACGCCATGCGGGTGTCGGTGGCCGTGGTGCTGCTGGCCGTGATCGGTTATCTGGCCAGTCGGAAGATTCCGTTTTCGCTGGCGGCGCTGCCAAGCCTGCGCCTGGACTGGAACTTACTGCGCCAGTCGCTGCGGATCATGCGCCTGGGGCTGGGCCAGCAGCGCGCCGTGTCGCGCGCGATGGTGGGAAATTCCTGGTTCTGGTTCTTAGGCGCGGTCTATCTGACACAGATTCCAGCGTTTTCTCGTGACCTGTTGCAGGGCGACGAGGGTGTGGTGACGTTGATCCTGTCAGTCTTCTCGATCGGCATCGCGCTGGGTTCGATGCTCTGCGAACGGCTGTCGCGGCATCGCGTGGAGATGGGCCTGGTGCCGCTGGGTTCGATCGGCCTGACGCTGTTCGGCGTGCTGCTCTGGTGGCACGCGACGAGCGTGCCGGCAGCCAGTGAAATCCGGGACTGGACGGCACTATTGGCCGAGCCGCGGGCCTGGTGGGTGTTGATCGATATCCTTGGCCTCGGCGCCTTCGGCGGGCTTTATATCGTGCCGCTGTATGCCTTGATCCAGTCGCGCACCGCGCTGGAGGAGCGCTCGCGCGTGGTGGCGGCGAACAACATCCTCAATGCGCTGTTCATGGTGATTTCGGCGATCTTCTCGATCCTGATTCTGACCGTAGCCGGGCTGTCGATACCGCAGCTGTTTCTCGCCGTGGCGCTGCTCAACGTGCTAGTTGCCGGCTGGATTTTCAGCTCGGTACCGGAATTCGCGGTGCGCTTCCGGCTCTGGCTGCTGGGTGAGCGCAGTTCAGCGCCTTGAACAGGCGCTGGGAAATTAGCGGGCCGGCTGTTGCGCTCAGGGCGCTGAGTCGCTCGCTTGGGCGATGGGGTAGAAGCGGCGGCGCACGCTCTGCATCTGGGCATGTTGGCTCAGGCGACCGCTGATTTCTTCGAGCGTTGCCGGGATTGGCCGCTCGCCGAGCAGCATCGGCTTCAGGCGGCTTTCGAACAATGCCCAGAAACGCTTCATCTCCGGTACGTCGGGCATGATTTCCCCCTTGGTGGCCGAGCGATAGGTATGCGCGATCAAGGGTTCATGCTGCAGCGTTTCCAGCAGTTCCAGATTCGCTACCGCGCCCAGCGGCTTGTCGGCATCAATGCTGCGAAGTCCCTCTGCGGTGGTCAGGTAGTCGTCGAGAAATCGCTGTGCCTGCTTCTGGTTCGGGCTGTGCGCATTGACCGCGGCGGCGACGACGCCCACGAAGGGTTTGCCGGGATGGTTGGCATCGATGCCCGGCACGTCGGCAGCACCGAAGCGGAGCCCCGCCGCGCGCAACTCATTCCACACCCAGGGGCCATTGATCATCATCGCCAGCTCGCCTGCCTTGAACGCATCCATCATTCGGCCATAGCTGGCTTCCGGTGACAGCACGCCGAGTTCGAGCAACTGCTGAATCTGCCTGAAGCCCGCAATTGCCCCGGAATTGGCGATACCCGGATCGTCGAAGTCATACAAGCCGTTGCGCTTGCGCAAACTGTAGCCGCCACTGCCGGCGATGATCGGCCAGGAGAAGTAGAGGTTGGCGTAGTCCCATTCGATGGCGCGCTTGCCTTGGGCGCGCAATCGTTGGTCCAGTTCGATCACCTCGCCCCATGTTCGCGGTGGCGTTGGCACCAGGTCACGGTTGTAGATCAGGCTGACCACCTCGGTGGACAGCGGGTAACCGTAGATGCGCTTGGCGACGCTGACGGCTTCCCAGGCGAAGGCCGGTGTGCGCTGCAGCGCGGCCGGGCTCGGGGACAACGCGGCCAGATGCCCGGCGTCGAGCCAGGAGCCGAAGCGGTCATGAGCGAAGATAACGATGTCCGGCCCTTTGGCCGTATTGGCCTGACGGTCGAAGCGAGCGGCCAGGTCGTCCGGCGTGGCGACTTCGACCGTGATGCCGGTGTCGGCCTGGAAACGCTTGCCGACCTCGGCGACGCCGTTGAAACCCTTGTCCTGATTGACCCAGACCAGCAGCTTGTCGCGTTCGAACGCAAGCGCGTTCCCAGACAGGCAGAGCAGAAGAAGCGAAAGCGTCGTGGCGTTGAACAAAGCGATCATGGATGCCTCCTTGCATGACGGCATGCGGGCGGCTGGCCGTGCGCAGTTGCGCATCGCCAATCCGCACCGGTCCATGCCGAACGGCAGGGCCGGTCCGCTACGTCCTTGTTATGAGGGATGGGCTCAGGCAGACGCGGCGCGATACCGACGACAGCCTGGCGACCGATTCACTTGATCTCGATGCGCTCGAGCAGATAGACCTTGGCCTCTGGATCGCCGATTCGCGCGGCTTCGTCAGCAAGGCGCAGCGCGCGCTCCAGATCCTTCGCCGCCAATGCCGCATCGATGCCCTGGCGGTAATAGGCCTGGGTTTCGGGCAGTACCGCGGGCGCGGGTACTGATGGCAAATCGTTGCCCATCTCGCGACCGATGCTGTAAGCCGGCACATAGGTGTTGGCCTGTTGGCCGGCGACCTTGTCTTCGATCAGCACCATCTTGATCACGCCGGTGGGCGCATGCTGCGCCACCGGATCGGGAAGGCTGGGCGGCTCGTTGCCCAGCGCCTTGGCGTAGGCCTTGGCCGGGTGTTCGAGAGTGGTTTGGCCTTGTGTCTGCTGCTCGCCGGTGAAGAGCACCAGGTAGTACTCGTTGCCGGGGTTGTCCAGGTAGGTGCGGTCGATGCGCAGGCGGGCATCCAGGCTGTCGCCTTTCAGGCCGGACGCGGGGGCGTAGGTGAAATCGTCGGCATCGAGCAGGCGCGTGGGGCGCAAGCGGCTGTCGAGCAGCATGGCGCTGGGGGCCAGTACGGTCTTGCCGGCCTGGCTGTAAAGGCGAACCTCGAAGGACTTGCTGTCCTTGGGCAGGGCGAAGGCGCGGAAGAAACTTTTGCCGCTGTCGAAGCGGTAGGCCGGAGCCGTGGCGTCCAGCGTCACGTCACCGGAAAAATTCACGGGGATCGGTTGAAAGGGCAGGTTTTCGATCGCGTCGCAGCAGATCGGCGCACTCGCCAATGCCTGGCGGGCGTCGGTCATGGATAGCTCCAGCGGGGCGGACGTGTGCGCCAGGGCATCCACACGGCGTAGGGGATCGCTGCCGCAACCGGTGACCAGAACGACGGCAAGGCCAAGCAAGGGAAATCGCAGATTGCTCATGGGTAATACTCCAGTCGCCAATCGAAAAAGACCCCGACCAGCCATGGTCGGGGTAAACACACCGTCAAAAACGGTGGGAGCGGAAAGTCAGAAGCGTGCCCAGTGCCGGCGGGCGCAGCGGGAGGAGAGAGACCGCCGCACGCCGCCGACACTCAGGCGATTACCACCAGGCTTCGGCCTGGACGCCGAAGGTCAGGCCATCGTCGTCGCCCGCGTCGATGGATTCACTGGCAGCCTGGTAGCGACCGCCGTCCCACTGGGCGTAGGTGGCGAACACGCGAATCTGCGGACGTGCCCAGAAGCTGCGGCCCGCTGACCACTGCTGGGCGAGGGTGAGCTTTTTCAGATCGCGGCTGCGCTCGCCATCGGCCTGCGGGTCGACGCGGTCATAGCCGAACTCCAGGGCGGTGCTCATGGTGTCGTTCCACTTGTAGACCGGACGCACACCGAAGGAGAGCCATTTCTGGCCGGAGTCGTTGTCGAAGTCGCGGTCTTCATAGATCTGCACGTACATCATTTCGATGTTGTCGGTGATGCCGACCACGCCCTGGTTGACCAGGCGGAGCATGTCGCCATCGCTGTTGCCGGTGCTGTTGCGACCGCTGCTGCCGATGATGCCGTCAGTGCCGTACTGAACCGCCAGCTTGTTGTAGCCGCCGAACCAGCTGGCCTGGGTGTGCTCGAGTGTGACCAGGTGACCTTTCTGGTCGGTGAAGCCTGGGTCGCTTTCCTGCTCGTCGGTGAGGTTGGCCTTGCCGTAGTCGTAGCCGATTTCGAGCTTGCCGTTGGGATTGACGTCGATCTCGGCCAGACGGATGTCCAGCGTGTCGTTGGCGATGTTGGTGCCGGTGCCCGATCCCTGATAGGTCCATTCGCCGTCGGTGTTGCGGATCCAGGCGATGCTGGCCTTGGCGAAGCCCAGGTCGATGTCTTCGATGCCGGCGCCGGGACCGGATACGTCCCAATAGTAGTAATCGTTGATGTGTACGTCGTGGCGCTTGTAGTAGCGCTTACCGGCCCAGATATCGGCGCCCGGCAGGCTCGCGATCAGGTTGTGGCCGACCACGTTGAATTGGCGTATGGCCACGTCACCGCCTTCATCGAAGGGGTTGTTGGCATTGCCATTGGTATCGGTGCGGGTCGCTTCCCAGTCGTTAGCCTGGCGCGAGTTGTAGGCGATCATGCTGTCGACGTAGAAGCTCTGCTCGCCTTCCTTCCAGACCTCCTTGCCCAGACCGATTTCGGCATAGGTCTCGCACTCGTTCCCCAGGCGGTACTTGGCCGGCGCACCGGCTGCCTGGAAGCACGCCTGATCGCCACCGCCAGCGGTAGCGCCGACACCGGAGCGCAGGTAGCCATGAAAATCCACCGCATGGCTCGGCATGGCCGCCAATATGGCAGCGCAGAGCAGGGTGGGTTGCAGAAGACGTATGGATTGTTGCGGGTTCATCGCGAAAGTCCTTTGTTCTTGTTGTTGGGCAGTGCGGCCAGTTAGGTACTGCCAGCCGTGGCGCCAACATCGCCCCGGTCGTATCCGGATCGGGCTGGCGGTGACGAAAGCCTGCGGATCGACGACGTTCGCAACATCCTCCCGACCGTTTTTTTTCGAGGCGGAGCGGCGGGGCGTAGCGGGGGAGGAGGGGCAGTGGTGTGCGTATCGGTGCGCATTACGCCTGGCCACTAAGCCGGGAAAAAAGCCAGGGGGGAGGTATGGCGAGAGCGCCTGGCGCGGCAGTCTGGCCAGGCGGGCGGTGTTCTGGCGCCGCTTGCGCCCTGTCATCCGGGGAGCTGGTTCCCGCAGTCGGGTGCTCACGACAATTACAAAAAGTGGAGCTACTTCGATGAAATATTGCTTGTCTCCTGCCCGCCTGGCCTTGGCGGTTTCCTCCCTGATGCTGACCCTGGGCACCGCTCAGGCAGCTGATCTGGCCGGCAAGAGCCCGGCCGGGGTTCGTTATCACGGCGGTGATGAAATCATCCTCCAGGGCTTTCATTGGAACGTCGTCCGCGAATCGCCCAACCAGTGGTACAACACGCTGCGCAGCATGGCGCCGACTATTGCCGCCGACGGATTTAGCGCGATCTGGATGCCGGTGCCCTGGCGCGACTTCTCCAGCTGGAGCGATGGCGCCAAGTCCGGCGGCGGCGAAGGCTACTTCTGGCACGACTTCAACAAGAACGGCCGCTACGGCACTGACGCCCAGCTCAAGCAGGCCGCCGCCGCGCTGAATAACGCCCAGGTGAAAGTGCTTTACGACGCAGTGCCCAACCACATGAACCGTGGCTACCCGGACAAGGAAATCAACCTGCCGGGCGGCCAGGGCTTCTGGCGCCACGACTGCACCGACCCCGGCAACTACGCCAACGATTGCGATGATGGTGATCGCTTCATGGGCGGCGATGCCGACCTGAATACGGCCAACCCGCAGGTCTACGGCATGTTCCGCGACGAGTTCGCCAACCTGCGCAGCAACTATGGCGCCGGCGGCTTTCGCTTCGACTTCGTCCGTGGCTACGCCGGCGAGCGGGTCGACAGCTGGATGAGCGCGGCCAACGACAACGCCTTCTGTGTCGGCGAACTCTGGAAGGCGCCGGCCGAATACCCGAGCTGGGATTGGCGCAACACCGCCAGCTGGCAGCAGGTGATCAAGGATTGGTCCGATCGCGCCAAGTGTCCGGTGTTCGATTTCGCCCTCAAGGAGCGCATGCAAAATGGCTCTATCGCCGACTGGAAAAACGGCCTCAACGGCAACCCGGACGCGCGCTGGCGCGAAGTCGCGGTGACCTTCGTCGACAACCACGACACCGGTTACTCGCCGGGGCAGAACGGCGGTCAGCACCATTGGGCACTGCGTGATGATCTGGTGCGCCAAGCCTACGCCTATATTCTCTCCAGCCCCGGCACACCGGTGGTGTACTGGTCGCATATGTACGACTGGGGGCACGGCGACTTGATCCGCCAACTGATCCAGATCCGCCGCGCCGCAGGCGTGAAAGCCGACTCGGCGATCAGCTTCCACAACGGCTATTCGGGGCTGGTGGCGACCGTCAGCGGGACCGCGCAGACATTGGTGATAGCGCTCGGATCGAATTTGAGCAATCCCGGTCAAGTCAGCAGCGGGAGCTTCAACCAGGCGCTGAATCAGGACAACGGCCAGTTGCGGATCTGGACGACTGGCAGTACGGGCGGGGATGACGGCAACGGCGGTGGCGACGATGGCAGCGTGGTCAGCGTCAACTTCCGCTGCGACAACGGCGTGACCCAGATGGGCGACAGCGTTTATGCCGTCGGCAACGTCAGCCAGCTCGGCAACTGGAGCCCGGCCAACGCGGTGCGCCTGACCGACACCAGCGCCTACCCAACCTGGAAAGGCACCATCGCCTTGCCGGCCGGGCACGCGGTGGAATGGAAGTGCATCGTACGCAACGAGGCTGACGGCACGCTGGTACGTCAGTGGGAATCGGGCGGCAACAACAGCGTCCAGGTTGCCGCCGGGGCGAGCACCAGCGGCTCGTTCTGAGTCGGATATCGTGGTGGGTTGAAGCGGAGCGCCGCCCGGCCCACCCTACGGGATGGGACCGCACTGTAGGGTGGGCTTTAGCCCACCGATTAACGCTCGACCACACGGGTAGGGTGGGCCCACCCAGGTACGTCAGTGGGAATCGGGCGGCAGCAACAGCGTCCAGGTTGTCGCCCGGGCGAGCACTAGCGGCTCGTTCTGAGTCGGACATCATGGTGGGCTGAAGCCCACCCTACGGGATGGGACCGCACTGTAGGGTGGGCTTTAGCCCACCGATTAACGCTCGGCCGCACGGGTAGGGTGGGCCCACCCAGGTACGTCAGTGGGATTCGGGCGGCAACAACAGCGTCCAGGTTGCCGCCGGGGCGAGCACTAGCGGCTCGTTCTGAGTCGGACATCGTGGTGGGCTGAAGCCCACCCTACGGAATGGGACCGCACTGTAGGGTGGGCTTCAGCCCACCGATTAACGCTCGACCGCACGGGGTAGGGTGGACCGGGCGGCGCTCCGCTTCAGCCCACCGAGGTCACTACGCCTATTCACTCCTCCCTGTCGATAACGCTCGGGGAGGATGTCCTGTCGAGCAGCCCGGACAATCCTGACGCAATAACAAAAAGCCATCGCGTTTCGCTGTCGCGTCAGGAGCTCACATGTCCGCCCATTCTCGCTTCTCCGTCTTTCGGCTCGGTTTTCTGCCGCGGCTGTATGTGCTGATCGCTGCGCTCGTGGCGTTGCTGGTGCTCGTGGCCGGGACCAGCCTGGTCGCCGTCACCCGCCTGCAGGGCAATGCCGAACAGATCTCGACCACCGCTTCCCGCTTGCTGGTCAGTGAGAGCTTCTTCAGTACGCTGCAGAGCCTGACCCAGAACCTCTCCGATGCCCTTGCCGAAGACCGGCCGGAGCAGCTGGCCGCCTTCACCACGCGGCACCAGGCACTACACCAACGATCAGTCGAACTGCTAAGCCAGCTCGAAGGCCTGACACCGGGGCATACCGACGCCAAACAGCGACTGAGCGACATGCTGCCGGAGCTCGACCGCCGCAGCCTGGCGCTAATCGGCGCGCATCGCGGCCTGCTCGAGCGTGTCGACCGCAATGCCGTGGCGCTGCGTGATCTGCAGTTGCAGTTCTCGCGGCTCAAGCAGGACCTGCTGCAAGCTCAGTTCGTCACTGGCGACGACCTGGCGGCCTATTCGATCAAGCATTTCATCATCCCGCTCGAACAGGTCGAGGCCCTGTTGTTCGACGCGATCGGCGGCGCCTCTACACAAAAGCTCGACGAAGCCCGGGTGAAGATCGCCGAACGCCTGCCCGACCTGCAGAAGAAGCTCGACAACGTGCTGATGGACCTCGCTCCGCATCAAGACAGCCGAACCGACTATGTGCACAGCTTCCGCCCGCCATTCGAGGACATTCAGCGACAGATGGATACCGCCGGCGCGGGCGCGGTGGGTCAGTACTACGCCTGGCTCCGCGACAAGCAGGCCAATCGGCAGCAGAAGGCCCAGCTCAACGCCTTGCAGCGCCAGACGCGAGACGACATCGGCACGCTCATCACTAGTGCGCAAGAGGCCAGCAACGAGCAGTTGGCTCTGGCCGCCGAAACCTACCAGCATGGCGTCACCCGCCTGCTACTGATGGCGGGGCTGTCGATCGGGCTCGCACTGTTCATGGGACTGTGGCTGAGCCGCACCATGCGCGCTGCGCTTGGTGCCGTCACCGGCACCTTGCAGCATCTGGCTGCCGGAGACCTGCGCGGCCAGTGCGACTACCGTCGGCCGGACGAATTCGGGCGTGTCAGCGAACACGTCAACCGGGTCGCTGGCAACATGCGCGACGCGCTGGCGCAACTCGGGCGCAACGCCGACGAGCAGGACGAGATTGCCCGGCGTAATGCCACAGCGTGCGGCCAGGCGCGTGCCGGGCTGGAGCAACAGCGCAGCAGTATCGGAGCGCTGGTCGCCAGCCTGGCCGAGCTGGAAACCAGCTTCGGCGAGGTTGCCCAGCACGCCGGCGAGACGGCGGCACGGGTCGGCAGCGTTGAGGCCCTGACCCGACAGGGCAGCCAGTTGATGGCCGAAACCCGCGAGAACACCGGGGCGTTGGCGCAGCAACTTGAGGCGAGCGTCGCCAAGATCTCCAATGTCGAGGCCCTTAGCGAGCAGATCGGGCAAATTCTCGACGTCATCCGCGGGATCGCCGATCAGACCAACTTGCTGGCGCTCAATGCGGCCATCGAGGCGGCGCGTGCCGGTGAGCAGGGACGTGGTTTCGCGGTGGTAGCCGATGAGGTGCGCGGCCTGGCCCAACGCACGGCGCAATCCACTGGTGAAATCCAGCAGCGCATCGAGCGCCTGACGCAAGGCATCGCATCGGCGGTGCAGTCGGTGGAGAAGAGCCGAGCGCAGATGCAGGGCAATCTCGACCAGGTCGGCGAGGCCGATCACCTGATGCAGGACATCCGCCGGGAGGTCGAGCGCATCGCCGTGATGTCGCGCGAGATCGATTCAGCCACCGGCCAGCAGCGTCTTGCAGCGGAGGAGGTTTCGCGCGGCATGCATGCGATCGACTCGGCGGCTGAGCAGAATATGGGAAGCGTCGTAGCGATCAGCGAAAGCAGCGACCGCCAGGCGCGCATGTCGGCCGAACAGCAGGCGCTTTGTGCGCGTTATTGCACGTGATGGTCGTCGAATGACGAAGTCTTTGGGCGAAAAGTTCGCCTCTACAGGACAGCCTGCGTACGGAGGTTCGCCAAGCCATGCAGCACCTCGTAGGCGAAATTATTCGCCCAGGCTGACGCCATCATCGAGTTGCCTACAGACCGGCTGGCCTAGCGCGTGGCACCTGCCAGCCGACGGCTTGCGCTTCGGCGCGGTCAAGCTGATCCAGCAGATCGTCGCGTCCTTCGGCCCGCTCGATCGCCAACGCGCCGCAGGCGACGAGATCGGCGTAGCGAGTAGCGGCAATATCTTTGAGCCAGGCGAGCCGTTGCAGCGTGAGCGGCGTGCAGGTCTGGCCGTCGAGATCGTCGGCAAGATCGAGGCGGTGCGAACGCCAGGCTTCGCGCAAATAAAGTGCCTCGGCCGAGCCGCTGAGTGCCGTTTGCCAGGTGCGGATGACTTCGCTGAGCCGATCCAGTACGGCCGCACTCGCACCTTGCCTCGCCAGTTCGCTGTGCCAGCGCTGATAACGGTCTAACGCGATCGATTTCTCCAGGCGGAAGGCAGCCAGCGCGCGGTTCTCACCGGCCTGCTCCTGTCCCAGCAGCCATGCGAAAAACTGCCGCGTTTCGAAGCGCTCGACCGGATGAAAGCCCGGCGAGGCGAGGCCATCGCTGTTGAATTCGCGCAGCGGATCGAAGCGGTACAGGTAGCCGAAGTCGAACAGGCGGATCCGGCCATCATCCAGCACATTGCCTGGACATAAGTCCCATTCGAACAGGCCCTGCGAGGCGAGGGTGATGACGGTATCGAATAGGTCGATCAGCCGCGTCTCGCTCCAATCGGTGACCTGCTCGCCCTCTATCCAGGGCGACAGCAGCACCCCACGGCGGAAGTTTGCATAACAGGTGTCGACGATTCCGCTCAGGCGTTCGGCCAGCTCGTGGCGTACCTTCAGCGCCTGGAGGTCGGCCCGCCGCTGCACCTCGTTGAGAAAAGAGGTCTGGCCGTCGGCGTTCTGCACCAGGCAACGCTCGCGGGCGCGTTTGAGCGTCCAGCTCTGGCCTCGCGCCTCGACCCGATAGACGTGTGCGGTGAGACCGCCGGACAACTCGCGGCTGACGTAGGCTTGGCTGCCGTCGGTCATCGCCAGGGTTGAGAGTGGCAGCGGGCAATCTTCGGGCCGCCCGACTTCCAGCTCGGCACCGCTCGCGATGAAGGCCAGCTGGGCCTTCTGTCGCGTATTCAAGGTTGCATTCATCTGAACGTTCCGGCATGTGGCGCTTCGAGCGCGTTCTGTGGATAGACGAAGGCTTGCGGCCAATTCACTGGTCGGCCGAAGCCCCGGCCTGCACTACGATCACGCGGTCGTCACTCAGGGTTCGAGAAAACGCATAGGGCTGACCGGGCAACCGCTCGTGCCGCCCGGCGCCGATAGCCGGATGCCGCGCGCGAAACTGGCCGAGCACGCGCCAATGGCGAAGCAGCTCGCTGATTTCCGGTTGCGATTGTTCTGCCCAGTTCATCGACGAGCGCGTGCCCTGGAAGGGGTCCGAACCCGTCGGGCCGAACGGCCTGGCCGTCTCGTCGCCATAGAAGATCTGCACCGCGCCGGGTGCAAGCAGCAAGGCGTTGGCCAAACCGCGCTGCTTGCCCAGGCTTTCGCCGGTTTGCTGAAAGAACAGCGCGGTATCGTGCGACGAGGCGTAGCTCATGAAGTTGTGCTCGGGATGCTCGGCCAGCAACCGGGCGTAATCGGCATAGGTCGGCTCGGCCTTGGTCAGGCATTCGCTGGCCGCCGGTGCCGCCTCGGTCTGGAAGGCGAAGTTGATCAGCGCATCGAAGCCGTTTTCGCGGTACATACTGGTCTCCGGCCCGTGACCGAATACTTCGCCGACCATCCAGAACGGCGTGCCGGCGAAGGGGTCGTCCGGGTTCGCGGCCGACCAGTCGGCACGGGCGCGGTCGGCCGCCTTACGCAGCTCGGCCCAGGCATTGGGTTCGACATGCTTCACCGTGTCGACGCGAAAGCCGTCGACTCCATATTCACGCACCCAGTCTGTGAGCCATTCGATCAGGTAGTCGCGCACCCGGTAGCCTTCGCGGGCCGTCGCGCCGGTCGGTTGCTTGTGCTGCAGGAAAGCCGGCAAGCCGACGAGCTGATCGCTCTCGGTCTTGAAGTCGGGCAGAAAGCTCAGCGAGCCCTTGACCGGATCGACCACCGCGCTCGGCGGCTGGTCGTAATCGCCGAGGCCTGCACGTACCCACTCCTTTCCCCACCAACGGACCCAGTCCGGGTGCTGGTAGTCGACCAGGTTGTGGTAAGCGTGCAGATTCTCGTAAGGCTCGGGCTGCCAGTCTGCCCAGCGTTCGGGCAGGTACTGCGCCATACCGTCACGCAGCCCGCCGAAGCCGAAGGTTTGCATGTCCGCCAAAGTCGAATAGCCGGGGTGGTTCATCACGACGTCGAACAGCACACGAATCCCGCGCGCGTGGGCCTCGGTCATCAGCTCGCGCAGGTCGGCTTCGCTGCCCATGTTGGCGTCCAGTTCGGTGAAGTCGAGCGCGTAATATCCGTGGTAACCGTAATGGCGAAAATCGCCGTTATCGCCGCCGCCGACCCAGCCGTGGATCTGTTCGTACGGCGCGGTGATCCAGACGGCACTGACACCCAGCTCGGCGAGGTAGTCCAGCTTGCCGGTCAAGCCTTTCAGGTCACCGCCGTGGAAGGTGCCGATTTCATTTTTACCGTCGGGCTGGCGGCCGTAGCTGTTGTCGTTGGTTGGGTCGCCATTGGCGAAGCGGTCGGTGACGACGAAATAGACGGTTGCGTTGCGCCAGTCGTGAGCAGCGGTCGCGGGGGCTTCGACGGCTTCCAGCAAGAGCAGGCCGTCGCTGCCGGCGGCGGGCGTCAGCGTAACGCGTCCACCTCGGACCTCGGTCGTCTGGCCGCCGTAGGCGTCGCGCACCCGTTCGCCCTCTGCGAAGACGTCACCGACGCTGATCGTTACTGGCCCGCCGCGCCAGACCGGGCAGGCAATGGAGGGTTCTGACGGTTCGGCCTCCTTGATCGGTAGCAGACGCAGGCTGGCGTCTTCGCCGATGTCGGCAATCAGGCGGTAATTGCCGGCCGCCGGAACGTTGAAGCGATACGCGCTGTCTTTGCCCAGCGGCTGCTTGCGGTAGAGCGCCAATGGCTGCGTGTTATCGGCGTCGGGCGCGCCCAGCTCGAGTTCGCCGGCGGGCAGCGCCAGCTCGGTGCTGTAGCGCTCCGGTTGCATTTCGCTCCAGCGTAGGTGAAGCGGTTCGTCGCCGATGCGAGCGGTGAGGGTCGGTTCGGCCAGCACGAGCTGAGCGGGAAGAGCGAGGCCAAAGGCCAAGTGACAAACAGACGTCCGGCGGTGCATGGTATCGATCCGTTTTGTTGTTTTCGCTGCATTTAACACCCTGCTGTCAGCGAAGTGCAGGCGTAATACCGGTTTTTGCAGGCGGAATTTTTCATGGCGCAGCCGGCTCATCTACGCCCCATCTCTACGCCCTCGCTGACTACGCCGGGGAGGATGTGCGCACGAGGAGGCTGGTCGAGTATTCAGGAACTGCAAATGCCCGAGGGCTGCAGATGTGGGATCAACAATAAGAAGCCACGAGGAAACAAAGCATGAACAAGACGCTGTGGGGTATGGCCGCGGTCGGCCTGGCTGCAACCTTCAGTCTCCCATTGCCGGCCATGGCGGCGATCGAGGAAGGCAAGCTGGTCATCTGGATCAATGGTGACAAAGGCTACAAGGGGCTGGAGAAGGTCGGCGAGAAGTTCACTGCCGAAACTGGTATCCCGGTCGAAGTGGCGCATCCGGACAGCGCCACTGACAAGTTCCAGCAGGCCGCCGCCACCGGCAACGGCCCCGACATCTTCATCTGGGCACACGACCGCATCGGCGAGTGGGCCAAGAGCGGCTTGATCACCAAGGTCTCGCCGAGCGAAGAGACCAAGGGCGAGATCGCGGATTTCGCCTGGAATGCGGTGAGCTACGACAACGCGCTGTGGGGCTACCCGATTTCGGTGGAAACCATCGGCCTGATCTACAACAAGGCGATGGTCGATACGCCCCCGAAGACCTTCGATGAAGTCTTCGCACTCAATGAAAAGCTCGCTGCCGATGGCAAGCGCGCCATCCTCTGGGACTACAACAACACCTACTTCACCTGGCCGCTGCTGGCTGCCAATGGCGGCTATGTGTTCGAGAAAACCGATGGCGGCGTCAACGTCGAGTCCACAGGCGTCAACAGCGCTGGCGCCAAGCAGGGTGCCAAGGTGCTCAGCGATCTGGTCGAGAAGGGCGTGATGCCCAAGGGCGCTGACTATAGCGTCGCCGAAGCGGCCTTCAACAAGGGCGACTCGGCGATGATGATCAGCGGTCCCTGGGCCTGGAGCAACATCGAGAAGAGCGGCATCGACTTTGGTGTGGCGCCCATTCCGGCGATCAATGGCGAGCCCGGTAAGCCCTTCGTCGGCGTCACTGCCGCGACGCTCAATGCGGCCAGCCCGAACAAGGATCTGGCGGTCGAGTTCCTGGAGAACTACCTGCTCGAGGTAGAAGGCCTGAAGGCCGTCAACGCCGACGTGCCGCTAGGCGCGGTAGCGAATCAGGCGTACATGGAAGAGCTGTCGTCCAACCCGCACATCAAGGCCACGTTCGAGAACGCACAAATGGGCGAGCCCATGCCGAACGTGCCGGAAATGGGCGTCTTCTGGTCGTCTATGGCGGCTGCGCTCACCAACATCACTTCGGGCCGGCAGACTGTCGACGCCGCTCTGGACGATGCCGCCAAGCGCATCACCCGATGAAACCGTCACCGGCCGCCATGGCGCGGCCGGTGATCTATTCTCAGGTTAGAAAGGTTCCCCGTTGTGAATGCCCTCGCTGAGTTGCCTAGCCCTGCCATGAACACCCGTACCAAGACGCTTCACCCCTCGCTGAAGGCCGGGTTGCGCTGGCTGGTTTGGCTCACCTTCAATGCCTTCGCGCTGTATCTTGTCGTGGCGCTCTATGCCCAGGGGCAAATGGCATTCGCGCTGCTCGGCCTGGTCGTTACCGGGCTGGCCAGCTACGTCTTTATCAACCGCCGTACCTATGCCCACCGCTACATCTACCCCGCGGTGGCGGGGATGCTGGTGTTCGTCATCTTTCCATTGCTGTACACGGTGGGCATCGGCTTCACCAATTACAGTGGCAGCAACTTGCTTAGCCAGAAACAGGTGCAGCAGTACCACCTGAACCAGACCTACCTCGCCGGCGACCGTTATCGGTTCAGCCTGCACACGAGCCCGGACGGTGAGCGTTTGCGCGTCGACAAGGGTGAGCAGGGTGTGTTCGTCAGCGAGCCGCTGACGGGCGAGCCGAATGCCGAGGAGCCGCTGGCAATGCAGCGGGCCGAAGAGGTCAACGACCTTGGCGAGGCACTGCCGTTGCGCGACGTCATCCAGCGCCGTGATCAGTTGCAGCAGCGGGTGATGCGCGGCCCGGACGGTCATCTGCTACGTCTCTATGGCCTGCGTGAAGTGGCGGCGGTGGAGCCGCTCTACCGCGAAGGTGAAGATGGTGTGCTGATCAACAACCAGACCGACGAGCGCCTGACGCCAGACCTTGATATCGGGTTCTACATCGACAGCGCCGGCAAGGCGCTGGCGCCGGGCTTCACCGTGTTTGCCGGCTTCGACAACTTCGCCAAGGTACTGACCGACCCGAGCATCCGTCAGCCATTCCTGCAGATATTCGTGTGGACGGTGTGCTTCGCTGCGCTGACGGTGGTCTTCACGCTGGCCGTGGGCCTGGTGCTGGCGAACCTGCTGCAATGGGACATGGTGCGTGGCAAGCCGTTCTACCGGGTCATGCTGATCCTGCCGTACGCGATACCGGCATTCATCTCGATTCTGGTGTTCCGCGGGCTGTTCAATCAGAACTTCGGTGAGATCAACCTGCTGCTCGACAGCCTGTTCGGCATCCGCCCGGACTGGTTCAGCGACCCGGCCCTGGCGCGCAGCATGATTCTGATCGTCAACACCTGGCTGGGTTACCCCTACATGCTGCTGCTGTGCATGGGGCTGCTGCAGGCAATTCCGCGTGACCTCTACGAAGCCTCGGCGATGGATGGCGCAACGCCGCTGGATAACCTGCTGAAGATCACGCTGCCGCTACTGATCAAACCCTTGGCGCCGCTGCTGATTGCAAGCTTTGCCTTCAATTTCAATAACTTCGTGCTGATCACGCTGCTCACGCGTGGCGGACCGGACATCATCGGCGCGACCACGCCGGCCGGGACTACCGACCTGCTGGTTAGCTACACCTACCGCATCGCCTTCCAGGATTCGGGGCAGAACTTTGCCTTGGCCGCAGCCATCGCCACGCTGATCTTCATCGTTGTCGGCGCCATGGCCTGGCTGAATCTGAAACTCTCGAAAGTGAAAGTATGAAAGTTCGCAAAAACGCTCTCGCCTACTGCGGCCGTCTCCACATGTCCGCTGCTGACGTTGCGCCACGCAAAAAACGGCGTCATTTGGAATCGCCAAACTCCCCCGTTTTTTGCGTAACGCGCCTTGCCGCGAACTCGTTGAGACAACCTCGCGACGGCGCTCGCAGTTTTCGCAAACTTTAAGGAGACCGGACATGGCCATGGTTCAACCTAAATCCGTCAAGTACCGCCTCTGGCTGACGCACGCCGCGCTGCTCGGCTTCATCGCGCTGATCGTGTTCCCGCTGCTGATGGTGGTGTCGATCTCGTTCCGTGAAGGCAACTTCGCCACCGGCAGCCTGTTCCCGGACAACCCGACGCTCGAGCATTGGTCGCTGGCGCTGGGCATTCCCTACACCCACGCGGACGGCACGGTGACCAACCCGCCGTTCCCGGTGCTGTTGTGGCTGTGGAATTCGGTGAAGATCGCGCTGATCAGCTCGGTGCTGATCCTCATGCTCTCGACCACCAGTGCCTACGCCTTTGCGCGCATGCGCTTCGTCGGCAAAGCGCCGATTCTCAAGGGCATGTTGATTTTCCAGATGTTCCCGCCGGTACTGTCGCTGGTGGCCATTTATGCGTTGTTCGACCAGCTCGGCCAGCATGTCAGCTGGCTCGGGGTGAATAGCCATGGCGCGGTAATCGTCGCTTCGCTGGGCGGCATGGCGCTGCACATCTGGACCATCAAGGGTTACTTCGAAAGCATCGATGGCTCGCTGGAGGAGGCGGCCATCGTCGATGGCGCGACGACCTGGCAAGCGTTCTTTCATATCCTGCTGCCCATGAGCGTGCCGATTCTCGCGGTGGTGTTCATCCTCTCGTTCATCACCAGCGTGACCGAATACCCGATCGCATCGGTGCTGCTGATGGACGTGGACAAGCTCACCCTGGCTGTCGGCGCGCAGCAGTACCTGTATCCGCAGAACTACCTGTGGGGCGATTTCGCCGCGGCGGCGGTGTTGTCCGGCCTGCCGATCACCGCGGTGTTTCTCTACTGCCAGAAGTGGATCGTCGGCGGGCTGACAGCCGGCGGAGTGAAGGGGTAGCGCGCATCCAGAGGCGCACCAGTGAACGGAATCGAGGGAGACGATATGAATGCCGCAATGCCTGCTCCGCTGCCACTGATACCTGCGAAAATGAAGATGCCGCCGATGCCGCGCGGGCTGTTGGCGCGGCCAAGACTGGATGAGTGGTTTCACCACTTGGGCGAGGTGCGTCTGGCGGTATTGCAGGCGCCCAGCGGGTTTGGCAAAACCACCCTGGCGTGTCAGTGGGCGCTTGCCTTCGAAGGGCGAGTCGCCTGGCTGCAGCTGCACCCCGGCGACAACGATCCGCTTCAGCTCGGCCGCTATCTGCTGCACGTGTTCGATGCGCAGCTGGAACATGGCTGCCCGCGCAGCCTGTTGTTGGCCGAGCAGGGCAGAGAAGTCTTCGACACCCTGCTCACGCATCTGCTGGCGGAACTGCCGGGCGAGCATGAACCCTTGCTGCTGGTGCTGGACGACTTCGAAGTGCTGCATAACGCCGAAGTTATCGCGGCCCTGCGGTTTTTTCTGCGCAACATGCCGGCGTGGATAACGCTGCTGGTGTGCAGTCGCGGCCTGCCCGAACTGGGCGTGGCCGATCTACGCGTGAAACATCAATTGCTCATCGTGGATGTGCAGCATCTCGCGTTCGAGACCGATGAGGTGGAAGCGCTGCTTGGGTTGGGCTTGCCGGTGACGGTCAACCGCGAGCAGGTCGAGCGCCTCAATCGACGCATCGGCGGCTGGCCCTGCGCACTGCAACTGGCTTTGCAAGAGGTGCAGACCGGACGCGGCATGGACTTGTTTCTGGAGAACCTGCAGCTCGGGCATCCCTATATTCGTGACTACATGCGCGAGCAGGTGATGGACCGGCTGAGCGCGTCGACGCTCGATTTTCTCCAGGCCACCTGCTTGCTGGATCGCTTCAACGCCTCCCTGGCCAATCACCTGACCCAGAACAGCAACGCCCGGGACATGCTCGAACAGCTGGATCGCGGCGGCCTGTTCTTGCTGCCGCAAGACGGCCTGCGCCAGTGGTACGCCTACCATCCGCTGTTCGCGACCTTCCTCCAGGGTGAGCTGCGCACGCACCAGCCGCAGCGCATGTCGGAGCTGCATTTGCGCGCCGCCGAAGCGCTGATGGCCGAGAGCCTGCCTGAAGAGGCGGCGCGCCATGCGGTGCAGGCGGGTTGCCCGGTGCGGGTCGGCGAGGTGCTGGAGCGCCATGGCCGGCAGTTCTACCGCCTGGGGCGGTTGGGGCTGCTTCAGCAGTGCCTGGAAACGCTGCCGGAGCAGGTCATCGCCGGCTCGCCGCTGTTCACGTTGCTGCAAGCCTGGGTGTCGCAGAATTCCTATCAGTTCGATCAGGTCGAGCGCTGGTTCAAGGCCAGCGAGCAGGCATTGCAACACAGCTGCTCGGACGAGGACTGGGCGCGCATCGTTGGTGAGTTCAATGCCGTGCGCGCGCAGGTGGCGATGAACCGTGGCGATGAGCAGCAGGCTATCGCCCTGGCCCGTGAAGCGCTGGCGTGCGAACCGTTGATCATGCGCACGTCCAGGGTGGCGGCGCTATCTGGGCTCGCCGAGGCGCATTTCGTTCAGGGGCTGCTGCCCCAGGCGCAAAAGCAGTACGAAGAAGCCGAGCGCCGCGCGCGGGAGATTCGTGCCTCGCATCTGGTGGTGTGGAACCTCGGTCAGCTCTCGGAAATCGCCATCGCCCAGGGCTATCTGCAGAAGGCCTATTCGCTGCAGGAACGAGCCATTCAGTACGTCGAGCAGGCCGAGCTGCAAGCCACGCCGATCATGGAATTCATCTACCGCGTGCGCGGACAGGTGCTGCTCGAATGGCATCATCTGGACGCCGCGGAGCAGTGTGCGCTGCAGGGCATCCAGATTCTCGAAGACGTCGGCGATCGCTGGCTCATGCAGTGCTATGCGCTGCTGGCCGGCGTCGCCCATGCCCGTGGCCAGCAGAGCGCGTGCGCCGATTACATCGGCAAGATCCAGAGCATGCTGGCCAACGACAACTACCACGTCGACTGGCTGGCCAACGCGCACGCGGTGATGCTTAGCTACTGGGATTCGACCCAGGACAAAACCGCTATCCAGCAATGGCTGCTCACCGCACCGGCGTTGCAGCGCGGGCTCAACCACTTCGCCCAGTACAACGGCCGCAACCATGCGCGCGCCCATCTGTCGCTGAAGCAGCCGGACAGGGCACTGCCGATCCTCAGGCAGCTGCAGGTCGATGCCGAACAGCACGGCCTGATCATGGACCTGAACCGCAATCACATCCTGCTGGCCCAGCTGCACTGGCTGCGCGAGGAGCGTCAGCAGGCGCTGGATCATCTGCAGCAGGCGTTGACACTGGCCAGCAGCACCGGGGCCATCGGCAGCTTCCTGCGCATCGGCAAGCTGATCATCGCCATGCTCAAGGCGCTGCAACACGAGCGCCAGCTCGATGAGCTCGAAGCCCAGCGCGCGGATCGGCTGATCCAGTTGGCCCAGCAGCAGCGCGATTTCAGCCGGGCGATCCGCATCACGCTGGATGAGGCGGTAATCCAGGACATCATCAATCGCCCGGACGTGCCTGAACTGATCCGTCATTCGCCGCTGACCCGCCGCGAATGGCAGGTGCTGAGCCTGATCCACGCCGGCCAGTCCAACGAGCAGATCGCCGAACACCTGAACGTGGCGCCGACCACCATCAAGACGCACATTCGCAGCCTCTATCAGAAGCTCAATATCACCCACCGCAACGAGGCCGTGCAGCTGGCGCGCAGCCTGTTGAGCAAGATCCAGGGCGAGTAGCGACAGCGTCGTTGCGAGCATTTGCGCATCCGTCCGGTCCAACGGCGGGTGCGTACCTTCCCATCGCTGGAGCCAGACCATGCCCATGACCGAAAAACAAAAGATGCTCGCTGGCGACTTGTATCAGCCGGGCGACGCCGAGTTGCAGGCTGACCAGGCCGCGGCCAAGGCCTGGATGGTGCGTTACAACGCCGCGCTCGGCGAAACCGCCGCAGTGCGTCGGGCCATGCTGGGCGAGTTGTTTGGCAGCGTCGGCGAAGGCGCGGTGATACGGCCACCGTTTCACTGCGATTACGGCTACAACATTCACTTGGGCGAAGGGGTATTCCTGAATTTCAACTGCGTGATTCTGGATGTGGTGGAGGTGCGTATCGGTGCCGGCACGCAGATCGGGCCGGCCGTGCAAATCTATGCCGCGGACCATCCGCGCGGTGCCGAGGAGCGCCGCAGCGGACTGGAGTTCGGGCGTCCGGTCGTGATAGGCGAGCACGTGTGGATCGGCGGCGGCGCGGTCATCCTGCCGGGCGTGACCATCGGCGATGGTGCCTTGATCGGGGCGGGCAGCGTGGTGACTCGAGATGTAGCGGCAGGAGCGACGGTGGTCGGTAACCCAGCACGCAGTCGCTAAGGGAAGGGCAACCGGCCACATGGGCCGGCTGCCGATATCGCTTACTGCTGGGTCACGATGGCCATGTTGCCCGAGCCCATCTGCGACACGATGGCGGAGTTACCCATGCCGCTCTGATCGAGAATCGCCTGGTTGGCGGTGCCGCCTTGCAGCACCTGAGCCAGATGACCTTCGCCGGTCTGCATCAGGCTGACCTCGTTGTCGGAGCCGTAGATCTGCTGGATATCGGCCACGTTGAGGTCGCCGTCCTGCATGACGTCCACGCGGTTGTTATCGCCATAGCTCGAACCGGTCAGCTCGTTGCCATTGCCGCGTTGCTCTGCGGTGAGCAGGTTGTCGGAACCGTCCTGAGCGAAGTCGATCAGGTGATCCGTGCCTTGCTGAGTGAGATAAGCCTCGTTGTACTGGCCGGTTTGCTGCAGCGAAGCGGTCTGGAAGTTGCCGTCGAGCTGGTCGACCGTGACGTAGTTGTTTTCGCCGGTCTGCTCGGTGCTGGCGTTGTTGCTTTCGCCAGCCTGGAAAATGTCGGCGTTGTTCGAGGTACCGTCCTGGTAGATCGACGCAGTCTGCAAACTGCCACTCTGGTCGATGTAGGCTTCGTTCATCAGGCCCTGCGACTCGATGCTGGCGGCATGTTCCGAACCTTCCTGCATCACCGACGCGGTCTGCAGATCGCCTTGTTGGACGACCTCAGCGCTGGAGTCGAAGGCATTCACCTGATACACGGTCGCATCGTTGCCATCGCCTTGCTGATCGACGAAGCCGTCATTGCGGGCGCCGCCCTCCTGCCACACCAGTGAGACGTTGTCGTTGCCGATCTGCAGCTGCTCGGACAGGCTCGACTCGGTGCTGCTCTGGATGGTTTCGGCGAAGTTGTCGTTACCGTCCTGCTCGGTCACGGCTGTGCTCAGGTTGGCGGAGGTCTGCTCAGTGATCGCGGTGTTGAAGCTGCCTTCCTGGTACTGACGCGCGCTGGCGCCGAAGGTGTCGGTCTGGACGATGCTCGCGTCGTGGTTGTCGCCGTTCTGCAGCTGGACCGCTTCGCTCTGTTCAGTCGAGTTCTGCACGATATCGGCAAAATTCAGGTCGCCGGTTTGGGTCTGGACGGCATCCGACATCGTCGCTTGGTCCTGGGTGACCGTTCCATCATTGTTCGCGCCGATCTGCGATTGATAGGACAGGTTGTCCTGGCCGCCAGTCTGGGTCACTTCCGCGATGTTGTCGGCACCCGACTGGTTTTGTTCTGCGCTGTTTTCGTCGGCATAAGCCTGGGTGGCGAGGATCGCGATGATGGCGGCTGCGAGGGGCTTGCACTTGAACATTTCGTCTCTCCATGGGTTTGGGGATGCGTGTCGCTCCTGGCTGGTGCGGCGGCGCAAGGAGTGCTGGGCGCGGCAGCTACTACGGGATCAGTCCTGGAACTGCACTGATCCTATAAGCCGCTCGTGACAGATAAGTGTCGATTCGCTTGTTTGTCGACGGTTTTATGACGAAATATTCGGGGCGCTGACTCGATGGCGTGACGGGCACTACGCCCCCTTTAAGGAGCCTCTCTACGCCGGGTTCATACGCCTCGACAATCGATGCGCGGGAGGATGTTGCGGTGGTTTGACGCACCTAGAGTGGCGGCGTGTTCCCCCAAACATCGAAGGTTGGTTGTATGAATCGCAATGACTGGTGGCGCGGCGGCGTCATTTATCAGGTTTACCCGCGCAGCTTTTTCGACAGCAATGGCGATGGGGTCGGCGATCTGCTCGGTGTGGTGGAGAAGATCGACTACATCGCCAGCCTTAACGTCGATGCCATCTGGCTGTCACCGTTCTTCACTTCGCCGATGAAGGACTTCGGTTACGACGTGTCCGACTACCGCGGCGTAGATCCGCTGTTCGGTACGTTGGAAGATTTCAAGCAGGTCATCGACGTCGCCCATTCACGCGGCATTCGCATCCTGATCGATCAGGTCCTCAATCATTCCTCGGATCAGCACGCCTGGTTCAAGGAAAGTCGGTCCAGTCGCGACAATCCCAAGGCAGACTGGTACGTGTGGGCCGACGCGAAAGACGACGGCACCGTGCCCAATAACTGGCTGTCGGTGTTCGGTGGCGCTGCCTGGACCTGGGACAGCCGGCGCAAGCAGTACTACCTGCACAACTTCCTCTCCAGCCAGCCGGATCTGAACTTCCACTGCGAAGAAGTCCAGCAGCAGCTGCTCGATGACATGGAGTTCTGGCTGAAGCTAGGCGTCGACGGCTTCCGTCTGGACGCCGCGAATTTCTATTTCCATGACCGCGAGTTGCGCGACAACCCGCCGAACCACGATATTCGCGAAGGCAGCATCGGCGTGCGGCTCGATAATCCCTACGCGTTCCAAAAGCATGTGTACGACAAGACCCAGCCGGAAAACCTGGGCTTCCTGCGCCGCATTCGGCAATTGCTCGATCGTTATCCAGGCAGCGCCACCGTGGCCGAAATCGGTTGTGATCATTCCCTGAGCACCATGGCGGCCTATACCGGCGGAGGCGACGCCCTGCACATGGCTTATTCCTTCGATCTGCTCACCGAGCAGTGCAGCCCGGGTTTTCTGCGGCACACCATCGATTGCGTCGAGCGCGAGCTGGTCGACGGCTGGCCGTGCTGGTCGATCGGCAACCACGATGTGGTGCGGGTGATGAGCCGCTGGGCACTGGCCAGCCAGCCGGATCATGCGCGCGGGCGGATGTTCATGGCGATGCTGCTGTCGATGCGTGGCAGCGTGTGCCTGTATCAGGGCGAAGAGCTGGGCCTGGACGAGGCCGAACTGCAATTCGAGCAATTGGTCGACCCCTACGGCATCCGCTTCTGGCCCGAATTCAAGGGTCGAGACGGTTGCCGCACGCCGATGCCCTGGCATGATCAGGACCAGCACGGCGGCTTCAGCCGAGAGCAGCCCTGGTTGCCGCTGGCCGACAAGCATCTGCCGCTGTCGGTGGCTGCCCAAGAGCCTGACTCGAACTCCATGCTCAACATCTACCGTCGCTTCCTCGCCTGGCGCCAGGATCAGCGCTTGCTGATCGAAGGCAGTATGCGCACCATTCACCATGATGATGCGCTGCTGGTCTACGAGCGCCGTCTGGATGAAGAAGTCTGGGTCTGCCTGTTCAATATGGGCGACAGTGCGCGGCACTTCGATCTATCGGCACCGGTCGAAGGGCTGGACGTGCCATCGGCGACGGCCGTTTTCGAAGGGCAGGGCGTCCACCTGCCGGCGCATGGATTCGGATTCGCACGCCGGCTCGGATGAGTCGACCGGTAGGGACGAGGCGCTTGCTTCGTTTCGACCGGCCTACCGCTCGCCGCGATTCGTCGCGGCGGCTGTTTGAAGGAGAACAACAAGAATGGCCAGCGTAACCCTGCGCAATATCTGCAAGAGCTATGAAGACGTCCCCATCACCTGCGGTATCGATCTGGATATCGCCGATGGGGAATTCGTGGTGTTCGTCGGCCCGTCCGGCTGTGGCAAGTCGACGCTGCTGCGGCTGATCGCAGGCCTAGAGGACATCACCGACGGAGAGCTGCAGATCGACGGCGAGCGGGTCAACGAACTGCCGCCGATGGATCGTTCGGTGGGAATGGTGTTTCAGTCCTACGCGCTCTATCCGCATATGAATGTCGCCGAAAACATGGCGTTCGGCTTGAAACTAGCGAAGATCGACAAAGCCGAGATAAAACAACGCGTGGATTCGGTGGCGAAGATTCTGCAACTCGACAAACTGCTCGACCGCAAGCCAAAGGATCTGTCCGGTGGACAGCGCCAGCGGGTTGCCATCGGGCGCACCATGGTGCGAGAGCCCAAGGTATTTTTGTTCGACGAACCGCTGTCGAATCTCGATGCCTTCCTCCGCGTGCAGATGCGCATTGAAATCTCGCGTCTGCATCAGCGTCTCAAGGCGACGATGATCTACGTGACCCACGATCAGGTCGAAGCCATGACCTTGGCTGACAAGATCGTCGTGCTCAACGCCGGGCGCATCGCCCAGGTCGGGCCACCGCTGGAGCTGTATCACTATCCGAAGAACCAGTTCGTGGCCGGTTTCATCGGCTCGCCACAGATGAATTTCCTGCCCGTGCGCGTACTGCGTGCGGACGCCGATTCGGTAGAGGTGACGATGCCGGGCGGCAGCACGTTGCGGGTGCCGGTGGATGGCACGCTGATCAACCCAGGCGATGCGTTGACGCTCGGCGTTCGGCCTGAGCATTTCGTCGATGCCGAACAAGCGGATTTCGTCTTCAACGGCGAGATTGCGGTGGCCGAGCGACTGGGCGATCACAACCTGCTACACCTGAACTTCGAAGGTGTGGATGACATGGTTGCGGTAGCCAGCGATGGCAATCGCCGCGTTGCCGTCGGCCAACCCTACGCCACCGGGCTGTTGGCTAACAAATGCCACCTGTTCCGCGCCGACGGTGCGGCCTGCGCGAGGCACTACCGCGAGCCAGCGCTGCACGGCTGATGAGCGAGGCAGCAGGCGTTCGGCCGGCTGCCTCGATGTCTAACGGGCGTGAAAAGATCTGTTAATGGCTGAGCTTCAAGCCCAGCAAGCCGGTACAGATC
This sequence comes from Pseudomonas sp. IC_126, assembly GCF_004331835.1. Lineage (NCBI taxonomy): Bacteria > Pseudomonadati > Pseudomonadota > Gammaproteobacteria > Pseudomonadales > Pseudomonadaceae > Pseudomonas > Pseudomonas sp. IC_126. The sequence goes on from NZ_SJSS01000003.1 coordinate 340,835, forward strand.
AGCAGCACGCTGCCCAGGCGAACCAAGCTCATCGACTCGCCGAACAGGATGATGCCGGCAATCACGGTGCCAACCGCGCCTACGCCGGTCCAGATCGCGTAGGCCGTACCCAGCGGCAATTCCTTCATCGCCAGACCCAGCAATCCAAGGCTGATCAGCATCGCGGCGACCGTAAGCACGGTGGGAAGAGGACGGGTAAACCCATCGGTGTACTTCAGGCCAACGGCCCAGCCAATCTCGAACAGACCGGCGAGAAACAGAATGATCCAGGACATGTGCACCTCTACAGGACGGTAATGTGGGTGGGGCCGTCCCCGATGCGTCTGTGCAGCCTGAGGTCGTCCTCAGCAGGCGCTATTGTGCACAAGGAAATGGTCCGGGCAAGCGGCCCGGACCAATGGGGCTGCGATTAGCTGGCTTGCTGCTCCTGATCCTTCATCCGGCGGTAGATAGTCGCGAGCAGCGCGCCGGAGAGGTTATGCCAGACGCTGAAAAGCGCGCTGGGTACCGCCGCCAAGGGCGAAAAGTGCGCGCTGGCCAGGGCCGCACCGAGGCCGGAGTTCTGCATGCCGACTTCGATCGAAAGTGTCTTGCGCTGCGCCAGCGGCAGGCCGAATAGGCGTCCGACAAAGTAGCCGAGGCTAAGCCCCAGACCGTTGTGCAGCATCACCACCGCCATGATCAGCAATCCCGACTCCGCAATCTTGGCCTGGCTGGCTGCAACCACGGCGGCGACGATGATCACGATGCTGACCACCGAGACCAGCGGCAGCACTTCGATCACATGGTGCACACGGTTGCCCAACAGACGGCGTGCAATCAGGCCGAGAGCGATTGGTAGCAGTACGATCTGGACGATGGACATGAACAGAGCGCCGAAGTTGACCGGTAGCCAAGCCGAGGCGAGCAGCCAGATCAACGCGGGCGTTACCAGCGGGGCGAGCAGCGTAGTGACAGCGGTGATCGCCACCGATAGCGCCACATCACCGCGAGAGAACCAAGCGATCACGTTAGACGCGGTACCGCCCGGGCAGCAGCCCACCAGAATCACTCCGACGGCGATCTCGGCCGGCAACCCCAGCAACTTGCAGAGCAGCCAGGCCAAAGTTGGCATGATCAGAAACTGCGCCCCGACACCCAACGCCACCCAAAGCGGGCGACGCGCGACTTCCGCGAAATCGGTCGCTTTCAACGTAAGTCCCATGCCGAACATGACCAGCCCCAACAACGGGACAATCCAGGCGGTGGCAGGCAGAAACCAGCTGGGCTGGAAGAAGGCGAGAACGGCGAACAGCAGGACCCAGAGGGCGAAGGTGTTGCCGACAAAGCGGCTGAGGGCGGCGAGGGCTCGCATTGGGCTTACCTTGTGATTATTGAGAGTGCGCCGTCAGCCGGGCCGACGGCGCTAGGGCAGTTTAGATGCCCTGCGGGATCTCCTCACCACCCAGGGCCTCGAACAGAGCGGGTAGGAATTCGCCGAAGGTCAGCATCATCAGCAGGAAGCTGGCGTCTTGTTGGCCGAGATCGTCGTCACCGCCGTCCTGTTCGGCCTGATCCTGCAGCAATTCTTCGAAGCGCAGCCGCTTGATCACCATCTTGTCGTCGAGCACGAAGGACAGTTTGTCCTGCCAGCCCAGCGACAGTTGAGTGACCTGCTTACCGACTTCCAGATGCTGTTGGATTTCGTCGCTGGTCAAGTCCTGGCGCTTGCAGCGCACCACGCCACCGTCTTCGTGCGTATCGCGCAGCTCGCATTCGTCGAGCACGAAAAAGTCATCGGCAGCTTTCTGAGTTTTCACCCATTCGGTCATGGTCGCCGAAGGAGCAATCTTGACGGTCAACGGACGCACCGGCAGGGAACCGATGGCCTCGCGTAGGGTGGAGAGCAGATCCTCGGCGCGTTTGGGGCTGGAGGAGTCGACCAGAATCAGACCCTGTTCCGGCGCGATGGCAGCGAAAGTGCCGGACTTGCGGATGAAGGCGCGCGGCAGAAAGGACTGGATGATGTCGTCCTTGAGCTGATCGCGTTCTTTTTTGTAGACCTTGCGCATCTGCTCGTTTTCGATCTCGTCAACCTTTTCCTTCAGTGCGTCCTTGACCACGCTGCCGGGCAGGATGCGCTCTTCCTTGCGCGTGGAGATCAGCAAAAAGCCCTGGCTGGCGTGCACCAGAGGCGCATCTTCGCCCTTACCGAGGGGCGCGACGAAACCGTAGGTGCTCAGCTCTTGGCTGGCACAGGGGCGGGCGGGCTTGGCGGCCAATGCAGCTTCAAGTGTCTCGACATCGAAAGGGACGTTCTGGGTGAGACGGTAGACGAGCAGGTTGCGAAACCACATGGCGATTTGGAACTCCGGTAAAAGCAAAGCGCGCATTATTCCCGTCCGAGCAACCCAGGCCAAGCCTGCAAGGTGCCAATGCCGATGGAAACCGCAATTCGGCAATAAACAGTGGGTTCCTAAGTCTTTGTAAGTTCTTTGATTTTTTTTTCAAAAGGGGGTTGCCAAGGTTCGGAACCGTCTCTAGAATGCGCCCCACTTCGAGAGCAAACGGGTGATTAGCTCAGCTGGGAGAGCATCTGCCTTACAAGCAGAGGGTCGGCGGTTCGATCCCGTCATCACCCACCACTCGAGGTTTAGCGCAGCGGTAGTTCAGTCGGTTAGAATACCGGCCTGTCACGCCGGGGGTCGCGGGTTCGAGTCCCGTCCGCTGCGCCATATTCGTTATCAGGGACCACTGAACGCCTTGATAGCATGAGAAAAGCGACCTTAGGGTCGCTTTTTTTTCGTCTTCGATTCGCAAAACCACTTGTCGACCGACGTTCGCCAAGCCCAGACATTTGCAGGGTGGGCCGGGCGGCGTTCCGTTTCAGCCCGCCAGCGGAGCGCGGTAAAAGGAAAGCTTCACGCTCTGCTCGCTTGTTTCGTGCGGCACTTCCTTTCTTTGCGCTGTCTTTACTCTTTACATCGGTACGCTCGGTAGCCACTGTCGGGGGCGACTGTTAAGCTCCGGCAATTGATTTCGCCTCCCTTTCAAGCGCATTTAAGGAAACAGAATGAGACATCATCGTTTGGCGTCTGCGATAGCCCTGGTTGGCCTGGTCCTGACGGGCTGTGATTCGGAAACCAGCGCCAAGCTGGAAACTCCGGCGCAGAAGGCGTCCTACGGCATTGGCCTGAACATGGGCAAGAGCCTGGCTCAGGAAGGGATGGATGATCTCGACTCGGTCGCTGTTGCGCAGGGTATCGACGATGCCCTGACCAAGCAGGAGCAGAAGCTGACCGACGAGGAGCTGATGGAGGCCTTTGCCTATCTGCAGACACGTGCCGAAGAGCGCATGGTCAAAATGAACGAAGAGGCGGTCGCAGCCGGGAAAAAATTCCTTGAAGAGAACGCCAAGCGTGAAGGCGTGAAGACCACCGAATCCGGCCTGCAATACGAAGTGATCAAGGAGGCCGATGGCCCTCAGCCTGGTCCGAATGACGTCGTTACCGTTCATTACGAGGGCAGCCTGACCGACGGCACCGTTTTCGATAGCTCGATCAAGCGTGGTTCTCCGATCGACCTGCCCGTTGGTGGCGTGATTCCGGGTTGGGTCGAAGGACTGCAACTGATGCATGTAGGCGAGAAGTACAAGCTGTACATCCCGAGCGAGCTGGCGTACGGCGAGCAAAGCCCGAGCCCGCTGATCCCGGCCAATTCGGTGCTGGTCTTCGATCTTGAACTGCTGGGTATCAAAGGCGACGAAACCGAAGAGGCCCCTGCCACCGAAGTCGAGCCCGAGGCTGCCGAAGAAGCCACTGCACAGTAAGGTTTTCGCTGTATCGAAGCCCTGTCCGTCAGGTTGTAAATCCGCAGACTAGACGCAAGCTGAAAATGAAAGCCCGTATCACTCGATACGGGCTTTTCCCTTTGTGGGGTTCATCCGGTGAGGGTGCCGGCAAATCCGTTCTCAGGTAGCTCTCAAGACATAAACAAACGCCCCGATGCCGTACAGCAGTCGGGGCGTTTGCCATTATCAAGTTTGGAACGTCACTCTGGTTGACTGGGCTTCTCTATGAGTGCCCGCTAGCGCGGCTTGCTCGCTTAGATCGTCTCAGCCCAGAGGTCGTACTCGTCGGCATTGGTCACGCGGACCCAGACCTTGTCGCCAGGCTGCAGTGGATGCTCGCTGTCGACGTAAACCATACCGTCGATTTCCGGGGCATCGGCGTAGGAGCGGCCGATAGCGCCGTCTTCATCGACCTCATCGATCAGCACTTCGATTTCCTGGCCGATCTTGCGCTCCAGGCGAGCGGCGCTGATGGCTTGCTGATGGGCCATGAAGCGGTCCCAGCGATCCTGCTTGACCTCGTCCGGTACCGGCTCGAGGTCCAGTTCCTCGGCCGGCGCGCCCTCGACCGGGGAGTACTGGAAGCAACCGACACGGTCCAATTGCGCTTCGGTCAGCCAGTCGAGCAGGTACTGGAAGTCCTCCTCGGTCTCGCCTGGGAAGCCGACAATGAAGGTCGAGCGAATGGTCAGCTGCGGACAGATCTCGCGCCACTTCTTGATGCGTGCCAGGGTCTTGTCCTCGAAGGCCGGGCGTTTCATGGCCTTGAGTACCTTCGGGCTGGCGTGCTGGAACGGGATATCCAGGTAGGGAAGCAGCTTGCCTTCGGCCATCAGAGGAATCACGTCATCGACATTCGGGTAGGGGTAGACGTAATGCAGACGTACCCACACGCCCATGCTCGACAGCGCCTGGCAGAGTTCCAGCATGCGGGTCTTGACCGGCTGGCCGTTCCAGAAATCGGTTTTGTACTTTACGTCGACGCCATAAGCGCTGGTGTCCTGGGAAATCACCAGGATCTCCTTGACGCCAGCCTTCACCAGGCGCTCGGCTTCGCTGAGCACATCGCCCACCGGACGGCTGACGAGCTTGCCGCGCATGGAGGGGATGATGCAGAAGCTGCAGGTGTGGTTGCAGCCTTCGGATATCTTCAGATAGGCGTAGTGACGCGGCGTCAGTTTGATGCCCTGCGGGGGAACCAGATCGACGAAGGGGTCATGATCAATATTGGGCGGCACCACTTCGTGCACGGCATTGACGACTTGTTCGTATTGCTGCGGACCGGTGACAGCCAGCACGCTGGGGTGCACGCTGCGGATGTTGTCCTCAGCCACGCCCATGCAGCCGGTGACGATCACCTTGCCGTTCTCGGCGATGGCCTCACCGATTGCTTCCAGCGATTCGGCTTTGGCGCTGTCGATGAAGCCGCAGGTATTGACCACCACCACGTCGGCGTCCTGATAGGTGGGCACGATCTGGTACCCCTCCATACGCAGCTGGGTCAGGATGCGTTCGGAGTCCACCGTGGCTTTAGGGCAGCCAAGTGAAACAAATCCAACAGTAGGCGCTTTGCTCATCGAGTAACCCTCAGGACACCAAGCGTAAAAAAGCGCGCGAGTATACAGCTATTTCTGCGGCTTTCGGTGGTCATCTGAGGCACAGGTGCCAGGCGGCATTCAGCATGGTCGAGCTTGAATCGATTCAACCGCCCCGGTTGAAATCCAACGCTGGATCCCGATCCAGTTCGGCGACCTCTGAGCGATTGCGGCCGTGCTGCTTGGCCAGGTACAGCGCGCCGTCGGCCAGTTTGAGGACGCGCTCGATGTTGTCGGCGTGTATGGGCCAGACGGCGATTCCGAGGGAAATGCTGATGTGACCCACCGGTGGGATCTGCTTTTGCTCGACGCAATGGCGCAAGCGTTCGGCGACTCGCAATGCCGATTCGACATTGGTATTCGGCAACAGCATCAGAAATTCTTCGCCACCACTTCGGCAAAGGGTATCGGCGTCTCGCGAGCAGGCGGTCATCAATTGCGCCAGCTGACGAATGACCTGATCGCCAGCATCGTGACCGTAACTGTCGTTGATGCGTTTGAAGTGGTCGATGTCCAGGGCTACGACCGCGAATGAATGGCCTTCGGCACTCAGAGCCTCCAGTGCAAGGGTAAGGCCGCGGCGGTTGTGCAGACCGGTCAAGGGATCGGTCTGGGCATCGAGGTTGAGCTTGCCGATACGTTGATGCAGCAGGTTGATGCCCAGCTGCATCGCTCGTTTGAGTTGCGCTGCCTCGAAATACCATGAGCGGATGCGCTGGATACGTTCCGCGCTGGTGGGTGCATCCATCCCGCCTGCGCTCTTGGCCAGTTGCCAGAGCGGACGCGAAATCAGCCCGGATAACCACCAGACGCCAACGAAGGTCAGCAGTGCGAGGGGGGCCGTTTGGCGCAACACTTCAAGCATCAAGTCGTCGAGCGGGTGTAGCGTCGCCGCGGTCGGGCGTTGCGCGATGATGCCCCAGCGCGCGGTCGGCACCGCGGCAAAACCGGCCAGCATGTCTTGTCCCTGACTGTTGATGACCCGCTGGCTACCCGACTCGCCGCTGACAACCCGATCGATGACCGCATTTCCTCCGACTACGGTGCCGAGGCGTTTGGGGTCCGGGTGGTAGAGCAACCGCCGATTCTGGTCTACCGCGTACAGGTAGGAACCGTCCTGGTAAAAATGCTCGCCGAGCATGCTGTTAAGGATGTTCGGCTCCTTGAGACTGATGACGCCGCCGATGTAGCCAAGGTACGTGCCGTCTTCGTCGAGGATCGGTTGGGATATCGAGATCACGAGCGTCCCGAGCGCTGAAATGTAGGGGCTGCTGATCAGCGGCCGTCGCTCTCGAAGTGCTTCTTGCGCGCCGGGTGAACCCAGTTGGTGCCCGATCAGCGGCTCGCTGTTGGGCGAAATCGCACGCACCACACTCCGGACGTCGGTGACGACGACGGTGTTGAAACTGTTCGTCTGCAACCGCAGTCGTTCGACCTCCCTGCGCAGCGTTTCATCATCGAACTGCTCTGCCAGGATATTTGCGCTGTAGCGGAGCTGCTGCTGCACCGAATCGAAGAAGGTTTCGGTGCCGACCGCCAGTTTGGCCGCGTAGGCCCGATTGGCCTCGAGGGTGCTGTCGATGAGCGATTCGCGCTGCACCTGATAGCTCGCATAAAAGCTGATGCTCAGCGTAATCAGCCCGCTGAGAATCGCCAGCATCACAATCAGCCGCCGCAGGTCTACGCGAAACAGTAGGGCAAAAGACATGAAATCTGATTGTCGATAGGCAGAAGGAAATCGCGATGCATGGTAGGGGGTTTAGCTATGACGCTCCAGGCCTCGTCACAATCTTTCGCAGCAAATCGAGCAGGCTGTCTATGGTGTAGGCAGAAATCAGGGCGCAGGGCTGAGGTCTATACGGGCGGCACGCTCGCGAGCCCCAGGTAGATAGCGTTTCAGCCGTAATGCCGGGGACTCGATCCAATGCCAGGACAACGCTGCGATGGCGATGCTTGCAAAGAGGCTGATCGCCATGAATGCGCCCAGCGGCAACTGCGGGCTGAACCAGTGCATCAGCAACTGCTGGATCGGGAAGCTGAAAATGTAGATGCCGTACGAGAAATCGCCATACCTGCCGAATCCGGACAATCGTGGAATCCGCAGGTGTGCCAGATAGATGGTCAGGTAAGGCAATGTCAGAACGTGGATGTACAGCCATAGCTCAGTTTTGGCACTGAGCAGCGAAAGCGCGAGCAAGCTCAGGGCGACCTTCCAGTTCCAGGGCAGATTTCTGCGATGTAGGTATAGCGCCGAACCGAGGAAGAAGAACATCCCCAGCCGGGTGGACTTACGCAGAATGTCGCTGTCCAGCCCCAGACCAGGTGCTAGCTGGAAATGGATCAACATCAACATCGCGGGCACGGTCAGCACGGCGAGTCGCCCGAATAACTTGAGCAGCCCCATCGCCAGCAATGAGGCGTACATCAGCACTTCGTAGGGCAATGTCCAGACCGATCCATTGACGGTGCCGGGAAAGGGGTTGTCGGTGAAGACGGCCGGTAGATGAAATTGCGTGATCAGGGCCATGTTGCTGAGGTAGCCCAGGGTCTGGCTATTGAGAAGGTATGCCTTCAGCGACAGCCCGGTCGCCAGTGGCCCGACGACGAACGCAGTGAGTAAGACCGATACGCACAACGCTGGAAAAATCCGCAGCGCGCGCTTGGCGACGAAGTCCAGAACGCTGCGACTGTTCATCCATGAGGCGGCGATCAAAAAGCCGCTCATTACGAAGAACAGGTTCACGGCAATGTCGGCGGTATCCATCGATCCGGTGAATAGCCGTACCGGTTCGACATTGCCGGCTCCCGACAGCCAATAGCAGTGGCCGATGACAACTGCCGAAGCGGCGAAGAATCGCAGGAAGTCGAAGTTGTTTGCGTCACGTTGCACTGATGTGACGTCCATGAGCCATCCCTCGATGAGCTGGGCAGCGGGGAGCCGCCAGCGATAGGTCAACGCAATGGAAAGATCTTGCTCATGCCCAGGGCACCGTTTTCGCCGTCATGAATGGCTTGCTCGATAAGCTTCAGGCGCTTACGGGTATTACGCAGCCGGGCGATTAAGCGCAGTAGGGTCAAGAAGATCGCACGATTGAGGCGATGCAGCCGGGGAGAAGCGGCCCAGACGTTCTTGTCGAACCAGGCTTGATTGCGCGCGGCGTAGTAGGCGCGGAAATCCGAGTCGCCGAGCAGGAAGGTTTCGTAGATGTTGCGGGTGCGCGCCTTGATGTTCCAGGATTCTTCGAGCTCGTCGATCACGGCATCGGTAAAGAGGAACAGACGACCGCCGCCAGCAGTGATGCGTCGCGTGTATTCAGTGTCGTCGACATAAAGCACCAGTTCCTTCAGCGGCAAGCCGATGCGTTGGTACAGACTGCGATGCGCCAGCATACCGCCATAGGGGGCGAACGGCAGGCTGATGCTCGCTGGCCGTTTACCGGGCCGCTTGGCCCACGGCAGGCGGCGCCACAGCTTGTAGGGGAGCTGCGCGATGTGAAAGCCGAAATAGCTGGAGCGCGGCTGAAGGATGTAGCGCGGCGGTACGCCTTGGGCAACGTCCGCCTGCTGCGTCGCGCGATAGCCCAGCACCGCGACTCGTTCCGGGCCTAGCAGGCTACCCAGGCGTGCCAGTTCACGATGCAGGATCGACACCGCCGCGGTGGTCGGAGCGTTGTCGTCATCCATCATCCAGATGTAATCGGCCCCGCCTGCCAGGGCAGCTTCGAGCGCCACGGCATAGCCATTCGCCGAGCCTGTATTGTGCGGGAGCTGGATTAGTCGGACCTTTCCAGGCCAGCGCTCCGGCAGTTGCTCCAGCGGCGCCAGCGCGGCATTGCTCACGACGATCACTTCGTTGATTTCGACGAAGGCCAGCGCGCGCTCGATCAGCTGTTGCAGGTAAGCCAGCCGATCGCCATAGGTCACGGTCACCACTGTGGTTTTGGGAGTCATGGGGTGTCTCGGCATGAATCGCGGAACGGCTGTCGCGTCAACGGCGCAACGCCGTCGGTGAGGCGCTTGAAGCGCGGCAGCGCGAAGCCCGTGGACTGGAGTGTCAGAGGTCGCTGGCGGTTTCAGTCATCTCGGCATCGGGCGGTACTGTGGCCAGATCGGCACCGAGAATGTCGGTGTCCCGGTCTGCGATAAAGAACGCATGGAAGACGCTGATCAACCGGCTTCCATTGGGCATTCCTGGCAACTCGGGCGCCTGGAATATTTCGGTATAGGAATAACCGTCGGCGTAAACCAGCGATTGCCTATTTTGGTCTGCACTGTCCATGGCACCTCCAAAAGGTCGCAGGGTTAAAACGAGTAGCGGATGCTGTCGCCAGAGCGGATGTACTGGCTATCGGAAAGCGGTCTCGCCAGACGTACTGGCGGGGGCGTAATCGTTACGGACCCACTGGTGGCGCTGCACGATGGTGCGATCCGGCGAGCCCCATGATCGAAGATAATCGCCCGGCCCACCGAGCTGTTGGCACAGCTGGGCACGTCCCGTGCGAAGCTTTCGTGACCTTGCCGATACAGCTCACCGTCGGTGTGCTGGGCGATATGGACGGCGCCTGTCGTCCCGCTGATCAGCAAGGCAAGGCCTAATACGCAGGTGGTCTGGACTCGTTGAGTTGCGGTTGCTGTGTTCATCCTTGAAACCTCGCAATTGAGATGGGGTCCTTATCAGGCGGGCTTCATTGGAACCGCCGTTGGGTAAACCGGTGCGACGCTCACCGGTGCAACGGTCGGTCGGGGCAACAGCGCATCCTGTCCCTGAAGCAAAGAAACCTCGCGAACCCTAGTATCGACGAAGGTCTTAATCTCTTGCCTGAATCGTTCGGTTGAAAAACGCTCCGCGCTTGCACGGCAGGTGTCGGGCAATATGTGATGTGCTTCCGATTCGAATTCCGCGACCGCAGCAATCAGGGACTCTGGCGTCTGCTCGGCGTAGAAGATCCCTGTCGGCTCGGGGTGATCGATTCCCCGCACGGTTTCGAGCACGCCACCTTTTCCATAGGCGATCACGGGGGTGCCACAGGCTTGAGCTTCGATGGGCGCGATGCCGAAATCTTCCTCCGCGGCGAACACGAAGGCGCGGGCGCGTTGCATGTGATGCAGCAGCACGGCGAAGTTCTGATAGCCCATCAGCGTCACGTTAGGTGTTGCGAGCTCCTTTGCCTTCTCCATTTCGGGTCCGGTGCCGATCACGATCAGCTTCTTGTCTGGCATGCGCGAAAAGGCTTCGACGATCATCGGAATGCGTTTGTACGGCACCATCCGAGACGCCGTTAGATAAAAGTCTTCTTTATCCGCATATAGCGTGAACTGACGGGTGTCGACGGGCGGATAGATCACGGTTGACTCACGGCGGTAGCTTTTGTTGATGCGCCGGCCGATGAAGTGAGAGTTGGCGATGAACTCGTCTACGCCGCTCGCGGTGCGCTGGTCCCACATGCGCATGTAGTGCAGCAGCATGCGCGCCAGTTTGGCCTTGAGACCATGGTCCAGACTGGCCTCGTGCAGATACTGGTGCTGGAGGTCCCAGGCGTAGCGGATCGGCGAGTGCACGTAGCTGATGTGCAGTTGGTTCGGCCCGGTGAGTACGCCCTTTGCCACGGCATGGCTGCTGGATATCACCAGGTCATAGGGCGACATGTCGAGCTGCTCGATAGCCAGGGGCATCAGGGGCAGATACTTCTGGTAGTGCGTCTTCGCCTTGGGCAGTTGTTGGATGAAAGTGGTGGTGGCGCGTTTGCCGCCGAGACTGGCTCGATCTTCGTCGGAGAGAAAGTCGATGACGGCGAACAGGTCTGCTTCCGGCCAGGTCTCAAGCAGCCCGGCAAGCACCCGTTCGGCGCCTGCGTAGGTCACCAGCCAGTCATGAACAATGGCGATTTTCATACGTTAGCCTTCATGGATAAAGAGTGGCAGCGGGATCAATCGTCGATCGGTCGGCGACTGAAGTTTGGGAGTGCCGCGGCGATGCGGCAGATGGTTGTGGACGCACTCGGCATGGCCGGCTTCTGTCGGCGTTTGCCCGAGTTAATGCTTGGGCTGGCCGAGCGGGAGCTGTTGTAGGTCTGCTTTCCTACCATCACTCACGCCAGTGAATGCTTGGTCGATCAGCCGGGATACCTGCCGGGCGGACGAATTCCAGCAGTACCGCGCTACATTCGCCTTGCCACGCCGCCGCAGATCCTGGCGTAAGGCCTCGTCGCGCAGGACCCGCTGCATGCAATCTGCGATGTCCTGGACCTTCAAAGGATCGAAGTACAGCGCGCTGTCGCCCAGGACTTCCGGAATGGAGGCGGCACGTGCCGCGATGACGGGGCAGCCACAGGCCTGCGCCTCGAGCGGGGGGATGCCAAAGCCTTCGTAAATCGACGGAAACACGAAGGCCGTTGCGCCCTGGTAGGCCTCCACCAGCTCTTGATCGGTGAGCCTGCCAAGCATGCGGATGCGCCGGTTGCCGGCCACATCATGGACGCTGCCGGAGAAGATTCGGTTCGAGTCGCCGATGATGCGCAGCTCGACTTCATCGAGCCCTTCAAGTTTCAGAAATGCCGCGACCATCCTGGCGAAGTTCTTGTGCGCGCTGGGTGATGACACTGCAAGCAGATAAGGCGCCGAGCCACGCGAACATTGCTCGGCACAGAAGGGTTGAAAGCGCGTGTCCACGGCGTTGGGCACCACGCAAATATGGCGTGCCGGATAGCCATAGAAGCGCGCTATCTCTTTCCGGGAAAATTCGCTCACGGTAATCAGCGCCTTGATTCGTTTGAGTAACAGCGGTGTCAGATTGCGATAGATGGCCCGGAACGCTCTCGAGTAGCTTTCCGGATGCCTGACATAGGTAATGTCATGATGGGTCGCGATCTGGTTGCCATAAGCGAGCGGGGCGGTATTGCAGAGCGAAACCAGCGGTGGGCTGCCATTACGTGCGAGCCACAGCGGGAGGTCCAGTTGTTCCCAGAGATGGCCTCGGTGGCGCCCGATGCGGCGTACCTGCAACTGTTCGGCGCTGTCGTGCAGGCGTATGTCGTTTGGCGCAACGAAGACCAGGTCATCGCGCAGGCTTCCGAGCTGCAGGCTGATCTGCTCCGCGAAGCGCTGTACACCTCGCATTTCCTGGGTCAGAAAGCGGGCATTGATCACAATCATCTGAAATTCCCCTTTTCAAAAAACTGTTCACGAGTCGAGAGCTTCTGCAAGGGTCTGTTGCCGTTTTGTCGCGAGCCGCGTTGCTGCGCCAAATGTCGCCAGGCCGGGCGGCGTTCCGCAAGGCGCGGCCGCGTACGAAACGGCAACAGACCCTAGGAGCCGGAGCGAGCCGCAGCGGACTTGCCGAGGCTGATGATTTTCGGAAATCCATCGAGTTCGATATTGGCGGTGCAGTTGTTCGCCTCGGCCGGGCAATTCCATGCCGCGTCGCTTTGGGTTCGGCCGTTTTCAGGATGCTTGGTATCGATCAGCTCCAGCGCGCCGGTTGCCTGGCCCGCGGATTCAATGCTGATTGAGCGTGTTTGGTCGGTGCTCCAGGCGACGAGAAGCTGTTCTTCAGCGTTACCGAAGCGCATCAGAACGGTGTCTTTCCTGGGTTCGTCGACATGACCAAGGAACTGGTAGTTCTGGATGATCGGGCTGACCACCTTGAGCACCCGATACGCGGGCTTCAGGGCGTAGTTCTGACGGAGCAAGCCGAAGTTGTGCTCCCGCTCACGCTTGTCGGTGCCATCGTTTCGCAAGTCGTACCACCAGTAGCCCCGCACATTGGGCAGCGTCTTCACGAGCAGGAAGCTGCGCGCCAGATAAGCGGCCTGCAGGCTTTCGTCGATGCCACAGGAACCCTGATAGGCCGGCCAGCTCATCTCTGTCAGATACAGCGGCACCGGCTGGCCGGCGGCGGCTGACAATTCCATATCAACGTCGGCAAGCCACTCGATCCAGGCCTCTGGGGTGTTCTTGCCCCGGCCACGGCAATGTACGTATGGGTGCAGCGAGAGGCCGTCGATCGATTGCATCACGCCGGCTTCGATCAGGCGCAGGGCGAAACCGGATTCGATGCCTTTGGTGGTCACCGCGCCGGCCAACACTTTGGCGTCCGGATCATGCTGGCGAATGATGCCCGCTGCGTCGGTGATCAACCGGACGTAGTCCTGCGTGAATTGCGGATCAATCGGGTTCTCGACGTCCCACTCGTTCCAGACTTCGTAGTGCTTGATACGGCCGCGAAATTGCTGCGCGACGAAGGCGACGTAACGGTTGAAGGCGGCGCGTACCGGCTCACTGCGCGGCTTTTCTCCGTCGCCGTGAAAATGATTGCCGTAGCCCAGAATGAATAGGCTATCGAGCCCCTGCGCTTCGGTGCCGGCGAGATAGCGGTACCAGTGCGGCTCCACCTTGAGCCGGTCGCGGCTGCGTTCGAGAAACGCCCAGTGCGCGTCGGTTCGTATCGACTCGATACCGGCGTCGCGCAACAGTTGATTGCCTTGGCTGCGGCTGTCACGTAAATGCAGGTCATGCGAGCAGACGCCGAGGATGAACGGGTCTTCCGGCTGCTGTGCCGGTGACTGCAGCGCCAGGCCGGATATGGCCGCGACAAGTGCCAGACGGCAAAAATTGAGGCGGGTACTCATGGTCGCTCGTCCCTGTGTCTATAGGCATGCGGTTCAAGGCCGCCATGCGGTTGTGCTGTGGTGACCTGGCTGTACGTCCCTCGATGAAGCGCGTCCCGAGGCGTCAGGACATGGGCGATTGCCATACCGAGGAACAGGGTGGAGGTGGTGACTTCCAATACATCGGTTGCCCAGCCGATCAGGCAGGTGCAGAAGACGATGCCCAGCAGGGCGTCACGAATGCGCGGGCCACGGTCGTGCAGGCGCAGCAGCAACGGGAACAACAGCAAATACAGCAGTACGCCGAACACGCCGAGCATTCCCCAGAGATACAGCGCCGTGTTGTCGGCGATGCTCAGCAGCTCCAGCCAGGCCAGTGGAAAGACCGCTGCACTACTGCCTACCGCACCGAAACCTGCACCCCACCAACCCCAACCTTCGTTGGTGATCACCTCAATGAAATTCGGCCAGCTATGGATCAGACGGTCGTTGAAGGACGCAAGCATGCCGCCGCTGTAGGCCTCGGCCTGCGGAATGTTCAGCAGCAGGCTGGCGATCGGCAATGCCATCCCTGTCAGCACCGCAATGAAAAACGCCGTGGCGCTGGGCATGCGATATCCGGCGAGGAACAGCATCATCAGCGTCAGCAGATAAGCCGCGGCGGTGGACTTGTTGGTGGTGAGAAAGATCGCGCCGAAGGCCAGCGGGTAAAGCATCATCCGCAGCAGTCGGGAGCGCAGGAAAGCCGCCAGAAACAGGCTGTACAGAGCGATCATCACCGCCAGGTTGGTCGACATCCGGGCGAATCCGGCGAGACGGTCGGTACTGCCGAAGGCCCAGGATTTGTTCGCAGTCACCTCGACGTCGCCCATCATGTAGCTGTACCCCTTCCATGGCACGTGGGTGAACATATCCAGTGCGATGCCTAGCAGAGAGGCCATCAGACATAGCCCGATCACCCAGCCCAACAGGACGGTTCTGCGTTCCAGGTAGGTGCCGCAGAACAGCCCGAACAGCAGCGGAACATAGATGAACAAGCTGAAGCCGATGTTTCTCAGCGAAGCCCCGTGAAGTAGCGCGAACGAGCTCGAAACCACCAATGCAAATAGCACCAGCCATACGCCGGGCCTGCTTCGTGCGTGCGGCAATTCGAGCGCCACTGCTGCCAAACAAGCCAGCTTTGGTAGGTAGAGCAGGGCGGAGATACCGGCGATATCGAGGTAATAGCGCAGCGCCCCGGCAAAGGTTTCGCTGATCAGCAGCGAGGCCGCGATCAATGTCAGCAGGGTTGGCTTGTCAATCGCCAGCGGGCTCGATCTGGGATGCGGTGTAATCAGTGAAATCGGCGTCATCGTGGGCTCTCCGGCCGTGTAGCGCGGCATGCAGGATCGATTGGTACTGATCGAGCATGCGTTCCATGTCTAGAAATGGCGCAACGCTGTTATGCGCCTGCTGCGATAACCGCTGGCGCAGGCCGCTGTCCAGATAGAGCTTGAGCATCGCTCTGCCGAGCGAGTCGGGGTCGGCCGGTGAGCAGAGCAGCCCGTTGAGATTGTTCTGGATGATCTCCGGCAGGCCACCCATGTTCGTTGCGATGACGGGCAGGTGCTGGGCACAGGCTTCGACGGCTACCAGCCCGAAGGGCTCGGCCCATATCGAAGGCACCACCAGTACGTCGATGTTGCGCATGAAAGTGGCGGCATTCTGATAGCCGACGAAGCGGACTTTGGCCGGATCGGCCTTTGCCTTCAGCTGCGCTTCATCGTCCAGCTTGCCGCGCCCGGCGATTTCCAGGGTGGCGTTGATTGACAGTTCTTGAAACTGATCGATCAGCCACCCCACGCCCTTGTTTTCCGACAGCGTGCCGATATAGCCGAAACGCAACAGGCCGCTGTGGTTATGACGCGGCGTGCGCGGTGCGCTCTCGCTCAGTGTCGCGCTGTTATGCACCACGTGGCGGCTGGCCTGGCTGAAATACCCGTGCCCGGACACCCGGTCCAGAATGAAGCGACTGACGCCGATTACCGCGGCGACCTGTGCCGAGGCCCCCGCGTGATGCTGACGGAAAGCCGAACACATACCGCACTGGCGCTCGCAACTGCGGCCTTTGCTGAACATGGTGTCTTTAGGGCACAACAAATAGAGATCATGCAGCACCTGAACGATCGGCACACCGGCCGCGCTGATCTCGTCCCACGCGGAGATCGACCATCCGGTCAGGTTGTGGCAGATCACCACGTCCGGCTGCTCACGTGCGATCACCTCGCGAACGTACAGGCGCATGCGGCGGTTGTAGCGATCGCGGTAATGCCAGCCGAGGCGCAACAACAGGTTGGGCCGGCTCTGGGTGAAGTGCCAGTAAAGGTTGTGCAGGCCGGCGCGATAGAGTCGCACGCCGCCTAGCGTTTCCTCATGCAGCCCGGTCTCCGGGCCGGTGGCCAGCACCGTTACGTCGCACCCTCGGCCCTGAAGGCCTTCGGCCAACTGGCGCACGACAATTTCCGCGCCACCACCCACATGGGGTGCGTACAGGCTGTGCAGAAACAGAATCTTCATGATCGGAACCCCGAGTTCATCGGTGCACGTGAGTCAGGGCTGCGCGACGCAACCGCTGAGATAGCGCGTTGGCACGCGGACTTTCTGCTCACGCTGCAACAGCTTCAGCAGGATCACCGAACGTTCGTCTCCGTCGTCGCTGACGAAGATCGCCTCGAGTTCGTTGAAGCCGCCACCCTGCAGATGTACACGCTCGCCAGGTTGGAACTTCGGCTTCTCTGCCGGGGCCGCGAGTCGCTGGCGCAGCTGCTCGATAAGTTCGTCCCGAACCGGTGTGGGTTCGCTGCCAAAAGAGACCACTCGGGCGACGCCTCGGGTCGAACGGATGGGGTACCAGTTGTCCATGTGCCGATCGAGGCGGATGAACAAATAACCGGGAAACAGCGCTTCGTCCGCTTTGCCGTCACCGGAAGTGCTTGGCTTGTGTGGCCTGTAACACTCGAAGTGTTGGCGTTGGAGATTCTCTTCGGCGCGGATCTCCTGACGGGGTTTGGTTTGAATCAGATACCAGTGTGGATTGTTGCCGAGCGCTGACATGTGAAGCTGCCTTCCATAGAGATGAGGTTGCTGAAGTCCGTTTTGTCGATGTCGTTCATGCCTGCAATGCGGCTTGCTGCTCGATCCCTTCGACGAGAGAAAAACGCTTGAGCAGGCCCTGCACATCGCTCTGGCTGTTGAACATCAGCACATCGATGATCGATAGCGCAGGCACGAAAGGTTGACCGAACTGTGGGTAGCTCAGGTCGTCCATGCGCAGAAAGCGCAGTGACAGGCCGTAAGCTCGGAAAAGCGCGGGACAGTACAGCGCCATGCCTCCGATGGGGTTGATATAGCGCTCTGCGTCCAGCTTTTTCGTGAGGCCGATGACCCGCTCCTGCTTGTCCATGCGGGCCGGCAATCCCATCTCCGACCCGATATGGATGGGTGTCGTGATCTGCAGGTAAGCACAGATGCAGCGGATGGAATGTTCGATGAACCGCGCCAGATTGCGCTCCGGGTGCGTCAGGATTTCGCGGATCAGTGCGATCACTTCATCGTGATAAGGGGCGCGGGCGTAGGCGAATTCCAGCGTCTTCAAGAGCTTCTGGGCTTCCTGCGGGAAGGCCTCGCATAGCCAACGCTGGTTGATCGGGTCGAATTGACCACCCTTGCGCAGGGGGAAGGTGATCAATTTAGGCTGCCCGTTCACTAGCACCCTGTTGCGATTGATCCACGAAGCCTTGACGTACTGAAGGTCGTCACCCAGCACGAAGGCATCGCTGTGGGCGATCAGCTGGAAATAGCCGAGGTAAGGAAACAGGTAGGGTTGCATCATCGCTGCGGTTCTGAGCACGGCAGGTCCCTCGCACGTATCAGGCTTTTTGAGAGTAGCTGTAATAGCCGTAAGCGCCGGTTTCATAGGCGGTGCTCGAGGCCTTACGCTTGACGCCGTTGAGAATCGCGCCCTTGAGCAATACGCCGTTCTGCGCCAGCCGCCGCTTGGAAGCTTCGATCTGGCTGGCGGTGCTTAACCCATAGCGCGCGACCAGCAGGCAGGTGCCAGCCTGTTGCGCGACCAGCACCGCATCGGTCACGGCCAATACCGGTGGTGTATCGATGATGACGAAGTCGTATTCGCGCTCCGCCTCTTTGAGCAACTTGGCGAAGTTGTCGTGCATCAGCAGCTCGGACGGATTTGGCGCGCTGCAACCGCTGGCAACGAAATGCAGGTTGGTCTGGTCGGTCTTGTTGATGACCGCGGCGAGACGCAGCCCGCTGACCAGCGCATCGGACAGACCGTTGCGCGGCGCCATGCCGAACACGCCGGCGAGATAACCGCGACGCATGTCAGCATCGATGAGCAGTACCCGCTGGCCTGCCTGGGCGATCACCGAAGCCAGATTGCTGGAAACGAAGGACTTGCCCACCGAAGGGGTCGGGCTGGTGACCACCAGCACTTGATTACGAGCCTCGAGCATGGCGAATTTGAGGCTGGTGCGCAGGCTGCGTAGTGACTCGATGGCCAAATCGGCCGGATCGGCTGTGCCCAGCAGCTTGCTTCTTCCGTCGCGAATTTTCCTGAGCCGGTAAAGGTGTTCCTGTTTCGCCGAATAAGGCAGAGCGGCATACACCGGGATGCCCAGATGTTCGATGGTCTCCGGGCTCTCTACGCCGCGATAGAACACTTGGCGCAACAGGATCACCATCGCCGACACCAGCAGGCCGACGAATATGGCGACCAGTACGACCAGGGGCTTGATCGGTTTGGCTGGCTTCTCCACCACCGAGTAGGCGTTGTCGATGATGCGCACGTTGCCGATGGTGCCGGCGCGCAAGATGTCCTGCTCTTGGGCCTTGTCCAATAGCAGGGTGTAGGTGCGGGTCGTGACCTGCATGTCGCGATTGAGGCGCAACAACTCCTGTTGAGTCATCGGTAATGTGTCGATCTTGCCCATCAGCGCAGCTTTTTGTGCCTGCAGCTGACCGATCTTTTTCATCAGCGTCTGGTAGGTAGGGTGCTCCGGTGTGTACAGCTGGTTGTATTCGGTGCGTTTGAGTTCGTGCTCGGAGATCTGTGCTTCCAGCGCGACGACCTGGTCCAGCACACCTTTGGTTTCGATGCTGATGTCCACCGATTGCGCGCTGGTCTGATAGTCGTTGAGCGCCGCTTCTGCTTTTTCCAGCTCCTTGCGTACCAGCGGTACCTGCGAACGCAGAAACTCCAGGCGCTGTGCTGCTTCGGCGGAGCTGCGCTCGATGTTCTGGCGCACATACAGACGGCTGATCTGATCGAGCACGTGATTGGCCTTGTCCGCGTCCGGATCCTCGAGGGTGAGGTAGATGATTCCCGAGTCCTTGCCGGCTTCACCCACCTTGAGGCGCTTCTGATAATCCAGTGCGGTGGTTTGCGGACGGCTGCGCACGACGGCGAATTCCGTACCCGGGCGGGCTTTGAGTTCGGCGATCTGTACGCGAAAGCCCTCGTGCTGCACGGCTTCGTTGGTGTTGCCGCTCAGTAGCAATTTCTCGTCCGCGTCATATAGGCTGAAAGCGCCCGCACTACCGGCACGTAGGATCAACTTCTCTCCTAGATAGGCTTCGGGTACATCCAGCTGGAATATGTCCAGTTTTTCGCCGCCCCAGGCATAGCTGCTCATACCTAGCAGAGGCGCGGCGAGTTCGCCGTCCGTATCTGGGTCATGCTGGCGCGCCATATAGCTGCCGAGAAGTGGGAGGTATTTGGGGCGAGTGGTGATGTAGAGCTTCAGCGCATCGACCGTCCGCCCGAGTACCGAGCGTGACTTGATCAGTTCGATTTCGGTCACCGCCTGGGAAACCGAGTTCGGTCGGGGTATGGCTTCTGGTACGCCGGTTATGCCGGCTTTCTTGGGCTCGATCTGGATCATTGCGCTCGCTCGGTAAACCGGCGTAGCGACAACGGCATAGGCGACGCCGAGCAGGGCGAAGAGGGCGGTGATGGTGAATATCAGAGCCTTATGATCGAACGCCACGCGCAGAATACGCGCCAGGTCGATGCGATTATCTTCGTCGTATTCCAGTGAAGAGCGGGCCATGGCAGTCATTGCGGATTCTTCCTTGAGTATTGCGCCATCGGTGCGGCAGGTGTCAGGCATGCGCTGTCAGGCGCCTGGAATCAGCCTGCGTAACAGGTTGAGGCTGGCGTTCTGGAATACCTGGCTCAACGCCTGAAGCTTGCTGAGCGGCGAAATCGATGCCAGCGCCTGGGCGAAGACCTGGATCATGAAGTACTCGTAGAGCGACTGGTTGCCGATCCGCTGGTAATAGCGGGCAAGGCTGTAATAGGCGTGCATGGACATCTGGATGCGTTGCTTGCTGCTGCGCATGGAGAAGATCCCGCCCTCATGCACGCGGTAGGCGGCGGGTTTTATCTCTTCGATGAACTTGCCCTTGCCGTGGGCTCCGAGCAACGACCACCAGCAGATATCCAGTACTTCGACGCCGTGCAGCTCAGGCGGCAGCTCCTGCACCAGATTGCGAAAGCACACCGTCAGGGTGGAGACCGGGCGCGCCTGCATCAGTTGGCGGGCGGTTGCGTCCCTTCGATATTTGCCTTGCAGGTGCGGGCTGCGCACCACGCCCTGGCTGTCGAACATGAACGCATCGTGGTACGTCATCACGTAGTCGCGGTGTCGTTCGAGAAAGTCGACCTGGATTTGCAGCTTGCGCGGGTCGATCCAGTAATCGTCCCCTTCGCAATAGGCGATGTACTTGCCGCGCGCTTGTGCAAACAACCGCGTGCTGAACGGCACACCCTGGCGGTACTGGTTTTCGCGCTGATAGATCGTCTTGATCACGCTCGGGAAGCGCGCGGCGTATTCACGGATGATCGCCGCAGTGGTGTCGGTCGAGGCGTCGTCATGAACGATCACCTCGAAAGGGAAGTCCGTTTCCTGCCGGAGGAACCCCTCCAGCGTTTCCCTGATGAAAGCTGCGTGGTTGTAGGCCAGGCAGACGATGCTCAGCAGCGGTTCCCGGCTATTGCCCCAGGCTGCCATCAAGTCCTGCTCGTTTTTCAGTTCCATGTCCATTCAGACGCTCGATTTGGTCATCAGTACGTAAAGCCGCATTACGACGGGCTTGGATGTGAGGGTAACCAGCGCCAGACAGATCAGGCCGCTGACTGCCAGTCCCAGAAGAATGTCGAAACGGTTGTCGCTCGCGATCGCCACGAACACGGGTTCTCCGATCAACAGACCCAGGCCCGTCATGGCGGTGATGCGCAACAAGTCCTGTAGCCATTGCCGATGCAGGCCCGGGGCGAAGCGCTTGTGCACCATCGAAGGCCAGATCAGGAACGTCAGCATGCGCAGTCCGAACCAGGCCAGCGCTGCGCCATAAACGCCATGCTCGAGCGCGGCATAAACCACCAGCGGAATGCTGAGTGCTGCCGAGACCAGGCTGAACCACACATGCAGGCGCAGCTGCCCGTAGGCGTATTGCAGATAGAACTGGAAGGCGGTGACGGCCATGATCGCGCTACCGACCACATACCAAGGCAACACCAGTCGGCTCCATTGCGCCGCTTCTGTATCGCCGGTCCAGGCGAAGACCAGCTCGGCGGAGTGAAAGGCGATGACCCCCGAGAGCGGGAACAAGAGGCTGCAGACGAATCGCGTGGCGTTCAGGTAGAGCGCCTGCATGTCGGCGATCCGGTTCTCGGCCACGAGCATGGTCATGCGTGGAAGCAGCGTCTGCACCAGCGGATTGGTGAGGGTCATGATGCCGGTCGACATCAGCGCCACCAGCGAGAAATAACCGTACTCCTTGAGCAGCAACACGTTGGACAGCAACACCTTGTCCAGCTGCGTCAGGATGATCCACAGCACCGAGGTGAGCGACATGCCGGCGGCGAACGGCAATACCGGCTTGACCACCGCCCAGTCGAATCCGGTCAGGATCGTTGGGTTAGGCATCAGCGCATAGGCCTTGGCGGCGAACACCAGCGTCTCGAACAGAGCGACCACCGTCTGGAACAGAAAGAAGTCCAGAGGGTTCTGACTGACATTGGCCACCAGAAACAGGCCACCAAAATAGCGCAGCGTCGCTATCAGGATGTTGGCGCCGTTCAGCCATGCGTGCAGTTCGAGGCCCTGTAGGCCGCTCTTATAAAGAGTGGCGTACAGCTTCAGGCCGACCATCAGACCCATCAGGCTGATGCACTGAACGATGGTGTCCGTGCTCAGCTCCTGCGCTTGCAACCATTGGTGGGCGATCCAGCCACTGGAGAAATAAACGCTCAAAACCGTCAGTGTTGCCAATGGCAAGAAGATGATTTCGAACGAGCGCAGCAGTTGTCCGGGCTCGTAGCACTGCGCACCACTGGCGAGCCGCCCGCGATAGTGCGCAATCCGATGGACCAGAGACGGTGACAGCCCCGCATCTAGCAGCTGCAACCAGGCCTGTAGCACCGCGAAGAAGCCAATCAAGCCGTAGGCTTCAGCACCAAGATGCCCGAGATAGAAGGGTAGAACGAGAATGCCGATGAGCAGGGCGTACGCCTGACCGGCGTAACTCAGGCCGGTGTTGCGAATCATCGATAGCTTTCGATCAGACATGTAGTCGGGCCGCCGCTAATGAATCAATAAATATTCTTGAACCCAGAATCGGGCAGGCTGAAACGCTGTTCCATCAAGTCGGTAGCGTTGGCCTGTGGCCAGAAGCGCTCGGTTTGCCGCTGGCTGCGTCGCGAAGATTCTTGCACCAGCGTCTGAATAACCGTGTCCTGGATATGCCGCGGCAGGCCTGGATAGATCGGCAGGCACAGCACTCGACGGCTCAGGGTTCTCGACTGCATTTGCGGCGGTTGCGGCTGCAGATAGCCGAGAGTGTCCAGCGAAGGGTAGAAGTAGCGTCTGGGGTTGATGCCCTTGGCATTCAGCGCCCTCCGACAGCGCAGCAACTGGTCTTCGTTCGCCAGGGCAATCGGGAAATAGCTATGGTTGCGCTGGGAGTACGGCTGCTGGTGCTGCAGGTCGAAGTAATCGCCCAGCTGGTCTTCGTAGCGCCTGGCGATCTCCTCCCGTTGCTCCAGAATCAATGCCATGTCATCCAGGATGCACAGGCCCATGGCCGCAGCGAACTCGTTGAGTTTGGCGTTGATGCCGATACCGTCGATGGTGTCTGTGTCGACGATTCCGAAGTTGCATAGCAAACGAATCCTTGCCGCCAGTGCATCGTCATTGGTGACGATGGCTCCTCCTTCGATGGTGTGGAACAGCTTGGTTGCATGGAAGCTGAGCGTGCTGACATCGCCCCAGTGGAGTACCGAGCGGTCCCTGTAGCGCACGCTGAATGCATGGGCACCGTCGTAGACGACCTTCAGCCGATGCCGCTCGGCGACGCGCGCGATGCCTTCCACATCGCAGGCGTTACCGAAGACATGCGTGGCGACGATTGCGCGGGTGTCGCTGTCGATCCGCGCCTCTATAGCCTGCGGGTCCATGTTCCAGCTTGCCTTGTCGATGTCGGCGAAGATTGGCCGGATACCTTCCCACTGCAGCGAGCTGGTGGTCGCAACGAAACTGAACGGGGTCGTGATGGCGCTGCCGGACAGGTTCAATGCCCGATAGGCGATCTGCAACGCCAAGGTGCCGTTATTGGTGAGGATGATATTTCGGACACCTAGGTAATCGCGTAGGCGATCTTCCAGTTCGGTGGCCAGCGGCCCGTGATTGGTCAGCCAGCCGGACGCATAGATACTGTCGACGTAGCCCAGAAACTTGGCTTTGTTACCTAGAAAGGATTTGGTGACATTGATCATCGCGATGTCCTTATCGGTAGTCACGTCGAGATCGATAGGCGCAAACCTCTGGCCGAGGCCGGGTTCGGTCATGCGGTAGGCTGCGTGCCGAGCGCGGTCGCGCGACGGGCGCGACGCTGGTTGAGCTTGAGAATCAGCCGGGTCGCAAGGCTGCCTGCGTGCGGGTCGCCATAATGGAATATGGCGGTTGCCCGGCGGCTGGTGGGGTCGCAGGGCTCGTTGGCGTGCAGTGTCCGGTAGCCCCAGAACAGATACAGATTGCCCGGAATCAGCTGCAGCTTTTCGGGCTTCAGAAGATGATGGCGAATGGCTGTGGTTATCGCCTTTCGGCTCAGCGCATTCTGCAACAGCATTTTTTCCAGCACGTTGAACAGAACATTCGAGCGTGCTCGGCGGAGATTGGGAAACATGATCAAATCACCACGATCATTCCCGTTCTGAGGGATTTCGATGGGCAACAGTACGGTTACAAGGCTTGCATCGTAATGAAAGCAATTGGACTCACGACGCCCTGAAGCCCCTTGCACGCAGCGCAACACCTTAAGAATCTCATCGCTGTACGCAGTTTTCCCGATGCCCGCCTGATAAATGCTTTCAAGCATCTGCCGGAACTCCGGCGCAGCGCCTAGAACGCCCAATAGAGAACTTTCGATCTCAACTCCACCATGGTGCGCGAAGTATTGGCCTTTATGTTTGTCGGCATAATTACGGATGTGCTCTTGTAATGAGATTAATTGTTCGGGCGTAAGGAAGTTGGTAATGCAGGAGCTTCCCTTGACGCTCATTTCCCTGGCAATCAATTGATACGCTTCGATGTCGATGCTACGGAACAGGGTATTCACGATCAGCTCCGGTTTGGATAAATATATGAGTACGGCGATTGAAAGTTAAATTGTTATTTGAACGGTACGCGAAATCTTCAATTATCCAGATATGAGGTTTTGCTGCCTGTTCTTATTAGGAAAGCTACCGCCATTGCAGGCTTTCGCCGCCATTTGGCTTGCCATCTCTCGCAGGCGTCTACTCCTTGGGGCGGCCCGTATAGCGCGGCTTTCAGGCAAAGCTACCGCACTCGGCTGGGTTTCGAGAGAAGCAATAAAGAGAAATAACTGTTAACGCAGAACAGCAAAAATTAGCTGTTACGGAGATGCTATCCCTGCGGACTTAATAGCAATGCCGGGTTCTGTCTGGCTTGCCACTCGAGGAAACGTCCTGTCTCGTTTGTGTGACCTAGTTATCATTCAGAACCTGACGGCAGTCAAGATGGGAAACTAAATTTTTTTTTGGGGGTTTTCGGCCTGTCTGTCGTAATCCATTGATAGGCAAAAGGATAAAAGTGCCTTGGGTTACCGAGTCAATAACTATTCTTTTGAAGTCATCCATCTTCGGAACTAAGCCGAACGGCCTATAAATTTTTGGCGTGGAAAAGTTAAAAGGAAAGAATGGAACGTGAGACTGAACTCAACCTAAGCAAGCGAAGGTCGCGAGGTTAAGTGGAGAGAGGAGGGGATTTCAGCGAGGCGGAACGAAAAAGGCCACTCATGAGAGTGGCCTTTTTCGTATTTGGTTGCGGGAGCCGGATTTGAACCGACGACCTTCGGGTTATGAGCCCGACGAGCTACCAGACTGCTCCATCCCGCGTCTGTGGGGCCGCATTCTACAGGCTGGCATGACGCTGTCAAGCTAAAAGCCGAAAAGAAAGCGTTTCTATTCAGTTATTTAGCGGCGCGCTCAGCAAGCGACGTTGCTTTACGCAAGTGACAGGACATAGAAACGAAAAAGGCCACTCAGAGAGTGGCCTTTTCGTATTTGGTTGCGGGAGCCGGATTTGAACCGACGACCTTCGGGTTATGAGCCCGACGAGCTACCAGACTGCTCCATCCCGCGTCTGTGGGGCGGCATTCTACAGCTTTGGTTCGCCATGTCACGGCCTAATTTAGGAGAACGCCTATTTCTTCAAGCGCTTAGCGAAACGCTGATACCTGGTTTCGCAGTAGCGGCCGGGAACTGCCGGGCCGGTGGAGCGCTCGGGCTGGGCTTCTGATGGTAACGAGCGATTCGCAGCATTCCCCAAAGCATTGCCAATGCGGCAGTGCTCCAGCCGACGATCATTAAAAGAATTACCAGTGCGGGAGTAATCATTGTTGGATTCCTTTCTAACCTGACATCAGCCTCTGTAGTTGGGACCCGGGTTTGGATGGACGGTTCCGCTGCCGCTGGTCAGTGATGCTGCTCGGCGGCGCACGGCTCGCACTGAGGGTTGCCTAACGATTGCCGCGACTCTTGAAGGAGGAGATATGAAGACCTGTCTGGTAATCACGCTTGGCTTCGTGGCTGGGCTTGCCGCGATCGGCGCAGCTGCCGCATCGGCCAATTCCGTTGATATCGAGTTGGCACAAAACACGGGGGCGGTCGACCGTTCTCTGGGTAACGGCTCGATGGGCGTCGGTGAAGGAATCCAGCGACTACCCGAGCAGCCCGGGGCAGATCGCGTCGAGCGCAAGGAGCGGCAAAAAAAGATCTACGACGAAGCGGGTCACGGTGATAACGACACCGATATGGAACATCGCCCGCGCCGCACCCTGGGCGATCGTGATCGCGATGACGACTGACTGGCTGAATCGATGAAACGGGAGAGCAACGATGTCGAACACACTTGTCTTGATGATCGCTGGCCTGATATTCGCCTCCGGCGCTGCCTTGGCTGACACTGAACTGTCCAATCCGTCTACCACCGGTAACCAAGCGATAGAGCAGCCATCATCCGATATTGGGAGCGCGCGGGATGAGCGGGACGCTCCAACGGATGATGGCGAAGGGTTGGATGATGAGCCTGCGTTGGGCACCATGGGCACGGGAGCCACCGGCACCACGGGTGGCATGGGCGCAACGACCGGTACCGATACCATTGGAGACCGCGAAGATACAGACCAGTAGTCGCCAGGCGGCACGCTCCGGGCGTTTCTAAGCGCTGTCGGGCTACGTACAATGCGCTCCTTTTTCGATTGGGCTGTTTCTGATGCAAATTGCCTTGGCCCCCATGGAAGGGCTGGTCGATGAGATTCTTCGCGATGTGTTGACGGGTGTCGGCGGTATCGATTGGTGCGTGACCGAGTTCATTCGAATATCGGATCGCCTGTTGCCGCCGTCCAGCTTCCGCAAGCTTGCACCCGAGCTCGATAACGGCGCTCGGACTCGCGCCGGCACCCAGTTACGTGTGCAATTGCTGGGCTCGGATCCGTCTTGCCTGGCCGACAATGCGGCCTTTGCCTGTACCCTCGGTGCGCCTGCCATCGATCTCAACTTCGGCTGCCCGGCTAAAACGGTAAACAAGTCTCGTGGCGGCGCTGTTCTGCTCAAAGAGCCAGAGCTGCTTCATTCGATACTGCGCGAGGTACGCAAGGCGGTGCCTGCGCATGTCCCGGTCACGGCCAAGATGCGGCTGGGCTTCGACAGTCCGGAAGGCGCGCTCGATTGCGCCAGAGCCCTGGTGGATGGTGGTGCAGAGCAACTGGTCGTGCATGCCCGAACCAAGTTGCAGGGTTACAAGCCGCCTGCGCATTGGGAATGGGTCGCCAGGGTTCAGGATGTGGTGAATATCCCTGTGTTCGCCAATGGCGATATCTGGTCGCTGGACGACTGGCGCCGTTGCCGCGAAATCAGCGGCGTCGAAGACATCATGCTTGGGCGTGGGCTGGTCTGTCGGCCTGACCTGGCGCGCCAGATCAATGCTGCAAAGCATGGCGCGGAGATTGAGCCGATGAGCTGGGAAGATCTGCAACCGCTGCTCGCTGACTTCTGGTTGCAGGCGCGCCGCAAGATATCTCCGCGCTACGCACCCGGGCGTCTCAAGCAATGGCTTTCCATGCTGACCCGAACTTACCCGCAAGCCGTTGCGCTGTTTGCCCAGCTTCGACGGGTCGACGATTGTGAGCGACTCGATGCCTTGTTGGGCATCGCCGACAAGGCATCGGAGTTCGAGGCGGTCGTCTAGCGTCCGCCGCTGACGTCCAATAGGGCGCCACTGGTATAGCTGGCTTTTTCACTGGCCAGCCATAGAATCGCCTCAGCCACTTCCTCAGCGTCACCGCCGCGCCCCATGGGCACGCTGGCCTTGACGCGCTCAACGCGTCCCGGCTCGCCACCGCTGGCATGAATCTCGGTACGAATCACGCCCGGCCGCACCGCGTTGACCCGAATGCCTTCTGCGGCAACTTCTTTCGCCAGGCCAAGCGTCATGCTGTCGATCGCGCCCTTGGCGGCCGCGTAATCGATGTATTCGTTAGGTGCGCCGAGCTTTGCGGCAATCGAAGAGACATTGACGATGGCGCCGCCGTTGCCGCCATAGCGGGTAGACATGCGTTTCACCGCCTCGCGCGCACAAAGGAAACTGCCGGTCACATTGGTTGCGAACACCCGCACCAGCCGCGCCGCATCCATCTCGTCCAGGCGCATCTGCCGCTCCAGCATGCCGGCGTTATTGACCAGAACGTCGAGCCTGCCGAATTCCTTGTCGATCGTGGCGAACAGCCTGGCGACCTGTGCCTCGTCTGCGATATCGGCTCTTACCGCGATGGCGTGAGCGCCGGCACCTCGAAGCTCCTCGAGCAACTGCTGCGCGATATCTTGACGCTGATAGAAGTTGAGGCACAGCGCGTAGCCTTCGGCTGCGGCGAGTCTGGCGGTGGCCGCACCGATGCCTCGGCTGCTGCCTGTAATCAGCATGACTCTGGACATGAAAACTCCGACGAATGGTCTTGAAATGGGTGGGGCAGTTCCTATTTAGGGCTACACAGGATGCCGAATTCGGGTCCTGTAGTAACCACTCGCTGAATATCAGGAGATACAAATGACTAGTTTTTCCATGGCTCCGCTTTTCCGCCAATCCATTGGTTTCGATCGTTTCAATGATCTGTTCGAGTCGGCCCTGCGCAACGACGCGGGCAGCTCGTTTCCACCGTATAACGTCGAAAAGCACGGCGATGACCAGTACTGCATCATCGTAGCAGCCGCCGGTTTCCAGGAGTCCGATCTGGACCTGCAGGTCGAGCGTGGCGTGCTGACCATCAGCGGCGGCAAACGAGAGAGCAGTGGCGAGAACGTCACCTATCTGCACCAGGGAATTGCCCAGCGTGCGTTCAAGCTCTCGTTCCGTCTCGCCGATCATATAGAGGTCAAAGGCGCAGCACTTAACAGCGGCCTGCTGAGCATCCAGCTCGAGCGCGTGGTCCCGGAGGAAGCCAAGCCCAAGCGCATTCCAATTAACGGTGAGCGCCTGGCTCTGAATGAGGCGTAACCCGCACAGGGTCGCATTGCCGCTCGTTGACTGATGGAGAACCCCGCCGCTTCGGCGGGGTTTTCGTTCGTGGCGCGCTTGATTCAATCCGGAAAGACAGCTGCTCGGCTTGAACATAGAGGATCGCTGGGCTGTCTCTGTTAGAACGATCAGGCGATTTTGTCTACTCCTGAGAAGCCGAAATTGCCTTAAAAAAGCGTTGACATGTTACGGTTATGCACATTCCAGGAAACGTAACTCACCGGCTTCACCGTCACTGCTAAAGAAATTTCTGGACATTCTTAAGTTGCTGATTTTTAAGGATTTATGTTCGCTGAACAAAAACCCATCGATCTGTTTGAAGGCCGCGTCAGACGGGCGTTTGGGGAAGTCATCCAAGAACTGTTCACAAGGTTATCCACAGGAATTGTGGATAATTGCCGAATGCTTCTATGGCGCGGCTTTGCAGGAGGTATTCAATGAAGCTCCCTTGGAAATTCTTCCGCTATTTGCCCATAGCGCAACGCGTACTCGCCCGCGGGCGGTTACCCATGGTGCTGCTTGCCGTCGCTCGCAAGCGCTCGGCACGTGGCGGGCTTATGAAAGGTCTGCGTGACGATCTGGGCTTGCTGCAGGCGTTATGTGTGGCCTGGTGGCGGGGCGAGTACAGAGCCATCAGCAGACCCGCGCTGATCGCCGCAGTGGCTGGGCTGCTGTACTTCCTCTCACCGATGGATGCCATACCGGACTGGATTCCCGGGCTTGGCTTCATCGACGATCTCGCGGTGCTGGGATGGGTCATGCGCAAATGGTCCGGCGAGCTGCAGGCATTCCGCGATTGGAGAGACAGCCAGCCAGTTGATGTGCAGGCTGACATCGATCGTCTCCCTTCGGTAGATGAGCCAATGGCGGACGACGTTAGCCATGCGCGCAGCGCCCGATTCCGAGACGATACATCAAGGGATTAATCCTTTCGTGCTGCTATGGGCGGCCACGCTTTCACTCTTTAGTGCGTGCCCGTAGGCTAAAAAACCGTTCTCAGGCTGTTAAGATCCGCTTTCATTCACGGACAAACGAGCGGGGTAGCGGATGAGTGTTCAAGTCATCATGCGTGACGGTGTGCCAGAGTACGCCGTGCTGCCTTGGGATGAATATCAGGCGCTGCTGAGTGAACGTAATGAGCGCACTGCCCAGGCGGGCGCTGAGGCTCCGATTGCTTTACCGAAATTCAGCGAATTGTCGGCGATGCGCGAAGCCAAGGGCATGAGTCAGGAGACGCTGGCGCGTTCCGTAGGCATCAGCCCCGTTTATCTTGGCCTTATCGAAAGCGGCGAGCGTGATCCCGGTGACCCCATACGCCGCTCCCTGGCCCGTGCGATGGAGATCGAAGGATGGGAGCCGGAAGCTTGAAAGACGCCGCGCCGTCGATTCGCATCAGCCGCCCGCACTGGCAGGCGTTGCTGGATGAGTTGACCGCCGCTCGACGGCAGCGTCATCTGGTGACTTATCGTGCGCTGGTCGAGCGCCTCCAGTTACCCACGCCAGCGATGCAGACATTGACGGCTGCGTTGGAGTACTTGGCGACACTGGACGCACGCGCTGGTCGACCGTTGCGCAGCGCACTGGTGATCAGCCAAGGTGCCAGCCGTTTGCCCAGAACGGGTTTCTTCGAATGCGCCGCTCGTCTTGGGCGGTTTGCAGGTCCTACCGATGGCGCAGCTGCTGCTTCCTGGCATGCAGGCGAAGTCGCGCGCGTGTTCGAATTCGACTATCCGGAGGCGCCATAAATGCTGCACAAGGTTCGGGCGCGTGCCGGTTATCTGACCGCACGCAAACTGTTGAGCATGCGGTGGGCTGTCGAGCAGCCAGAGTTGTGGCGCTGGATGGAGGGTCAGTTTTCGCGTATGGCCGCGATAGGTGATCCGAAGGCGCAGAGCTTTTACGGGCACATCCTGCTTTTCAGAGGGCAGGGTTATGGTGCAAGACGGGAAGGTATACGTTTGTTGCGCCTGGCCGCCGAAGGAGGCGATGCCAAGGCTGCTTACCAGATGGGCGTGATCGCCCTCAGTGAGGATGCCGAACACGGCCCGGACGGAGCCCAGGCGGCGCATTGGTGGAAGCTCGCCGTCGAGGCCGGACATCCATTAGCCACGACCCGTCTGGCTCAGTTGTACAAGGCGGGCGGGCATGGATTGGCGCCTGATCGGCAAGAGGCTGAACGTTACAGAGCCAGCGCCGCCAAACACGGCCTTTGATCGCCTAACGGCCGCCGTTCCGTATCGATCGTGTACAGGCTGTAACCCGCTACCTGCTTGGCCTGACGCTTGGCTTCGGAGGCCAGGACGGCGAGGGATGCGGCGTCGATTTCGGGGGTTGGCCCTGACTTGAGAAGGACCGCGCCGATCGAAAGAGAGAGTAGGGGATAGCGTTGCTGGCCGCCTTGCCGCCCTTCGGCAATGAAGCAACCCTCGGCCAGATGATCGTCGCGGTAGAAGGATCGGCAGCGTCGCTCGAATGTGTCGAACAGCCGGCTGATTCTCGCTGACCAGTCTTCGGACCTCATCACCAACATGAAGTCATCCCCACCGATGTGACCCACGAAGTCACGACTCGAATCGATCTGTTCATCCAGGCAGTGAGCAAGACATAGCAGGACCTCGTCACCCTTGGCGTACCCGTACAGGTCGTTGAAGGGTTTGAAATGATCGATATCGACGTAGCAGATCACCGCCTCTCGATGTTGCCGCAGCAGTCGCGTCAGGCATTGCTGAATCGGTACATTACCGGGTAGCAGCGTCAGCGGGTTGGCATGGCGTGCCTGCTGAACCTTCATCTCGGTAATCAGCCTCAGCACATCGATGACCCTGCCAAGGCCGTGATAGCGACCGTTGAGGGTGATGACGAAATCTTCGTCGATGCGCTGTCGTGCTCGGCAGGTCAACAGCCGGCTGACCTGTTGCAGGGACTGGCCAAGCTCTACGGCGAGAAAGTCATCGCTCATCAATCTACTGATGGGTTTGCGCGCCAGCAGGTCGGTTGCAAAGGGCTTGAGCAAGGCGTCAGAGAGCAGGCTTCGATGCACGACACCTACTGGCGTGTCCATCGCGTCGAGGACCGCGACCGAATTCAGATTCGCTTGCAGGCGGAACAGTTCCAGCACGTCCCCTATCGGGCAGGAGATGGTAACCGCGGCTTGTTTCAGTACCAGTGGAGACAGGTCCGGCTGGTTCTCGTCCAGCGTATCATCACGATCCCCTATATTTGGCAGCAGCACCGCTGCATCGATAGCCGGTATCTCTTCCGGTCGGCCCAACAAGTACCCCTGAACCAGATCGACCCCCATGTCCGAAAGTATCCGGAGCTCCTCGCTTAGCTCTATGCCTTCGGCGATCACCTGGGCGCGTGAGGCTCGGGCGATTTTCATGATGGATTCGACAAACTCGCGTTTGACGGCGTCCCGGTGAATGCCATCGATAAAATAACGATCGATCTTGACGTAATCGGGGCGCAGTTCCGACCACATGCGCAGTCCAGAATAGCCGGCGCCGAGATCATCGAGCGCGATCGAAAAACCCATGTCACGGTAGTGATGCAGTGCGGCATCGAGCAGTTCGAAGTCTTCCGTGGGGGTCTGCTCCGTAAGCTCGATCACGACCCTGTCCGCCGGGATGCGGTATTTCTGTAGCAGCTCCAGGGTTCGGCCCGGTTTGTGGGCCGCCTCCAGCAGTGTTTCCGGCGATACGTTGAGAAACAGCTTGCCTCGTAGATTCTGCTGGCTATAGCGGCGACAAGCATTTTCCCGGCAGGTCATTTCGAGTTCGTTGAGCCGACCGGCATGTCGTGCGGCCGCGAGCAGATTGATGGGGGAGTGCAGAGCGGTGTTGGACGGGCCGCGAGTCAACGCTTCGTAACCGAGAATATGCCGTTCGGAAAGTGAAACGATAGGCTGGAAAAGGCTGGTGATGTCGCCGTGAGCAAGGATGTTATCCAGCGTGCTCAACTGCTCGGTGACGGTCATGGTGATCTCGTGTTGGCCATAGAAATGCGAAGGGCCGCACAGTGGCGACCCTTCGTATTTCACTACTCGATGATGTCATTTTAATGACATCTTGAGTGGCTATCGCTCTACGGCGGTATTTCTAGCCATTGCGTCCTGTAGCCCCAGATAGTCCAACAGAATTCTGCCGCTTTCCGAAAGGTAGGCATCGTCCTCTGGCTTTACCTTTTTCTCTTCAATGACCGGGATCGTTTCATCTTCCCGTTCGAGTTTGGCCAGCGGCTCCTCGCCCTTGGCCTTGCGCAGCGTATTTTCAAGCGCCAGTTGCCGCTTCTCGATGCCTTCCTGCTGCGCCCGGCGCTTCTCCTCGTTGAGACTGACACTCGTCTCGTGCATGAGCTCCTGTGTGAGCGCGAGGCGATCACGGGTGAAAACGAAATCAGGGTGCTCGGTCGTGCGTGCTTCGTGGCGCGCCTTGAGTTCTGCGAGGAATGGTTTGAACGGATTGATATCGGGATTGATCGCAGCGCGGATGCTGTCCCACGGCAGCGCTTCCGGCAGGGCGCTTTCGCCAATTTCCTTGGTATCGACTTCGGCGGGATAAGAAATATCGGGGATCACGCCCTGATGCTGGGTGCTCTGGCCGGAGACACGATAGAACTTGGCCAGCGTCAGCTTCAGCTCTCCATGATTGAGAGGCTGGACGGTTTGCACGGTGCCCTTGCCGAAGGTCTGGCCACCGACGATGAGGGCGCGATGATAATCCTGCATGGCGCCAGCGAAAATTTCAGATGCCGACGCTGACAGCCGATTAACCAGCACGGCCAAAGGACCTTTGTAGAACGCGCCTTGCTGCTCGTCGGCAAGCACGTCGACACGGCCATCGCTGTTGCGTACCAGCACCGTCGGGCCCTGATCGATGAACAGGCCAGTCAGCTCCGTCGCCTCCTGGAGCGATCCACCGCCGTTATTGCGCAGATCGATGACGACGCCATCCACGTTTTCGTCTTTCAGCTCTGTCAGCAGCTTCTTCACGTCGCGGGTAGTGCTCTTGTAGTCCTTGTCTCCGGCGCGCAGGGCCTTGAAATCAAGGTAGAACGCGGGGATCTCAATGATTCCGAGCTTATAGTTACGGCCGTCCTGCTCAAGATTGAGCACTGATTTCTTCGCTGCCTGCTCTTCGAGTTTCACTGCTTCACGGGTGATGGCGACGATCTTGCTGCTTTGATCGTTTGGTGCGTTGCTCGCTGGGATGACTTCGAGGCGAACGACCGATCCTTTCGGACCACGGATCAGCTTGACCACTTCGTCGAGGCGCCAGCCGATCACGTCGACCATTTCCTCGTCGCCCTGGCCGACACCGACGATCTTGTCGGCAGGGACAATCTGCTTACTCTTCTCTGCGGGGCCAGCCGGGACCAGGCGCACGACCTTGACGTGCTCGTTGTCGCTCTGCAGCACGGCACCGATGCCTTCCAAGGAAAGGCTCATATTGATGTCGAAGTTTTCTGCATTGTCGGGCGACAGGTACTGAGTGTGAGGATCGTAGGACTGGGCAAATGCGTTGATATAGGTCTGGAATACATCCTCGCCACGGGTCTGCTCCAGACGCGCCAGTTGATTCTTGTAGCGTTTGGTCAGCAACTCCTCGATAGCTTTGGGTTCTTTGCCGGTGATCTTCAAACGCAGAACCTCGTCCTTGACGCGTTTGCGCCATAGATCGTCCAGTTCCTTTTCGTCTTTGGGCCAGGCGGCATTTTCACGATCGACTAGTAACTCTTCGTCCAGGGTGAAATCGAAGCTGTTCACGCCTTCGTTCAGAAGGCCCCGCGCGTATTCGAGCCGGCTCTGCAAGCGCTCGAGGTGCACCTTGTAGATCGCGAAGCCGGGCTCAAGATTGCCGTTCTTGAGGAAGTCGTCGAATTGATTGCGCCAGCCCTCGAACTCGGCAAGATCTCCCGCAGTGAAATAACTGCGCGACGGATCGAGCATTGCGATGTAGCTGTCGAAAATCTTTGCCGAGCGGGCATCGTTAAGCGGGGGTTTGTTGTAATGATGGCGCTTGAGCAGTTCGACCACGTTGAGGCTGGCGATCACCTGATCACGGTCGGGCTGCAGGTAATCCCAGTCATGTCCGTCGGCTGGCTTGGCCAGGGCGGTGTTGGCCTGAAGGCCTAGCAGCAGGGCCAGAAAACCGGCGGTCAATGATCGTTTCATTTCGAAGGGGCGTCGCGAGGCTGGGTAATAACGCATATTAGGCCATCAATCAGGCGTCGAGCGGCATCCGCCCGACGGAATAACAACAGCCCGATGGTACCTGGCGGCTAACACGCCGCGACAGAGATCGCATCAGCCGGCAGGCTAACCCCGGCGCCACGCCATACCGAATCGGCAATTCGTGGTAAGGGATAGCCATATGGTCTGATGCAGCAATTATCAGCGGCCTGCATCGCCGGCAAGTAACGGTGGAGCGGGCACAGGTGTTAAGCACTATGGAGGCAGCATGAAGGCATTGCAAGGCGTCGAGGGGCAGGTCGAGTGGGTGGAGCGCGCCGCTCCGGTGTGCGGTGATGGGCAGGTAAGGATTCGGGTGGCGGCTGCCGGCCTGAATCGGGCCGATCTGTTGCAGCGTGCCGGGCATTATCCGCCGCCACCGGGCGTGACCGATATCCTGGGGTTGGAGTGTGCCGGTGTCATCAGTGAGGTAGGGTCCGGCGTTTCTCATCGTATAGGCGACCGAGTCTGCGCCTTGCTGGCTGGCGGCGGCATGGCTGAGGAAGTGGTTGTCGATGCCCGTCATATCCTTCCGGTGCCGCGAGGCCTTTCGCTGATGGAGGCTGCCGTGATTCCGGAAGTCTACGCTACTGCGTGGCTGAATCTGTTCCGTCTGGGCGCACTACAGCCGGGCGAGAAGGTCCTGCTTCACGCCGGCGCCAGCGGTGTCGGCTCGGCTGCCATCCAGTTGTGTAAGGCGTTCGGCAGCCCGTGCTGGGTCAGCGTCGGCTCGGCGGAACGCCTGGGCTACTGCGAGTCCTTGGGCGCTAGGGGCGGCGTGCTGCGCGATGATTCGCTGGAAGCGCTTCGCGACTTCGGTCCCTTCGACGTGATTCTCGACCCGGTCGGCGCCAAGTACGTAGCGCTCAATACGCAGCTGCTCGCAACCGAAGGGCGCTGGGTGATCATCGGCATGATGGGCGGGCGCAAGGCAGAGATGGATCTGGCGGCCCTGCTGGCCAAGCGCATCCAACTGATCGGCTCGACACTGCGCAGTCGCAACGCCGATGACAAGGCCGAGCTGCTCGCGGACATGCATGAGCGGATCTGGCCATTGTTCGCTGATAAAACCCTCTCGCCGCGACTGGAGCGCAGCTTCCCGATCCGCGATGTGGAAGCTGCCTTCGCTGCGTTGGCTAGCAATCAAGTCTCGGGCAAGGTCGCGCTCGTCATCGACGAGAGCCTCGAGTGAGCGAATCCAGGCGGGCGCAGGCTCGCCTGGATCTTCCGAGTCAGGGCAGCTCGGCGCTCGAATAGAAGGCGCTGAGCACCTTGACCAGATGCGCCAGATCCTGGCTGCCGGCCAGTTCGCGGATCGAATGCATGCCGAAGGTCGGCAGGCCGATGTCCACGGTGCGTACGCCCAGCTGGCTGGCCGTGATCGGGCCGATGGTCGAGCCGCAACCCATGTCGCTGCGCGTGACGAAGCTCTGTACCGATACCTCGTTTTCCAGGCACAGATGCCGGAAGAAGCCGGCCGTTTCGCTGCTGGTGGCGTAGCGCTGGTTGCTGTTGACCTTGATCACCGGGCCAGCATTGAGTTTCGGCCCGTGATTGCCGTCGTGCTTGTCGATGTAATTCGGGTGCACCGCATGGGCATTGTCGGCCGAAATCAGCAGCGAGCGGTTGATGCAGCGCTGGAACGCTTCGCCCTCGGGCAGGACGCGACGCAGTACCTGCTCCAGGAAGGGACCATCGGCGCCGCACATGGAGGCCGAGCCAACTTCTTCGTGATCCGTGCAGACCAGTACGCAAGTCTCGTTCGGACCAGCACGCAGCAGGGCTTGCAGTCCGGCATAGCAGGACAGCAGATTGTCCAGTCGGGCGCCGGCGATGAACTCACCGTTCAGACCAATGACCGCCGCGCTCTGGGTGTCGTAGAAGCTCAGTTCGAAATCCAGCACCACATCGGCGACCAGGCCGTGTTCGCGGCTGAGCTGATCCGCCAGCAAGGCGCGGAAATCCGGGCTGTCTTCGCTGGCGATCTGCGCCAGGATCGGTGGCAGTTCGTTCTGCGGATTGATCGCCCAGCCTTGATTGGCGTCCCGGTTCAGGTGAATAGCGAGGCTTGGGATCACGGCGATGGGCAGCCTGAAATCAATCAGCTGGCTTTCGATCTTCCCGTCGCGGCTATAAGTGACACGGCCAGCCAGTGATAGGTCGCGGTCGAACCAGGGCGCCAACAAGGCGCCGCCGTAAACTTCCACACCCAACTGCCAGAAACCCTGACGCTGCAGCTCCGGTTGCGGCTTGACTCGTAAGCAGGGGCTGTCGGTATGAGCACCAACCAAGCGCGCGCCGTATTCGATGGCGGATTTTGTGCCGAGCTGGAAGGCGATGATCGCCGAGTCATTACGGGTGACGTAATAACGGCCGCCTGGCTCGGTATGCCAGGTCTCGCTTTCATCCAGCGCCTTGTAGCCGGCTGCCTGAAGGCTTAACGCAAGGCTGCGGGTAGCGTGAAACGGCGTTGGCGAGGCCTTGAGGTAATCGATCAGGCCTTGGTTGAGTTCTTCGTGCATGGGGGGCTCCGGACGGCAAGGCTGAAAAGTCTATCCCATTGGTAGGGTGACTGCAGTCTTCGACGCTTTACGGCGGGCGTTTCAACCCTGCCGTGCAATGACCTCAAACATATGCCAGTGTTTGGCCCGTCCTATCGCGGTCTTTCCGTCGTATTCGAATTCGTTGAGTTCCAGCAGCTCCCAGCGTTCGAACCGCCGTCGGAGCTGGTCTTGGCTGTGGATGCTGAGGCCCTTCGCCGCCCAGTCGTCTTGAGGGCCGAAAAAATGCCCGGTGAACAGACCACCTAGCCGTAGCGCCTGGGTGATTCGCATCCAGAGGTCGGCAAATGCCTCTGGTCGGCAGAACGGCAGTGCGAAACTGGCATTTACGAAGTCCACTGCCGGCAACGGAGCGGCTTCCTCAAATGTCCGGCACAGCGTCGTAAGCGCACCGGGCGCATATGCAGCGGCCTGTTCCTGCAGCGTGAGCAATGCGTCCGGGTCCCGGTCGAGCGCGACAACATTCCAGCCTGCGCGAAGCAACGCCAAGCTATCGCGCCCAGCACCGCAGCCTAGATCCAGCGCCAGGCCTGGGCTGTGCGTCCAGTAGTCGAGTGCTTTGTGCACGTTAGGGTGCGCGGGCGCTCCACGGGTGACGTCGAGGAAGGTGATCAAAACGGGGCTGGGCACTCGAAGCGCATCCGCTCGCCACTCTGCGGGTGAGTCAGGGCGAGCATGCTCGCATGCAGGCACAGTCGTTCATGGGCGTTCAGTGCCTGTTCGTGGGCATAGAGGCGGTCGCCGAGTAGCGGATGGTCAATAGAAAGCATATGCACGCGCAACTGGTGGGAGCGGCCGGTGATAGGGGTCAGTTCGACGCGGCTGTAGTGGCTGCAGCGCTCCAGGACGCGCCAGTAGGTCAATGCATGCTTGCCTTGTTCATGATCGACCACGTGCCGGGGCTTGGTTGGCGGGTCGTATCGCAGGGGCAGGTCGATACTGCCGCTGTCCTGTTCCGGTTCGCCCCAGCACAGCGCGGTATAGGCTTTTTCCGTCTCGCGATCGTGGAATTGGCGCGACAACTCGCGGTGACTATCGGCGTCGCGGGCGAGCACGATCAGGCCGGAGGTTTCCCAGTCCAGCCGATGCACGATGCGCGCCTCGGGATAGCCGTTTTCCTGCAGGCGGGTCACCAGGCAGTCACGGTTATCCTCGGCGCGGCCGGGTACCGAGAGCAGCAGGGTGGGTTTATTGATCACCAACAGAGCGGCGTCCTGGTGAACAATCTGGATGTTGCTTAACGGCATCTGCGTTTCCCATAAACGAAGACGGCGACCCGTGGGTCGCCGTCCGTCAGAGGTTACTGAAAATCTATTCTGGAACTCGCGAGCTAGAGCCATGCAAGGCAAAAACAGGCGAGGAAGCGGAGTTTACTGTTGTAAATGAGCATCCGAGCCTGTTTTTAACGCTGCAGGGCCGACGCGCAGCAGATCCAGGCAGATTTTTAACGATCCGGCAGGGTAATGTTCAATTCAAGGATCGAACAGCTGCCCTGATCTTCCAGTGCGACCTGCACCTGATCGCTTTCGATGTTCACATACTTGCGAATCACCTCGACCAGCTCTTTCTGTAGAGCGGGCAGATAGTCCGGTTGCGTACGCTGGCCGCGCTCGTGCGCAACGATGATCTGCAGGCGTTCCTTCGCGATGTTGGCTGGCGTTTCCTTCTTCTTGCGCTCACGAAAGAAGTCGAGAAGGTTCATTCGCGACCTCCGAACAATCGTTGCAGGAAGCCCTGCTTTTTAACGTCTAGGAAGCGATGGTTCACTTCTTTACCCAGCAAACGATCCACTGCGTCGCTGTACGCCTGGCCCGCATCGCTCTGGTCATCGAGGATGACCGGTACGCCCTGGTTGGAAGCCTTGAGTACCGCTTGGGATTCCGGAATGACGCCCAGTAGGCGGATCGAGAGGATTTCCTCAACGTCTTCGACACCAAGCATTTCGCCCTTGACCACACGCTCGGGGTTGTAGCGGGTCAGCAGCAGATGCTCCTTGATCGATTCCTCGCCGTTTTCGGCGCGACGGGACTTGCTGGCTAGCAGGCCCAGCATGCGATCAGAGTCACGAACCGAGGAGACTTCCGGGTTGGTTACGACGATGGCCTCGTCGGCGTAATACATTGCCAGGTGAGCACCTTTCTCGATGCCTGCCGGGGAGTCGCAAATGACGAATTCGAATGTCTTGGCCAGCTCATCGATCACCTTGCCAACGCCTTCGAGCGTCAGGGCGTCCTTGTCACGGGTCTGGCTGGCGGCCAGCACGTAGAGGTTCTCGAGGCGCTTGTCCTTGATCAGGGCCTGGGTGAGGGTGGCGTCGCCTTGAATGACGTTGACGAAGTCATACACCACGCGGCGCTCGCAGCCCATGATCAGGTCCAGATTACGCAGGCCAACGTCGAAGTCGACGATGACGGTCTTGTGGCCGCGCAAGGCGAGACCGGTACCGATGGCGGCGCTGGATGTGGTTTTACCGACGCCACCCTTGCCGGAAGTGACTACGAGGATCTTGGCCAAGGTGATTCACCCTAATATGGAAGTCGGGACCGTAGCCAATTCGGCTCGCGGTACGCCCGTTTTGGTGCTTGAAAATTCGCGGCAGTATCCGTTAAAGGCGGGTGATGTTCAACACGTCGCCGGATAGCTTCATCTGTACGGCTTCGGTCCATAACGGGTCGCGCCGCAGGTCTTCGGCAACCTTGTAATGCCCGGCGATGGAGACCATTTCGGCGGCGAGCTGCTGACAGAAAATGCGTGCGTCGGTATCTCCCTTGATACCTGCCAAGGCACGCCCACGCAATGGACCGTACACATGGATGTTTCCATCGGCGAGAAGTTCCGCGCCCGGGCTGACGGCGGCCAGTACGATCAAGTCGCCACCCTGCGCATAGACCTGCTGGCCGCCGCGGATAGGCGTGGTGACCACGCGGGTGGGGCGATAGATCGGTTCGGCGGGTTTGGCCGGTGCTGCCGATGCCTTGCTGGCGAGGTCCAGCTTGCGTTCCTTGGCACCGGACGGTGGCAGTACGGGAAGGTCGAGCGCCGCTGCCGCCTCGATGACTTGGGGATCGCCGGCACGCAGCGCCAGGGTGCGCAGGCCGTGCTTGCGGCACAGCGCGATGAGTGCCGGAAGGTCGAGATTGCAATCGGCGGGCAGCTTGTCCAGCGCGAGGACCAGCGGGGTGTTGTTGAAGAAATCCGGCGCTTGCTCGACCTTCACGGCCAGCTGTTGATTGAGGCGCTCCAGGTCGTTCTGCGTCAACTCCAGCACGGTTATGGCAAGCATGCTGCCTTTGAGCTGGAACACTGGGGCTTGGTCGGAAAGGTCGGCTTGGCTCATGGTCTGCCTGCTGCGGTAAATGGCGAGGACTTATAGCGGGGGAGGCGTTGAGCTGCAAGCCACAAGCGGCCAGCGGCAAGAAAAATCAACGGCAAGCCGAGCGACCAACCCGCTGTGGCCAAGTCCCGCTCCGGCAATTTTTGCCGCAAGGGCTTAGAATGCGCGCTTTTACCGGTTCGGGCTTGCCGATGGATCGTCCTCGTTTTCGCGCATCCTTTCTTCATCCGCGTTTCTGGCTGCTGTGGCTGGGACTGGCTTTGCTGTGGTTGGTGGTGCGGCTGCCTTACCGCGTTCTGCTGCTTCTTGGGCGCGGCCTCGGTGCACTGATGTATCGGGTTGCCCGCTCCAGGCGACAAATCGCTCGGCGCAACCTGCAGTTATGTTTCCCCGAGCTGAACGACAAGCAGCGCGAGCGACTGCTACGCGAGAACTTCGCCTCGACCGGTATCGCCTTCTTCGAAATGGCCATGAGCTGGTGGTGGTCCAAGGACCGGCTGCATAAGCTGGCGCATGTCGAGGGTCTCGAGCACCTGCAACAGGCCCAGGCCGAGGGGCAGGGCGTGATTCTGATGGCGCTGCATTTCACTACGCTGGAAATCGGTGCGGCCTTGCTGAGTCAGCGTCACACCATCGATGGCATGTATCGCGAGCACAAGAATGCGGTGTTCGATTTCGTCCAGCGACGCGGGCGGGAGCGGCACAATCTCGACGCTAGCGCCATCGAGCGTGAGGACGTACGCGCGATGCTCAAGGTGCTGCGCGCCGGTCGAGCGATCTGGTACGCGCCGGACCAGGATTATGGGCGCAAGCAGAGTCTTTTCGTCCCTTGGTTTGGTATCAATGCCGCAACCGTGACCGCCACCACCAAGTTCGCCCGCCTGGGCAAGGCACGCGTCGTGCCGTATACGCAGACGCGGCTCGCCGATGGCTCTGGCTACAGATTGGCCATTCACCCACCGCTGCTTGATTTCCCGGGTGAAAGCGAGGAGGCCGATTGCCGGCGCATCAACGAGTGGGTGGAGCACGTGGTGCGGCAGCATCCCGAGCAATATCTGTGGGCCCACCGCCGCTTCAAGACGCGTCCAGAGGGTGAGCCAAGCCTCTATAGAAAGTTGCCGAAGAAACCGATCACTCCGTAAGTACGCCGTCGCGGAAGTCGCGCAGGGCCTGCTCGATTTCCTCGCGACTGTTCATCACGAACGGGCCGTACTGGGCGATCGGTTCGCCAATCGGCTGGCCGGCCAATAGCAGCACTCGCGCGCCGGTGCCGGAGTTCAGCTGCAGTTCGCCCTGATCGGAAAGCCTGGCCAGCTGATTCTTGCCGAGGCGCTTTCCGGCAATCTCGATCTCGCCTTCATATACGTACAGGATCAGCCGGTGTCCATCGAGCAGCTGCGGGTTGAGCTGGCTGCCGGCGGGCAGGTGCAGGTCGATCAGCTGCGGTTCGGTATCCGGTCGTTGCACGGCGCCTGGCTGATCCACCCCGTCGGCTTGGAACCGTCCGGCGATGACCACCGCTTCGACGCCGCTGGGCAAGGTGACGCGCGGGACTTCTGCTGGCGCGAAGTCCCGATAACCCGGATTGCCCATCTTGCTTTTGGCGGGCAGGTTAAGCCACAGCTGGAAGCCGCGCATGACGCCTTGTTCCTGTTGCGGCATCCCGCTGTGGATCACGCCGCGTGCCGCCGTCATCCATTGCACACCGCCGTTTTCGAGCAGCCCGACATTGCCGAGATGGTCTTCGTGGCGCATGCGGCCCTCGATCATATAGGTCACGGTCTCGAAGCCGCGGTGCGGGTGTGGCGGGAAGCCGGCGATGTACTCGTCAGGGTTGTCGGAGCCGAACTCGTCGAGCATCAGGAATGGATCGAATCGCTCCGCTACGTCACCGCCGAACAAACGGGTCAGACTGACACCGGCGCCATCGGAGGTGGCGCGACCGGTGCTGATTTCAAGAATCTCGCGCATGGGCATGGCATATCTCCAAAGAGGTTTGGATGAAGGCTACCGTGCCCCACGCGATTGATTGATGCGAAGTTTCCACGATTCTTATCTAACGCTTCGATCACTCGCCTATCTGCAATTCCCGCGCTCGGGTGTAAACGTAGCGGACCTTTTCATATTCGAACGGCGAGTTGAGTTGCCCATAGCGCAGGCTGGTGGTGTGGCGGATGTCGATCAGTCGAAGCGCGGTAATGCCGAATTCACCACCGCTGGCTTCGCCATAGTCGAAGTAATCGACTTGCCGCCCGACGCCGAAGTCCACTACCTGTCCAGCGGTATCGCGCAGGTTGGATGGGCCGAGCGCGGGCAGGATCAGATACGGCCCATGCGGGACGCCATAAAAGCCTAGCGTCTGGCCGAAGTCCTCGTTGTAGCGCGGCAGGCCCATGCGGGTCGCAGGGTCCCAAATGCCGCCGACACCAATGATGGTGTTGAACAGCAATCGTGCTGTGGTGCTCATCGCTCGCTGGCCCTTGAGCTGCGCCACGCTGTTGAACAGCGTTGGGATCTCGCCGAGGTTACTGAAAAAGTTGCTCACGCCGGTGCGCACGATCCGAGGCGTGACATAGCGGTAGCCGCGCACCGCCGGAAGCATCACCCACTGATCCAGACGGTAATTGAAGTAATACATGCGCCGGTTCAGCGATTCCCAGGGATCGTGAATATCCAGCGCGTCGAAGGTGGCGCGCTCGAACTCGCGTTGATCCAGGCCAGGATTGAATTTCAGGTTACGCAGCGGATGGGTGAAGCCATCCTCATCGGGGATCGGCGTCTGTGCATGGGCGATGCCGCTGGCCAAGAACAGCAATGCAAACAAATGACATCTAGCCACGGAAGAACTCCAGCATGTCTTGAGCATTGACCCGGTAATCGAGATTGCCGCAATGGCCGCCGCGCGGATACAGCGTCATGCGTTCGCCAAACGTCCGGCGCAGGAAGCCCAGATCGCCAGCACCGAGAATTATGTCGTCAGCGTTGTGCATGACGCCGATCTTCGGGCTGTCGCGCAGATAATCTTCCAGCGCATACAGGCTGACCTGTTGCACCAGTTGCGTCAGGCTTCCGCCATCTTGCTGGGCCCGCCACATGGGGATGAGTTGTTCGGTCATGTAGCAAT
Organism: Pseudomonas sp. IC_126; assembly: GCF_004331835.1. Lineage (NCBI taxonomy): Bacteria > Pseudomonadati > Pseudomonadota > Gammaproteobacteria > Pseudomonadales > Pseudomonadaceae > Pseudomonas > Pseudomonas sp. IC_126. Next base: position 385,268 of record NZ_SJSS01000003.1, read on the forward strand.
CGAAGTCGCAGAGCAGGGCGCGGCGGAAGAAGGGCTCGAGGCTGGTGCCTTCGTCGATCGGGTAGCCGGGCGGGACGATTAATCCTCGGCGGTTGATCAGGTCGGATGTGAAGACGATATCGGCAGCGGAGAAACGGAACGCCGAGCCGACCAGCATCGCCATTTGCTCGTCGGTCAGCCGCAGGGATGACTGCTGGAAGTCGAACAGCAAAGCCTCGTCGAGGTTAATCGCGCCTTTTTGCCGATAGTAGCGGGCGAGCTTTTCCAGAATGACTTGGTAAAACGTGGTGGTGCTGTCGATCGCCTCGACCTGGGTTTGCACCAGCTTGTCCAGATTGTTGATCGATGTGTAGAGATTGACTGGCGGGTTGAGCATCAGCACCCGCTTGAAGTTGAAGCTCTGCCGCGTCTCATCGAGCTTGCTGACAAAGGCCGCGTTGAGCGCGCCGAGGCTGTAGCCGGTGAGATGGAACTCGGTGACCGGCAGGTCGTGCTGCTGCGCACGGACGGCCTGCATGACTCGATACATGTCCTTGGCATCGTCAGGGCTGTAACCCGGGGTGGCGTAACGTGAGGCGGCGGCGATGAAGTCGAAGCTGGTTGGCGAAGACAGCTGCACCACGTGATAGCCGGCCCCGTAGAACAGTCGCTTCAGCGACTCGGCTTTCGCCGCCGCGTAGCTTGCGCCGGTGCCCGAGATGATGAACATCAGTGGGGCAGGCCCAGGTTGCCGTGCCAAGCGGTAGGTCAGCCGTGTCACTGCCCAGAAATTTTCCGGAAGGATGAATTCCCGTTCGGGACGCAGACGCAGGCGATAGTCCGCCTGATCGATGTCGTCATCGCTGGGTACTTCGGCGCGCAGCGCCACGGGGGTCGTGGCGATGGTCGCTTCGAAGGGGTTGCTCAAGGGGTAGCCATACGCCTCGACGCTGATATCCGCAGCCTGGACAGGCGCGACGGCCAACGTAAGCACCGCGATCAAGCACAGCAGCAATCGCATGTAGGGAGCTCTCCTTAGCGGGCTTGGATGGCCGGCAAACTTCAGCATTGGGGGATCGGTCTTCGAGGTTGCCAGATTAAGCCGCAGGCGCATGCTGCCGTCATCTCTTCCGACAATGGGACGCCGCGAAAGACATGGCGCGTTAGCCATTGACCACAAGCAAGCCGGCTGGTTGCAGGCTTCGTTGCTGCGTATGGAGAGCTTATGGGAGAGGCGAGCCGATGCAAACGGCTCGGCTCGGCTCGGATCTGGCGAGTGGCTAGTGCATCCGTCAGGCCTGATGATGCAACCAGGCGTGAGCGGGGATCGTCTCACGAGGCGTCTGGCGCTTTTCCAGACGCTGCCAGATTTTCTCGTGGAAGTAGAAGCCGACCGAGTTGCAGATGGGTTCGATGGCTGCCACCAGGCCGCCTGCAGCGAGACTACCGGTCAAGGCATAGGTCACCGCGAAGGCAATACAGAAGTGCATCAGGGTGAAGGTTACGGTCTTGGTCATGGTAGATCTCCAAATGCAGTCGAGAATGATTCTCCGTTGATTGAAGTCTCGCTTCGCCACGCTGGTTTTGAAAATCGTCGTGCTTGATAAGCCACATAGATCGGCTCTATGCGTATCGAAGGGCTTGCCGCAAGCCGTCTATTCCGGCCGTTTCAGAAAATAAAAACCAGACTATGGTCGGGTGGTGTTCGGTCTGTCGGGCTCTAAAGTAGCCGCCCCGCCTCATCAGTGGCGGTGATCGTGTGGAGACAGTCAATGAACAACGAAAATATCTACCGGCAGATTTATGCCAATCCGCGTTTCCAGGAACTGGTCGCAAAGCGCGGCCGCTTCGCCTGGCTGCTATCGGCCGTCATGCTGGGCGCATATCTCGCCTTCATCCTGCTGATCGCCTTCGAGCCAGCGATCCTCGGTGTGCCGCTTGCCGCCGATACTGTCACCACTTGGGGTATTCCGGTGGGCGTCGGTGTGATCTTCATGGCGTTCATCCTCACTGGCGTTTATGTCCAGCGTGCCAATGGCGAATTCGATCGCATCAACCAGGAAATCCTCAACGAGGCTCAGCAAAAATGATTGTGCGTCCATTGCTGGCAGCCGCTCTGCTGCTCGCCTCGCCCTTACTGATGGCCGACGCCCTGACCGGCGAAGTGCAGAAGCAGGGCGTCAACTACACAGCGATTGCCATGTTCGTTGCGTTCATCGCGTTCACCATGGGTATCACCAAGTGGGCCGCCAAACGCAACACATCCACCTCCGATTACTACACCGCCGGCGGTAGCATCACCGGTTTTCAGAACGGTCTGGCGATTGCCGGGGACTTCATGTCGGCGGCGTCTTTTCTGGGCATATCTGCGCTGGTTTACACCAGTGGCTACGATGGTTTGATCTATTCCATCGGCTTTCTAGTCGGCTGGCCGATCATCCTGTTCCTGATGGCCGAACGCCTGCGCAACCTGGGCAAATTCACCTTTTCCGATGTGGCGTCCTACCGTCTCGGCCAGACCCAGATCCGCATCCTGTCTGCATTCGGCTCGCTGATCGTGGTGGCCTTCTACCTGATCGCGCAGATGGTCGGCGCCGGCAAGCTAATCCAGCTGTTGTTCGGCCTCGACTATTACGTCGCGGTTGTTCTGGTAGGCGTGCTGATGGTCATGTATGTGCTGTTCGGCGGCATGCTGGCGACTACCTGGGTGCAGATCATCAAGGCGGTGCTGCTGCTGTCCGGTGCCAGCTTCATGGCGATCATGGTGATGAAGGCGGTCAACTTCGACTTCGGCAGCCTGTTCGCCGAGGCCGTGAGCATCCATGAGAAGGGCGCTGCGATCATGAGCCCGGGTGGTTTGGTTTCCGACCCGATCTCCGCGATCTCGCTGGGTCTGGCATTGATGTTCGGTACCGCGGGTCTGCCGCACATCCTGATGCGCTTCTTCACCGTCGCTGACGCCAAGGAAGCGCGCAAGAGCGTGTTCTACGCCACCGGCTTCATTGGTTACTTCTACATCCTGACCTTCATCATCGGCTTCGGCGCGATCCTGCTGGTCAGCACCAACCCGGAATTCAAGGACGCAGCGGGCGCCATCGTCGGCGGCACCAATATGGTCGCTATCCACCTGGCCAACGCCGTTGGCGGCAACCTGTTCCTCGGCTTCATCTCCGCGGTGGCCTTCGCGACCATCCTCGCGGTAGTGGCCGGTCTGACACTGGCGGGCGCTTCGGCAGTTTCCCATGACCTTTATGCCTGCGTGATCAAGAAGGGCAAGGCCAAGGAAGAGGACGAGATGCGTGTCACCAAGATCACCACTCTGACTCTGGGCGTCGTGGCGATCCTGCTGGGTATCATCTTCGAGAAGCAGAACATTGCGTTCATGGTGGGTCTGGCGTTCTCCATCGCAGCCAGCTGCAACTTCCCGGTGCTGTTCCTTTCCATGTACTGGAAAGGTTTGAGCACTCGCGGAGCGCTGATCGGCGGTTCGTTGGGCCTGGCGACAGCGCTGATCCTGACCATCATCAGCCCGACCGTATGGGTCGATGTATTCGGTTATGCCGAGGCGATCTTCCCCTACAAGTATCCGGCGCTGTTCTCGATGATCGTCGCGTTCGTGGGGATCTGGTTCTTCTCGGTCACCGACAAGTCCAAGGCGGCGGGTCTCGAGCGCGAGCGTTTCTTCTCGCAGTTCGTGCGGTCGCAGACCGGTCTGGGTTCCAGTGGCGCAGTCGCTCACTGACAGCTGATCGAGCATCGAAAGAAGGGCAGCCCAAGGGCTGCCCTTCGTCGTTTCGGTACGGGCAAAGGCGCTCTGGCTGGATATCGGCGGCGTCAATCGGACTCGGAACATGCCCGTCATTCAGCATTTCGATAGAGGCCGGAGCGCGCCTCGGCTTTCGCTAGACTCGTTGCAACTCAACGAACAAGAAGGCAACAACGATGCAAAACCGCATGATGGTCACGGGTGCCGGTTCCGGCCTGGGTCGTGAAATCGCCCTGCGCTGGGCGCGTGAGGGCTGGCAGCTGGCGCTCTCGGACGTCAATGAGGCCGGTCTGGCAGAGACTCTGAAAATGGTGCGCGAAGCGGGAGGCGACGGTTTTATCCAACGCTGCGACGTGCGCGACTACAGCCAGCTGACCGCACTGGCGCAGGCTTGCGAGAGCAAGCTCGGCGGTATCGACGTGGTGGTCAACAACGCCGGTGTTGCGTCCGGCGGCTTCTTCGAGGAGTTGTCGCTGGAGGATTGGGACTGGCAGATCGCGATCAACCTGATGGGCGTGGTCAAGGGCTGCAAGGCGTTCCTGCCTCTGGTGCAGAAGAGCCGCGGCAAGATCATCAACATCGCCTCCATGGCCGCGCTGATGCAGGCGCCGGGCATGAGTAACTACAACGTGGCCAAGGCCGGCGTGGTGGCGCTGTCGGAAAGCCTGCTGGTCGAACTGAAGCAGCAGGAAGTGGGCGTCCATGTGGTCTGTCCGTCGTTCTTTCAGACCAATCTGATGGATTCCTACCGGGGGCCGACACCGAACATGAAGGCGCAGATCAGCAAGCTGCTCGAAGCATCGCCGATCACCGCCGCGGATATCGCCGACTATATGTATCGGCAGGTCGCAGAAGGCGTGTTCATGATTCTGCCGCACGACGAAGGGCGTATGGCCTGGAAGATCAAGCAGCAGAACCCGCAAGCCATCTACGATGAGATGGCTGCGCTGGCGGAGAAGAAGCGTAACAAGAGCAGAACCTGACCAACCGGTCCGTTTTGCTTGCTGTGATCTGGGGTCGAGAGTAGGGTTGCCGGTCCGATCCCAGTCCGACCCATGGATTCACTGTGAAAAACCCATCCCGCTGGCTTCTCATGCTGGCCCTGGTGCTTGCCGCCATCAATCTTCGCCCCGGAATTACATCCTTCGCTCCCTTGATCGAACGCATCGCCGAAGAGCTGAACCTCAGCCGCGGTCTGATCAGCCTGACCACGGCTTTGCCGGTTCTCTTGATGGGGCTGCTGGCTCCCCTCGCGCCGCGTCTGGCCATGCGTTTCGGGCTGGAGCGGACCATTGCCCTGTGTCTGGGCGTCATCGGTTTGGCGTTGGTGCTGCGTCTGTTCGGCGAAAGTGCCGCAGTATTGATCGGCACGGCGGCGATGGTCGGTGCCGGCATCGCGGTTGCAGGGCCGCTGCTGTCGGGTTTCATCAAGCGTCATTTTCTCGATCGCATGGGCAAAACCGCAGCCTTCTATTCGCTGATTATGGCCGTGGGCGGCACCATTGGCGTTGTGCTGACGGCGCCTGCGACGCAATTGTTGGACCAGCGCTGGACTTTGGGTCTGTCGCTCTGGGCCATTCCGGCCGTGTTGGCGCTGGCGCTGTGGTGGCGGTTACCGAGCCAGCCGGAAGCGGCCGTCGAGCGCCAGGCCGGATTGCCGTGGAGCGAGTCGCGTGCCTGGTTGGTAAGTATCTATTTCGCGCTACAGGCGGGGCTGTTCTACGCCCTGGCCACCTGGTTGGTGGCGCGCTATCACGAAGCCGGTTTCAGCGTGCTGCAGAGCAACGCGTTCTTCAGCGGTTTCATGCTGATTGGCTTGCCCAGCTCGTTCGCCATGCCCTGGCTGGCGCAGCGCTTCGGCAATCGGCACCTGCTGATGTCGGGCTGTGGCTTGCTGGCGACAATCTGTCTGTTGATCATCGCCTGGGTTCCGCAGGTCCAGCCGCTGGTGGTCTGCATGCTATTGGGTGTGGCGTTGAACGGCACCTTTTCCATGTCGCTGATACTGCCGATGTATGAGGCCAGCACGCCGCTGGCGGTGAGCCGATTGACCGCCATGATGCTCTGTACCGGTTATTGTCTGGCGTGCTTCACGCCCGTGCTGACCGGACTGGGGCGTGACGTCGCCGGCGACTACCGCTGGCCGTTTCTGGTGCTGGCGGGCATGTCTGCCGTGATGTGCGTCCTTGCCTTGCGTCTGGCTCCACGGCGCGATCTGGCTGCCGCGACTGCCACCTGACGAGGCGATTGGCGTCGCGAGCTGTGGCCTGCGTCACCCCTGCGTCAGGTGGTGATGCCGGGTGCTGGAACACAGCGCGTAATTGATTGAACATGTCGGGCTTTCGTCTGGAGCGTCCCTGTGGAGCCAGAATCCATCGTCTACGGCAGTATCCGCGACTGGCCATCGGCAGACACCGAGCAGTGTCGGATGCGTCGCGCTGTTAACCGCCGTGCGCTGGACAGTCTGCCGCAAGGCGAGGGCTGGCCCTTCATCGGGCGGGAAATGTTTTCCTGCTGCGCGGAGGAGGGCGTCTATCAGACCCAGGTCATCCACTTCGGCGCTAGCTATCGCGCGGTCGAGTACGAGTGGGCGTTATGGGTACGCAACTTCGAGGCGCTGCTCAGCGAACTCTACTGGACCAGTGCGGTGGTCCATCTGGAAACCGAACTCAACGGCACGCACACTTTTCGCTGGGAAACCGAAAGCGGCACGCACAGCCCTCATCAGCGCGATCTGCGGATGCGTTGCGCCTGGGAGCGTGACGGCGGCGTGCTGGGCTGAGCGTCAGTCCTCCAGCCACTCCTTCGGCACGTCGCTTCTGAGCGCCAGCTGACACTGTTGGTGATCCGCATCGAACACGATCACCGCCGTACCCTTGCTCAACGCCCGGCGTACCCGTTCGACACGGGTCTGCAGCGGCGTCTCGTCGCCATTGTCGGTGCCATCGCGGGTCACGAAGTCCTCGATGAGGCGGGTCAGGGTGTCGGGTTCGAGTTGGTCGTAAGGAATGAGCATGGAGTCGGATCAGGTTGGATGGTCGGATTCGGTGATCGGCTCATTGAGAAAGCGATCCAGGCAAGCATACAGCTGCTCACTCTCCAGCGGCTTACCAATGAAGTCGTTCATCCCCGCATCGCGGCCTTGCTGGCGATGATCGTCGAGGACATGAGCGGTAAGCGCGATGATCGGCACTTCGTCCAAGCCCTGTTCAGCCTCGATGCGGCGGATCTGCCGGCTCGCCTCGAAGCCGTCCAGTTCCGGCATCTCGCAGTCCATCAGGATCAATTGAATGGCGGAAGGGTTCTCGCTGTAGGTCGTCACAGCGAGGCGTCCGTTCTCGACGATCAGCACTTCGTAACCGCGTTTGCGCAGTAGACCCGACACCACCATCTGGCTGACCGGATTGTCTTCGGCAATGAGGACACGCGAGCACGACTTCGTCTCGTTTACGTGGGGGGCGACCGCCTCGATTGCAGGGTTCGTTGGCTGGTAGAGCCGATGCAGCGCCTCGCGTAGCGGGCCGAGCGGGAGCGGCAATGACAGGTTGACCAGCCGGAGCGCTGGCGCCAGAACCGGATACTCGCTCTGTGGTGGGTACAGGAACATGACCCGCTGGTTCGGCTCGAGCTGGTTGCTCAGTGTCGCCAGCCAATCCCGCGGCTTGCCAGGCCATGGCGCTATCACGACCACCAACGGTGCGACGGCATGGTCGTCGAGGTAGCGGGACAGCCGTTGTGGCTCTTCGCAGCGCAGTACACGCATGCCCCAGCGCATGAGCAAATTGCTCATGGCATCGAGCCCATGGGCGTCCTGGGACGCGATCACCGCGGTTCGGCCTTCGAGCAGGGCGGTGAGCGGATCATGGTTGTCGCCGGCATCGCACAGTGCGATGTCGAAGCTGAAGCGGCTGCCCTGGCCAGGTGCGCTCTGCACGTCGATCTGGCCGCCCATCATTTCCACCAGCTCCTTGCTGATTACCAGTCCCAGGCCGCTTCCGCCGTAGCGCCGGGTAGTGCTCGAATCGGCCTGGGCGAAAGAGACGAACAGTTGCGAGAGCTCCTCGGCGCGCATGCCGATGCCGCTATCGGTCACGGAAAACACCAGCCGTCGTGCATCGGCCGGGCCTTGAGCCTCCACCTCGATCATGACGCAGCCGCGCTCGGTGAATTTCAATGCGTTGTTGAGCAGGTTCATCAATACCTGCTTGAGCCGGGTCGGATCACCTCGTACTCGCCTGGGCACGCCGGCGGCGAGGCCAACGTGCAACTGGAGTTGTTTGTCCAGCGCTTGGGCCGTGAACAGGCTGATGGTTTCTGATATCAGCGCTTCGAGATCGTATTCGATGTCTTCGAGGACCAGCTTGCCAGCGCCGATCCGTGCATAGTCCAGGATGTCGTTGATCACTGACATCAACGAGGAACTGGAACTGGCGATGGTGTCGAGATAGAAGCGCTGTTTGCGATCCAGCGAGGTCCCGCGCAGCAGTTGCAGCATGCCGAGCACGCCATTGAGCGGGGTCCGGATTTCATGACTCATCTTCGCTAGAAAACGGCTTTTCGCTTGATTCTCGCTTTCGGCCCGCGCGGCGGCCTGGCGTGACCGGAAGCCTTCTTCCTTGAGTAGATTGATCCGGTCGGCCAAGCCGATGGACAACGTGATCAGCTCGAAGGCTATGCCGACCTTGACCACCGAGGAGCCGTACAAACCGAACAGGTTGAAGCCCAGGGACCCGGCGGTGACGATCGCGAAGGTCGCCAGCAACACGCCCCAGGCCAGGGTGTAATAGAGACCATAGCGAACACCGCGGCGCCAGACGAACGCTCCGGTCAGCAACAGGCCGATTGAGGAGCCGATCACCATGACGCTGGACAGGATGCTCCAGGTTCGCATGTCGAGCACCAACCCGGACAGGAGCGCCCCAAGTGACGCCACGAGCGCCACACGTAGCGTGAGATCGAGCCTGGGAAAGTACTCGCGGGTATGCAGAAAGTGGCGACTGAACTGGATCGAGACCAGGCAGTGGCTGAGCATCAGCGCATAGATGCCCTGGGTGACGAAGCCGCCATCACCGCTCAGCCATTTGACCAGCATGCCGTCGAAGCTGAGCGTGAACAGTCCGACGTTGAGGTTGTAGACCAAGTACCAGAAATAGGCTGGCTCGCGAAGCGACAGAAACAGGAAGAGGTTGTAGCAGAACATCGCGAAAAGCACGCCGTAGAAGGCTCCGGCGAGGCCCATTGTCTCTTCGGCCGCGGCTGCGTTCGCCGCATAGCTGCTGAAGTAAAGCGGGACATACAGAGTGCTGGTGCTCTGCACGCGCAGCAGCAGCGTCGATGTGCCGGGCTGCAGATCGACCGGGAACAAGAAATTGCTGACCTTGACCGCTCGCTCACTGAAAGGGTGACTGTCGCCGGCTTGCTGTCGGCTTATGCTGCCATCGGGATGCCGCAGATACAGGTCAATGTGGTCGAGTAGCGGGTAGTTGATTTCGAAGAAGCCGCCGATGGGCTCGCTCAGCTGATTGTCGAGCTCCACTCGAAACCACCATACGGCGCTGTTCTTGCCCTTGTTGGGGTGAATGCCGGTGACCGGTTCGAAGGTGTTGTCCGCCAACTCGAACACTTCGGCAACGTCCAGCTCGGCGGCCGGATCGCGCAGGAAATAGGTCCAGCTGCCAAGCGGTTGGCGGAAATCGTCCGAGTCCACTGGGACGGGGGCGGAAGCCCAGACCTGGGCAGACAGGCAGAACAGGAAGATGGCCAGGCAAAGACGCGGCAGCATGTAGGGACCCGGAGTGGTGCAAGTCGCAGCGGATCAAGCGAAGCAGTCCAATCGCGAACAGTGCGCGGTTTATACGCATATGGCAAAACCAGCATTGTCCGGCTGGTTTGCAGATCCATGAATATCAGTGGCTTGCGACTTTGCCCTTATCGCCGATTCATCGCAATTGGCAAACGCCTCAACTTGGCGGCACATCATGAAACCTGGACGTCAATCGTCGGTTCGCTTGTCGAGAATCGAGTCGACTGGTGGTACTCGCGTGTCATTTCCATCTGGGTCTCGTGTTCGAGCTGATGACTGAAGCTTTCCAGGGTCCCTTGGCCGCTGTGAGCATCGCTGGCGAACACAGGCGGACTGAGCAGGTAACTGCATATCAGACGGCTCATCGCGGCCAGGCTGTCGATATGGGTTCGCTCGTAGCCATGGGTCGCATCGCAACCGAAGGCGAGCAGGGCGGTGCGGATGTCGTGTCCGGCAGCCACTGCGGATTGTGCGTCGCTGTGGTAGTAGCGGAACAGATCGCGCCGCACCGGTATGTCGTGGCCTTCGGCTAACCTGATCAGGTGCCGGGACAGATGGAAGTCGTAAGGCCCGCCAGAGTCCTGCATCGCGACCGTGACGGCATGCTCGCTGGACTCCTGACCCTTGGCCGTCGGCGCGATGTCAATCCCGACGAATTCGCTGACATCCCACGGCAGCGCACCTGCCGCGCCGGAGCCGGTCTCTTCGGTGATGGTAAACAGCGGATGGCAGTCGATCGGCAACTCCTGGCCGCTTTCGACCAGCGCCTTCAACGCCGTCAGCAGAGCAGCAACGCCAGCTTTGTCATCCAGATGCCGTGCGCTGATGTAGCCGCTGTCGGTGAACTCCGGCATCGGATCGAACGCGACCACGTCGCCGACGCGAATGCCCAGCGCAACGGTATCGGCGCGGCTGCGGGTCACGGCGTCCAGGCGCAGCTCGACATGGTCCCAACTGATCGGCATCTCATCCACTGCGGTATTGAAGGCATGCCCGGAGGCGAGCAACGGCAAAACGCTGCCGCGGATCACGCCTTCATCGGTGAACACGCTGACGCGGCTGCCTTCGGCAAAACGGCTCGACCAGCAGCCGACCGGTGACAGACCCAGCCGGCCCGTTTCATGAATTTCGCGAACGCTGGCGCCGATGGTGTCGAGGTGCGCCGCGATGGCGCGGTCCGGGCTGTCCTGGCGACCCTTGAGCGTCGCGCGGATAGTGCCGCGACGGGTCAGCTCGAATGGGATTTTCAGCTCCTGCAAACGCTCGGCGACGTAGCGCACGATGGTGTCGGTGAAACCGGTGGGGCTGGGGATGGCCAGCGTTTCCAGCAGCACGCGCTGTAGGTAATTGAGATCGGGTTCGGGAAGTTTTGCAGTCATGGTCATTCCTTGCGGGGCAGAGGCTGCCGCCATGCGGTTGAATGAATGCGGATGTACCACGGGCGGGCATGGCGCCCCAGTCGGGGCGCCGTGACTTGCCGTCAATGAGTGTTATGGCTGAGCGGAAACAGCAGATCGATGAAGCGCTCAGCGGTCGGCTGCGGATGATGATTGGCCAGGCCGACGCGCTCGTTGGCTTCGATGAAGACATACTCCGGCTGGTCTACCGCCGGTACCAGCAGATCAAGTCCGACCACCGGAATATCCAGCGCTCGTGACGCACGAACGGCCGCGTCGATCAATTCGGGATGCAACTGATCGGTGACGTCGTCGAGGGTGCCGCCGGTATGTAGATTAGCGGTGCGCCGGACTGCCAGATGCTGGCCTCGCGGCAGCACGCTGTCGTAGTCGTAACCGGCATCTTCGATGCAACGCTGGGTTTCTTCGTCCATCGGGATGCGGCTTTCACCACCGGTGGCAGCTTGGCGTCGGCGGCTCTGGGTTTCGATCAGCTCGCGAATGGTATGGCTGCCGTCACCAGCGACTTCAGCAGGACGGCGGATAGCGGCGGCTACCACGTCATAGCCGATCACCACGATGCGCAGGTCGTCTCCTTGGTGGTAGCTCTCGAGCAGCACACGCTGATCGAATTGGCGTGCTCGGGCGATGGCTTCCTCGACGTCTTCGATGCGGCGCAGGTCCACCGATACGCCGTGGCCCTGTTCGCCATCGACCGGCTTGACCACCACACTGCCATGTTCCGCGAGAAACGCCGCGTTGCTGTCCTCGTCGCCCGCCAGCTGCTGCGCGGGAAGCTTCAGGCCGGCTCGGGCCAGGGTGCGATGGGTCAGGCACTTGTCCTGGCACAGCGTCATGCTCACGGCCGAGGTCAGGTCGGATAGCGACTCGCGACAGCGCACCTTGCGACCGCCCTGGGTCAGGGTGAATAGGCCGGCTTCGGCATCATCGATGCTGATCTCGATGCCGCGACGCCGGGCCTCGTCGACGATGATTCGGGCGTAGGGGTTCAGCTCCGCTTCCGGGCCAGGGCCGAGAAACAGGGATTGATTGATGGTGTTCTTACGCTTGACGGTAAAGGTCTGCAGATCGCGGAAGCCAAGCTTGGCGTAGAGCGCCTTGGCCTGTTTGTTGTCGTGCAGCACGGACAGATCGAGATAGGCCAGACCGCGCCCCATGTACTGCTCGATCAGATGGCGAACCAGCGCCTCGCCGACACCGGGACGCGTGCAGCTCGGCGCCACCGCGAGACACCAGAGACTTGACCCGTTCTCCGGATCGTTGAAGGCTTTGTGATGATTGATGCCCATGACACTGCCGATGATCTGCCCGGAGTCGTCATCCTCGGCCAGCCAGTAGACCGGCCCGCCTTGTTCGCGTGGCGTGCACAGCTCGGGATTGACCGGCAGCATGCCGCGCGACTGATACAGACAGTTGATTGCCTTCCAGTCCGCGTCGCTCTGCGCGCGGCGGATGCCGAAACCGCGAAAGCTGCGGCGGGCCGGGCGGTAATCGGTGAACCAGATGCGCAAGGTATCGGACGGGTCGAGAAACAGTTGCTGCGGTGCATAGGCGAGCACCTGATGGGGCGCGGCGACATAGAGCGCGATATCGCGCTCACCGGCCTGCTCATCCAGCAGGGCTGCGGCCAGATCGGCCGGATCGGAATAGGTGTGGCCAACCAGGATGCGGCCCCAGCCGCAATGCAACGTGACAGGCCCCTGGGGTTCGTCCTGGCCATCTTCGGCAAACCGTGCCTGCAGCCGCTCATAAGTGGGTGTCTGGCCGCGCAACAATCGCTGTCCGTAAGCTTGAGACTTCTGCATGGTGTGTTCCTTGAGGCTTGTTCAGGACGCTGCGGCTTGCAGGCGGGACTAAGAGTCCATGTGCAGGCCGGGCGTCGTCACGATCGAGTGCTTATAGGCCTTGCTCGCTCAACCATAGGTTGACTGCCGCCAACTGCCACAGTTTCGAACCGCGCAGCGGTGTCAGCTGCCCCTCCGGATCGTTGAGCAGCTTCTCTATCATTGCCGGGTTGTATAGGCCGCGATCCTGGCTCGGGTCCGTCAGCAGTTCGCCTACCCAGTTCAGGGTATCGCCCTGCAGGTGCTTGAGGCCGGGCACGGGGAAATAGCCCTTTGGTCGATCAATCACGGCTGCGGGGATGACCTTGCGTGCGGCTTCCTTGAGAACGTACTTGCCACCGTCGGGCAGTTTGTACTTCGCTGGGATGCGCGCCGACAGCTCCGCCACGTTGTGGTCGAGGAAGGGCACCCGTGCCTCCAGGCCCCAAGCCATGGTCATGTTGTCGACGCGTTTGACCGGATCGTCCACCAGCATCACGGTGCTGTCGATGCGCAGCGCCTTGTCCACGGCCGCGTCGGCGCCCGGTTGGGCGAAGTGCTGGCGTACGAAGTCGCCGGAGAAATCGCCCTTGGCCCATTGCGCCTGCACAGTGTCGGCATATTCCTCGTAGCTGCGGTCACGGAACGCGGCGAGGTAGGCCGCGACAGGGTCCTCGGCGCCATCGACCTGCGGATACCAGTGATAACCGGCGAACAGCTCGTCGGCACCCTGGCCGCTCTGCACCACCTTGCAGTGTTTGGAAACCTCGCGCGACAGCAGGTAGAAAGCGATGCAGTCGTGGCTGACCATCGGCTCGCTCATGGCCTGGAAGGCGGCGGGCAGCTGTTCGAGGATTTCCTTTTCCTGGATGCGCAGCTGATGGTGGCGGGTCTGGTAATGCTCGGCGATCAGGTCGGAATACTTGAACTCGTCGCCGCGCTCACCGCCGGCATCTTCGAAACCGATAGAGAAGGTCAGCAGATTGTCCGCCGCACCGGCTTCACGCAGCAGCCCGACCAGCAGGCTGGAGTCGACACCGCCGGACAGCAGCACGCCGACGTCCACCGCTGCCCGCTGGCGCAGCGCCACGGATTCACGGAGCGCCGCTAACGTACGGTCCTGCCAGTCCTCGAATGTGTAATTTTGCTCGTCCTCACGAGCGCCGAATTCCAGTTGCCACCAGCGATGCTGGCTTGCCTTGCCGTTGACATCGACGCGCATGAAGGTGCCAGGCGGAAGCTTTTCGATGCCGGCGATCAACGTGTCCGGCGCCGGCACCACGGCGTGAAAACTCATGTAGTGGTTGAGCGCCACCGGGTTCAGCACGCCGGCGATGTCGCCGCCCTTGAGCAGGGCCGGCAGGCTCGATGCGAAGCGCAGTCGATCGCCGGTTTTCGACAGGTACAGCGGCTTGATGCCCAGACGATCACGAGCGATGAACAACTCCTGCCGATCGCGCTGCCAGATGGCGAAGGCGAACATGCCGTTGAGGCGCGGCAGCAAGGCTTCGCCCCAGGCATGGAAGCCCTTGAGCAGCACCTCGGTATCGCCGCCAGAGAAGAAGCTGTAACCCAGCGCTTCGAGCTCGGCGCGTAGTTCGGGATAGTTATAGATGGCGCCGTTGAAGACCATTGAAAGGCCCAGCGCGGAATCGATCATCGGCTGGCCCGAGGCCTCGCAGAGATCCATGATTTTCAGCCGCCGATGCCCCATCGCCATCGGTCCGGCGCTATGGAAACCGCTCGCATCGGGACCGCGGGCGGTGAGGTGTTGAGTGATGCGTTCAATCGCCGCCAGGTCAGCGGGTCGATTATCGAAACGAAGTTCTCCAGCTATGCCACACATAAGATCCTTACCGGTTTTGCCGTTGGGGAGTGTGACTGACGCGCGGATTGCGAAGTTCAGGTTTCCGGACAAGCGTGCGCTGCTCTGGCTTGCTGCTTGTCGATGCAATCCGCACCGCGCGGATCGCGTCCTGCGGCGTCAGTCGGGCTTTACACCAAAACAGACATGCGCGCTCAGGTCAAACCAGATCGCTCGTAGGGTGGGCCAAGGCGGCGCTCCGGGTAGGATGGGCTACAATTCGTAGGGTGGGCTTCAGCCCACCAAGCCGCAACGGTCAGACCGACACAAGACAGCCGGCGTGGTGGGCTAAAGCCCACCCTACAGGTGATGCCGCAGCCAAATAGGGTGAGCTTCAGCCCATCGCACCAAGGCCTAGATACGGAACCCTTCGACGATATGCTCGGCCAGGGTTTCGCTCACCTGCGACTGGCTATGCTCGCTGCGTAGCAGCACGATGCTGCTCAGCGGCAGCTCCGGCATTCCCTCGGCCTCGCCCAGCTGGCGCATATCCGACGACACCAGGCTCTGCAACTGTGCGGTCACCGCCAGCCCGGCGTTGACCACCGCCATCAGCGCGGACAGGCTCGGGCTTGTATAGGCGACTCGATAAGGGATATCCAGGCCGTCCAGGGCGTTGCATGCCCAGGCTCGGCAGAAACAGGTGGTATTGAACATCGCCAGCGGCATCGGCCGTTGCTCGTGAATATTGAAACCCGGCGCTTCGGCCCAGACGAAGCGCTCACGACGCAGCAACTGGCCGATTTCCGTGCCCGGCTCGCGGGTGACGATGGTCAGGTCCAGATCGCGGCGCTGGAGCAACTGGTAGGACGGCTCGCAGTGCACCTCCACCTGCACCAGGGGATAGGCCTGGGCGAAGCGCGAAAGGATGCCGGGCAGAAACCGCATCACATAATCGTCCGGCGTGCCGATGCGCACCGATCCAACCATGTGTGGCTCGCGCAAAGTAGTCAGCACTTCACCGTGCAGCTTGAGAATCCGCCGCGCATAACCGAGCAGTATCTGACCCTCAGCCGTGAGCCGAACCTGACGACCGTCGCGCTCGAACACGGTCCGCTGCAGCACGTCTTCTTCCAGGCGCTTCATCTGCATACTGATGGCTGATTGCGTGCGATTGACGGCTTCGGCCGCACGCGTGAAACCGCCGTGATCGGCAATGGCAACGAAGCTGCGCAGCAGTTCGGCATCGATACTTGGGTAGTGGGCCATTCATCAATCTCCGAGATGAATGTCATCAGAAACATTCGTTGGATTGATCATAATCCTGGCCGGAAACTGATGCCATCCCACTTGGAGGTGCATCAGATGAAAAGCCATGCTGAGTTTTTGAAGACCTCGTATTTGCCCCGCGGCCGTAGCGTGTCACTTGCCTCGTTGCTGCTCACTTACTGGCAGCGGCTCGGTCGTTGGCACGCCTTGTATCGGCAGCGTCGGCAGCTCGCCGCGCTGAACGACGACATGCTTAAGGATCTCGGACTGAGCCGTGCCGATGTCGAAACCGAAGCGAATCGTCCATTTTGGGACGATCCCCTTCGTCGCGATTGATTCGACGCTTCAGTCCGTTCGCCGAATGAGCTTGCGTAGCAGAAATCGATTCGGATGGCAGGCCTCGGCGATGGCGCGCGGCAAAGGTAGCGGCCCGCCATCGAGCCATGCGGCCAGCAGTTCGCCGGACAGCGGCGTGGTGATCAGCCCCCGCGAGCCGTGGGCGGTATTGACGTAAAGCCCGTCCAGCCAGGGACACGCTGTGTCCGGCACTTGGCGGGCATCCTTGCCCAGCACGGCATAGGCCTCGGCGAATCGTTCGGGATCGGCCAGCGGACCGATGATCGGCAGATAGTCCGGGCTGGTGCAGCGAAACGCGACGCGGCCGTGCAGGTCCTCGATGGGGCGGGTTTCGGCCTCCAGACGCTGATGCAGGTCGGCGGAAATGTTCTCGAGCATGTCCAGATTGGATCGATGTTCCGCTTCGCTCGGGGCCGGGTCGGTCTCGGCGAAATTGAAACTGGCACCCAGTGTGTGAAGACCGTCGCGTGGCGGGGCGACATAGCCCTGGGCGCAAAGCACGGTAAGTAATGCCGCGCTTTGTTCGGTCGCCGGCAACTCAGTGATCTGGCCGCGAATGCGCTTGAGCGGCAGCCAGGCGCTCTGACTGAATTGCGCGACGTCGGCCGCACCTGCCAGAACCGCTATCGGGGCGTCGGCCAAAAGCTCGTCGCCATCCAATGCCTGCCAGCGTCCGTCAACGCGGCGCAGATCGACAGCTTGTCGGTGCCGGATCAGCTTGATGGCGGGATGATCGAGCAGAGACCGGCACAGCGCGGGCGGGTGCGCCCAGCCAGCATCGGGGTAGAACAGACCGCCATCGTCCAACGCCACACCGGCCAGCTGCTCGGCCTCGGTTCGCTCCACGTTGCGTAGCAGGCTGGGCGCAAAGGCATCGCTCAGCGTGGCTTGGCGTGTGCGTTCCTTGTCGTCGAAGCCGAGCTGCAACACGCCGCAGTCGTCCCAATCACGGCCTTTCTGCAGGCTGCCCAACAGACGGCGGGTATAGCCGAAACCGCTCACCACCAGCTGCGAGAGCGCGGTGCCGTAGGCAGACAACTTCAGGTAGAGCACACCCTGGGGATTGCCGGATGCTTCCTGGGCGATGTCGCTGTGCCGCTCCAGCACTGTCACCTGCCAGCCACGGGCGGCGAGGCTCGCCGCAGTCGCGCAACCGGCCAGCCCCGCGCCAATTACCAAGGCCTCGCGCTGCTCCGGTTTGAACGCAGGTCGGGCGTACCAGGGAATCCCGGCCGGCTGCGGCGTGCCGAGAAAACGGCCCCGTAAGCTTTCCCATTTTTTGCCGAAGCCAGGAATCCGCTCGACCTCGAAGCCTGCGTTCTGCAATGCGCGGCGCACGCTGCCGGCGCTGGTGAATGTTGCCAGGGTCGCGCCGATCGCCGACAGACGCGCCAGTTGAGTGAACAGTTCGGGTTGCCACATCTCGGGATTCTTGGCCGGGGCGAAACCATCGAGAAACCAGGCATCGACCTGCGCATCCAGGCTGCTGAGGCAATCGAGCGCATCGCCGACCAGCAAGGTCAGCACCACGCGGCCGAAACGAAATTGCTGGAAACCCTGATTGACCGCCACGTACTGATCAAGCAGCTGCCGCGCAAGGAGCTGCAGTTCGGGCCAGAGTGCCAATGCGCGCTGCATATCGTCGCGGGTCAGCGGATGCTTTTCGACGCTGACGAAATGCAGCCGTGCTGCCGGCGGCGCGGTGCGCTCGAACAATGCCCAGGCGCAAAGAAAATTCAGCCCGGTCCCGAAACCCGTTTCGCCGATGACGAACCGCTCCGCGGCACCGAGCGCGGCGAATCGCTCGGCGAGTGCGTTGGGTCGCAAGAAGACGTGAGCAGTCTCATCCATACCCGAAGCACGCGAAAAATACACATCGCCGTACTGCCGTGATTGCGGCTGGCCGTTCTCATCCCAGTCGAGCTCGGCATGCTGGAAACCGGTGGTGGGCTGAGAAGGCATAGGCGATTCCTGGCGCGAAAGGAGGCGATTCTAGCAGCGGTGCGAAACCTGCCGTGGGTGCTGTTTGTCGCATCGACATAGCGCTTATTTATGCGGCCCCGATGCGGTGCTCTGCCCGCTGGAGTTGCCGTACTGTCATTGTTCTGGAGAACACATGTTCGAATCCGCAGAAATCGGCCACACCATCGACAAGGTAACCTATGACGCCGAGGAGCCGGCCCTGCGCCAGGCCTTGCTGGATGCGCAGTACCGGTTACGCGAGCAGGCGCGTTTTCCGTTGCTGATCCTGATCAATGGCATCGAGGGCGCCGGCAAGGGAGAGACCATCAAGCTGCTCAGTGAATGGATGGACCCGCGGCTGATTCGCGTCGACAGCTTCGACGTGCCCACCGATGAAGAACTCTCGCATCCGCCGGCCTGGCGCTATTGGCGACGCTTGCCGCCGAAGGGCCAGACCGGCATCTTCTTCGGCAATTGGTACAGCAAGATGCTTGAGGATCGCGTTCACGGTCGTACCAAAAAGGCCGATTTGGAGTTGACCATCGATCGCGCCCAGCGTCTGGAGCGGATGCTCTGCATGGAAGGCATGCTGGTGTTCAAGTTCTGGTTCCATCTGTCCAAGAAGCAGATGATGAAGCGGCTGGATTCGCTGAAGGACGATCCGTTGCACAGCTGGCGAATCAGCCCGCTGGATTGGCAACAGTCCAAGACTTACGACCGCTTCGTCAAATACGGCGAATTGATCCTGCGCCGCAGCAGCCGGGACTTCGCACCCTGGTATGTGATCGAGGGCAGCGACGAGCGTTATCGCAGCCTGACGGCCGGACGGCTGCTGCTCGAAGGGCTCAACGCCGCGCTGGATGCCGCCGAGCAACCGCCGGTGCAGCCACACGCCGCACCGGTCGAACTGCACACCGACCGCATGAGCTTGTTGGCCAGCCTCGATCTCACCCAGACGCTCGAAAAGGACGGGTACAAGCAACAATTAGTTCAAGAGCAGGCGCGACTGTCCCAACTGCTGCGCGACCATCGCCTACGCAAGCGTGGCGTGCTGGCGCTGTTCGAAGGCCACGATGCGGCAGGCAAGGGCAGCGCCATTCGCCGTATCACCGGTGCGCTGGATCCACGCCTGTATCGTACGGTTCAGGTTGCGGCGCCCAGCGAGGACGAGCGTGCTCAACCCTGGCTGTGGCGCTTCTGGCGCAACGTACCGGCGCGCGGCCAGTTCGTGATCTACGATCGCTCCTGGTACGGCCGCGTGTTGGTCGAACGCGTCGAAGGATTCTGCCGCCCGGATGAGTGGCTGCGTGCCTACACCGAGATCAACGATTTTGAGGAGCAGTTGGTGGACGCTGGCGTGGTGGTGGTCAAGTTCTGGCTGTCCATCGACCAGGAAACGCAGCTGGAGCGCTTCAAGGAGCGCGAAAACACCGCGCACAAGCGGTTCAAGATCACCGAGGAAGACTGGCGCAACCGCGACAAATGGGAAGACTACGGGCACGCGGTGGCGGATATGGTCGACCGCACCAGCACCGAGATCGCCCCCTGGACGCTGGTTGAGGCCAACGACAAGCGCTTCGCCAGGGTCAAGGTGCTGCGTACCCTCAACGATGCGCTGGCGGCTGCCATCGGCGAAAAATGACGGAACGATGGTCGACTATATCCCTGCTGAATGGTCGTCGCCATCGGCGAACGGCTGGAACTATGCTCGGCTGATCGTCAATAGGTGGGTCGCGGTGGTCATGACTCGCCACACCATTCGAGGTATGCCATGCGTGAAGTAGTGATCGTCGACAGCGTACGGACCGGCCTGGCCAAGTCCTTCCGTGGCAAGTTCAACATGACCCGGCCGGATGACATGGCGGCCCATTGCGTCAACGCGCTACTGGCGCGCAACGGTCTCGACCCCAAGCTGGTCGAGGACTGTATCGTCGGAGCCGGCTCCAACGAAGGCGCGCAGGGTTACAACATCGGCCGTAACGTTGCGGTGCTGTCGAACCTGGGCACTCAGTGCGCGGGCATGACGCTCAATCGCTTCTGCTCGTCCGGCCTGCAGGCGATCGCCATCGCGGCCAACCAAATCGCATCCGGCTGCAGCGACGTGATCGTAGCCGGTGGGGTCGAATCCATCACCCTGACCGCCAAGAGCAAGAACACCGATAACCTCTACAACCCGATCATTCAGGAGCGGGTGCCGGGCATCTATCACACCATGGGCCAGACCGCCGAGCTGGTGGCGCGCCGCTACAACGTGACCCGCGAACAGCAGGACATCTATTCGCTGCAGAGCCAGCAGCGCACCGCACGCGCCCAGGCCGAGGGCTTGTTCCAGGACGAAATCGTGCCGATGAATGTCCGTTATTTCACTGAGGACAAGGCTACCGGCGAGCGCACCGAGCACGAAGGTGTGGTGGACCGTGATGACTGCAACCGCCCCGACACCACGCTGGAAAGCCTTTCGGGCCTCAAACCGGTATTCGCGGAAGACGGCTCGGTCACCGCCGGCAACGCCTCGCAACTGTCCGATGGCGCCTCGATGACGCTGGTGATGAGCCTGGACAAGGCCCTCGAACTGGGCCTCAAGCCACGCGCGTTCTTCCGTGGTTTCACCGTGGCCGGCTGCGAGCCGGAAGAAATGGGCATCGGCCCGGTCTTCTCGGTGCCTCGCCTGCTCAAGGCCAAGGGCTTGCAGGTCAGCGACATCGATCTGTGGGAGCTGAACGAGGCCTTCGCGTCGCAGTGTCTGTACTGCCGCGACACGCTGGAAATCGACAACGAGAAATTCAACGTCAACGGCGGCTCGATTTCCATCGGCCACCCGTTCGGCATGACCGGATCGCGTACCGCTGGGCATCTGATTCGTGAGCTGCAGCGGCGCAACCTGCGTTATGGGGTGGTGACCATGTGTGTTGGCGGGGGCATGGGGGCGTCAGGGCTGTTCGAAGCGGTGCGTTGAACGCAGCGGCACGTTTCAAGGGAACGCGCGGCTGCGTATTTGGTGGGCTGAAGCCCACCCTACAAGTGGAGCCCACCCGAAACTAAACCCGTAGGGTGGGGCCGGGCGGCGTTCCGCTCCAGTCCACCGCTACCGCACATCGACTCAATCGTAGGGTGGGCTTCAGCCCACCGTCCCACTCAGCTGCGGCTGGATTCCAGCATGGTTTCCGGCCGTACCCACTGATCGAACTCTTCATCCGTGAGATAGCCGAGTTCCAATGCTGCTTCGCGCAAGGTGGAGCCCTCGGCGTATGCCTTCTTGGCGATCTCCGCAGCCTTGTCATAACCGATATGCGGATTCAGCGCGGTCACCAGCATCAACCCACGCTCCAGATGCTCGGCCATGCGCGCGGTGTCCGGCTCCATGCCGACGATGCAATGCGTATTGAAGTTGCGACAACCGTCGGCCAGCAGCCGGATCGATTCGAGCAGGTTGTGCACGATCACGGGCTTGAACACGTTGAGCTGAAGATGACCTTGGCTCGCGGCGAAACCGACCGTCACGTCATTGCCCATCACCTGACAGGCCAGCATCGACAACGCCTCGCATTGGGTCGGGTTGACCTTACCTGGCATGATCGAGCTGCCCGGCTCGTTGGCCGGCAGACGCACTTCGGCGAAGCCGCCACGTGGGCCCGAGCCGAGTAGGCGCAGGTCGTTGGCGATTTTCATCAGTGCCGTGGCGAGGGTTTTCAGAGCGCCGGAGAGCGCGACCAGCGGCTCATGTCCGGACAGCGCGGCGAATTTGTTCGGTGCGGAAACGAAGGGCAGGCCGGACAACGCGGCCAGCTCGGCGGCAATCGCCTCGGCGAAACCGTGCGGCGCGTTGAGGCCGGTACCCACCGCCGTGCCGCCCTGCGCCAGCTCGAATACTGCGGGCAGCGTGTGACGAATCGACTGCTCGGCGATGTCCAGCTGGGCGACGAAAGCCGACAGTTCCTGGCCGAAGGTCACCGGCGTGGCGTCCATCATGTGCGTGCGCCCGGTCTTGACCAGTTGGCTGTGTCGCGCAGCCTGTTCGGCAATCCCTCCGGACAGCTCGGCGATAGCCGGCAGCAAGTCATGGTGAACTGCACGGGCGACGGCGATGTGCATGGCGGTCGGGAAGCAGTCGTTGGAACTCTGCGCACGGTTTACGTGGTCGTTAGGGTGGACCGGGCTCTTGCCGCCACGGGTACCACCGGCCAGCTCGTTGGCGCGGCCGGCGATCACTTCGTTGACGTTCATGTTGCTCTGGGTACCGCTGCCGGTCTGCCAGACGACCAAGGGGAACTGATCGTCGTGCTGGCCGTGCAGAATTTCATCGGCGGCCTGCTCGATCAGACGCGCGATATCCGGTGGCAGGTCGCCGATACGGTCGTTCACACGCGCTGCAGCCTTCTTGATCAAGGCCAGCGCGTGGCATACGGCGAGCGGCATGCGTTGTTCGCCGATGGCGAAGTTGCTCAGCGAGCGCTGGGTCTGCGCTCCCCAGTACGCCTGTTCCGGGACTTCCACTGGGCCAAGGCTGTCGGTTTCGGTGCGGGTCATGCCGTGCTCCATCGATGAGGTCTTCCTGTTAGGTCGCCCGCCGAGGACACAGGTTCAATCGGCTGGCTCGCTGTTTCTTGAGCGATTGGAACTCCGCGCGCAGAATGAGTCCATTGAGGCTCATCTATCGTTCGCCAAGGAACATCCAATGCACTCTTTTCGTACCTCTGGGCTTCGGGCCCTCGGCCTGTGCGGCGCCCTGTCGCTGGCGCTGCTGAGCGGCCAGGCCACCGCCGACAGCGCCAGCCATGCGGCTAAGGCCGAGCGCTTTCTCGAACTGGTTAACGCCGATCGCATTGCGGTGCCGGTCTACGCCCAGGTGCAGCAGATGTTCGCCGAGCGCTTCGCCCAGACCCAGGCTCCCGAGAGCAAACGGGCACTGCTGGAAAGCTACCAATCCAAGGCGGATGCTGCGCTTGAAAAGGCCATCGGCTGGAAGGAGGTCAAGCCCGAACTGGTGGCGTTGTACACCGAGGTCTTCAGCGAAGCCGAACTCACGCAGTTGAACGAATTCTACGAATCCGAGTTGGGCAAGAAGATGCTCACCCAGCTACCGCAGCTCAACACGCGCTCGGCTCAAGTGACCCAGGCCAAGCTGGAAAGCGCTGTGCCGCAGGTGAATAAATTGCTGGCGGAAATGACAGCCGAACTCGACACCCAGAAGAACCCTTGAGGGAGTGCATCAGGCATGACCAAACTATTTACCATCGAAAACGCATTGCAATCGGCCCTGCAGCCCGTGTATCTGCAGGTGCTGGATGAAAGCCACATGCATAGCCGCGGGCAGGAAACCCACTACAAGGCGGTGATCGTCAGCGAGCAGTTCGCCGGGCTGAATGCGGTCAAGCGCCATCAGAAGGCATACGCCGCGATGGGCGAACTGATGCAGCAAATACACGCCCTCGCGTTGCACACCTATACCCCTGAAGAGTGGGCAGAGCAGGGCGCGGCTCCGGCCTCGCCTGTCTGCGCCGGTGGCCATAAGTAGCTATCTGCCTGCCGCTTGAAGTCCATTGCTCGTTTATTGATAGAATGCGCGCCGCGCCGGCTCACGCCGGCGTTGTCGTTTTCGTATTCCCGGTCCGCCCTTTACGAGGGTGACCACTGGAGGAAGTAACCCGCATGACCCAGAACATCGTCGTCGCGGCGCTGTACAAGTTCGTCTCGCTGCCGGACTACGTCGCGTTGCGTGAGCCCCTGCTCGAAACACTCAACGCCAACGGCATCAAGGGCACGCTGCTGCTCGCCGAAGAAGGCATTAACGGCACGGTTTCCGGTAGCCGTGAAGGCATCGACGCGCTACTCGCCTGGTTTGGCACCGATGCGCGCCTGGCCGATATCGATCACAAGGAATCTTATTGCGAGGAGCAGCCGTTCTATCGCACCAAGGTCAAGCTGAAGAAAGAAATCGTCACCCTCGGCGTGCCAGGCGTCGATCCCAACCAGCGCGTCGGCACTTATGTTGAACCGCAGGACTGGAACGCGCTGATCGATGATCCCGAAGTCCTGCTGATCGACACCCGCAACGATTACGAGGTGGCCATCGGCACCTTCGAAGGTGCGATCGATCCGCAGACCAAATCCTTCCGCGAGTTCCCCGACTACATCAAGGCGCACTACGATCCGTCCAAGCACAAGAAGGTCGCGATGTTTTGCACCGGTGGCATCCGCTGCGAGAAGGCGTCGAGCTACATGCTCGGTGAGGGCTTCGAGGAGGTCTATCACCTCAAGGGCGGCATCCTCAAATACCTCGAAGAAGTACCGCAGGACGAGACGCGCTGGCGCGGCGACTGCTTCGTCTTCGACAACCGCGTAACCGTGCGTCACGACCTCAGCGAAGGTGATTTCGACCAGTGCCATGCCTGTCGCACGCCGATCTCGCTGGAGGACCGCCAATCGGAGCACTACGCTCCAGGTATCAGCTGCCCGCATTGCTGGAATACCCTGAGCGAGAAGACTCGCCACAGTGCGCGTGAGCGGCAGAAGCAGATCGAGTTGGCGCTCAAGCGCAACCAGCCGCACCCGATCGGTCACAACTACCGCAAACAGGGTGTATAGCTAAAGCTGCCTGGATAGATGATGGTGCGCAGTTCGCGCTCCCCGAGAGAACCGGAGCCCAGATGAGCACCCGATTGATCTATGTGATGGACCCGATGTGTTCCTGGTGCTGGGGCTTTGCGCCGGTGGTGCAGGCGCTCATCGAGCAAGCGCAGGCGCGCGGCGTCGGCGCCGAGCTAATCGTCGGCGGCCTGCGTCGGGAGCGCACTGCGATGGATCAGCCGGCTCGCGAGCGCACGGCGTCCTACTGGCACGCGGTCCACGAGGCAAGCGGCCAGCCGTTCAACTTCGAGGCGGGTTTGCCTGACGGGCTGGTGTACGACACGGAGCCGGCCTGTCGCGCGCTGGTTGCGGCGCGCGGTTTCGAGGCTAAAGCTGACTGGAACCTCGCTGGGCTGATCCAGCGAGCGTTCTATGTCGAAGGACGAAACGTTACTTTGCCACCGGAACTCGTCGAACTGGCCGAAGCGGCTGGCATCTCGCGCAGCGAGTTCGCCGACCGCTTCGATTCCCAAGCCGTTCGTGATGCCACTGCCGCCGACTTCGACTGGGCACGCAATCTGGGTATCGCCGGCTTTCCTACCTTGCTTGCCGAGCACGACGGCCAGCTCGCTCTGCTGACCAACGGCTATCAGCCCCTCGCTGCGCTTTCGCCTCTGTTGAATCGCTGGCTGGAACACAATGTCGGTGCCTGATCAGCTCAGCTGGGCGGAGATCCGTCGACTCGCGCTGCGTCATCGCAAGGCGCTGGTCCTCGCTAACCTGGTAGCCGTGCTGGCGACGCTGTGCAGCGTGCCGATCCCGTTGCTGCTGCCGCTGCTGGTCGATGAGGTGCTGCTGGGGCATGGCGACACGGCTTTACAGGTCATGGATCGGGTGCTGCCCGCAGGCTGGGAGACGGCGATCGGCTATATCGGCTTGATGCTCTGCGCAACGCTGCTGCTGCGCGCCTTCGCTCTTATCTTCAACGTCTTGCAGGCCCGGCTGTTTGCACGGCTGTCCAAGGATCTGGTCTATCGCATCCGTATCCGCTTGATCGAGCGGCTCAAGCGCATTGCCCTGAGCGAGTACGAAAGCCTCGGCGGCGGCACGGTTGCGGCGCACTTGGTCACCGATCTGGAAACCATCGATAAATTCATCGGCGAGACCCTTAGCCGCCTCCTAGTGGCACTGCTTTCAATCGCCGGCACGGCGGCGATTCTGGTCTGGATGCATTGGCAGTTGGCACTGCTGATCCTGTTGTTCAACCCGCTGGTGATCTACGCGACGGTACAACTGGGCAAGCGCGTCAAGCACCTGAAAAAACTGGAGAACGACAGCACTTCGCTGTTTACCCAGGCGCTGACCGAAACTCTGGATGCGATCCAGGAAGTGCGTGCCGGCAACCGTCAGGGTTTCTTCCTTGGCCGCCTGGGCCTGCGGGCTCGCGAGGTACGTGACTACGCGGTGGCCTCACAGTGGCGAACCGACGCCTCCAACCGTGCCAGCGGTCTGCTGTTCCAGTTCGGCATCGATATCTTCCGCGCCGCGGCGATGCTCACGGTGCTGTTCTCTGACCTGTCGATCGGGCAGATGCTCGCGGTGTTCAGCTACCTGTGGTTCATGATCGGGCCGGTGGAGCAACTGCTGAATCTGCAATACGCCTTCTTTGCAGCCGGTGGCGCGCTCAGCCGGATCAACCAGCTGCTGGCGCGTGCCGATGAGCCTCAATATGCCGGAGGGCAGGACCCGTTCGCGGGACGGGAGACGGTGGATATCGAAGTCCGCGGGCTGCGTTTCTCCTATCAGGACGAGCCGGTGCTGGAGGGCCTGGATCTGTCCATCGCGGCGGGCGAAAAGGTTGCGATCGTGGGGGCTAGCGGCGGAGGCAAAAGCACGCTGGTCCAGCTGCTGCTGGGCCTGTATCAGCCGCAGGCGGGGCAGATTCGCTTCGCCGGGGTCGATGTGCAGGATATTGGCCTCGGCACGGTTCGCGACAATGTTGCCGTGGTGCTGCAGCATCCCGCGCTGTTCAACGACACCGTGCGCGCCAATCTGCTGATGGGCCGCGAGCGCGATGATCAGGCCTGCTGGCAGGCGCTGGAGATCGCGCAACTGGCCGAGACCATTCGCCAGTTGCCGGCGGGGCTCGACAGTGTTGTCGGTCGGTCCGGGGTGCGCCTGTCGGGTGGCCAGCGGCAGCGACTGGCTGTGGCGCGAATGATTCTGGCCGAACCCAAGGTGGTGATTCTCGACGAGGCAACCTCCGCCCTGGACGCCGCTACCGAGTATGCGCTGCACGAGGGGCTGAACCGCTTTCTGCATGGCCGTACGACGCTGATCATTGCCCACCGACTTTCGGCTGTTAAGCAGGCCGATCGGGTACTGGTCTTCGATGGCGGGCGCATCGCCGAACAGGGCGACCATCAGCAGCTGATCGCCGACGGAGGGCTCTACGCCAAGCTTTACGGACATTTGCAGCAGCATTGAGTCGCGCTTTCCGTTTCGCTGTGCGTTCTGTTCGATTCTTTGGAATGATTGCTGGCAAATAGCCATTGCAACTTGTTTAAATTGCCCTGTTTTTGCGCTCAACTTTGGCCAACACCGGCCGACTCCATGACGTGCGCTTATTTTCCAAAGGATTTCTGATGCAGTCTTTCGACATATTCGCCAACCTCTCCGTGGGCAAGAAGCTGTTGCTCGGCTTCGCCATGGTGCTGTTGCTGACCCTGGGAGTCGCCGGGACCGGTTTCTTTGCCGTGGATTCGATCCTGACCCGCTCTTCCCAGACGGATCAGCTGGCGGCCATCAACGCCGCAATTCTCGACGCGCGCGGTCAGGAGCGCGATTACGCCCTGACCCGCAGCGACGCTTCGGCCGCTGCGCTGAGCGATATCCTGGACCAGCTCAACAGGGACCTGGACGATCTCGCCAAAGTCTCTAGCGCTGAGGAACAGGCGGTGCTGGAGCAGATCCGAAGTGACGCAGCGATCTATGCCCAACAGTTTGCCGACTATGGCGTACTGATTAGCAAAGGCGTGGAGCTGCGCAAGCGCATGGCTGACGCCGCGCAGACCAGCCGTGAAGAATTCGAATACATCGAACTGGACATGTACGACGCGGTTCGCGTCCTGCGACTCGAGGGCGATCACCTCAAGGGCAGTGATCCGTTGACGATAGCCGAGGCGGCATCAGGCCTGACCAAGCGCATCCTCGATCTGCGCACCTTCGAAAACCTGTTCATCAGCGACAGCTCCCAGGAAGCCAAGGACGCCTGGAACGAGGCCTATGACGATGTCACTACCATTGGCACCAGTCTGAAGACCTGGATCAACGACGAACAGAAAGCCACCATGGATGGCGCGCTAGCCGCGCTTGCCATCTACGAACAAGCGTTCGGCGAGTTTCAGCGTTATCGCTTGGAGCGGGTCGCCCTGGAAGAGGCCATGGTCGGCCAGGCACAGCGGATACTCGATACCGCCAACCAGGCGCTAGCGGCCGCCAACCAGGCGATGCAGAGCCAGCGCAGCAGCGCCTACTGGCTGCTCGCGGTCATCACGACCTTGGCTGTCATCATCGGCTTGGGAGCGGCTACGGCGATTTCCCGCATGGTCGTTGTGCCGCTGCGTTATACCGTGCAGCTGGCGCAGCGGGTGGCAGATGGCGACCTCACCCAATCGCAGAAGGTCACTCGTCGTGATGAGCTTGGGCAGTTGCAGCAGGCCATGTTTGGCATGACCGAAAGCCTGCGTACCTTGATCGGTCGCATCGGTGGCGGCGTAGGGCAGATTGCCGCTGCCGCCGAGCAGCTGTCGGCCGTCACCGCGCAAACCAGCGTTGGTGTACAGAAGCAACGTGAGGAGACCGATCAGGTCGCGACCGCGATGCATGAGATGGCCGCAACCGTGCAGGAAGTCGCGCAGAACGCCGAGCAGGCATCTAACGCTGCTCGCCAAGCGGATCAGCAGGCACGTCAGGGCGACCTGGTTGTCAAGGAAGCCATCGGCCAGATCGACAGCCTATCCGGCGAAGTAGAGCAGTCGGCTCACGCCATCGAAGAGCTGAATACTGAAAGTGGACGCATCGGTAGCGTGCTGGAGGTGATTCGCGCGGTTGCTGAACAGACCAACCTGCTGGCGCTCAACGCTGCCATCGAAGCGGCTCGCGCTGGTGAGCAGGGCCGCGGCTTTGCGGTGGTGGCCGATGAAGTGCGCGCGCTGGCGCGTCGCACCCACGATTCCACCGAAGAAATCGAAGGCCTGATCGGCAATCTGCAGCGGGTTGCGCAAAATGCTGTCGAGCAGATGCAGACCAGCCGTGAGCTGACCCAGCGCACGGTTGATCTGGCCAGCGAAGCCGGTACCGCACTCGAACGCATCACCGAGTCGGTATCGACCATCGAGCAGATGAATCAACAGATCGCCGCCGCTGCCGAAGAGCAGAGCGCCGTCGCGGAAAATATCTCCGAGAGCGTGACGCGAGTGCGCGACATCGGTGAGCAGAGCGCCAGCGGCAGCGAGCAGACCGCCGCGTCGAGTGCGGAACTGGCGCGCCTGGGCGTCGAATTGCAGGGGCTGGTGGCGCGTTTCCGCACCTGATCCCGCCCGCTTGCCGCACTGAAGCCCCGGCCCGCCGGGGCTTTGTCGTATCTGGCGCTGAACTCCATTGAGCCTCCACCGCTCTAGAAAGAAACGCGGCCGTCGCCGCACGCTGTGGAGATGCTCGATTGAACACCCCGTCGCTCGTTAACGCCCTTCCCGTTCCGGGAGCGACCCGCCGATGAAAACCACCGCATTCGTTGCAGGCGAATCCCGGCTGAAGCGGGCGATTACCGGGCCGGCGCTGTTCCTGTTCATCCTTGGCGATGTGCTGGGCGCCGGTGTCTATGCATTAGTGGGCAAGATTGCCGGCGAGGCGGGCGGCGCGGTCTGGGTGCCGTTGCTGGTTGCGTTGGGCTTTGCGATGTTGACCGCGGCGTCCTACGCCGAGCTGGTCACCAAATACCCCAAAGCCGGTGGCGCCGCCGTGTTCGCTGAGCGTGCGTTCGGCAAGCCACTGATCTCTTTTCTCGTGGGGTTCTGCATGCTGGCTGCTGGCGTGACCAGCGCGGCCGGGCTGTCGCTGGCGTTTGCCGGCGATTATCTCGGCGCCTTTCTGGACACCCCGGCGGTGCCCACCGCTCTGGTCTTTCTGACGGTCGTCGCATTGCTCAATGCGCGCGGCATCAAGGAATCCCTCGGCGCCAATGCGGTGATGACCGTCATCGAAGTCTCGGGCCTGCTGTTCGTCATCGTGCTGGCTGCGCGCTTTCTTCTTAGCGGACAGGGCGAGCCGGCGCGGGTGATGGAGTTCACGCCAGGCGTGTCGCCGGCTATCGCCGTGCTGGGAGCGGCGCTGATTGCCTTCTATTCCTTTGTCGGCTTCGAGGTTTCGGCCAACGTTGCCGAAGAGGTCAAGGATATCCGGCGCAACTACCCGCGCGCTTTGTTCGGTGCGCTGCTGGTGGCCGGGCTGGTCTATGTGGGCGTCGGCGTCGCGGCAACGGCCATCCTTTCCCCGGCGACGCTGGCCGAATCTTCCGCGCCCTTGTTGGAGGTCGTACGCGCGACCGGCTATGCCATACCGGACTGGCTGTTCGCTGCCGTGGCGCTGGTGGCGGTGGCCAATGGCGCGCTGCTGACCATGATTATGTCCAGCCGCCTGGCCTACGGCATGGCCGATGAGGGACTGCTGCCGTCAGTGTTGACTCGCGTGCTGCCCGAGCGGCGTACGCCCTGGTTGGCGATCATCGTCACCACCTTGCTGGCGATGATTCTCACCGTGACCGGTACGCTGGCGGCGCTCGCCGAAACCGTGGTGCTGTTGCTGCTGTTCGTGTTCATGAGCACCAACGTGGCGGTGTTGGTGCTGCGCAGGGATCACGTAGCCGCGCCGCACTTCCGTACGCCGACGCTACTGCCGATATTGGCGATCGGCTCCTGTCTGGTACTGCTTTCGCAGCAGGGCGCGGGCACCTGGCTGCGAGCAGGATTGTTGATGGCGCTTGGCACCTTGCTCTACGGTTTCGGCCATTGGCACAAGAATCGTCGGGCTAGCGCGCGTTGAGATCGGCCGCCCACTCGGCGAGTGGCAGTCCCGGCTCCTGTTGCCAGATGCGCTGCCAGATCTGCTTCAGGCGATCCATGTCACCACGCTCGGCGGGCAGCCGCTCGACATGCGTGATCAGCTGCCAGTCATCGCCGTTGCGCTCGGCCAGGGCAAAGCGGAAGGGATGGAAGCCGGTCATGCCGAGCCGCAGATCCGTGACCAGAATCTGGCCATCGATTTCGTCATAGCGCAGCACGCCTCCGGTAAACCACTGCAAGCGGGTGTGTTGCGGCGATTCCGTGAGGTGCGCAGCGAGGCGTTCTCCGCGCTGGATGCGCACCAGTTGCGGTGGCGTCTCGTCGAACCAACTGACCAACGTCTCGTAGTAGACGTCGCCGTCCACCACAATGGCCCGCCACAGGAGGCTGTTGAAGGGCGTGGGCGTGGTGAATATCCGTGCGTTCTCGATGCCGTTGCTGGCCATCGCGGTCTCGACTTGCCGCTCGGCCATCTGCTTGCCCGCCAGGGTGAATCCCAGATACAGCGATGACACGATCAGTGCGAACGCCGGCCCGCGGACACTGCGCCCCTGCAAGCCGAATATGGTTCCGGCAAGCACAGCAAGCAGCAAAGGCACGCTGTACAAAGGGTCGATGATGAAGACGCTGGACCAGGCCGCCGGGGACGGTGTCAGGGGCCAGAACAGTTGAGTACCGTAACTGGTGAACGCATCCAGCAGGACGTGGGTTATCAGCACCAGCCAGAGCGCGAAAAACAGCCGCATGCCGGTGTAATTCGGGTTCGGCCGTATTCGTCGCGCCAGCCAGGTCAGCGCTACGGCAAGCAGGCTGAGCACGAACAGCGAATGACTGAAGCCGCGGTGATAGGTCATGTCGGCGACCGCGTCGCCGTAGTCGATCACGACGTCGAGGTCGGGCAGGGTACCGAGTATCGCGCCGTACAGCAGGGCTTTGCGGCCTTGCCAGCGGCCGAGCATAGACGCCTGAACAGTCGCGCCGAGAAGGGCCTGGGTAATCGAGTCCATGCAGAAATCCATCTGTTGCAAGCGGGCTACAGTAGCCGAACCGACTCGCCTGTAGCGGCTCGAAATCATATAAAAACGTGTCCACGCCGCCCGGTTCGTGGACAATGCTTGTTCATTTTTGATTCATGAAGGGCCGATGCTCGACATATCCAATAGCGTGCAGCTACCTGACAGCGAGATCGAGCTGACCGCTATTCGCGCCCAAGGTGCTGGCGGCCAGAACGTCAACAAGGTCTCCAGCGCGCTGCATCTGCGCTTCGATATCAACGCGTCCTCATTGCCAGCGTTCTATAAGGAACGCTTGCTGGCACTGCGTGACAGCCGCATCACCAGCGACGGCGTGATCGTGATCAAGGCCCAGCAATACCGCACTCAGGAGCAGAACCGCGCCGATGCGCTAGAGCGGCTGGCCGAACTGATTCGCAGCGTGGCGAAAGTCGAAAAGACGCGGCGCCCGACACGTCCGACGCTGGGTTCGAAAAAGCGCCGCCTCGAAGGCAAGAGCAAACGCGCCGCGATCAAGGCAGGGCGCGGCAAGGTGGATTTTTAGCGGCGATCAGACACCGCTCAGGCGTTTTAGTGCGTGCCAGTGCGCTGTTCGATAATCGTATCGTTGGGCACGCCGTCGTCGGCTTCCGGCTCGGTGGCCGGGGTTTCCGTGCTATCGCCTTCAGGCGTATCGGGCATCAACTCAAGCACCGTATGGCTGGTACGCAGCATCGGCGTGAAGTGGCCATGCGGCTCGGTGACCAGATCGATTACCCGGCGAGAGCGGAAGTAGGAATAGATGGCGAGAAACGCCAGCGTGACGGCGAAGAACACCGGCAGGGCTTTGGGGCCGAGAACGCTCATCAGGCCGCCGGCGACCACCGGACCGAAGGCGGCGCCGAAACCGTTGGCCAACAGCAGGCCGCTGGAGCCGGACAGAATTTCGTCCGGGTGCAACTGGTCGACCATCTGCGCCACTGCGATGGAATAGATCGAGAAGGCCAGACCGCCCCAGAGAAACATCATGCCCAACAACAACGGGCCGGATGTCAGCGGTGTAATCAGGCCGCCAAGGACCGCCGCGATCGCTACGACCCAGAGCATCACCAGGCGACGGTCATGCTTGTCGGAAAATAGCCCGATGGGCCACTGCAGAACGGCGCCGCCGAGAATGGTGATGCTCATCAGCAGACCCACGCCGGACGCATCGAAGCCGCTCTGCGAGGCGTAGACAGGCGCCAGCCCCCAGAAACCGCCGAGAGTCAGGCCCGAAATTCCTGCAGCCATCAAGGGGAGCGGCGCGATTCGAGCCAGTTGCAGCAGGTCGGTCGCCGGCATGTCGGGCTGTGCGGGCTGCGCCTGGCGGGTCAGCGTGATCGGCATCAGCGCGGCGCAGATGAGAATGGCGGCCAGCGCGAACAGGGTGAAATTCATCGGGCTATCGAGGCTCAGCAATTGCTGAGCAGCGGCCAGCGAGCCGAGGTTGACTGCCATGTACAGAGCGAATACCTGGCCACGTTTTTCACCGCTGACCTGGGCGTTGAGCCAACTCTCGATGACCATGTACAGCGTGACCAGCGCCACACCGTAAAGTACGCGCAACATCAGCCACACCCAGGGGTTGACGATCATTACGTGCAGCAACACGGCGATCGCTGCCAGTGCGGCGTAAAAAGCGAAGGTGCGGATATGGCCGACACGTCGGATCAATGATGGAGCGAGCCAGGTGCCAACGAGAAAGCCAGCGAAGTAACCCGACATCAGCAAGCCGATCATCCCGGTGGAGTAACCCTCGGCGATGCCGCGAAGCGTTAGCAGCGTATTCAGCAAGCCGTGGCCGAGCAGTAGTAATGCAACGCCACCCAGCAGTGAACTGATGGGGGCTAATAACGACGTCATGGCGAACAACCTTATGCAATGGTCTGGGGTGACGAGCCGATCGACTAGAAGCGGCTAACCGTTAAAGCATCCAGAACGGGTGACAACCTGCCTCACCGTTGCGTTCAGCGTATGCGGTTTGGGCAGCAGTTTGCGCTGAGGATTCAAAACGCCGGGTAATCTCCAGTGAAGCGTGTCAGCACGGCTCGCCGCCTTGACGTGCCGACTCCAGGACCAGAAAAGCCGTCACGGCTGAGCAGCTCCGTCCATATAAGCGTTCAGCTTGGCTCAAGCTTTCCGTTTTGTCCCGGTAGCAGCGTTGCGATCAGGGCGCGAACGCTACCCGGCAACGCCTCCAGATCGCGCACCAGAATGCTGCGTTCGCGCACTGCCCAAGGCTCGTCCAGCTCCACCGTCGCCAGCTGCATCGTGCGGCTATGCCTGATCGCGGCGGACTCGGGAATGATGCCGATGCCGACGCCGGCCTCGATCATCCGGCACACCGCCTCGAAGCTGGACAACTGAATGCGCAGCGACAGGTTGCCACCGAGCTTTTCCACCTGGTTGCGCAGAAAGGTCAGCAGGGTGCTGCCCTCGTGCAGGCCGATGTGCTGGTAGGCCAGCGTCTGGCGCAGGCTGACGCGCTTTTCGGTCGCCAGCGGATGGCCGACTGGCACTGCCAGCAGTAGGCGATCGGTGCTGAAGTGCAGCACCTGCAGGCCTTGTGCCCGTACCGGGCCGGCGATGATGCCCATGTCCGTGCTGCCATCGAGCACGCCGCGGACGATGTCACGACTGAGGCGTTCCTGCAGATCGACGGTAACGCCGGGGCGCTGGGCCAGGAAGCCCGCCAGCACCTCGGGCAGGAACTCGGTTACCGCCGTGGTGTTGGCGAAGATGCGGATGTGCCCGGCATTGTCCGCGCCGTATTCGGTGAATTCGCTTTTCAGGTAATCGACCTGGCGCATGATCAGCCGCGCGTGCTGCAGCAACCGGTTGCCTGCCGGCGTCAGCTCCACGCCGCGGCTGTCGCGGTACAGCAGGCGGCTGTCGAGTTGGCTTTCCAGGGCTTTGATCCGTGCGCTGGCGGCTGCTGGCGAGAGATGCGCACGACGCGCGCCCTGGGTCAGGCTGGGAGATTCGGCGATGTGAATGAAGAGGCGCAGATCGGCCAGATCGAAGTGCATGAGAGCGCTCGCTGGGAGAAACGGCGTTCAGGATAGCCGAACGCTGGTGTTGGTAAATACAAATTCTCGGAACGCCGGCTTCGGAGCATGCTGCGGCAAAACAACACAGCCGGAAGCTCGCGATGACCGACCTAACAGCCTGGATTGGCCGCACCGAAGAAACCCATGACCAGCTCAGCCGCAATATGCTCAAGCGCATCGCCGCGACGCTCGGCGAACCGACGCCGGCCCATGGCGAGCCGCTGCCGCCGCTCTGGCAGTGGTGCTTCTTTCAGGATGCCGTCGCCGAAAGCGGACTGGGCGAAGACGGCCATCCGGCGCGCGGTGGCTTCCTGCCGCCGGCTGACAATCGCAACCGCATGTGGGCCGGTGGCCGCGTGGAGTTCTTCGAGCCTTTACGGGCTGGCGGTGAGGCGACTCGGGTTTCGACCATCAAGCACATCGAGGAGAAGCACGGCCGCACCGGCGCGCTGCTGTTCGTCACCGTGCAGCACGAGTATCTGCAGGACGGCCGCCTGGCGATTCGCGAAGAACAGGACATCGTCTACCGCGAGCCCAGCCCGCCGAAAACCGTCAGTGGCGAACCGATGGTCGCCGGTGACTGGCGCGAAGCGGTAACACCGACCCCGACGCTGCTGTTCCGCTATTCCGCCGTTACCTTCAACGGCCACCGCATCCACTACGACTGGCCTTACGTCACCGAAACCGAAGGCTATTCGGGACTGGTAGTGCACGGCCCGCTGATCGCCACCCTCAATCTGCGTGCCTTCTGCCGCGCCAATCCCGATATGCGTCCCCGGCGCTTCGCCTATCGCGGCCTGCGCCCGCTGATCGCGCCGCAGCCGTTCGAGGTCGGCGGCCGCGCCGTCGCGCCGGGCAAGGCCGAGCTTTGGGCCGGGGACCACAACGGACTGGCGCAGAAAGCTGAAGTGGAATTCGAGTGAGGCCGGTGGCGGCGGCCCCTCCACCCTAGCCCTCTCCCCCGAGAGGAGAGGGGACAGATTGATGGGGTTGCCACTGCCGCTGAGCCCTTTGACTACGCAGATCGAGCCCTCCCTTGAAGAGAGTTGCCGGAGCTGCGTAGCCCAAGAGCAGCACAGACCAACCCCCCTCTCCCTCAGGGGAGAGGGTAGGGGCGAGGCGAAAACCGACACCCCGTACATGACAAGATTCGAGGAACCAAAAACATGAACCCGTACCTGAACGACGAATACAACGCCATCCGCGAAGGCGTGCGCGCCCTCTGCGCTGAGTTCCCCGCCGAATACTGGCGCAAGATCGACGAAGAAAAGGGCTTCCCCGAAGCCTTCGTCACCGCGCTGACCGAAGCCGGCTGGTTGTCGGCGATGATCCCGGAAGAATATGGCGGGTCGGGTCTGGGCCTGGCCGAGGCCTCTATCATCCTCGAAGAAGTGAACCGCTGCGGCGGCAACTCCGGCACCGTGCACGGCCAGATGTACAACATGTTCACCCTGCTGCGGAACGGCAGCGAGGAACAGAAGCGCTACTACCTACCCAAGCTGGCCAGCGGCGAGTTGCGCCTGCAATCGATGGGCGTGACCGAGCCGACCACCGGCACCGACACCACCAAGATCAAGACCACCGCGGTGAAGCAGGGCGACAAGTACGTCATCAACGGCCAGAAGGTGTGGATCTCGCGCATCCAGCATTCGGACCTAATGATCCTGCTGGCGCGCACCACGCCGCTGGCCGAGGTACAGCGCAAGGCTGACGGCATGTCGATCTTCCTGGTGGACCTGCGTGAAGCCATCGGCAACGGCCTGACCGTGCAGCCGATTGCCAACATGGTCAATCACGAGACCAACGAGCTGTTCTTCGACAACCTGGAAATCCCGGCCAGCAGCCTGATCGGTGAAGAGGGCAAGGGCTTCCGCTACATCCTCGACGGCCTCAATGCCGAGCGCACGCTGATCGCCGCCGAGTGCATCGGTGATGGTCGCTGGTTCACCGAGAAATCCGCCCAGTACGCACGGGACCGCGTGGTGTTCGGTCGCCCAATCGGCCAGAACCAGGGCGTGCAATTCCCCATCGCCGAGTCGCACATCGAGCTGGAAGCGGCCGACCTGATGCGTTGGCGCGCCTGCGAGGAATACGACGCTGGTCGCAACGCCGGCGCCGCGGCCAACATGGCCAAGTACCTGGCGGCCAAGGCGAGCTGGGAAGCGGCCAACGCCTGCCTGCAGACCCACGGCGGTTTCGGCTTCGCCAACGAATACGACGTCGAGCGCAAATTCCGCGAGACACGGCTGTACCAGGTGGCGCCGATCTCCACCAACTTGATTCTGTCGTACGTGGCCGAGCACCTGCTCGATCTGCCGCGCTCTTTTTGAGCGCCCGCTTCAGCCCACCAAAGAGCGAAACGCCAGCCGTGTAGGGTGGGCTTCAGCCCACCAAAGGAGCGAAAGGAGATACGCCATGCACATCAGCCACCTCGACCACCTGGTGCTGACCGTCGCCGACCTCGACGTCACGACGGATTTTTACTGCTGTGTGCTCGGCATGCAGGCCGTGACCTTCGGCGAAGGCCGCAAGGCGCTGGCGTTCGGTAGGCAGAAGATCAACCTGCACCTGGCCGGGCGTGAGTTCGAGCCCAAGGCCAAGCGGCCGATGCCGGGCTCGGCGGATCTCTGCTTCATCGTCGCCACGCCGCTGGAAGAGGTCATCGCGCACCTCGGGCAACAAGGCGTCGCGATCCTCGAAGGACCGGTCCAGCGTACCGGCGCCACCGGGCCGATCCGCTCCGTCTACCTGCGTGACCCGGACCTGAACCTGATCGAACTATCCAATCCATTGGAGCCGAACGCATGAGCCAGCACACCCAAGCGCTGACCGAATTTCTCGCCGGGCTGCACTACGAGCAGATTCCCGATACGGTGCTCGCCCGCACCGAAGACCTTTTCCTCGACTGGCTCGGCTCCGCTTTGGCCAGCGCCGGTTCGCACCCGATCCCGCTATTCGAACGCTATGCCCAGACGATGGGTCCGGCTTCCGGCGCATCGCACATCTTCGTCAATCGCAGCAGCAGCTCCGCCTATTTTGCGGCTCTGGTGAACGGCGCCAGCTCGCACCTGGTGGAGCAGGACGACCTGCACAACAGCTCGGTGTTGCACCCGGCTACGGTGGTTTTCCCAGCTGTACTGGCGGCGGCGCAGGACTTGGGCAAATCCGGCCGCGACCTGCTGGTTGCCTCGGTGGCCGGCTACGAGGCGGGCATTCGCATCGGCGAATTCCTCGGCCGCTCGCACTACCGCATCTTCCACACCACCGCGACAGTCGGAACCCTGGCTGCCGCCGTGGCGGTGGGCAAGCTGATGGGCTTCGATCAGAAGCAGTTCACCAATCTGCTGGGCAGCGCTGGCACTCAGGCCGCGGGCTTGTGGGAATTCCTTCGCGATGCCGCCGACTCAAAGCAGCTTCACACCGCCAAGGCTGCCGCCGATGGTCTGCTTGCGGCCTACCTGACCGCCGAAGGACTGACGGGCGCGCAGAACATTCTCGAAGGCGAGCAGGGCATGGCCGCCGGGATGTCGAAGGACGCCAATCCGAGTGCGCTTTCCGATCGCCTCGGCAGCCGCTGGGCGTTGGCCGAAACCTCGTTCAAGTTCCACGCCTCTTGTCGCCATACCCATCCGGCCGCTGATGCGCTGCTGGACCTGATGCAGCGCGAGAAGCTCACCGCCGAAGACATTGCCAGCGTCACCACCCACGTTCACCAGGGCGCCATCGACGTTCTGGGTCGTGTGGTGGTGCCGCAAACCGTGCACCAGGCGAAGTTCTCAATGGGCACTGTGCTGGGCCTGATCGCCCTGTACGGCAAGGCCGGGCTGACCGAATTCCATACCCACGCGCTTACCGACCCGCGTGTCGGCCAGTTCCGCGAGAAGGTCTCGATGACGCTCGATTCCGAGGTGGATGGCGCTTATCCGGCGTGCTGGCTGGGCCGTGTCGAGGTGACCACCACCGACGGTCGCACGCTGCACGGCGCCATCGACGAGCCCAAGGGCGATCCGGGCAACACCCTGAGCCGCGCCGAGCTGGAGGACAAGTTCCAGCGCCTGGTGCAGTTCTCCGGTGCGCGCAGTGCGGATGAGGCGGGTGCTTTGATTGAGCAGGTGTGGCATCTGCGCGAGATCGACGATTTGAGAGTTTTTCGCTGATCGCAAAAAGCTGGTGGGCTGAAGCCCACCCTACGGGGGACAGCAGTAGGTGCGCCGGGCGACGCTCCCCTTCAGCAGTAGGGTGGGCTTCAGCCCACCAGAACGGGGCACCGGAAAAATGACATTGGCGGGCCGGGTTGCGCTCCGCCTCAGCCCACCAGAGGCACTCGAGCAGGAATAGATATGAACGACACAACCGCCAAACCCCGCCCACTCGACGGCATCACTGTAGTCAGCCTCGAGCACGCCATCGCGGCGCCGTTCTGCACGCGCCAGCTGGCTGATCTCGGCGCCCGGGTGATCAAGGTCGAGCGCCCCGGCTCCGGCGATTTCGCCCGGGGTTATGACGAACGTGTCGACGGCCTTGCCTCGCACTTCGTCTGGACCAACCGCTCAAAGGAAAGCCTGACGCTGGACGTCAAGCAGGAGGCCGCTGGGCAAGTACTTGATCAGTTGCTGGCTGGCGCCGACGTGCTGGTACAGAACCTTGCGCCGGGTGCCGCGGCTCGCATGGGCCTGTCTTTCGAGCAACTGCATGAGCGCTTTCCGCGCCTGATCGTCTGCGATATTTCCGGCTACGGCGAAGGCGGGCCCTACGAACAGAAGAAGGCCTACGACCTGCTGATCCAATCCGAGGGCGGCTTCCTCTCCGTCACCGGTGGGCCGGGCGAGACCGAGATGGCCAAGGCCGGTTGCTCCATCGCCGACATCGCCGCCGGCATGTACGCCTATACCGGCGTGCTCTCGGCGCTGATGCTGCGCGACAAGACCGGCGTCGGCAGCCGCATCGACGTCTCCATGCTGGAAAGCCTCGTGGAGTGGATGGGCTACCCGCTGTACTACGCCTACCAGGGCGCCACGCCGCCGCCGCGCGCCGGAGCCGCCCACGCCACCATTTACCCCTACGGACCGTTCCCCACAGGCGACGGCGGCACCGTAATGCTCGGCCTGCAGAACGAGCGCGAGTGGCTGCTGTTCTGCGAGAAGGTACTGCTGCAGCCAGAGATGGCGCAAGACGAGCGTTTCTCGGCGAATTTCAAGCGCTCGGAAAACCGTGCCGAGCTGCGCGCCATTATCGTCGAGGCGTTCTCCAGGCTGACCGCCGAAGAAGTGATCGCTCGGCTAGACAACGCACCGATCGCCAACGCCCACGTCAACGACATGGCCGGCGTCTGGGCGCATCCGCAGCTACAGGCTCGCCAGCGGTGGAGCGAGGTGGACAGCCCGTCCGGCAAGTTACCTGCGTTACTGCCCCCAGGGCGCAATACCGCTTTTGAGCCGCGCATGGACCCGATCCCCGCGCTGGGCCAGCACACCGACACGTTGCTCGCCGAGCTGGGCTATGCGGCCGGTGATATTCAGCGCCTGCATGAACAGGGCGCGGTGTGACCGCCCTACGAAACCAATTCGAGAAGGAAGCAGCATGACATCTGCCATCATCCGCACCGCTCTGTTCGTCCCGGCGACCCGCCCCGAGCGTATTCCCAAGGCGCTGGCGACCGGTGCCGACGCGGTGATCGTCGACCTCGAGGATGCGGTCGCCGAGAACCAGAAGAGCGAGGCGCGCCTCAATCTCGACGAGTTTCTTCGGACCAATCCGCAGGCTCGCGTGCTGGTGCGCATCAATGCGCCGACCCATGCCGAACAGGCCGCGGATCTAGCGCTCTGCGCGCGGCACGCCGGTGTGATCGGCGTCCTGCTGCCGAAGGTGGAAAGCGCGGTGCAAGTGGCGCTGGCAGTCGGCTGCGGCAAACCGGTGTGGCCGATCATCGAGAGCGCCCGCGGGCTCGCTCATCTGGCGGACATCGCCCATGCCCAGGGCGTCGAGCGCCTGTCCTTCGGCGCGCTTGACCTCGGGCTGGATCTGGGTCTGGCGAGCGGCACCGCGGGCGCCGAGCGCATCCTCGACCAGGCGCGCTATGCACTTCTGCTGCAGTCCCGGCTGGCTGATCTGGCGCCGCCGCTGGACAGCGTATTCCCCGATATCAAAAACGTGGGCGGCCTCGCCCGTATGACTGCCGACGCCCGCGATATGGGCTTCGGCGGCTTGCTGTGCATTCACCCCAGCCAGGTGGCTGTGGTGCATGAAACGCTGATGCCCAGCGCAGGAGAACTCGACTGGGCACAACGCATCCTCGCCGCCGGTGCGTCCGGCGATGGGGTTTTCGTAGTGGACGGACAGATGGTCGATGCGCCCGTCATCGGTCGCGCCCGTCGTCTGCTGCAACGTGCCGGGCAAGGAGTGTCCTGACGGCAATCCACCCGGCACTCGTACCAAATCTGACAAAAACAACAGAGGTACCACCATGCTGAAAACCACCGTAAAAGCACTTGCTTGCGCGCTTTCCCTCACCGCCGGCCTGGCCTTCGCCGATCCGATCACTATCAAGTTCGCTCATGTAGTTGCGGACAACACACCGAAAGGGCAGGGCGCGCTACTGTTCAAGAAGCTCGCCGAGGAACGCCTGCCAGGCAAGGTCAAGGTCGAGGTCTATCCGAACTCGTCTTTGTTCGGCGACGGTAAGGAAATGGAGGCGCTGCTGTTGGGCGACGTGCACATGCTGGCGCCGTCGCTGGCCAAATTCGAGCATTACGCCAAGCCCATCCAGATTTTTGACCTGCCGTTCCTGTTCGACGATATCGCGGCGGTCGACCGCTTTCAGGCGAGTCCGCATGGCCAGGGACTGTTGAGCAGCATGGAAGACAAAGGCATTACCGGGCTGGCTTACTGGCACAACGGCATGAAGCAGTTGTCGTCCAACAAGGCGATGCACGAGCCCAAGGATGCGCGCGGCCTGAAGTTCCGTGTACAGGCTTCCAACGTGCTCGACGAGCAGTTCAAGGCGCTGCGTGCCAACCCGCGCAAGATGAGCTTCGCCGAGGTTTATCAGGGGCTGCAGACCGGCGTGGTCAACGGGACCGAGAACACTTGGTCCAACTACTTCAGCCAGAAGGTGCATGAAGTGCAGCCGTACTTCACCCACTCCGAGCACGGTGTGATCGACTACATGGTGATCACCAATACCAAGTTCTGGAAAGGGCTGCCGGAGGACGTTCGTAGCGAGCTGAAAGCGATCATGGATGAGGTCACCGTCGAGGTGAACCGTCAGGCCGACGACCTGAACCGCGAGGCGCGTGATGCGATCGCCAATGCAGGCACCAGCGAAATCATCGAACTGACGCCCGAACAGCGTGCCAAGTGGCGCGAGGCGATGCAGCCGGTGTGGAAGAAGTTCGAGCAGGATATCGGCAAGGACCTGATCGAAGCTGCGAAGTCATCCAACAAGTCCTGATAGTCGCAATGCCACAACGAGAAAGGCCCGCTGATAAATGCGGGCCTTTCTCGTTGTGGCGGGTGAGTCCCGCCTGGGCAATGAATCAGACTAAGTCCGTTCCCTTGCGCTTGGCTTCGCGCATGTCGTGCACAAGGGCAACGCAGAGCAGGCCGAGGACAAGGGCGGCCAGGGCTGGCCAGATAAGGACATAAGCGGTCAGAGCGATACTGGACATGGGATGTTCTCCTTCTCTTTGGTATTGGTTTCGGGTTGTACGGTCTGGAAGGCGACGACCTTTTCGCCGATCCGGTCGAAATCGAAGCGTTCCTGGTTACGCAGGCTGATAGCCACGCAAACCACCATGCTGACGCCGTAGGCGGTCAACGAGCTGAGCAGAACCGTGTAATTACGCAGGAAGCCGACGGCGAATGGCGCCAGCACCAGCGTCGTCAGTACGCCAAGCAGAATGCCGGCGCGGCGACCAAAGAAGCCGAAGGTCATGAGGCCGATCACCACGCCGCCGCCGACGGAGGCGCAGAGTTCGAAGAACACCGCCAATACGCCGTCCAGCGGCACCAGTTCGAAGCGGCAGACAATGAACATGGCGAAGGCCGCGACCACCGCGCTGGTGAAGGCCTTGTTGGTAACACGATCCCAGAACAGGCTGGCGATCACCGGAAAGACGATGGAGCCCCAGAGCGCACCGA
The DNA here is from genome assembly GCF_004331835.1 of Pseudomonas sp. IC_126. Classification (NCBI taxonomy): domain Bacteria; kingdom Pseudomonadati; phylum Pseudomonadota; class Gammaproteobacteria; order Pseudomonadales; family Pseudomonadaceae; genus Pseudomonas; species Pseudomonas sp. IC_126. The sequence goes on from NZ_SJSS01000003.1 coordinate 428,358, forward strand.
CGAAGATCAGCATGGTGAGGATGTCGAGTTTGAGGCTGGCGAAGGCGACGCCGACCATGGTCGCGACGATCATGGTCAGGCGGCCGACCCAGAGCATCACGGTCGGGTTGGGTTTGTTCTTGGCCAGCGTCTTGCCGTAAATGTCTGTCATGACGATGGACGACAGAGCGGAGAGGTCAGAGTCGGCTGTGGACGAGAGCGAGCCGATCACCATGATGAACAGCAGCCCGATCATGAACGGCGGCAGGTAGTTGGAGGCCATCTGCGGGATCAGGTTGTTCAGATCACCGTCAATGGGCTCGATGCCGGCCAGCAGCGCTAGCAGGCCGAGCATGCCGAGGCCGATGACAATGGCGCCGTAGCCGACGGTCGCGGTGAGGAAGGTTGGCTTGATCAGATCCTCGCGTACGGCGAATAGGCGCTGGGCGATGGTCTGATTGCCGATGGCGTAGGCCAGCACCGCGACGAAGAAGGGCGCGCCTTGCTCAAGGATCGCCGTGGGTGAATAGAAGCTCGCTTGCTCCGGCGCCAGGCGTGGCATTCCCGCCTCGAACAGCTCCGGCCCGCCTAGCTGGAAGAAGATCATCGGAATGATGATGACCGCCGCGAGGATCATGGCGACCAGCTGGCCGAAGTCGGTCAGCACCGAAGAACGGAAGCCCGACCACAGCGTGTAGGACAGCACACCGAGACCGGCGAACAGGACGCCATGCACGAAGCTCAGCGGCGAGAGCACTTCGACCAGCGCGCCAGCGGCGGTGAAGTTGACCGTCAGGCTGATGCAGCTACCGAGGATGTTGGAGCCTGCAAGGATCATCTGGCTGGAGCGACCGTGGCGCGCCTGCATGATCTCGCCAAGGGTGTGGGCCTTGGGCGCGAGTTGCCGGAAGCGCTTGCCGAAGGGGTAGATGAACAGAATCATCAGCGCGCCCCAGAATCCGTAATGCAGCGCACCGGAGAGGCCGTACTTATAACCCGCGCTTGCTGCGGCGTAGAACGAGGCGGCCCAGATCCAGGTGGCGGTCATGCTAGCGGCAGACATGCCGAAACCCACCGAGTTGTTGGAAACCATGTAGCTGTCTACGTTCTCTTTCTTCTGGCCGATGCGGGTCGACAGAAAAAACGTCAATCCATAGAAGCCCAGCAACAGAAGCAAAACGGTGGGTAGGGCGAGTTGGTACACAACGTCTCCTTTTTATGAGCCTCAAGCATCGCTGGCACGACGCAGGGCCGTATTCACGGCATGGCGTTATGGCACCCGAATCACTGCGCGAGGCAGGCATGATCGAACCGGTGTTCGAGGGGTGCGGACTGGAAGCTGACAGGAGGGAGACCGACAAGCGCGATCCGAAAGCGTCACAAGCGGCACGCACATGGGCGGCGATCGCTGTGATCCTGCAGCGGCGGTGCCGGGTGCGTTCCCGGCAGAATGAGGTTGCGTCTTTGCTGAACGGCGACGCAACGGCGCGCAGTCTACCATCAACGGGCGGTTAGCGGGGCTTCGCTTCCATTCTTGCGATAAATGCAATAGGTGACGGCGAAAATAATTCGGTTTGCCGAACGCCTGAGCCGCCCGCTCAGAGAGCCGGAAAGAGATCGGTTTCGAGCGGAGTGAGGCGGCAAAAGCGACTCGCTTGCTGTAATCCGAACGAGTCATGACATGACGTGACGCGCCGCGCCGATCTTGCAATGGCAAGCCTTGCCAACAGCTGTGTCGCAATCGTTCCGCTCAGCCGAGGCGCCAAGTCCGCTGCCGAGCAGAGACGGAATTAGCAGTGCTTAAGCCGTTCAGATAAGCGCTGAAGCCCTGCAGGAGCGCACCATGCGCGTGGATCGCGGGCGCGGCCCGCTCCTACAAAGCCCTGCATTAGCACTAAGTGACAGGTAGTTAGTCAGTGCCGTGGGCTTTCTTCCGGCATGCTCAGCAGCTGCCTTTCCATGTTCCAGTCGAAAGGTTCGTCGTTCTGTTCGGCTTCGTAGCGGCGCTCTTCCAGCTGCTGGAAAATCTCGATCTCTTCGTCCGGCATGAAGTGCAGGCAATCACCGCCGAAGTACCACAGCAGATCCCGAGGGACCAGATGCGCGATCTGCGGATAACGGTGGAAGACCTGGCAGATCATGTCCTGGCCCATATGCCGTTCTTCCGGCACATCTTTGAGATTCATGATCAGCTCGTCGAAGCGCTCAAGAAACAGCGCGTGGCTTTCTTCCGATACCTGTCCGGTTTCACCCATGGCAAGCAGGATGCCGCGCAGATGGGCCAGAAGAGCCAGGTTGTGGGCGTGATAAGGGTTGGCCATGGTTCACCTGTGTCGGGTTGGGCGCGCGATTATAGGGCGGCGCGTAATTAAATAGGACGTGTCTAGTTGACTCGCGACCACGGCATGGGTTCGATTCGAAACTGCTAGAGGCGTGTCTAGGCAGGTAGCTGACTGTGCCGTGCCCACGCTGCGTACGTTCAACCTCGATGAGAAAGACCCGCCTCGGCGCGAAGCGTTTGGCGTTGCCGAGGTGGGCCGAACAGCTAGCGAATCCGGCCTGGCTGTAGCTCAAGCGCCTCTTTGGCGAAGTCGTCCACGTCGATGACTTTACGTCGGGCGGCTTCGGCGCTGCGCAGTTGCGCAGCTTCGCCCTCATCGAACACGCCCGCTGTCACAGCCGCAGTGATGGGGTCTTGCGCCGCGGTCGGTTTGAACTCTCCATTCTTGAGCGCTTTGTGCAGCTTCTTCTGCAACGGTTGCGTGGCGGCCAGCGTGTCGAACGCAGCGCGCAGCGCGCCGAAGGCTTCCTCGCTGCCGAGCGGGCGATAAACGCCTTCAAGAATCTGCTCCAGCGCCGCGTCGCCTTCCGGCCGTCCGAGGATGGCGGCAACTTCCGCATCGAGTTCATCTGACGGCCCCCGGTGACGAGTACCGAAGGGGAACACCAGCACCTGCAGCACGCCGCCAAGCAGCCGGTTGGGGAAGTTGGCCAATGTGCCGGCCAATGCTTCCTCGGCTTTGCATAGACAATCATCCAAAGCCCATCGCAGCAGCGGCGCCTGTTCCACCGGATGGCCCAGATCGTGATAACGCTTGAGCGCGGCTGATGCCAGATACAGATGGCTGAGCACATCGCCGAGCCGGGCCGACAGGCGTTCGCGGCGCTTCAATTCGCCACCCAGCAGCATCATCGACACATCGGCCAGCATGGCGAATGCCGCTGCGATACGGTTCAGTGCGCGAAAATAGGGGCGGGTGAGGTCGTTGCCTGGCGCTTTACCGAACAGGCCGAAAGTCAGCCCGAGCACCAGAGTACTGGCGGTATTGCTGACGGCGAAGCCGATGTGCTGCATCAGCAGTTTGTCGAACTTCTTCACCGCGGCATCGCGGTCCGGCTCATGGACCAGTTCCATCTCGCGCAATACGAACGGATGGCAGCGGATCGCGCCTTGGCCGAAGATCATCAGGTTGCGCGACAGGATGTTCGCGCCTTCAACGGTGATGGAGATCGGCGCGGATAACCACAAGCGGCCCAGGTAGTTGTTCGGGCCCATGATGATGCCTTTGCCGCCGTGAATATCCATGGCGTCGGTGACGCATTCGCGGCCGCGTTCGGTCAGGTGATATTTGAGGATGGCCGAGAGCACCGACGGTTTTTCGCCCAGATCCACCGCATTGGCCGTCAGGATTCGTGCGCTGTCCATCAGCCAGGCGTTACCGCCGATGCGGGCCAGCGGTTCCTGAATGCCTTCGAATGCGGCCAGCGGCACGTTGAATTGCTCGCGGATCTGCGCATAGCGGCCGCTGACATAGCTACAGGCCTTGGCGGCGCTGACACCGGTGGCTGGCAGCGAGATGGAACGGCCAACGGACAGGCAATTCATCAGCATCATCCAGCCTTTGCCGATCATGTCGCGCCCGCCAATGATGGCTTCCAGCGGAACGAATACGTCCCTGCCCCAGTTCGGCCCGTTCATGAACGCGGCGCCCAGCGGTAGGTGGCGACGGCCGATCTCGACGCCGGCGGTGTCGGTGGGAATCAGGGCCAGGCTGATGCCGAGTTCTCCTTCATCGCCCAGCAGGTGTTCGGGGTCATAGGTTTTGAAGGCAACACCCAGCAGCGTCGCGACCGGACCGAGGGTGATGTAGCGCTTCTCCCAGTTCAGGCGCAGCCCGATGACTTCTTCGCCTTGCCACTGACCTTTGCAGATCACGCCGCTGTCGTTCATCGCACCCGCGTCGGAGCCGGCGTAGGGGCCGGTCAGGGCGAAGCAGGGGATGTCCGTGCCGTTGGCCAGACGCGGCAGGTAATGGTTGCGCTGTTCATCGGTGCCGTAGTGCATCAGCAGTTCGGCCGGTCCGAGCGAGTTGGGCACCATTACGGTGCTTGCGAGGTCGCCGCTGCGAGTGGCCAGCTTCATCACGATCTGCGAGTGCGCATAGGCCGAGAAGCCTTTGCCGCCGTATTCCTTGGGAATGATCAGGGCGAAGAAACCTTCGGCCTTGATGTAGTCCCATGCTTCTTGCGGCAGATCCAGACGCTGGCCGACATCCCAGTCGTCGACCATGGCGCAGAGCGCTTCGGTGGGACCATCGATGAATGCCTGTTCTTGGTCGGTGAGTGTGGCTTTGGGATAGCCGAGCAGGGTGTCCCAGTTCGGCCGGCCGCTGAACAACTCGCCATCCCACCAGACGCTGCCGGCGTCGATGGCATCGCGTTCGGTGTCGGAGATGGGTGGCAGGACTTTCTTGAACCAGTCGAACATCGGCCCGCTGAAATGCTTGATGCGCAGATCGGTAACCAGGAGCGGCACCGCGACGGCAATGAGCAGGAGCCAGAGGATGACCATCAGCCAGGCCGGCGTTTCGTCGGCGACTCCCATGAACACCAAGTACGCGGCCACGATGGCCAGCGCGGGCACGGGCGAAACCCGTAGATGGGCGATCACGGCGATGCCGAGCAGTAACACGAGCAGCCAGAGCAGGGTCATGAGTTTTCCTTTGTTGAGCGAAGGGCGTCCTACTTGAGCATAGGCGTTGGAAGCGAATCGAGATCAGCGACGGTTGATGCGTTTGGTTTCAAGTAATGACCGGACCGGGGATGGTGAGTTCGAGCATGACTTGGTAGCGCAGTCACGACGTGTTTCGCACCAAGCTGGCTGACTTCTAGGGAATAGCGGTTTGCGTCTTCACGTGCCCATGCTCCAGCGTCGGAGCCCGCGTCCCAGCGGCGTAGGGCATTGCGGCTGCGTTCCTCATCGGAGATACAGCGTCGGCCGGTTGGGGCAAAGCCACGCGATGGCGTTGCAATTGCCTCACCGCGCCCTTATCTAGTTTGAATCTCTTGCTTTGCGTGCATGTTCATATGAGTACCGCTCTGTCCATTCGGCAGTTGACCAAGGTTTACGGAAACGGATTCGAGGCCCTTAAGGGCATCGATCTGGACGTGGCCGAAGGCGACTTCTTCGCGTTGCTGGGGCCCAACGGGGCTGGCAAATCCACCACCATCGGCATCCTCTCCACGCTGGTGAACAAGACAGGCGGCACGGTCAATGTGTTCGGCCATGATCTGGATCGCGACCCCGCCAGGCTCAAGCGTTGTCTGGGTGTGGTGCCGCAGGAGTTCAACTTCAACCAGTTCGAGAAGGCCTTCGATATTCTCGTCACGCAAGCCGGGTACTACGGCATCCCGGCCAAGGTCGCCAAGGAGCGCGCCGAGCAGTACTTGAACCAGTTGGGTTTGTGGGACAAGCGTGACGTGTCCTCGCGGATGCTCTCCGGCGGCATGAAACGACGGCTGATGATCGCTCGCGCGCTGATCCATCGCCCGCGCCTGTTGATTCTCGACGAGCCCACGGCTGGCGTGGACATCGAGCTGCGTCGTTCGATGTGGTCGTTTCTCACCGAACTGAATCGTGAAGGCATCACCATCATCCTCACCACTCACTATCTGGAAGAGGCTGAGCAGCTGTGCCGTAACATCGGCATCATCGACCATGGGCAGATCGTCAAGAACACCAGCATGCGCGAGCTGCTCAAGCAGCTGCATGTTGAAACCTTCCTGCTCGATCTGAAGGAATCGCAGCTGGTGCCGCCAGAGCTGGGCAACTACCCGGCGAGGCTGGTCGATCACCACACGCTCGAGGTGCAGGTGGAAAAGAGCCAGGGCATTACCGACCTGTTTCGTCTGCTGGCAGCGCAGGGCATCGAAGTGCTGAGCCTGCGCAACAAGACCAATCGACTGGAGGAGCTGTTCGTTTCGATGGTGGAGAACAATCTGCCCAAGGTGGCCAAATGAACGCGGAATTTCGGCCCAATCTGGTTGCGCTGCAAACCATCGTCCATCGTGAAATCCGCCGTTACACGCGCATCTGGCCGCAAACCCTGCTGCCGCCGGCGATCACCATGGTGCTGTACTTCGTCATCTTCGGAAACCTGATCGGCGCGCGAATCGGTGAGATGGGCGGCTTCAGCTACATGGAGTACATCGTGCCGGGGCTGATCATGATGTCGGTGATCACCAACTCCTACAGCAACGTGGTCTCGAGCTTTTTCAGCAGTAAATTCCAGCGCTCCATCGAAGAACTACTGGTCTCGCCGGTTTCGCCGCACGTGATTCTCATCGGTTTCGCGCTGGGCGGCATCACGCGGGGCCTGGCCGTTGCGCTGATTGTCACCGTGCTGTCGATGTTCTTTACCAATCTGCAGGTTCATCACCTAGGCGTCACGCTGCTGGTCATCACCCTGACCTCGACGATCTTCGCGCTGGGCGGCTTCATCAATGCGGTGTTTGCGCGAAATTTCGACGATATCTCGATCATTCCGACTTTCGTGCTGACGCCGCTGACCTACCTGGGGGGCGTGTTCTATTCGATCACCTTGCTGTCGCCGTTCTGGCAGACGTTGTCGCTGGCCAACCCTATCCTGCACATGGTCAATGCGTTCCGTTACGGCATCCTTGGGGTTTCCGATATCCAAATCGGGATTGCCATCAGCTTCATGGCGGTGGCGGCCGTGCTGATGTATCTGTGGTGCATCCGATTGCTCAAAAGCGGCCGTGGAATGCGCCAGTGACCCGTTGAGTGCCAGCCATGCGGTAGGACGGCGGACGTTTTTGGCGATGATAAACACGGCGGGAACCGATACACTTGCGGTCATTTTTCGTACAGGTTCCCGCCATGCAACACCCCGCCGAACTCTCACCGCTGGGTAAAACCAGCGCCTATGTCGCGACCTACAGTCCCGAGCAACTGTTTCCGATCCCGCGCGCGCCGAAGTGGGCCGAGCTGGGGCTGACGGTCGACACTCTTCCTTATCGAGGCGTGGACATCTGGAACTGCTACGAGCTGTCCTGGCTGCTGCCGTCCGGCAAGCCGGTGGTGGCCATCGGCGAGTTCAGCATCCCGGCGGATTCGCCGAACATCATCGAATCCAAGTCGTTCAAGCTCTATCTGAATTCGCTGAACCAGTCGGTGTTCGAAAGCCGCGAAGAGCTGGTTGAGGTCATGGTCAAAGATTTGTCGGCCGCAGCGGGCAAGCCGGTCGGTGTTCGCCTACGAACGCTGGACGAAGTTACCGGGGAAGGCATTGCACCACTGGCGGGACGCTGCATCGATGAGCTGGACGTGGCCATCGAGCACTACGATTCCCCGCGCGCGGATCTGCTGAATTGTGACCCGAGTCGTCAGGTCGAAGAATGCGTCTATAGCCATTTGCTCAAATCCAACTGCCCCGTTACCGGCCAGCCGGATTGGGGCACGGTGGTGGTCGAGTACCGTGGTGCTGCGCTGGATCACGGCAGTCTACTGACTTATCTGGTGAGCTTCCGTCAGCACGCCGACTTCCACGAACAGTGCGTGGAGCGCATCTTCCTCGATTTGCAGCGGTTGCTGAAGCCGGAGTGGCTGACGGTATACGCGCGTTACGTGCGTCGCGGCGGGCTGGACATCAATCCGTATCGCAGTACCGAGGCCGTCACCGTAAACAACGGGCGTCTCGTCAGACAGTGAGTGCAGCCGGCGGGCCGGAGGCGTTTTCGTCCAGCCTCCAGCCGCTTTATCGGCTTTCGCTCTTCATATGCCCATGTTCGCCAGCGTCTGCATGATGTTGCGCAGCGTCATGGCGGTATTGGGATGGCTGACCTCGAAACGTTCTACCGCGAGGTTGACGCCATCGACCAGCGAATCGTGCTGATCGACTACGCCCTGGTTCGCCAGGCGAAGCTCGATGTCCTGTGCAATGGCCTGTAGCGATGCGCGCTCCTCTTCGGTCAGCGGCGTGTCCTGGGCCAGCTGACTACGCAACTCTGCTAGCTGCGACTGCAGATCATGTTCCGGCATATTGCTTCCCTCTTATTTCAGACTACGAATTCGCCAGCTCGTGAAGATGGAGTAAGCCAGCGGCCCGGGCTTGTCCTCCTTGGAGGGCGAGTCGTGCAGCGAAGTTCGCTCGCAGCCGCATGTCTGTTCGCTGCCGCAATCTCCAGAATGGATTTATACTGTTGCGCTTTGTTGGGCACGCCACCATTCGGGATAAGGGGAAGGCCGCGATGCAAATGATCGGCAAGGATTGGATCGGATATGTCAGGGTCACGCTCGTCGCAGCGCTGACGATATTTAGCGCGTCGTCGTTGCAGGCCGCCGAGGAGGATCCCTGGGAAGGCGTGAACAGGGTGGTGTTCAACTTCAACGACAAGCTCGATACCTACACGCTCAAACCGCTCGCGCAGGGTTACCAGAAAGTCACGCCTAATTTCCTCGAAGACGGCATAGGTAACGTGTTCAGCAATCTGGGCGATGTCGTGGTGCTGACTAACGATCTGCTGCAGGGCAAGGTTCACGATGCCGGCATCGATACGAGCCGCATCCTGTTCAACACCACCTTTGGCGTGCTGGGCTTCTTCGATGTGGCGACCCGCATGGGCTTGCAGAAGAACGACGAAGATTTCGGCCAGACTCTGGGTGCCTGGGGACTTGGCAGTGGACCTTATGTCGTATTGCCGCTGCTCGGGCCGAGCACCGTGCGCGACGCGGCAGGGCGTGTGCCTGATGCCTTCCTGCAGCCTTATCCCCACATGGACCATGTACCGACCCGGAACGTGACGCGAGCGGTGAATGTGGTCGACCTGCGCGCCGGTTTGCTCTCGGCCGAGAAGATGATCACCGGTGATAAGTACATCTTCGTTCGCAATGCCTATCTGCAGAACCGCGAGTTCCGCACACAGGACGGGCAGGTCGAAGACGACTTCTGATGGCTGTCGGCGACGCCACGGGGATGACGTGGCGTTCGCAGCCCCCCGGCGCTGTTCAGCGCCGAGTGCCTTTTAGCTCATCGACAGGATGGCCAAGCCAAGGCTCTGCCGTCCATCTTCATGCGTGCCAACTCGTACCACTTCGGTGTCCGCCTCCAGTCCCTCCAGCTGATCGTGCTCCGAGGGGATATTCACCCGTACCTTGTCGCCCATTTGCAGGCTCGTCGCGGCCAGCACCTGCATACCTGTGCTCGAAAGGTCCATGCAGATCGCGTCGTAGCGCTGGCCGTTATGGATAAGGGTGATCGCCGTCTCTATTTGCATGCGGATGAAGTCGCGTTTTTCGCTGTAGTCCCGATCACTCTGGCTCATTTTTCGTCCTCTGAGTTTTGGTTGCGTCAGTTCTTATAACGCCCGTTAATTAAGCCTGTAAAGCACAGGCGGGGCGGCGGCGCCTGGCTTGAAACGCGGATCGTATGGGAGTACCGTCTGCGCCTTGAAAAGATCCCTTGCCCCAGCGTTCGTGCGGGGGCCGATGCTTTCGCCAATCATCCTGGCGATACCGCCTGGTAGGAACATGCACAACCCAAGCGCGACGCTGCTGATCATAGATGACGACGATGTGGTACGAGCCAGTTTGGCCGCCTATCTGGATGACAGTGGTTTCAAAGTCCTGCAGGCGCCTAACGGGCCGCAAGGCATGGAACTGTTCGAGGCCGAACAGCCTGATCTGGTGATTTGCGATCTGCGCATGCCGCAGATGGACGGTCTGGAGCTGATCCGTCAGATCAGCGAACGCCAGGCCGACCTGCCAGTCATCGTAGTGTCTGGCGCCGGCGTGATGAGCGATGCCGTTGAAGCCCTGCGTCTGGGTGCGGCCGATTACCTGATCAAGCCGCTTGAAGACTTGGCGATGCTCGAGCACTCGGTGCGTCGAGCACTTGACCGATCACGGTTGCGCATGGAGAACCGGCGCTACCGTGAGCAGTTGGAAACCGCCAACCGCGACCTGCAAGCCAGTCTGCATTTATTGCAGGAAGATCAGGATGCCGGGCGTCAGGTGCAGATGAACATGCTGCCTGTCACGCCCTACAGCATCGATGACTTCCATTTCGCCCATCAGATCATCCCTTCCCTCTATCTGTCCGGGGATTTCGTCGATTACTTCCGCGTGGACGAGCATCGCATCGGCTTCTATCTGGCCGACGTGTCCGGCCATGGCGCCTCTTCGGCATTCGTCACGGCGCTGCTGAAATTCATGACGACGCGACTGCTGTACGAGTCTCGACGGGGAAGGGGAGCGCCGCGCGCGTTCAAACCGTCCGAAGTGCTCGATCACATCAACCGTGGGCTGATCAATTGCAAGCTCGGCAAGCATGTCACCATGCTGGGCGGCGTGATCGATCAGGAGCGCAACGTGCTGCACTACAGCATCGGCGGGCACCTGCCGATGCCGGTGCTCTATACAGGCGGCGTTGCGAGCTATCTGGAGGGACGGGGCTTGCCGGTTGGCCTGTTCGTCGAAGCGACCTACGATAATTATGAAATCGAGTTGCCCGAAGCATTCAGCCTCACGCTGCTTTCCGATGGCATTCTGGACCTTTTGCCTGGTGACACGCTCAAAGAAAAGGAAGCAGGCTTGCCTGGACTGATTTCCGAAGCCGGGGGTAGGCTGGATGGTCTCCAGCGAGTGCTCGGCCTTGCCGATCTCGAGGATATGCCCGATGACATCGCGTTGCTGGTATTGAGCAGGAACCTTGCATGAGCACTGGTAAGATCCAGTTCGCCGAGCAGGACGGCACGTTCGTTCTCAAATTCGTCGGCGAAATCCGACTGACGCTTTGCTCGGCATTGGACGCTACGATCGAAAAAATCTTCTCGTCGCTGAATTTCTCGGCGATCGTCATCGACCTCACCGAAAGCCGCAGCATCGACAGCACGACATTGGGGTTGCTGGCCAAGCTGTCGATTCTGTCCAGCCAGAAGATCGGCATGTTGCCTACGCTGGTTACGACGCACGCTGATATCACGCGTCTGTTGCAGTCGATGGGCTTCGATCAGGTATTCAATATCGTCGATCAGCCGCTGCCATCGCCAGAGCAGCTTGCCGACCTGCCTAGCCAGGATCAGTCGGAAGACGTGGTGAAGAACAAAGTGCTTGAGGCCCACCGTATTTTGATGAGCCTCAATGACTCCAATCGCGAGGCCTTTCGTGACCTCGTGACGGCACTCGAGCGCTCCTGATCTAGCGCTTAGCTTCCAGCAGAGCCTCGAGTTTCTCCTGATCACGAGCGAACTGGCGGATGCCTTCGGCCAGCTTTTCGGTCGCCATCGGGTCTTCATTCAAACCCCAGCGGAAACTGCTCTCATCCAGTGTGACGCGCGGCTCAGATGCGCGGCCTGGCGACAACTTACGTTCTAGCGAACCTTCTTCCTGTGCCAACTGGCTGAGCAGCTCGGGACTTATCGTCAGACGGTCACAGCCCGCCAGGGCTTCGATCTGCCCCGTATTGCGGAAGCTCGCGCCCATTACCACCGTGTCGTAGCCGTGGGCCTTGTAGTAGTCGTAGATTCGGCTGACCGACAGCACGCCTGGGTCTTCGCTGCCTGTGTAATCACGACCTTCATGTTTCTTGTACCAATCGTAGATCCGGCCCACGAACGGCGAAATGAGGAACACACCGGCCTCGGCGCAGGCGACCGCCTGGGTGAAGGAGAACAGCAGCGTAAGATTGGTCTGGATGCCGGATTTTTCCAATTGCTCGGCGGCGCGGATGCCTTCCCAGGTGGAAGCCAGTTTGATCAGCACGCGGTCCCGCGCGATACCTGCTTGTTCGTACAGGCCGATCAGGCGTTCGCCGCGCTGCACCATCGCCTGGGTATCGAACGAAAGCCGTGCATCGACCTCAGTGGAAATCCGCCCGGGGATCAGCTTGAGCACTTCCTGGCCGACCGCGACGGCGAATAGATCGCAGCCCAGCCCGATGTCTCCGCCACAACGGGACATGGCGGCCTGCAGATGTTCCGCGTAACGGGGCAGGGCGGCGGCCTTGAGCAACAGCGAAGGATTGGTGGTGGCATCGACCGGCTGCAAGCGGGCGATGGCATCGAGATCGCCGGTGTCGGCGACGACGGTGGTGAACTGCTTGAGTTGTTCCAGCTTGGATGTCATGGGGGCGCTCTATCCTCTGAGTTGACATGACTGAACCCGAGGCCACCGAGCCACTTGACGAGTGGATGGTCCGGGCGGACAGCACTTGGATTGAAAATGGTCCCGCGTGTTCCGCAAGACTTTATCAACGTCCTTCGAGCAGGCCGATCGCCTGATCGAGAAGGATCAATGGCTCCTTCGTCTTATGGATATCGACCGATAACAACTGACGGAAACGTCGCGCACCTGGAAAGCCCAGACCCAGCCCCAAAACATGGCGCGTGATGTGATGCATCGAGCCGCCCGCTTCGAGGTGCCGCTGGATATAAGGCCGCATCCGCGCTAGTGCCTCGGCGCGGCTGATGACCGGGGCATGACTGCCGTACAGCAGGGCGTCCACCTGCGCGAGCAAATACGGATTGTGATAGGCCTCGCGTCCAAGCATCACACCATCGAAGCGTTGGAGAAGCGCCTCGCATTCGTCCAGCGTCTTGATGCCGCCGTTGAGGATGATTTCCAAGTCTGGAAAATCGTCTTTGAGCTGCGCGGCAATGTCGTAACGCAAGGGTGGAACCTCGCGATTTTCTTTGGGCGACAGCCCCTCGAGAATGGCAATGCGCGCGTGCACGGTAAAACTGCGGCAACCCGCTTCGCGAACCTGACCGACGAAGTCGCAGAGCTCGGCGTAGCTGTCGCGCCCGTTGATGCCGATTCGATGTTTGACTGTCACATCGATCCCGACGGCGTCCCGCATCGCTTTCACGCAATCGGCCACCAGCGCCGGGTGACCCATCAGGCAAGCACCGATCATATTGTTCTGCACGCGATCACTGGGGCAGCCGACGTTGAGATTTACCTCGTCGTAGCCCGCCGCTTCGGCCATCTTTGCACATGCTGCCAGCTCCGCCGGCACGCTGCCGCCGAGTTGCAACGCAAGGGGATGTTCCGCTTCGTCATGACGAAGGAAACGCTCCGCATCGCCATTGATCAGCGCACCGGTCGTAACCATTTCGGTGTAGAGCAGGGCGTGTCGGGAAAGTTGACGCAGAAAGTACCGGCAATGGTGATCGGTCCAATCCATCATGGGCGCGACGGAGAAGCGGCGTGATGGCGAGCGGGGCGTGGTTATCGGGGCAGGACGGTTTTCCATCGGGTTCCGGAGTGTTGAATAGGTACTTGATGACTGGGCAATTTTTAGCGTCTAGGAACGTGATGTACCAGAGGCTATTTCAGCTCAAAAAGCTGATGAGGCGGCCAGATAAGCCGCTTGGAATGCGCGCAAGTTTATCAGGAGAGCTGCGCGCAAGGGCGGCTTAGGCGCGGGAAGTGTCCGAGTAAATGAGCGACCTGGCAGGCCTCAAGAAATCTCGCTCTGTTCAGGCCCTGCCCATGCGCGTCCGTGGCGCACGGGCAGGATCGGCTCGCCGTTGGGATGTGCCTATCGCTGAGTGACGTTGGCGATGTTGCCATTTCCGTTCTGGATAATGCTGGCGGAGTTGGTGGTATACGTCAGCGTATCCTGCCAAAGGGACGCTTGGTTCCCGTGCCCCGTCTGGTTGATCAACGCGTCGTGAGCATGGAACCCTTGGTAGGCTTCGATCCGGTTGTCAGAGCCAAGTTGGGCAATCTCAATGCTGTTGTCGTCGCCCACTTGGGCAATATCGACAAAGTTATAGTCGCCCTCCGAATAGCCAGTAATGCTTGAGCCCTGTCCGCCGAAGGACGCATATAGCTCGTTTCCAACGCCTTGCTGGCGATAATCCAGGACGCTGTAACCATCGCCGGAAGAGATCTCCGCAATGTTGGCATCGCCGATTTGCTGTAGGAAAACGTCTCCGGCAGGGTAGCGACCGGAAACCTGATAGATGTCTGCTTGGTTGGCGGTACCGTCCTGATCGACCACGGCAAAACCACCGCCAATGCCGAAGCTTACTTGTTGTAGTTGCACCAGGTTATCGCTTCCCCGCTGTTGCAGGTCCGCCGTGCTAAAGCCTGATTGGTCCACATGGATGACGTTGTCCTGCCCCACCGACACCGCGTCGAGCTGGTTGCCCACCCAAGTCTGCGTTGCGTCGAGACGATTGCCGGTGCCCTCTTGGTGAACCGTCGCGGTCGATGACAACTCGCCGAGGTATTCACGTTGCTCCACCTGAGCGCTGTTTGAGACGCCTGTTTGATGGATCTCGATGCTGGCCATGCCCGACCGGTCGCCATGGATCTGATAGACAGTGGCCGAATTCAGCGAGCCCACCTGGTCGATGCTCGCCTCGCTTTCTTGGTCGTTGATACCGGTCTGCTCGGTTAGTACGCTGTTCTCGGTACCGTTTTGCGTGATGTAAGAGCGTTGCAGCCCGCCGCTCTGTTGCTGCTCCGCGACATTGTTGATGCCGGTCTGGCTTATTTCGGCGATGTGTTCGCTGGCTATGACGCTGCCGCTTGCCGCCAGCAGCAATGCTGCTGCGAGAGGAGTCATACGAGTCACTGGAATCTCTCCTGTTCATGATGGATTGGCTCCGTACATCACAGGCGAAGCAATGAGATTGTTGTCGGTTCGTTTATCTGCCGGTATAGATCGAAGGGGTCAAAATGCCTTCAGCCCAGGATTAGTACCCGGGCTGAAGGCTTTATGTCGCATCGGTTCAACCGGCACTCCCATGTCTCGTTGGATTCCGCTAGCCGCCGCTGATCGCTGACAACATTCCAATCACACCGAGCAGGGCGCCGAGTGGCGCGGCCCACCGCTGACGCCATGCGAGCGTCAGGCTGACCACCAGGCCGGCAAGCATCAGCTGTGTCAGCGCAATCACCAAGCCAATCGCTAATCCTGACGATGCGGTATTCAGCAGAGCTGCGCCGAGTAACAGCCCGGACGCTGTGGCACGCAGCCAGCGCTGTCGTCTGGGTGTCGGCGCGGTGTTGTACACCGCTCGATGGTGTCGAGCCATTGCCAGGCAGAGTGCCAGCATGGCCAGGTAGGCCAGTGCGAATGCGAGCAGGATCATGGAGCTAACTCCTGTTGCCGAGTAGCCGGGCGTGTCTCCTCGCGTGCCGGTTTCTTCGTTTGTGGACTGCGAAGCGAGTACCAGGCACATAGGCTGCCGACCAGTAACAACACTGCATCGATACCCGCCAGCATCAGCTCCCCGCGCGCGAGGCTTGCCAGAAGATGCCCCTCCGGTGTCGTCAGGCCGTTAAGCAGCGGCAGACCCAGCGCGAGTATTGCCAGCAAGGCGGATAGCCGGCGAGACAGTCCGAGCGGTTGCCGACGACTCAGGTAGGCGAACACCGCGACGGCCAGCCAGGCCAGGGAGAAGCACCAGGCCTCGGCAGCGCCACGCTCAGCCAATGTGTCGGGTAGGAGACGATTCGCCCACAGCAATGCGAGCGAGGCGATAGGCATGCCAAAGAACACCGCGCCGTTGAGCGCGCGCACGATTTCGATGCCTCGAATCTGCCGTCCCTCGCGCTTGCGTAGCCATACGCCAGTGCCGGCAATCAGCATGGCGCAGCCGGCCAGCCCGAGCAGGCCGTATAACAGCCGCACAATATGCCCGCCGAATTGCGCCATGTGCAGTCCCACCAGCCATATGTAGGCGCGATAGCCGGCCGGAGCCTGCTGTTGATGAAGAAGCTCGCCGGTGAATGCGTCGTAACTCAGGGCGTCCTGTGGCGAGCCGATGCGCGATGGATCGAAGCGACGCACGCTGACCACGGCGGATGCATCGGACGGATGCTCGACGATGATCCAACCGATCTCTGCGCCATCCCAACGCTCGCGGGCGTCGGTCAGCAGCGTCTCGAGCGGGGCGAACCGACCCGGTGGCTGGTTCAGTTCGTTGCGGTGATAGCCACCCTGCACCTCTTCGTAAAAGGCGAGAGGGTCGCCTCCGTACGCCACCATCGCCCCGGCGGGCATGTAGGATGCAATAAACACCGCCACACCGGTGTACGCCAATATCAGATGGAAAGGCAGGCCGATGACACCGAACAGGTTATGCGCGTCGAGCCAGGCGCGTTGGCCGTTCGCTTGTGGACGCAGGGTGAAGAAGTCCTTGAATATCCGGCGATGCACGATGATGCCCGACACCAGCGCCACCAGCATGAACATGCCGGCCAGGCCAACGATGTACATGCCGATCGTTCCGGCGTGCAGGTTGTAATGCAGTGTGAAGAAAAACTCGCCACCGACTGTTTCGGGCATGGGCCGTCCGGTGCGAGGATCGAATGCGACGCGACCGCGGGTCCCGGATTCATCTTCTTCCCAGCCCAGCCGCCAGTATGGCTCGCGTTCGGTCGGGCCGTGCAGCCAATAGGCATGCAGAGGTGCCTGCACGTTTGCTTGCACCCAGTTGCCGACGTCAGTAGCGGTCATCGCGGTTGCTGCAGGCGTATGCAGGGCGGGCCGCATCCAGCGTTCAAGCTCCTTGTCGAAACAGGCCAGCGTGCCGGCGAAGATGATCACGAACAGCAACCAACTGGGCAGCAGCCCGCCCCAGGTGTGCAGCCCGGCCATGGATTGACGAAGCATCATGGCCGGGTCCTCCACTCGACGGGTAGGTACGCGCCGAGGAGCAAGAGCGCGGCCAGCACGGCGATCAGCAACCAGGCGGCGAGGGCGCTACGAGCGGCGAAGGCGTAGATGACCGCCGCGACCCAGACGGCGAAGCAGAGCAGGCTGGCCGTCACGACCCGGTCAGGACGCGGTAATGGCAGATACACAGAGAAAAATGCCGTGAAACCATAGGCCAACGCATAGCCACCGAAAAGCGCGGCGGAAATGCGCCCGGCCAGATTGGCGAGGCGGGACGATGCGAGTGTAGTCATTTGTGCTGACTCCGATATCCGTCCATCAGAAGCTGTAGCTGACGGTGCCGACCACCGTCCGGCGACTGCCGAGGAAGCAGTCACCGCGCGACAGGCAGCTGGTGTAGTAGGTTTCGTCTTCCAGGTTGGTGGCGTTGACCGTGAACGCCCAGTCCTGATAGCGGTAGCCGAGCATGGCGTCGAACAGGGTTGTGGATGGCGTTTTCAGCGTGTCGGTGCCATCCCAGCTCGCTCCGACGTAGCGCACACCGGCGCCTGCGCTGAAGCCGGGAACGCCAAAGAGTTCGAAACGATGCTGGGACCAGAGCGAGGCCATGTCTTCCGGGATCGTTGCCAGGCGAGCGCCTTCCTCGCGCGGTGTTCCCTTGAGTGCTTCGGTGTTGAGATGGGTGTAGGTCGCAATCAGATCCCAGTCAGGGCGGACGGCTACCATCGCCTCCAGTTCCAGCCCCTGCGTGCGCGTTTCGCCTGTCTGGACAGTATTCGATGGGTCGTTCGGATCGGGCATCTGCCGGTTCTGTTCGCGCAGATCGAACACCGCGGCGGTGTACAGACTGTTGCTATCGACTGGCTGATATTTGATCCCCAACTCCCACTGTTCTCCTTCCAGCGGCTTGTAGGGCTCGCCGGTCGAGGTGTTCAAGCCAACGATTGGTTGGAAGGATTCGCTGTAGCTGATGTACGGCGCGATTCCGTTTTCGAAGAGATAGGTGAGTCCAACCCGTCCGGTGACGGCATCGTCCTTCTGCCGTGTACCACCTTCGGTGCGGTTGTCGACCCAGTCCTTGCGCAGCCCCAACGTCAGCATCCAGCGTTCGTACTTGAGCTGATCCTGCAGATAAAGGCCTTGTTGCGCGACCGTCTGCTCGGGGTCGGCGGTGAGATCGATAACGGAGGGATCGAAGGTGCCGTAGACCGGATCGTAGAGATCCAGCGCTGTGGTCGCGCCGCCGGCTCGTTTACGGTTGGTGGTGGCGTGCTGGTAGTCGCCGCCAATCAACAGCGTGTGCTGCACCGGACCGGTGTCGAACAAGGCCTGGGCATTGTGATCGGCGACCCAGACGTCAACTTCGGGTTTGGCTACGTGGTAGATGCGATCGAGGGTTCGGTTATCGGCGTTGAGCACCGGTGGCCAGCCATAGATCTGCTGGTAGCTGACTTCGCTTTCCTGGTAGCGCAGGTTCTGTCGCAGCGTCCAGGTTTCGTTCAGTCGCCAGCTTAGCTGTGATGTGAGCGCCATCTGTTCGGTATCGTATTCGTCAAATCCCGGCTCGCTGACGAACAGATCGGTGTCGTAGTGTCCGTAAGGCGCATCGAGAACGGTGCCGCGGTGTGGAAGAAACTGCGAGGTGGAGCCGCTGTCGTCCCGCTGTATGTTCGCCAGCAACGTCCATTCGATGTCGGCGGTGGGGCGCCAGGTAATCGAAGGCATCAGCAGCAGCCGATCGTCTTCCACGTAATCGACCTGCGAGTCGCTATCACGCGCGATCGCCACGACTCGATACAGGAGTGTGCCTTCCTCGTTCAGCGGGCCGGTGCTGTCGATCGCGATTTGTTTGCGGTCGTAGCTGCCGTATTGAAGCTGTAGTTCTGTACGCTGCTCGTCGCGCGGCCGTTTGCTCACCATGTTGATCAGGCCGCCAACGGGGCTTTGTCCGTACAGCATCGACGACGGGCCCTTCAGCACTTCGATGCGTTCGAGGGTGAATGGGTCTGTGCGGGTATTGGTGTAGCTGCCGAAGGTCTGTTGCAGACCATCGAGATAGAGCACCGGAGTGCTGCCACGAATTTTGGATGAGTCGCCGCGAGCGTCCAGTCCAAAGGCTTCGCCGCGTACGCCAGAGACGTATCGCAATGCGTCCTGCAGCGTCTGCGCCCCTTGGTCTTGTATGCGATCGGCGGTGATCACGCTGATCGATTGCGGGACCAGAAGCAGCGGTGTGTCAGTCTTGGTACCTGTCGCCGAACGTGTCGCAACATAGCCCTCGACCGGTCCGTCAGCGCGTTCGGCCTCGCTGGAGACAACCTCCTGCGCCGGCAGCTCGAACGCCGATGCGTCTGTTGCCGGGGCGCTATCCATTGATTGAGCCAAAGCAACGGGGCTGAGGGAGACGACCGGCAGGGCTAGACCGGCGGTGCGCAACGCCACGAAGAGAGGACGCAGGGCAGGGCGGCGTGACATGAGCATCTCCAATTGCATTTATTATTGAGATGCGGATGTTAATGCGAATACGTTGCATTTGTAACCCTTCAGGCTACGAATAATGAACGTCGATCTGCGGAGACTGAAAATGGGGGAAATAAAAAACCGCAGCCGCCCAACGGGCTGACTGCGGTTTGTGCTCAGGCTGTTGCCAGCCTGGTGTTTGTCACGTCATTAACGGTTGAACGCTGCGCCAGTCCCAACGACCGATGCTGATCCCAGCAGCTGGGTGATGAAGCGGTTCCAACGAGTGATACCGGCCGGACCGACGAATACCACGTCCTGTGGCTGGAGCGGGAAGCTCCTGGCCAAGGCAAAGGCGGTTGGCGATTCGGCGTTCAGCTGGAAGACCTTGGCTTGCTCGGTGGCGATGTTTTCCGCGCCGCGGATGACATATACCGCTTCGCCGTCTGCGGTTTCCTGACGGATACCGCCAGCAGTACCGATGGCATCCATCAGGTTGTAGCTCGTTGTCTTGAAGCTGAGAGCCTGCGGTTGAGTAACTTCACCCAACACGTAAATCTTCTTCTGATCGTTGTAAGGCAGGTGCAGCTGGTCGCCGTCCTTCAGATAGACCTGATGCAACCAAGAATCCGGGCGGTTCAGGTCGTCGAGGTTCAGCAGGTACTCACGGCCGTCGCGCTTGAGCATCAGGCTGGACAGATCTGCGTTCTCGGTGTCGACGCTCGCCTGGCCGATCGCCTGGACGATGGTCATCGGCGCGGTGGTGACCGGAACTTCACCGGCGGTGTTGAATGCGCCCGAGAGCACGATGCGCTGGCTGCCATAGCGCAGCAGGCTGACGTCGACCTGTGGGCTGTCAATGTAATTGGCGAGGCGGCGTGCGATTTCGGACCGCAGTTCTTCGATGGTGCGGCCCGCAGCATTGACGTTGCCAATGTAAGGGTAGAAGAGAGTGCCATCCGGACGAACCAGGCGACCGTTGGCATCGAGCTGCTGCTGCGGGCCGGACGGCGCGGTCAGTTCAGGGTGATCCCATACGGTGATGTAGAGAAGGTCGTTGGCGCCGATGCGATATGCCTCGGGTTTGAAGTCGAGCAGCTCTTGCTTGCTGGACGTGCCCCTGTCGGAAGACAGTTCGCCCTTGAGAATGTCAGGCGTGATGCGAATGAGCTGTACCGTACCGTCTTCCGATTTTGCGCCATCCTTGAACTCATCTGGATCAAGGTATTGGCCGGGCGAAAACACACATCCTTGGAGCGCCAGCACGGAAGAGAAAGCGAGAGCAAATAATGGTTTCATGGTTCTTCATCCTTGACGGAATAGTTGTTTTTACGAAGTGAAACTGCGGGATTCACTTTTTGCTTAAGGAGCGAGCGAAAATTGATTCGTCTGCCATTTGTCGGCGGTGATTTCCTCGAAAAATGCATAACAACGAATTCAATAACAGCTTCTCTCGGTGTCGTTACCGCAAAGCTCTTGGTGTAATTCCTCGACTCCAAAGTGAGACTTTTCGGATGAGCCAGTGATAGGTTCCGCTTAACCGCTAGCGCATCATCAGGCCGAGAAAACAGACGCTTTGCCGCTCACAGTAGCCATAGACCGCTCCGTTTACGCGGGGTTCAAGACAATGCGCATAAATGAAGCGCTGACAAAAAGAGAGGCGTAGCGCACTGCATTGGAACCTGTCTAGAACAGGCCCATCATCAATTGACAGAGCTGCTGCTGATTCTGTGCGTATGCATATCGGTGCCAATGGCGGTTATGAATCGCACCTGCGTCGTTCAGTAGGCGTCGAGCACTAGCGTAGCTGGCAGGTGTTTCTCTGTGTTTTGCAGCAGGTATTAATCCGCAGTGGGGTATTCGATCATCCAGCGTAGCGTGTCTTTTAATTCAAGCTGGGGCAGATCGCCGATAAGTGAGTCCAGTTTGGCTCTGCTGCCGAACAGGTTCTTCACGTCAGCACTACGTACGAAGGCTGGATTGACTCTAACGTCCAAGAGGTGACCGGAGATGGCCGCCGCCTGTTCCAGAACATATTGAAGCGTATACGCAGAACCTGAGCAGATATTGACGGTTTCGCCAATCGCGGCAGGCGTTTCGAGCAGTCGCCGATAGGCTTGTACGACCTGGCGAACATCACAGAAATCGCGCGCGATATCCAGGTTGCCCAGTTCGATGACCTCGGCTCGGCGACGTATGTGCGCGACTATTTTTGGGATGAGAAATTGTTCAGCCTGGCCGACTCCGGTGTAATTGAATGGCCGGCTGATAATCAACGGCAAACGACCGCGATAGAGCCCGGCGAGGAACTCCATCGCTGCCTTGCTCACCGCGTAATCATTGGCTGGAGCAAAGGGGGCGGATTCGGGCAGAACACCCTCGGTAGCGTTTCCGTAGACATTGGCACTGCTGGCAAGGAGTACGCCTTCAAGATTCGTTGCTGAGGTGCGCAGCGCTTCGAGTAAGTGACGAGTGCCGAGCAGATTGGCATTGTAGATTGCGTCCGCATCGGTATGCGCGACGAAAGAGACTGCTGCCAGATGCACGACGTAGGTCGGGCGTATCTCCATCAGCAATGTTCGCAGCGTCTCGTCATCGTTCAGCGAGCAGCAGTGGATGGCTGAAACAGCCGTAGGCAGCTCGCCCACGGGTTGGCGATAGCTGAGGCCGTGGACCTCGTAGCCCTGGGCTGCGAGCTCTTCTGCCATATAGCGGCCGGTAAAACCGGTGACGCCCGTAATCAGCACTTTGCGCATGATCTTTCCGGGATGAATTCCAAGTTCTGCGGAGCGCTTTATCCCTGTATAGAGGTGGGATGTTGCGTCCCGATTACGGTTGATCGAGTGACCACACGACTGCTGTCGAACTGTGCTGTGCGGGTGGTTGCTCGGTAAGAACCACAATCGATTTATATGCCGCCTGTATTGACGGGTGGCTGGTTGGGAAGTGAATGCACAGGGCAGCTCGGTTGCCCCTGTGCAGTTTGCCGGACCGAACATTCTCGTATTGCCGCTTACGGCTTCCGACATAGCTTCCCGTCAACCGGGTCGAATCACTTCAGAATGAAAAGCCTTGCTGATTGCGGCGCATGTCAGCGTCGACCATCATGCGGCACAGTTGCTCCAGCGAAGTTTTGGGCTCCCAACCCAGTACATCCTTGGCCTTCTGAGGATCGCCGATCAGCAGGTCCACTTCCGCAGGACGATAGAACTTCGGATTCACCCGCATGACAACTTTGCCGGTCGCCATGTCGATCGCCTGTTCTTGCTCGCCGGCACCTTCCCACTGAAGTTCGACGTCCACTGCCTTGAAAGCCAGCGTCACGAAGTCGCGTACGGTTTCGGTGCGGTTGGTTGCCAGTACGAAAACGTCTGGCTCGTCGGCCTGCAGCATGCGCCACATACCCTCGACATATTCTTTGGCATAGCCCCAATCACGTTTCGCGTCGATGTTGCCCAGTTCGAGGACATCCAGCTGGCCGAGTTTGATCTTGGCCACCGAGTCGGTGATTTTCCGCGTCACGAATTCACGGCCCCGTAGAGGCGACTCATGATTGAACAGGATGCCGCTGCAGCCAAAAATGCCGTACGACTCCCGGTAGTTGATGGTCATCCAATGTGCATAAAGCTTGGCAACACCATAGGGACTACGGGGGTAGAACGGGGTCGTTTCCGCTTGGGGAATGGCCTGGACCTTACCGAACATTTCGGAAGTCGACGCCTGGTAATAACGAATCTTCGGATTAACGATACGAATCGCTTCCAGCAGGTTCACTGCGCCTGCGCCGGTGATGTCCAGTGTCGTCAACGGCTGCTCGAAGGACACACCGACGAAGCTCTGTGCTGCGAGGTTGTAGACCTCGGTTGCGCCAGTGCTCTCCAGCAGCCGAATGCTGGAGGACAGGTCGGTAAGGTCGTATTCGACGAGATGCAGATTAGGGTGCTTGTCGATGCCCAACTCTTCGATTCGCCAGAAGTTCACCGAGCTGGTGCGGCGAAATGTGCCGTATACGGTATAGCCTTTTTCCAGCAGAAGCTCTGCCAGATAGGCGCCGTCTTGCCCTGTGATACCGGTGATAATCGCTTTCATTGTCTTCCCTGTATGAGGTTAGGTTTAAAGTGCATTCGCTTCGCTCTGCCTGTCGCATAGCGCTGGGAAAGTAGCGAAGCGTTATTAGATAGGCCTGTTTCCGGTTGCCTTAACAGTCACCGTGACCGAAATAGTCCAACGCCAAGCTCAATCAAGACTGCTGTTTCGCAGGACTGCCTTTTTGTCTGGAATTTTTCTCACGTAAATAAGCAGGCACGATATACATCGCGTCGATCAAATAGCGCTTGGCCAGCCGGCGAGGCTCCAAACACATGCGATGGAGCCATTCGAGTTTGTACTCACGCATCCATTTAGGAGCTCGCTTGATGGTGCCTGTGGCGAACGAAATGGAGGCGCCAATACAAAAGCCCATGCCTGAACGCTCATGCGATTGAGTCGCCGCGGCCAGGACCTCGCCGCGAGGCGTACCGACCGCATAGAGAACCAGGTCCGATGGGTTTTCACGCACGAACTGCAGGCAACGCTGCACTTCTTCCGGTTTTTTGATGAAGCCCATCGGCGGGTTGTAGTGATAAAGCTCGATGCCGGGATAAATCGCTCGAAGTTTGTCGGCTTCGGATTGCAGCGAGCCGATCAGAACCACGCGCAGGCGATCCTTGTCTGCCCACTTGAGCAGATCCAGCGTCAGGTCGCTGCCAGGAATGGCTTCGTCGAGGTGTACGCCCAGGCGGTCGAGCAGCGATAGGAGAATGCGACTATCACAAAGCCTCCAGCGTGCCTTGGCGTAAGCATCCCGTAGCTCTGCGTCATGCTCCAACTGAACGAGGTGGTCAACGTTCGGCGTTACCACAAACGAATAGGGCTGCTTGATGCCCTCGCGGATGCAGGACAATAAAGCTTTCTTATTGCCGGAATAGAAGTCTATTCCGAACGCATTAGTATCACTTGACACTCATTGCTACTCCCTTGAAGGCGCCCTTGATACCCGACCAGGCGAGGGTGGGGTTCCTGTATTCCTTGATCGTCGTAACGGCCGAAAGAAGAAACGCGGAAACCACCGCGAACATCGAACCATAGAAGCGCTTGTTGAATCGTGTGGCAGCGCGGTTGCGGTAATAGTGATAGAACGCCGAACGGTTACCTAGACTGAGTGACCCGTAATGAAACAGACGGCTTTCGGGGATGACTTGTATGGACACTCCAAAGCGCCTGGCGCGGTACTGCCAATCCACTTCTTCGAAATACATGAAGTAATCTTCGTCCATCAGCCCGATTTCTTCCGTCAGCGCAGCTGAAAATGCCAGGCTGCAACCCATTATGTAATCCGGATCGTGATGAAGATTCTGCTGTTGCAGTGTCTCGATGCTCTGGTTTTTGCCCAGTAGGCGAGCCTTGCCGAGGATCGGATACAGTTTTCCGCCGCCATAACATTCCAGACGCCCGGTGTCGGCGCTCAAGACTAGCGAACCAACGAATTGGCGGTCGTTGCGCTGCAGTGCTTCGAGAAGAGGCGAGAAGGCATCGCTCTCGACATAGGTGTCATTGTTGACGACCCAGAAATGCGTCGGTTGCAGGTTCTTCATCGCCCAGCGAAGGCCATAGTTATTGCCGCCGGCGTACCCGTTGTTCTCAGGGTTGCAGAGCAGCGTCACCTGTGGGTAAGCCTTTTCATCCAGCCACTGCTGAAAAGCAAGCGCCGAGCCATCCTGCGAGTCATTGTCGACAATGACGATATGGTCGATGGTCGAGCAATGAGCGAGCAGGCTTTCAGCGCAGCTGATGGTTTCAGTAGCAGCTTTGTAGTTGAGAATAAGTGCGACGTTCATGAACTCGTTCCTTGCTGCGTAGATGGCGTGCTCTCAGAGCGTGAATAACGAAAAGCATGCAAATAACTGGCTGCACATATTCGAACAAACCGTTTAGCGGCCATATCACGAAAAACGCAAGCATTACCGAATAGGTGAATTCCATCTCCGTGTTGATGTTCCGGGCGATACGCTGATAAATGAACAGCGTCAGCGGAACCACCAGAAAGGTAAGAAAACCGAAGCGGAACAGTGTGCCAATAATTCCAATGTCGGAGAGAAAGAAATGCTCGCCGAAATAGGGAATGAACCCGTCCTGCCACATGAGCGATAGTGAACCGCTTGGGAGCCAGCTGACCAGTTCCAGATGGTTGAACACAGATGCGATCGTGTGAGGGCGCACGCCGTCTTCCACGTTGCCATCCAGGCTGCTTCCATAGAACTCCATGTTCAATCCGAGAATTTCGAGTAATTCTGGATAGAAATAGAATGGCGATAGCAGAACGCAGAGCGAGGCCGCCCAGGCGACAGCTTTGACCCTCAATGAAAAAAGGGTAAACGCCAGGCACAGAACGATAAGTTGGCGAGTTTGCGTGGCGAACACCAAGGTGAGCAGCAAGATCGCAGCGATGATCAAATAGAAAATTTTCTGCCGTTGTTCACCGTTGATTGGCGACTTTCCTTTCGCCCAGATTTGAATGCAGTAGAAATAGGCAAAGCAAATCAGGAAGGGGCCGATCGAGGAGCGATCCGGGCGATCCCAAGACGTTTGCTCTTCGCGTAAATCAGGCACCAGTCCGAATTTGAAGCACCAGGACAAAAATACTGCAATGAGCGCGGCATAGATGATCGCGCGCTCGAACTGAAGAGTGCTGATGTGCTTGGTAAGCAATAACAGGGGCACGAACCCGAATGTGAACAACATTCGGCGTTCTTCGATCAGGCCGTAGGCGATCGGTTGGCCGAAGGTAAAAAATGAAAATACTGCAGGCAGCACGGTAAATACGAAAACGCTGTAAAACGCGTAGTACATGAGAATGCGGAATTCTCTGGAGGCATCTTCCGTGCTGGCAAGAATCAAGAGAAACGCTACACCCAAGCAAGCCGCCAGGTAGGCTTCGTTGAGAAATTTGAAGCCAAGTGGGTTATGCGTACTGTCGCCGAATACAGAAAAATGCAGAACGAGCGCCAGGATAGTCAGTGGCAAATAAAAGAATTTTGAGCTGATGCTTGTCATCACCTTAGTCCTTAGGTGCGTTTCCATTATCCAGATAACTACGCCGCAACAAACTCAAACTTTTAACATTGCGATGTTGATGCCTTTATGACGCGGATTACACCCGCATGGCATCGGTTACCAAACGCTTTCGATAAGCAGAGGGTCATCAAGTTCCCTTGGATTAGCTCCGCTGTGCTCGGTCGAAGCGTTTGACAACCGTGCTAGCGGTTGTGTTGCGTAGAAATCTCAGGTTTCGCCAAATTTTTATGACGGAGCTCACGTCCTGTCAGCCCGGCGTTGGCCCGTATTCGGTGCAGTCGTTAGCGATGTTCTTCTGCAGGACTGCCATTTGAGGTCGGTCCTTGCCGTCGATGGGCTCAACTGCCAGAACATATTTGCCCCAGCCCGGTCCGCCTGCCCAATAAGCGCTTGGCATGCAGTTCTCGTTGAGATAGGCGAGCATATTGTCCATGGCGACGAGCATCGAATCGGAGTGGCCGGGAACGCCATATTCGCCCAGAAAGCCCTTCAGGTTGTTTTCTTTCAGCCACTCTACGAAGGGGCGGGCACGCTCGACGCCCAGCATGGGGTCAACGGTTTCGTCGTTCGCGTAGCGTCCTGAGAAATCTTTGTCTAAATAGAGGTGGGCTTCGTAAATGATCTTGTTCGCCGGATCATCGATCAGAAAATCCTCGTTGACCTTGCGCCAATGGAACGAGCTCGCCCAGCGGTCGCCTTCAACGAATATCAAGGTTTTCACGTCGACCTGGCGAATTGCATCGACTGCCGCCTGGGCCGCCGCAGGCCACAAACCATCGGTCGAATGGGGCTCGTTCATGATGTCGTAGCCCAAAAGGGCGGGGTGATCCTTGAACTCTTCCGCGAGCTTGCGCCAGACGTTGGCGTACGCTTCGTATGGTACTTCGGGTGAGCCAATCAGCTTGCCCTTGTATCGAGCGTAGTTGTGCATATCCAGAATGATTTTCTGGTCATGCTGCGCAGCAAAATCAAGCGTTCTTTTCAGTAAGCGTATCTGATCAAAGTTGACGCCTCTATTCAGGTCGTGTTGTACGCGTTCCCAGATGAAGGGGAAGCGGATCAAGCGAATGTTCTTGTCTGCGTAATACTTGAAGTATTTCTTCTCGGGATAGAAGTAGTTGGTGCCAACCTTGCCTGGTGTTATATGCGGTGCGAAATTGGCGCCGGACATATTGATGCCGACCAAGTCGATACCTGCGCGTTCAGTGCTGGGCTGAGCTTGGACAAGGGACACGCAACCGACCAGGGATAGGCCAGCAATCAAACGTATCGCGCCGAGCAAAGGCGAGAGAGAGCGACGTTCCATATTTTTGAACTCCAATGAGCATGTAGCGAATGACTGTCCTTCGATCGCACGGCGTAACGATCAACGAAGGGCCGATGCCAAGTAAGCAACGGTTCGAATGCGTGCAGGCGATTGGACGGAGTTGTTCGAGCGCCCGATGCATATAGTCATCGGGCATCAGGCGCTCATCGCTTATTTGCTGTGTTGGTATTCGTACTGGTAGTAGCCGTAATCGCTGTAATTGGACACTTTGCGGATGACGGCATTGAAGATCACGCCTTTGACCATCAAGCCGTTCTGTTCGAGGCGGCGCTTGGCGAATTCGATTTCCTTGACTCCGTTCAGGCCATAACGGGTCACCATCAGGGTCGTGCCGGCCTGACTACCAACCAGCGCAGCGTCGGTGACCGCGAGAATCGGCGGCGTATCGAAAATCACCAGATCGTACATGCCGCTGATTTCCTTGACGAAGCGAGAGAAGTTCTCGTGCATCAACAGCTCGGAAGGGTTCGGCGGTAACTGACCATGAGTGATCACGTGAAGGTTGTTGAGTTGGGTCTTCTGGATCGCATCGAACAGCGTGACACGGCCGGACAAAATGTCCGAAAGGCCTTTCTCACCCTGGCAACGCATGACTTTGTGCAAGTAGCCCTTGCGCATATCCGCGTCGACCAACAGCACTTTCTTGCCGGACTGTGCAATCACTGCCGACAGGTTACTGGTGACGAACGACTTACCGACTCCCGGGCTAGGACCGGTAATCATCAGAATGTTGTTCTTGGCCTCGATCATGGCGAAGTGCAGGCTGGTGCGCAGGCTGCGCATGGCTTCGGTGGCCAGATCAGCCGGGTCGTTGATCGTCAGCAGATAAGACGCGCTGCTCTTGTCACGCTTGAAGTTGACCAGACGCTTTTCCAGCAGCCCCTGTTTCTCGCTGAAGGGAATCGCCGCGTACACCGGGATGCCGACACGCTCGATTTCTTCTGGGTTTTCCACGCCCCGCTTGAGCGCTTCGCGAACATAGACGAAGGCGATCGCGAGGATACCGCCGAGCAGAATCGCGGCAATGACGATCAACGGCTTGTTCGGCTTGATCGGCTGATCGATGTCAGCAGCGGCGTGGTCGACGATGCGCACGTTGCCAACGGTACCTGCACGAATGATGTCCAGCTCCTGCGTTTTGTTCAGCAGCATCGAATAGGTTTCGGACGAAACCTCGACATCGCGGTTCAGACGCAGCAGTTCTTGCTGGGTCGAGGGCAGGGTGCCGATTTGCTTTTCAAGTTCGGCCTTCTGCGCCTGGAGTTGGTTGGTCTGGTTAATCAGCGCCTGGAAGTTAGGGTGCTGACGGGTAAAGCGACGTTCCATCTCGGTGCGCTTGAGGTTCTGCTCGGAAATCTGCTTCTCGAGGTCAACGATACGATCGAGCACCGACTGGGTTTCCGCTGAGATGTCCACCGAGCGATTACCGGTCTGGAACTTGTTCAACGCAGTTTGAGCGGCGTCGAGCTTCTTGCGAACTTCCGGCACTTGCTCGCTCAGGAACTCCAGACTCTGTGTTGCTTCGGCCGCGTTGCGCGCAATGTTCTGGTCTACGTAGCGCTGGGCCACTTCTTCTAGTACTCGAACGGCTTTCTCCGGATCGGCGTCCTCGAGCGTCACGTTGAGGATGCCTGATTGCTTGCCGCGCTCACCGGCCGACAGACGATTCTGATAGTCCTCGGTGGTGGCATAAGTGCGGTTTTTGATCACGCTGAAAGTAGTGCCCGGTCGTGCGTTCAGCTCCGCTACGGTAATGCCGTATTCCGGCGTTTCCATGGGCTCGCCAACTACGCCTTGTACAACCACTTCACCGTCGGTATCGCGCAGGATGAAGCCATTGTTCTCTGCGGCTTCCAGCGTCAGCTCTTCGCCATGCATGTTGTCCGGAACGATCAGCCGAGTGACGCGTAGCGACTCGCCGCCCCAGGCGTATGATTCGAACCCTTCCGGGTACCAGCCAAGCTCACCTTCCTCGGTGGGTTCGAAGCCGCGGAATATATAGCCACCGAACACCGGGAAGTGGTGAGGCTCGATGATGATATCGAGGTTCAGTGCTTCGACCGCGCCACCGACAACGGTGCGTGACTTGAGCAGCGCTATCTCGGTCTGCGCGGGCGAGACTGCCGGAGCGGCGCCCACCACATCGGTAAGACTGGGAAGTCCACCTTTCGGTTGGATCTGGATCATCGCGCTGGCGAGATAGATCGGCGTGGCAAGCAGCGCATAGGCGATACCCAGCGCCGCGAAGAAGCCGGTTATGGTGAGGATGAGAGCCCGGTTGTTGAGCAAGGTGTCAAAGAGGTGGGCCAGATCAATATCCTTCTCCTCTTTGGTTTCGTAGATAGGGCGGGGCATGGTGGTCATTGAAGTTCCTTCTTCTTATTTCAGGTAAGGAAGCCAGCTTTCGACGGACTGCGTCAGAAGGCTGTGAACGTGCTCGAATGCGGGTTTGGATTGACGAAAGGGATCCGGGATTTCCATACCGTCTAGCCATTTACCCATCAGGAAGGTTTTGCCATGTACTTCGGGGGCTATCTGGCGAATGTGCTGGATGTGGCTCTGCTCCATGGCGAGGATGAGGTCCGCCTGGTGCAACATCTCACTATCAACCTGCCGAGCACGGTGGGACAGGTGTTCCAGTCCGTGATCGTGAAGCACCTCATGTGCGGTCTTATCCATTGGGTTGCCTACTAATGCGCCTATGCCTGCCGAGCTGATCGTCAGGTTTCTTCCCTGCAGTTTGTGTATCAGCAGCGCTTCGGCCGCTGGGCTTCTGCAGATGTTGCCGACACAGATGATCAAGATGTTCTGGAACATGTCGCTTAGCCTCGCAGCCCTGAATTCATGGGCGGTTGGGCGTACGCATCACAGAACGCAAATCTGATATTGCCTCGCTTCATTAGTTCAATCTTCCTGCTGTGCTCGCGCATGAAATATGGCTGATTGCCGTGATGGGCTGTTCTGCCGCGCGCAGTCAGTAGACGTCCCTGTTGAACACTAGGGCGGGAATGGTCCGGGCGAGAATGTAGATGTCGAACCAGACCGACCAACGCTCGATGTAATCGAGGTCGAACTCGACGCGTTTTTCGATCTTTTCGAGCGTGTCGGTCTCGCCGCGATAGCCATTGATCTGCGCCCAGCCGGTGATGCCTGGCTTGACCCGATGGCGAGCGGAATATTCCGAGACAGCTTCTTCGAACAGCACGCCTGCGGCCTTGGTCGCGGTGGCGTGTGGGCGAGGGCCGACCATGGACATGCTGCCCAGAAAAACGTTGAGCAGCTGTGGCAGTTCGTCGAGGCTGGTCTTGCGAATGAAGCGGCCCACGCGGGTGATGCGATCGTCGTTACGCGTTGTCTGGCGTTCGGCGTTGGCGTCCGATTTGGCGTGGTACATCGAGCGGAACTTGAACACTTCGATCAGACGATTGTTGTAGCCGTAGCGCTTTTGCTTGAACAGCACCGGGCCGGGCGAGTCCAGCTTGATCGCCAGTGCCAGCAGCAGCATTACGGGCGCTGCGGCCAGCAGGGCCAAGCTGGAGAGGATGATGTCCTCGATGCGCTTGAACATTGGCGACCAACCACGCAGCGGCAGGTCGGAGGCGATTAGTGTGGGCAGGCCACCAACCTCGGTGATGCGCTTGTTGGCATGGCGGAAGGCAACCATGTCGGGCACTAGCAGCACATTGACCGGCAGCTTGCGCAACTCGTTGATCACCTGACCGATGCGGCTGTCGGCGAACCAGGGTAGGGCGACCAGCACCTGAGTGACCTTTTCCTCACGGATCATCTGCTCCAGATCACGCGTATTGCCCAGAAGCGGCAGGTCGGCGAGCGTCTTGGGCAAGCGCTCCAGGCGGTCATCAATGAAGCCGAGCACGCCAGTACGGATGTCACGGTGATGAGCAAGG
The DNA here is from genome assembly GCF_004331835.1 of Pseudomonas sp. IC_126. Lineage (NCBI taxonomy): Bacteria > Pseudomonadati > Pseudomonadota > Gammaproteobacteria > Pseudomonadales > Pseudomonadaceae > Pseudomonas > Pseudomonas sp. IC_126. The sequence continues at coordinate 460,079 of NZ_SJSS01000003.1, forward strand.
TATTCGGCAACGCGCACGCCGTTATCGGTACCGCCGAGAATCACAGCATTCTGCAGATAGACGCCCTTGGCCATCAGGCGGCGGAACAGTGCGAGCATCATCAGGCGCTCGGCGCCGAACAGGATGATGCTGGTGACGAACCAGAACGTCAGGTGCTTGGCTTCCAGATAGCTGAACATGCCCAAACCTTGGTGCATGAAGATCAGCAGGCTGAACGCTGCGGCCCAGGCGACCAGCATGGTGCGGAAGCGGAGCAGGGTGCTGAACACTTCCTCACTGTAGATGCCGACCGATTGGAAGATGACCACACTGATTACGCCGAAGAACATCAGGAAGGTGCTGAAGGTGCCACCGCCCGCCGGCAGGTCGAGCGGCAGAAAAAGCAGCAGCAGAACGCCCGGCAACACAGCAGTCAGCCCGTGGATCAGGCGAACGCTGGCAAGGAAGTAATCGACGAAACTGGGGTGGGCGTATTCAAGGGTCCCAACGGACTGTAAGCGCATACAAGGCTCCTTCCTTCGGCTATTACTAGCTCTCAATACTCGTTTTGATCGCCGCGATCCGCGGTTCTGATGGCAGGCCGCTATCGCAACCTTCACCTGGACAACTGCTCCGACCGCCTCCAATGAAATGAGTTCATCAAACGGGTACAAACCGCCAAAGAAGCGCCAGGGATTAAATTTGTGTGATAACCAATTGATTAATAACAAAAAGCATCAATAAACCATCTGCTGTAGATGGTTTTTTACGGTTGCTTCTGACCGATGGTCGTCTCTTTTTCCGATTCGGCTTAAGCCCTACGATTTCCGCTGCGTCACAACTTTCCAGTTCTGCCACGTGTCTTATCTGCGGTTACCGATCTGGAAGCGAAAGCATGAATGAACCCAAGGCGCTGCTCGTGCTTCACGGCAAGCAAGGACTCAACGAGCAGGTGCGTGCGGCTGTCAAACAATGGCGCGAGCTTGGACACGAACTGGCCGTGCGGGTGACCTGGGAAGCCGGCGACTCGGCTCGGCTGGTGCGCGAAGCGCTCGCTGCGGGTTATCGAACGGTGATCGCCGGTGGAGGCGACGGCACGGTGCGTGAAGTGGCTCAGGCGCTGCTCGACAGCGGTTCCGATGCGAGCATGGGCGTGCTGCCGCTCGGGACCGCCAATGATTTTGCCCAGGCTGCCGAGATTCCAGTCGCGCCCTTCGATGCGCTGACGTTGCTCGACCGTAATCCGGTGTCGATAGATGTCGGCGAGATGAACGGTATCCCTTTCATCAACATGGCGACCGGTGGCTTCGGCTCCAAGGTGACCGCCAGCACCTCGGAAGAGCTTAAAAGGGTGCTGGGCGGCGGCGCCTATCTACTGACCGGCCTATCGCGCTTCAACGAGCTGCACGCTGCGTGGGGGCGCTTCGTTGGGCCCGACTTTGCGTGGGAAGGCGACTTCCTCGCGCTAGGCATCGGTAACGGGCGTCAGTCCGGCGGAGGGCAACAGCTCTGTCCGCAAGCGTCCATTGATGACGGCTTGCTGGATATTTGTATCGTTCCGGCGCCCGCCGATACGGTGGGTACCCTAGGCACGCTGCTGAGCGGTGGACTGCTGGGGATCGACACCGTTTCGGTAACCGCCCGTGTGCCGTGGCTCGAAGTTGAGGCACCGAAGGAGATAGCCATCAATCTCGACGGCGAGCCTTTCACGGCCGAGCGTATGCGCTTCACGGTCAAGCGTCGGGCGCTGCGTCTGCATCTTCCAGCGGATAGTCCGCTGCTGCGTGAGGAGCCGTTGCTCCGAAACGATAACGAGGCCACCTGATAGCACCGTACTGGCAAGGCACTGACTAACCGTCGGGATGGCGACAAATACAGATAAAGCGCGGAAACTTGCGGCCGATAGCCTCCTAACCCTTATCAAGCAAGGAGCCCGCAATGGCCGGCATTCTCGAGTCAGTCGATCAACGCACCCGTCTGGTGGGGCAGAATCGTCTGGAAATTCTCATGTTTCGGCTTTCCGGCCGCCAGCAATTCGCTATCAACGTGTTCAAGGTGCAGGAGGTCGTACAGCTACCGAAGATGACGCTCATGCCGCATCGCCACGGTTCCGTATGCGGTGTCGTTAACTTGCGCGGACAGACGTTGCCTGTGATCGATCTGTCGCGTGCCATAGGTCTGCGTCCATTGGTACCGGATGAGCGCAGCACCATCATCGTGACCGAGTACAACCGCTCGATTCAGGCGTTTTTGGTCGGCGGCGTGGAGCGCATTCTCAACCTCAACTGGGAAGAAGTATTGCCGCCACCTACCACGGCGGGGCGTCAGCATTACCTGACGGCTATCACCAAGGTTGACGACCGACTGGTCGAAGTCATCGATGTGGAAAAGGTGCTCGCTGAAATTGTCCCCTACAACACCAGCATTTCACCGGAGCGCTTGGCCGATCCGCTGCTCGAACGCGCCAGGGGTCGTGAAGTGCTCTGTGTCGACGATTCGACCGTGGCGCTGGCACAGCTGCGTGAGACGCTGACTCAGCTTGGCATCACCGTACATGCCGCCAGCGACGGCATGAAGGGCTTGAACAAGCTCAAAGCCTGGGCCGATGCCGGGGAAGTGCTCACCGATCGTCTGCTGATGGTGTTTACCGATGCGGAAATGCCGGAAATGGACGGCTACCGGCTCACCACCGAAATCCGTAATGACCCGCGCCTGCGCGGTCTGCATGTGGTACTGCATACCTCGCTTTCAGGCAGCTTCAACCTGGCGATGGTGCAGAAAGTCGGGTGCGACAACTTTCTTTCCAAGTTCCAGCCGGAGAAACTGGTGGACGTTATCCGCGAGCGTCTGTTGCTTGACGAGCCTCGCTGATCCGCTCATCTGATCGAGGCACCAAAATGCATCTTTGCGCGTTGTATCGCTTTCCACTCAAGTCCGGCTCGGCTGAATCGCTTGAAGAGGGAGGCTGCGACGCGCTCGGCCTGATCGGCGATCGGCGCTGGATGGTCGTCGATGCCGCAACCGGGAAATTCCTGACGCAGCGCGTACTGCCGCGGATGGCGTTGCTCAAGGCGCGATGGCAGGGCGAAATGGCGCTGCTCCTGAGCGCCGCCGGCATGGATGATCTACTGGTGGCGGTTCCCGCTTCGGACAGCGCTGTGCGAGGTGTGCTGATCTGGCGCGAAAGCTTACGCGCGCCTGATGCTGGTGACGCCGCTGCGGCATGGCTGACGCGCCTGCTCGGTCGTTCGTGCAGGTTGGTGTATCTGCCCGCCGAGCAAGGCATCCAGATCGACCAAGGTTACGCCCAGCCCGGCGAGCGGACGGCGTTCACCGATGGGTTTCCGTTTCTGCTGATCGGTCAGCGATCACTCGACGACCTTTCGGCCCGTGTGGGGCAGCCCCTCGAAATAACGCGGTTTCGGCCGAATCTGGTCATCGCCGATGCGGCACCTTATGCCGAGGATGGTTGGCGCCGAATCCGCATCGGCGGCATGCAGTTTCGCGTGGTCAAACCTTGCTCACGCTGCATCATCCCCACCATCGATCCGCTCAGTGCCGAGCACAGTCCGACACGCGAGCCCTTGGCCACATTGCTTGGTTACCGCAAGGGCGAGGGCGGCGTGTTTTTCGGCCAGAATCTGATCGCCGAGGGTACGGGTGTGCTGCAGGTGGGTATGTCGGTAGAAGTACTGGAATAGCCCCGTTGCCGCTCGCGACCAGCGAGTATCTAAAGCATCCTTCACTGACGAAGCGGCGCCAAACCATGGCGCCGCCAACGTCACTGACTTTCGAAGTAGCGCTCGTGCCACTCGACCAGCGGCTGCGGTGCGTTGAGCTTCTGGCCGTAAATCACCGAATAGGTGAGTACGTTCTGCACGTACTGGCGAGTTTCATCGAACGGAATATTTTCCACCCAGACGTCGAACGGCAGGTGTTCTGCATCCCGCAGCCACTGGCGGACCCGGCCGGGGCCGGCGTTGTAGGCAGCGGATGCCAGCACCCGGTTGCCCTTGAACTGGCCATAGATCTGGCTGAGATAGGCCGCTCCCAACTGGATGTTGGTGTTGGGGTTGAGCACCTGCTGGTGCGATGACAGCGGGATATCGAAGCGTCTGGCGGTTTCCTTCGCGGTGGCCGGCATCAGCTGCATCAGCCCCGTGGCACCGACATGCGAGCGCGCGTCGGCCATGAACGCGCTTTCCTGACGCGTGATAGCGAATACCCAGCTTGGATGAATCTCTCGTGCCTTCGCCGCGTTCACCAGGCTGCTGCGATAGGCCATGGGAAAGCGGATGTCCAGATCGTCCCAGTACTTCGCCTGGCTGATGGTGCGGATGGCTGGGAAATACCACTCCATGTCGTAGGCCAAGCGTGCCTGAGCGACCAGTTCATCGCGGCTGAACAGGCGGCTGACGTGATACCACTCGCGGCGTCCGTTGACTATTTCGCCACGGGCATGGAATTCCATGGCACGGCGAATGCCCGCGGTATTGCGGACCTTCTGCATCAGCTTCGGATCGAGCGCGAGCGGCTGATGGTTGAGCTTGTAGGGCGCCTGGATGCGGTCGGCTGAGAGGAAACCGTAGAAATCGCGCTCGCTGGCGACCGGCTGGTAGAGCGGGATGGCCTGTTTGTCGTTGGGTTGTGCCAGTTCCAGGCTGCGCGCGTTCCAGTAACGCCAGCGGTTGCTGCTGGCGAGTTCTCCAGTGAAGCGCTGGATCAGCGCATGGGCATCATCCCAGCGCCCCAGCCGTAACAGCAGCCGGGCCCGCCATTCGCTGACGGTATCGTCACGCAACTCAGGGTCGTATTCAGCCATCACCGTCAGGGCACGAGCATCGAAGCGCTTGGCCAAGGTCAGCCCGATCTGGCGTGCGATCGCCACCTTTTCATCAGTCGAAAACGAAAGGCGTCTGGCGTAGCTGTCGAGCAGCCCGAGGGCTTTTTCCGGGTTCTTTCGCGCCAGCCGACGCAGGCCGATCGAGACGATATCGCCCATGGCCGGGGTCGGCGACATGAAGCGATCAGTCTGGCCCAGCATCTGCGGCTTCTGCGCGACCTCGACCAGCAGCTCGCCTTGGCTCTTCATCGTCGGCAGGCTTTTCACCAGAAAGTTGGCCAAGCCGTAGTTACCGCTCTCGACCGCCAGCTTGGTGCGCTGCCAGACCAAGTCTTCGCTGAGCTGGCCGGCGTCGCGCCAGCGATCGAACAGCGCGTCGCAAGCGTTGTGTTGCGACTTGCCCACCAGCCAGAGTCGTTCGGCCGTCTCGTAGCCCTGCTTCGTCTGGCCGCTGGACAGTTGGTACTGACCGAAAAGGCAGTCCAGTTCGGCGAAATTCATCGCCGGATCGTAATGCGCAACGAAGGGCCGCCAATCGCCACGGGCCGCCAGCAACCGCAGCCAGCGCAGTTTCATCCAGCTGGCCTGCGGCAGGTCGCCATGCTCTGCGAGAAACTTTTCCACCTCGTCGTTGCTGGCGGTCTTGAGCCGTGCAGTCAGTTCGTCATAGGCCAGGTAAGGCTCGAGCGGATAGTCTCGAAGCGCGCTGGCGTGACGTCGATATGGGCCGCTGTCGCCCTTGGCCAATGCCCGCTTGGCTTCGTCGTAGTACTGACGTTGCTGCTGGAGGCTGGCGGCTTGAGAGGTTTCGACGATTGCAGCAGTAAACAGAAGGCAGAAACAGATACTGGAGAGTCGACCGCGCATGAGACTTCCGAAGACGGGGGCAGGAGAAAACTGGGGCTAGCTTAGCTCGGCCAGTCGGGCAGTTAAACGCGGATTAAGCTCTTGAAACAAACAAAGCAGAAGGTTCCGACGAACGTATGTACGTCCCAGCGAAGCGGCCCTGAATCGCTATTTCCAACGTAACTGTAGGTCGCGTTGAGTGTCGGTACAGGCGCTGTGTTCGATAAGCGGGCTCGATGCTCGGCGGCATCGGTGTGACAGGCGCCTTCTGCTAGAATGCGCGCCCTGTTTCCCGGAGGTAGTCATGACCCTGCTCAAGTTGACCGATGTGTCCCTCGCCTATGGCAACAATCCATTGCTCGATGGAGTGTCCTGGCAGATTGCGCGGGGTGAGCGGGTTTGCATCATCGGCCGTAACGGGACCGGCAAATCCAGCATGTTGAGCCTGGTCAAGGGCGGCCAGTTGCCGGACGATGGCGAGATCTGGCGCGCGCCGGGTCTGAAGATTGGCGAATTGCCTCAGGAACTTCCGCTCGCTGACGAGCGCACCGTGTTCGATGTGGTGGCCGAAGGGCTATCGGGTGTGGGTCAGCTGCTGGCCGACTATCACCATCTCAGCCAGAACATCCAGAACGAAGCCGATCTGGACAAGCTGATGCACGTTCAGCAGGAGCTCGAAGCGAAGGACGGCTGGCGCCTGCAGCAGCTGGTCGACAGTACCCTGAGCCGTCTGCAACTGCCAGCCGACAAAACCCTGGCCGAGCTGTCGGGCGGCTGGCGTCGGCGCGTTCTGCTGGCTCAGGCGCTGGTGTCCGAGCCCGATCTGCTATTGCTGGATGAGCCGACCAACCACCTGGACATTGGCGCTATCGCCTGGCTGGAAGAAGCCTTGACCGGCTTCAACGGTGCCGTGCTGTTCATTACCCACGACCGTGCGTTCTTGCAGAATCTGGCGACCCGCATCCTGGAGTTGGATCGGGGCCACATGATCGACTGGAACGGCGACTACGCCAGCTTCCTGGTGCACAAGGAGCAGCAACTAGCAGCAGAAGAGACTGCCAACGCGCTGTTCGACAAGAAGCTCGCTCAGGAAGAAGTCTGGATCCGCCAGGGCATCAAGGCGCGTCGCACCCGCAACGAGGGTCGTGTGCGAGCGCTCAAGGCATTACGTGCCGAGCGCAGTGAGCGCCGTGAACATCAGGGCAAGGCCAACATTCAGATCGACGCGGCGGAAAAATCTGGCAAGCAGGTCATCGTCGTCGAACACGCAAGCTTCGCCCATCCGGGCGGCGAGCCACTGATTCATGATTTCTCGATGGTGCTGCAGCGCGGCGACCGCATCGGCCTGCTCGGCGCGAACGGAACTGGCAAGACCACGTTGCTCAAGTTGTTGCTCGGCGATCTGCAACCCACCAGCGGCACGGTCGAAGCTGGAACGCGTCTGGAAGTGGCGTATTTCGACCAGTTGCGTCACCAGCTTGAGTTGGAAAAAACAGTTATCGACAACGTGGCCGAGGGGCGGGACTTCATCACTATCGATGGCCAGAGCCGCCATGTGCTGAGCTATCTCGGAGACTTCCTGTTCAGCCCGCAGCGCGCCCGCACGCCAGTAAAGGCATTGTCCGGCGGAGAGCGGGCACGTCTATTGCTAGCCAAGCTGTTCAGCAAGCCGGCCAACCTTCTGGTACTCGACGAGCCGACCAACGACCTGGACGTCGAAACCCTCGAGCTTCTGGAGGAAGTGCTGCTCGGCTTCCAGGGCACGGTGCTGATGGTCAGCCACGACCGGGCGTTCCTCGACAACGTGGTCACCAGCACGCTGGTATTCGAAGGTAATGGGGGCGTTCGCGAATATGTCGGCGGCTATCAGGACTGGCTGCGTCAGGGCGGCTCGCCCAGGCTGCTCGGTGTGGCCGAGACGAAAGAGGTGAAAGCCGAAGCGCCTCCGAGCAAGCCCGCGGCGGCGCCCGCCGCCGAGCCCGCTCCGGCAAAGAGGAAGCTCAGCTACAAGGTGCAGCGCGAACTGGAGGCACTGCCCGGAAAGATAGACGCAGTCGAGAAAACTATCGCTGCGTTGCAAGCGGAAATTGCGCAGCCAACGTTCTATCAGCAGACTTCAGAGCGTACTGGCGAAACGATAGCCCGCCTTGAGGCGCAGCAGAAGGAGCTCGACGAGTTGCTAGAGCGTTGGGCCGAGCTGGAAGAATGACTGGCAGCGTGACCGCGATGCATATGGCGAGACCTGGACTGCCATTCAAGACATAACGACATCTGTCAGCAACGGACGGAGCATAGATGGCAATTGATTACCGCATCGTCCTCGATGAGGAGCATGAGTTCAGCTACCGGATCGAGCTGGACCGCGCATACGATCACGAGGCAGCGATGCAGGCGCCCAAATGGACGCGCTTGGAGCATCAGCAGTGCAACAACTGCCCGTTGAGCCGGGACAACTACAGCCATTGCCCTGCCGCGGTGGATCTGCATCGCGTCATCGAAGATTTCCAGGGCTTGCCGGCAGTCAAGAAAGCCCAGGTGCGGGTACGCACGCCAGAGCGCGAATACAACAAGCTGGTAGGGCTGGAGGAGGGGCTGCGGTCGCTGCTAGGCGTGATCATGGCCACCAGCGCCTGCCCGGTGCTGGGCAAGCTCAAGCCGATGGCACATCAGCATCTGCCGTTCGCCAGCAATCAGGAATTCGTGCTGCGCGCGGTTTCGCTGTACCTGGCACGCCAGTATTTCAATCTGCGCGAAGGGCGGCATGCCGACTGGGAGCTGCGTGGTCTGGTGCGGTCATTTCAGCAGCTGCAGCTGGTCAACCAGGCGTTCTGGCAACGCATCCACGACACCTGCCACGGCGATTCGAATCTGAAGGCCTTTCTGACCTTCTTCTCGATGGCGTCCAGCCTGACCTATTCGCTGGAAACCCAGCTGAAAAAGATCAGGCCGATGGTGATGAGCGCTGGCGAGAGTGCCGATCTGGCCTGAGCCGACAACGGCTCAGGCGTCGGTGTCGAGAGGATTAGTCAGTCTTCTTCAACCGTACCGCAAGCACGTCACAAGGTGCTCCATGAAGGATGTCGTTGGCGGTTGAGCCGAGCAATAGCGCCAGACCATGACGACCGTGGCTACCGACCACCACCAGGTCGCAGCCTTGTTCTTTGGCCAGACGGTGAATTTCCTGGCGGGGCTGACCATAGGCCAGGTGACGTTGTTCTGCGGTCAGGCCGGGATACCGGTCGGCGAAACCGGTCAAGCGGTCCCGGGCTTGATCGAATTGCTGTTGCTGGAGCATCGACAAATCCATCGGAACATCGCCGCCGAACGCCATGGCCATGGGTTCGATGACATGGACGAGCGCCAGTTTCGCACCGCTGGCTGTCGCCAACGCCTGAGCGCGCGCTACGACTGGATGGCATTCTTCGTTCAAGTCAGTGGCGACCAGAATATGCTGGTAGGTCATGATGGCTCTCCTGCTGTTTCCATGTGACAAGTATGGCTGCTTGGCACGCTATTGAATGGCCTAGGGCATTTTTTGTTTTGCAGCGTTTATACGGCGTTGCATGCATGATGACCAGCATGTCATTGCATCGCTTGATGCCAGCCGATGGGCTCTCGGCTGTTATCATGCGCGGCGTCAAGCGCTGGTGCGCGCACATGGTCTACACAAGAGATCTTCATGTTTCTATTCGCCAACGAATATTTGCTCGCCTGGGCAGCCTATGGGATTGCTGCGCTTGGATGCCTGCTGGTGTGGTTCCGTATCACGCGCTCCATGTGGCGCTGGCTGCGTGAGCCGCTGAGATTGATCGTCGCTGTGTTATTGCTGACACCGACCATCGTCGATCCCGCCAGAGAGCTGTTCGCACCGGCCGTCGCCATTACCGCTATGGATCTTTTATTCAAAGTGGGGACCAACGCCTGGCGTGCCGTCGCCGATCTGGCGCTCTACGGGCTGATTGCATTCGTGTTGTATGCGGTGTTCGTCGCCGTGCGCTGGCCGATTGAGCGTCGCTTACGACTGCGCCGTTCCGAGTCGGCAGCCGAGCAGGAGGATCCTCGCACCCTGCGCGAGCGCCTCGAGGAGGATGAGGATTACCGGCCCGCGAACCGTTACCAGTCACGGACCGAGCCCAGACTCTGAGCTGGTCCCTAGCCGTACCAGACGCAGCAGGACCTCTCGGGAGATAGCCCCATGTGTGAACTGCTCGGCATGAGCGCCAACGTACCGACCGACATCCATTTCAGCTTTACCGGGCTGATGCAGCGCGGCGGTCGAACCGGGCCGCATAAGGACGGTTGGGGCATCGCATTCTATGAAGGCCGCGGTTTGCGCCTGTTTCAGGACCCGGTGGCCAGCTGCGAGTCGGAAGTGGCGAAGATGCTTCAGCACTACCTGATCAAAAGCGAGGTAGTGATCGGCCATATCCGCCACGCCAATGTCGGCAAGGTGGCTCTGGTCAATACCCACCCCTTTGTCCGCGAACTCTGGGGACAGCATTGGTGCTTCGCTCATAACGGCCAACTTGCCGATTTCAATCCGGAACGTGGTTTCTACCAGCCGGTCGGTGATACCGATAGCGAAGCGGCGTTCTGCGACCTGCTCAACCGAATACGCACCGATTTTTCCGAGCGCGTCGCGGCTGAAGATTTGCTGCCTCGCCTGCTCGAAGCCTGCGCCGATTATCGTGCCAAGGGCGTATTCAATTGCCTGCTCAGCAACGGGGAATGGTTATTCAGCTTCTGTACGACCAAACTGGCGCAAATCACCCGTCGCGCGCCGTTCGGCCCGGCACAGTTGAAAGATGCTGACCTGACCGTGGATTTCACCGCCGAGACCACGCCAGACGACGTGGTCACTGTGCTGGCAACTGAGCCGCTGACCGATAACGAGCTATGGGATGTCCACCAGCCAGGGGAGTGGACACTCTGGCGGCTGGGCGAATGCGTCGCGCGGGGACGGGTGGAGTCATGCTGAGAAGTTATCTGCGGCTCACCCTGTTCGCCTTGGGCCTGCTTGTGGGCATTCAGGTGCCGGGTTTCATCCAGGCATACGGGAATCACGTCGAGGCTCGTCGACTCGAGGCCCAGCAGGGCCTGCAAGGTTTTAAGGAAACGGCGGGGCGCTTTTTCGAAGGCAACTTGAACGCGCTGGTCGAGCACTATCGCGCCAGCGAAGATCCGGTCATCCAGAGCGATGCACGCAGCGTCGCTACGTTGGTAGGGCGTGCTCAGCTACTCGATCGCGAGTGGCGAATCATGCAAGGACCCTGGTATGCACGGGCCTGGCACGTGTTGATAGGTACTGATCAGGATCTGAGGCGCCAGGTCTGGAGCATTTACCGCTTCCAGGTTTTGCTGGCGCCCGAGGCAATCGCGTGGGGCATTTGTTGTGCGTTGTTGCTGGCGTGGCTTGCCGAAAGCGTTTTTGTGTTGCTGCGCCGGCTGCTGTTTCCGCAGCGACGCTCAGGAACAAGGCGTCGCGCCTCCCGCTCGGGACGTCCAGGCGGTACTGCATAGCCCTGGCCTGCGTCCCAGCGGTGATCCCTCGGCTTATTTAGAGAGAAACTTCATTCCTTCTTCCAGTCCGCTCAACGTCAGCGGATACATCCGGTCTTCGACCAGGTCTCGGATGATGCCGGTGGAGGATGTATAACCCCAGGTGTCCTTTGGATAGGGGTTGATCCAGATGAGCTTCTTGTACTTTTCCATAAAGCGCTGCATCCAGACGTAGCCGGCTTCCTCGTTCCAATGCTCGACGCTGCCGCCTGGCTGGGTGACTTCATAGGGAGCCATGGCGGCGTCGCCGACGAACACGACTTTGTAATCGGCACCGTATTTGTGCAGCAGATCGAGGGTCGAGGTGCGCTCGGAGGTGCGGCGGAAGTTGTTCTTCCAGACCGATTCGTAGATGAAGTTGTGAAAATAGAAATACTCAAGATGCTTGAACTCGGTTTTGCAGGCCGAGAACAGTTCTTCGCAGACCTTCACGTGGGCATCCATCGAGCCGCCGATGTCGAACAGGATCAGCAGTTTCACCGCGTTGCGTCGCTCAGGGCGCATCTGGATATTCAGCAAGCCGCCATCGCGGGCGGTGTGATCGATAGTGCCGTCCAGATCCAGCTCGTCCTGCGCGCCCTGACGGGCGAACTTGCGCAGACGGCGTAGAGCGACCTTGATGTTGCGTGTACCCAGCTCGACCTGATCGTCGAGGTTTTTGTACTCGCGCTGGTCCCAGACTTTTACCGCTTTGCCTTGGCGCTTGCCAGCATCACCGATGCGAATGCCCTCGGGGTTGTAGCCACCCGAACCAAAGGGGCTGGTGCCACCGGTGCCAATCCACTTGTTGCCGCCGGAGTGTTTTTCCTTCTGCTCCTCCAGGCGCTTCTTGAATTCCTCGATCAGCTTGTCCAGCCCGCCGAGCGATTCGATCTTGGCGCGCTCCTCGTCACTCAACGACCGCTCGAACTCCTTGCGCAGCCATTCCTCGGGAATCAGCGCTTCGATGTGCCGATCAAGATTTTCCAGCCCATTGAAGTACGCACCGAAGGCACGGTCGAACTTGTCGAAGTGGCGCTCATCCTTGACCAGAATGGCCCTCGACAAATAGTAGAACTCGTCCATGTCGGCAAAAATCACGTTGTGTTTCAACGCGTTGATCAGATCGAGCAGCTCACGTACCGATACCGGCACCTTTGCTGCACGCATTTCATTGAACAGGCCAAGCAGCATGGCAATCCTCGGGAAGTGCCGTCGTGGCGGCACCTTTGCGTTGTGATGGATCAGCGCTCTTCGTCGTGTTCCGCGAGTCCGTCACGGATCGCGTACCAGTCAGCCTTGGAGCCGACGTAGATATGTTCCTGCGGCGGAACCGGCAGCGGTGAATCGAGCGTGCCGGCCGCGACGCCGAGCTCGTGCTCGCGATTGTCGACGAATTGCAGGTTGGAGCCGCAGCGTATGCAGAACGTCCGCGTCACATGCTCGGAAGAGTGGTAAACGCCCAACTGGTCCTTGCCGGACATGAAGTGAAAGGCTTCCAGCGGTACGCTCGCGTAGGTCGCGAATGCAGCGCCGTGTGCCTTGCGACACATCTTGCAGTGGCAGTGGGTCAGCTCGTTGATCGGTGCGTCGATGCGGTACCGCACGACGCCGCAGAGGCAACTACCGGTATGCGTTTGCATGGCTCTTCTCCAGTAATGTGACGCGGCGGCTCCGCCTGGAGCCGTCGCCGTTCAGCGACTGGCGCGACGACTCATGAACGCCAGACGTTCAAGCAATTGCACGTCCTGTTCGTTTTTCACCAGGGCGCCCGCCAGCGGCGGAATCGCGCGGGTAGGATCGCGTTCGCGCAGCACGGCTTCGCCAATGTTGTCGGCCATCAGCAACTTCAGCCAGTCGACCAGTTCGCTGGTGGACGGCTTCTTCTTCAAGCCCGGCACCTTGCGGACATCGAAGAACACATCGAGGGCTTCGGCCACCAAGTCCTTCTTAATGTTCGGGTAGTGCACGTCGACGATCTTCTGCAGAGTTTCCCGATCCGGGAATGCGATGTAGTGGAAGAAGCAGCGACGCAGGAAGGCGTCCGGCAGTTCTTTCTCGTTGTTCGAGGTGATGATGATGATCGGCCGCTGCTTGGCCTTGATGGTTTCGTTGGTCTCGTAGACGTAGAACTCCATCTTGTCGAGTTCTTGGAGCAGGTCGTTGGGGAATTCGATATCGGCTTTGTCGATCTCGTCGATCAACAGGATCACGCGCTGCTCGGACTCGAAGGCTTCCCACAACTTGCCCCTCTTGATGTAGTTGCGCACATCGTGCACCCGGTCGGAGTCCAGCTGCGAATCGCGCAGGCGGCTCACCGCATCGTATTCGTACAGTCCCTGATGCGCCTTGGTGGTGGACTTGATGTGCCAGGTGATCAGTTTCGCGCCGAAGGATTCGGCCAATTGCTCTGCGAGCATGGTTTTACCGGTGCCCGGCTCGCCCTTGACCAGAAGAGGGCGCTCCAGCGTGATAGCGGCATTGACGGCAAGTTTCAGGTCGTCGGTGGCGACGTAGGACTGGGTGCCTTCAAACTTCATCGGGATTTCCTTGATCAGGCCTGGCACGCAGGCACTTCATGTTTGATTAGACGGCGGACTATAAGTGATGGACGCTTCACTGTGAACGCGAGTGGATCATTCAGTCACTGAATGGGCACCGCTTCGTCTACTGTTCGGTTTTTACTCGTCCTCTTCGCTGAGTGAGCGTTCGAAGCGAGCCGAGAAGGCTTCGACAAAGGCGTTGCGCAGGATCGCGACAAACGCCTGAAACGGGCTTACGTCGGTGTTCTTGGTGCTACCGGACAGCTCGACTCGCGTCGCGAACTGGTCCTTGCGTTGGTTCTGCAGCACTTCCTCACCGCCACCGACCACGGCTTCCCAGATGCCGCGAAAGAAGCCCTTGTCTTCATTCTCCACGTCCTGCTCGAAGTCGAAGACTTCAACATTGTGTAGCAGCGGCTTGATGTAGCCGTCCAGCTGACTGTCGTTGGCCTCGATTTCCATGACCAGATCCCCGGTGCCGGCGGCGAAATCGAAATTTCCGTAGGCGTTGCTGAAATCATTCAGCTTGGTTAACTCCAGGCCAGTCATTCGCAGGTCGATGTCGAAATCTTCGAAGTCGGTATAGGGATCGAAATGCGCGGTAGCTTCCATCGGGGCCTGATTGAACAGCTTGGCCGTGCCTTCGAACGTGGCGACTCGACCTTGCTCGCGGTCGCCCGTATTGGTCAGGTTGTACAGGCTCGCATTGATCGCGCTGGCATAAACATGCACCTGCGGATCGACCTCGAAATTCCGAAACGACAGCTGACCGTCCACGACGCGTAGCTCGTTCAGTGTGAACGGCATCAGCGCTTCGAGCTGGTCACGCCAGTCGACGCCTTCACCGGTCTGCGAGTCGTCGGTCGCTTCGCCGTCGACGAAGTTCAGTTGCGGTTGCTCCAACACCACCTCGCCGACCAGGGCTCGGTCTTTCCAGAGCGCACGCCAGCTCACCCCTATATCGATCGAATCTGCGGTGAACAGCGGCGCCTGAACCTGCTCGTTCTTCTTTTCGATGAAGAGCCCGTCGGCACGATAAGCGCCACGCCACCAGGCCAGATCGACATCCTCTATATGCCCTTGGTACTCGCCCATATCAGCCAGCTTGCCGTTCAGATAATTGAGCACTAGGTGAGGCAACGCGAGGTGAACGACCAGCAATAGCAGAACGAGCGACAGGAGTATCCACACAGGAAAGCGGTAGCGTTTTTTCATGACAGGCCTGATTCGGTCGGGTTCATCATGGAACTGCTTATTAGGGTCTGTTGGCGTTTCGTCGCGAGCCGCGTTGCTGCGCCAAATGCCGCCAGGCAAGGCAGCGCCCGCTCCCGGCGGGCTTGCTGCATTCACCACATCCATGTGGATCGCGCGGGACGCAGGTAATGGTGCTCCCTTGCGAAGTCCCGCAACGCCGCATGGCGACCTTTGCCGCGCAACCCTTCGGGCAGGGCCTGTTTTTGCGCGATGCGGCGTTTCTCGCCGCTCTTTTGGAACGACCAAGCTTCGCTCCTCGTGCCTTGCCTCGTACAAAAACAGGCTCCGGCGCGGCTGCGAACGAAACGTCAACAGACCCTAGTGGGTGGACCTTTGCATGTATCGCTGAGTTCGGCTGGACGAGCCATGAGACTGAGCTTAGGCTCATGAGTCTGGTTTTTCACTCGCAGGGACACTGTCATGAGCCGCATCTTTGCTGACAACGCGCAGACTATCGGAAATACCCCATTGGTCATGGTCAACCGCCTGGGCCCCAAGGGCGTCACCATCATGGCCAAGCTCGAAGGCCGTAACCCCGCTCATTCGGTCAAATGCCGGATCGGCGCTGCCATGATCTGGGATGCCGAGAAAACGGGTCGCCTCAAATCAGGCATGACGATCGTCGAACCGACTTCCGGTAACACCGGCATTGGCCTGGCATTCGTCGCGGCGGCGCGTGGCTACAAGTTGGTTCTGACCATGCCGGCATCGATGAGCCTGGAGCGTCGCAAGGTACTGAAGGCGCTCGGTGCGGAGCTGGTGCTCACCGAACCGGCGAAGGGCATGAAGGGGGCCATCGAGAAGGCCATGGAGATCGCCGCATCGAATCCCGAGCAATACTTCCTGCCACAGCAATTCGAGAACCCATCGAATCCGGAAATCCATGAAAAGACCACTGGTCCGGAAATCTGGAATGACACCGAAGGCAACATCGACGTTCTGGTTTCCGGCGTCGGAACCGGCGGCACCATCACAGGGGTTTCGCGCTACATCAAGAACACCAAGGGCAAGAAGATCCTCAGCGTGGCGGTCGAGCCTATCAGCTCGCCGGTGATTAGCCAGACGCTCGCTGGCGAGGAAGTCAAACCCAGCCCGCACAAGATTCAGGGCATCGGTGCTGGCTTCGTGCCGAAAAATCTCGACCTATCGGTTGTCGATCATGTCGAGCAGGTCGGCGACGACGAGGCCAAGGCAATGGCGCTGCGTTTGATGCGTGAAGAGGGCATCCTCTGCGGCATATCCTGCGGCGCGGCGATGGCTGCGGCGGTGCGTCTGGCCGAGAAGCCGGAAATGCAGGGCAAGAATATCGTTGTCATCATGCCGGACTCCGGTGAGCGCTACCTGTCCACCATGTTGTTCGCCGATATATTCGGTGAGCAGGAACTGCAACAGTGAATTTCGCTGCGCCGGCCTGTCTTGGCGGATTTGGCGCAGCGCAGCTATAGTCTTTTTTCCTCGTTTCGAGATCGGTATGAACAACGTAGCCTGCGGCACCAGCGCTTATTGCGGAAGCCCGTTCCTTACGGGCGGTTCTGCAGTGCCTACGTTCATGCCGATCATCCTGTCCTGCCTACCTGCGAGCCCGCCACCGGGCTTGCCACTGGCTCCGCCACCGCCACCTTCCGCGCTGGCCTGAGCTACGCCGGTTCGCCGGCATCCCCGTCACTGCGTTTGCCATTCGCTGGCGCAGTCTCGTATTGCCTTTCCCAAAGGTGGCAGGATGATTTCGTTATCACCCAACAACCTGGTCGCGTATGCGACTACGGTACTTTTCGTGCTGCTCTGGAGCAGCGGTGCAATCGTTTCAAAATGGGGCTTGGCGTACGCATCGCCTTTTGCCTTTCTGCTGGTTCGTTTCGTGATCGCATTCGTTGCATTGGTGGTCGTGATGCGGCTGGCTTCGCTATCGTTGCCTGAGAGTAAAAGGGCGCGCTGGTTTGCGTTAGCGACTGGCGTAGTGCTGCTGGGCTCCTACCAGATCTTCTATTTGCTGGCGCTGGATCTGCAGGTGACGCCGGGTGTCATGGCGACACTGTTAGGTGTGCAGCCGATCCTCACGGCGGTGCTGCTGGAACGCAAGGGACTGCGGACGATGCGACTGCTCGGTTTGTTGCTCGGGCTTGGCGGTCTTGTACTGGTGGTTTATCAGAGCCTCGGCGTAGGTGGGCTGTCTTGGATGGGCGTGGCTTGCGCTCTGCTGGCGCTGCTGAGCATCACGCTGGGCTCGATGATGCAAAAGCGCGCATACGGCGATCCGCTTCGCGCCATGCCCTTGCAATATTTCGCCGGGCTACTGCTCTGTTCGCTGTTCGTGCCTTTTCAGCCTTTCGAGATCACACCGGCGCTGGGTTTCTGGATACCGGTATTGTGGATGGGGCTGCTGATATCCGTGGCGGCGACTTTGCTGCTGTATCGATTGATCGCACGCGGGAACTTAGTCAACGTGACCAGCCTGTTCTATCTGGTGCCGGCCGTTACTGCGCTGATGGATTATCTGGTGTTCGATAACGTACTGCCGATGCTCAGTCTTATCGGCATGCTGTTGATCGTGCTCGGGCTCGTTATGGTGTTTCGGCGTTCGTCCGATCAGCGTTAGTTGCGCTGGGTTTCTGGCGCCGCCACGGTTGTGGTTGGCGCCTGTTTCAGCACCAGCCAGAGCGCTACCGCAATCAGCGCACCACCATAGAGGTAAGCCCAGGACAGCGGTTCGTTGAGCAGTAGGGCACCCCAGAGTACGCCAAAGGGCGGAATGATGAAGGTCACCGTCAGCGTGCGGACCGGGCCAATGTCAGCTAGCAGCCGGAAATAAAGAATATAGGCGAAGGCGGTGCAGACGACGCCGAGCCCGATCAGGCTGAGCCAGACCGTGCCGCCGCCCCAGGATACCGGCGGAGCCATCAGCAGCGAGATCAGGAACAGCGGCAAAAGACATAGTGCCGCGCCCATCTGACTACCAAAGGCCACCAGCTCGCTGTTCAATCCGCCGTGCTGATTGATCCAGCGGCGTGTCAGGAAACCGCCGAAACCGTAGCAGGCGGTTGCGCCCAGACATGCAAGCGCGCCGATCAGCAGACTCGTGTCGAACGCCACGGGGCCGGTACGCGTCAATAGCGCTACGCCGCTCAGACCGCAGAGCACGCCGATCACCTTCGTCGTTGTCAGCTCTTCGGCGAAAAACAAGGCGCCGATGATCACGCCCATCATCGGTGTGGTGGCATTGAATATAGCTGAGTAGCCAGTCGGCAGAAGCTGCGCGGCCAGCGCATAGAATGCGAAAGGAATCCCCGAATTGATCATCCCCAGAACTAGGCACAGTTTCAGTTTGCCGCGAAAGTCCCAGCGAATCCGCATCATCGCCAGTATTCCCAGCAAGCCGATACAGGCGAACAACACGCGGAAAAACGCGGTGGGAAAGGTTCCGAGTTCCGGCGCGATGATGCGCATGAACAGGAAGCTGGCACCCCAGATTGCAGCGAGACTGAGCAGACGCAGAAAATCTAAGGGGCGCATGGAGAATGGCTCCGGTGATGGGACGTCAAAAGTGTTGGTGAGACTTGCTCATCTCGCAACTCGAAACACGCTTTCAAACTTTTCCGATCTCGTTGCAGCGCTTTCATTGCCATCGGCCACTGGCTAAGCTCGGCTTTTGTCGCTGCCGGATAACCGACATGGTGCGAACATCGCCTGACGCCGAGATTGCTAGGCAGATTCTGCTGGGCTTCGATGATTACCGTGAGCACTTCCGATTGATCACGACCGGCGCTCGGGCTCGCTTCGAACAGGCCCAATGGCAGGACGCTCAGCGTGCCTCGGCGGCACGCATCGCTCTTTACGAGCAGAAGGTCGGCGAAACCGCGAAGGACTTACGGTCTAGGTTCGCCGAAGGCGTACTGCTTGATGTGCAGCGATGGCCCCAGGTCAAGAGCGCGTACATCGAATTGATTAACCCGCGCTTCGACGATGAGTTGTCCGAAACCTGGTACAACTCGATCTTCTGCATGCTGTTCAGCCACGATTGCATCAGCGACAACACCATGTTCATCCATTCGACCCGGCCGACAAATCGGGCCCAGGAGCGGATGGCCCAGACTCGTCGCTATCGCCCGGCCGGCGATCTACATGGAGTGTTGGCGCAGATCCTCAACGATTTTTCTTTCGCTGTGCCCTATGACGATCTCGATGGCGATCTGCGGCGGCTCGAGGCACAACTGCAAGAGTCGTTGCCGGACTGGGTATGCAAGGATCCCGATCTCGCAGTTGAAGTCTTTTCCTCGGCGCTGTATCGCAACAAGGGCGCCTACTTGGTCGGACGGGTTTTCACGCGCGACGAGCAATGGCCGCTGGTCATCCCGCTGCTGCATCCCGAGGGGGCCGGCATAGTCGCAGATGCGCTGATCACCGACGAGGCGGAAGTCTCGATCATCTTTTCATTCACGCGCTCGTATTTCATGGTCGAGGTGCCGATTCCGGCGGAGTTCATCGGTTTTCTCAAACGCATCATGCCGGGCAAGCACATCGCGGAACTCTATACGTCGATCGGCTTTTACAAGCACGGGAAGTCGGAGTTCTATCGTGCGCTGATCAACCATCTGGCCGTTACGGACGACCGTTTCATCATGGCGCCTGGGGTGCGCGGTATGGTGATGAGCGTATTCACGCTGCCGGGTTTCAATACCGTATTCAAGATCATCAAGGATCGGTTTTCGCACACGAAGAATGTCAGCCGCGCCACGGTCATTGAAAAGTATCGGCTGGTGAAAAATGTCGACCGGGTAGGGCGTATGGCGGATACCCAAGAGTTCGCCGACTTTCGTTTTCCAAAATCGAAATTCGACCCGGAATGCTTGGCAGAGCTACTGGAAGTCGCACCTTCCACGGTCGAGGTCCAAGGCGATACCGTGCTAGTGCGTCACTGCTGGACGGAGCGGCGAATGACGCCCCTGAACATATACGTCGACAGCGCCAGCGAGCAGCAGGTGCAGGAGGCGCTGGAAGACTACGGACTGGCCATCAAGCAACTCGCTGCAGCCAACATATTCCCAGGTGACATGTTGCTGAAGAACTTCGGCGTGACCCGTCATGGTCGGGTGGTGTTCTACGACTATGACGAGATCTGCTTTCTCACCGAGGTGAATTTTCGCTATATCCCCGAGCCCCGCTATCCAGAAGATGAAATGGCATCCGAGCCTTGGTATTCGGTGGGGCCGAACGATGTGTTTCCCGAGGAGTTTCCGCGTTTTCTCTTCGCTGATATTAAGCAGCGTCGATTGTTCGCCAAATTGCATGGCGAGCTGTATGACGCCGATTATTGGAAGGGTTTGCAACGCGCGATAAGCGACGGCAAGGTCATTGATGTTTTTCCATACAGACGCAAGGAACGAGCCGTTCAGTAAGAGCCGCGAGGTGAACGCTTGCAGACGCGGCAGGTCGCATTTTATAGAGCCGGACGAATCACCGCGGCGGAATGATCTGCAACATCTGTCGCAGGCGGCGGTGCACTTCATGGGTTATGCTGACAACGAAGCCCCACGGCTCCACCAAGACCCGTAACGAAGCAGGAGGGTTCGACCATGAAAGCATGGCTCAATCGTGTGTGCTGGAATCTGGCAGTGGCGCTTGGCTTCATTGAGCCGCCTCGCCTGCAACCGATACCGGTTCGCTCCCAGCGGTGCACGTCGAAGGCGCCAAAGCGCTGATTCAATTTGCTCCGGGTTGCCTTTCAGCGCCCGGGCATGACTGGACCTCCCCGTTCTACGGCCCGCTGGTAAGCGGGGCGGTCATGTATCCTTTTTAGAAAAGCGCTCAGCCTCGGGTAACTGGCATCCAGCCCGGCGCGAGTTCGCGCGGCTTCCAGAGGAAAGCTCATCTGGATATCCGCGACACTGAATTCCTCTCCCGCGAACCATGGGCTTTTGCTTAGCTCGCTTTCCATATAGTCCAGATGAAGCTTCAACTGCGGGCCGATGAATGCTTTATGGGCACCTTTAGCAATGGCTCGTGCCACCGGGCGGATGAAAAAAAACGGCATAGGCCCAGTGGAGATTCGATCGAACACAAGCTTGAGTAGTAGCGGCGGCATCGCCGAGCCTTCGGCGTAGTGCATCCAGTAGCGAAAACGACGGTAATCTGGCGAATCCGCTGCTGGAACCAGGCGACCTTCGCCGTATCGATCGATCAGGTATTCCAGAATTGCGGCCGACTCGGCCAGTGTCAGCTCGCCATCGGTAATGACCGGCGACTTGCCGAGAGGGTGCACCTGCTTCAGCTCAGCCGGGGCCAGCATCGTCTGTGGGTTTCGAGCATAGCGCTTGATTTCGTAAGGAAGCTGGAGCTCTTCCAGAAGCCAGAGCACGCGTTGCGAGCGGGAATTGTCCAAGTGGTGCAATGTGAGCATCTGCGCTGCCTCGTCCGGTCCAGTGACGGCGACTAGCTTAGTCCACCTTTACACCTCCATACGATATGGCAGACTTCCCGCCTCTGAAGGAGAAGCCATGCCTCGTCCGCGCTGTCCGCGTTGCCAACGTCCATTGAAGCAATGCCTCTGCGCCCTGATCCCCTCGCTCGTCAGCGAGACCGAGGTGCTGATCCTGCAGCACCCCAGCGAAACCGGACATGCCTTGAATACGGCACGCCTCGCGGCGTTGGGGCTGACTAGCGCCGAACTGCGAGTGGGGGAGCGGTTCGACGATCTGCCAGTGAGCGATAGTCGCGAAAGCTATCTGCTGTTCCCGGGGGACGACGCCGTGTCGCTCGCACAATTGGCTGCTGAGGATCTCCCGTTGCGGCTCGTCGTTCCGGATGGCACCTGGCGCAAGGCCCGCAAATTGCTGCATCTCAACCCAGCGCTCGCCAGACTGCCACGCGTAGCGCTTCCCGAGGGGCTGACGTCACGTTATCGACTACGCAAGGCTCCGATGCCTGGTGCTTTGTCCACGCTAGAAGCAATCGTGGTCGCCTTGAATGCTCTGGAAGGCGCAGGGCGGTTCGATGCGTTGCTGAGGCCGTTCGAGGCGCTGATCGAAACTCAGATCGATGCTATGGGCGCAGAAGTTTTTCAGCGCAATCATGGCTGTCACCGTTGAGGCGGCCAATAAAGGCGTGGCGCCTTAGCGCGGCGGACGAGTTTTCAGTTGAAGGATGTAAAGCGTTACCAGGGTCGCACTGATCAGCATGCCGATCCGAGCCCAGAACAGCGGTACCAGCCAACAGGACACGCCGATGCTGAGCCACATGGTGGTGATCGCATAGACCTTGCCCTTGAGCGGGATGCCGTTGCCTTCCAGATAATCCCGAAACCACGGGCCGAGCCTTGGATGCATCACCAGCCAAACGTAGAAACGTTGCGAGCTGCGTACGAAGCAGGCAGCGGCGAGTAGCAGGAAAGGAGTAGTAGGCAGAACCGGCAGGAAGATGCCGATGACGCCCAGACCAACGCATATCCAGCCCACCACCAGCAGCGCGTAGCGCGCTACCGGGTTGCGATACGTCGGGATATCGCGGTGGGCCAAGAGGCTATCCGCGTGTCAATGCCGGCGCGGCTTGAGTAGCGCCGGCTTTTCTTCGGGGGCGTGGCAGATCAGATACAGCGCAGTAAGGATTTCGGGAATCTGAGCGGCCATCTCGTCGACCAGATCGCGGTCTGCGGCGATATCGCTGAACTCGGGCTGCTCATCGAAAAGGCCGGAGCCAACCATGATCGGCAGGAGCAGCTCGCTGACTTCTTCCTCTGACTCTTCGAACCATACCGACTCGCGCATGAACACGCCTTCCATGAAGCCGATGCACCAGCCGCGCAGGTCGGACTCGTCCGGCTCGTCGCCCAGGTCCAGCTCGCAAGGCAGATCCATGTCTTCATCGCTAGCCAGTTGCCGGGCGATATGCGCCTTGAGCTGAATTAGCGTCGCTTCGATGGCGTCGCGCTCGGTGTCGTCGGCGTACTTGGGCGGTTCGGAGAACAGCGCGTCGATCCATTCACGCTCCGGCACCTGCTCCGAGCAGATGCACAGGGCGGTCAGGTAGCCGTGCGCGGCGATGTAATCCAGTGCCTCTTCGTGCAGATCATCTGCATCCAGAAACACTTGCAGGCGGGCGAGTTGCTCGGCGAATGACATCGATGACTACCTTGGAAAGAGAACAGCGGTGATTCTAGACGAGCCGTGGGCCTCCGGCTACCGCGCGCTGTTCGCTGCGGTGCTGCGTCAGCTTTGCCCATCGTCTTCGAGAGATATGAAAACCACGTTGGAGTTCCGCTAACCGTATTGCCGTCCGACTATCGCGTCGTGGTGGTGTTCGGCCTGAAGGCTGCGTCCGTGTCGCGTATACTCGCGCGTCTTGTTTCGGAGACCGGCATGCTCGATCAGGCACAGCGCATTCTCAAAGATGTTTTCGGCTACGACGCGTTTCGTGGTAACCAGGGTGCGATCATCCAGCGTGTGTCCAGCGGCGAGGATGCGCTGGTGCTGATGCCGACCGGTGGTGGCAAGTCGCTCTGCTATCAGGTCCCGGCGCTGCTTCGTGACGGCCTGGCGGTGGTGGTGTCGCCGCTGATTGCCTTGATGGATGATCAAGTCGCTACGCTCGAGGAACTGGGTGTCGCGGCCGTGGCGCTCAACTCCACCCAAAGTCCCGAGCAGCAACGGGACATCGCCGAGCGCCTGCGACGCAACGAAATCAAGATGCTCTACCTTGCCCCCGAGCGGCTGGTGCAGCCACGCATGCTGGCGTTTCTGCAGCGCTTGCAGATTGGCTTGTTTGCCATCGACGAGGCCCATTGCGTCTCGCAGTGGGGCCATGATTTCCGTCCCGAGTATCTGCAACTTGGCCAACTCGCCGAGTTTTTCCCCAGCGTCCCACGGATTGCGCTGACCGCCACGGCGGACAAGCGTACGCGTGAGGAAATCGTTCGGCGGCTGCATCTGGAGAATGCCGAGCGCTTCCTCTCCAGTTTCGATCGCCCGAATATCTTCTATCGCATCGTGCCCAAGGAGCAGCCACGCAAGCAATTGATGGCTTTCCTGGCCGAGCGCCGCGGCGATGCCGGCATCATTTACTGCATGTCCCGCAAGAAGGTTGACGATACTGCCGCCTTCCTTACCGAACAGGGCTTCCCCGCATTGCCCTACCACGCGGGGCTACCGAATGATCTGCGGGCCTTCCATCAGAAGCGCTTCCTCAACGAGGAAGGTTTGATCATGGTCGCGACCATCGCCTTTGGCATGGGCATCGACAAACCTAACGTGCGTTTCGTCGCGCATCTGGACTTACCGAAGTCTCTGGAAGCCTACTACCAGGAAACGGGCCGCGCAGGTCGTGATGGTTTGCCCGCCGATGCCTGGATGGCGTACGGCTTGCAAGACGTCATCTTCCTCAAGCAGATGCTCAACAACTCCGAAGGCGACGAGCGCCACAAGCGCATCGAGCAACACAAGCTCGACGCCATGCTCTCGCTGTGCGAGGAGACCCGCTGCCGCCGTCAGGTCCTGCTGGCGTATTTCGATGAGCAAATGCCCGAGCCCTGTGGGCATTGCGACAACTGCATGGATGGCGTGCAGACTTGGAATGCTACCGAACCTGCACGCCAGGCGTTGTCGGCCATTTATCGCAGCGGTCAGCGTTACGGTGTTGGGCACCTGGTCGACATTCTGCTGGGGCGCGATAACGAAAAAGTTCGCAGCCTCGGTCATCAACAGCTATCGGTGTTTGGCGTTGGCAAGGCGTTATCGGAAGGCGAATGGCGCTCGCTGTTCCGCCAGTTGGTCGCGCGAGGGCTGGCCGACGTCGATCTGGACGGTTTTGGCGGGCTGCGGCTCAGTGATAGCTGTCGCGCCCTGTTGCGCGGGGAGGTGACGCTGGAGCTGCGACGCGAGCTGGCTGTCAAGGCATCGAAGCCCTCCGCCAGCGCGGCGAGTCAGCTGGTGCGCAGCGAAGAGCGAGAAAACTGGGAGGCGTTGCGCGCCTTGCGCCGCAAGCTGGCCGAGGAACATGGCGTGCCCCCTTATGTGATATTTCCGGACGCGACGCTGCTGGAAATGCTCCGTAGCCAGCCTGCGTCTCTTGCGGATATGGCGCGTATCAGCGGTGTCGGCGCGCGCAAGCTCGAACGTTATGGCCAGGCGTTTCTGGAGGTCCTGCAAGGCACGGCGAATACCGTCAGGTCAGCCGCCGATATCCGTCATGAGCTCATCACGCTGGCCCGAGCCGGCATGACGCCGGCACAGATCGCGCGACAACTCGAATGCAGTGAAAAGAACGTTTACGCCATGTTGTCCGAAGCGATAGGCCAGCAACAGCTCAGTCTGGAACAGGCGCTGGATATTCCGGAGGACTTGTTAGGCGAGATCCAAGAAGCTTTTCTCGATGGTGAAGGCGAGTTGCCTCCCGTTGCCGCCGTGGCCGAGCACTTTGCAGGGCGGGTGCCGGAAGCCGTGCTGTTCTGTGTCCGGGCTTCACTGCAGGCTGAATTCGAGCTTTGATCGCGGCTGGAGCGCGCCTGTAACCGCTATTGTCCTGCGGTCTCGGCAGGGGGCTGTAATGCAGCGTTACGTTCTTGCACCGATGGTAGCCTTGCCAGCATTCCGATGCTGTGGTTAGCTCGCTAATAATTAGTTTTTGCAGGAATGCGCTCCATGTACCCTGACCAACACCGCTTCGCCATGCAGCTGGCGCAACTTTCGCGTGGCTGGCGCGCCGAGCTGGATCGGCGTTTAGCGGATCTTGGCCTGTCTCAGGCCCGATGGCTGGTTTTGTTGCATTTGGCCCGGTTTGATCATGACCCTACCCAGCGCGAGCTTGCGCAGAGCGTTGCGGTCGAGGGACCGACACTGGCCAGACTGCTGGACAGTCTGGAGGCGCAGGGGCTGGTGCACCGCAAACCAGCGCCGGACGATCGTCGGGCAAAACTCATTACACTTGGGGCTCCCGCACACCCGTTGATTCAGAAGATCGAGGCGATTTCTACTCAGGTGCGGGAGGAGCTCTTCAACGGCATCGATGAAGAGGACCTGCGCAAATGCCAGCAGGTGCACGAGCGCATCCTCGCCAACCTGGTTACGGTCAAGCGTTAACGACTCTCTCGACACACTCCCTTCCCGCTAATCTCAGCGGATTGCCGGTCCCGGTGCCATTCGCGTCGGTGGCCGCTGCGTTGGTTTAACACTCATTCCGACCATTTCTTGGCACAAGGGTAGGGCGCCGTTTGTCTTGGCGCTAGGCTAGCATTTGCTAATGATGGCACAATGCCTTAGCACGTTAGCTGACGAACTGCCTCAATTTTTCCCGTTTCCGTCGATAACCGCTTCACAGTTCAACGATCGAACAGTAGGCCAGCGTCCCTTGTGCGCTGAGTCATTGCCGGAGATGTTATGACGCTAGACCGTCGTGTCTTGTTATTCACTGCCTTATTGATCTATTCCGGCATGGCATCAGCGCTTGGAATGGGCGATATCAGGCTGCATTCCGCACTGAACCAGCCACTGAGCGCAGAGATCGATCTGCTCGACGTGGGCGAGTTGTCGGCTGAGGATATCCGTGTCGTGCTGGCCTCCAGCAGCGATTTCGCCCGCGTAGGGGTCGAGCGCCTGGCGTTCTTGCAGGACCTGAGCTTTACGCCAGTGATCGACGGAAACCGTAGCCGTATTCGCGTCGCATCCAGCCAACCCGTTCGTGAGCCTTACCTCAATTTTCTGGTGGAGATCACTCGCGCCAAAAGTCGGATGCTGCGCGAATACACGGTTCTGCTCGATCCGATGCCCAGTACGCTGGAGGCTGCCAGCAGCGTGGCAGTCGTCGTCCCGCAAGCCGTGGCTTCGCCGGTGCACGCCGAACCGGCGCATTCCGTGCTCCCCGCTGAACTGCCGGGAGCGTCGCAGGGCAAGCGTCACCGGGTGTCAAGCGGCGAGAGTCTTTGGATGATTGCGGGCAAGTACGTCGGCGATGCGCAGGACGCCCAGTCGCAGTTCATGCGCGACGTCCTGGCGCTGAATCCGGAGGCCTTTGCCGGCGGTGATCCTGCGCGTCTTAGCACCGGTGCGTTCTTGTTGCTGCCAGATACGGCCGAGATGGTTGCGGCTGCGGATATCGCGCCTGCCGAGGCGGAGCTGGCGGTGGAAGCCGTCGCTCAGAATCCATCGACGTTCGAATCTCAAGGTACCGATCGGGTGCTGCCCGACGATAACGACGCGTTTTTGCGCCAGCAGTTGCTCGACGAGCTGGCAGCCGGGCACGCGGAAAACCTGCAGCTCAAGCAAATGCTGAACGATATGCGGCTTCAGCTCGAGGCGGTCAGCGCTCGACTGGCCGATCAGGAGAGTGCCCAGGCTGCTGCCTTGTTGCAGACTGAGCGGGCGGAGCCGGTAGCGGACGTTGCGCCTCAGACCGTCGCTGAGCCCATTACTGCCGAACAGGCCGCAGCCGAGCCTGCAGCGTCGTTCAGGTTGCAGGACTGGGCGCTGCCGGGTGGTGCGGTGCTGGCGTCGCTGCTGCTTGGTGGTCTCTGGTTCGCACGTCGCAACAAGCTACAGGCCCTGTTGCCGCAAGCCGCGTCCGTGGTGGTTGCTCCAGCGGCTGTGCCCCCTGAAGTGTCCGCAGCTGCGGCGGAGATGCCGCTTCAGCCAGCACACGCCTCCGTCAGCGAAACCGAAGTGCTCGAAGCGGCGAATATTTACCTCACCTATGGCCGCCGCGATGAGGCGCTCGATGTGCTGTTGCGCGGAATCGAACGAGCACCCGAACAGCTGGATCTTCGCCTGCGTCACCTGGGACTTCTAGCGGAACTCGGTGATGTGGAAGAGTATGGCTCTGCCGCCGCGAGCTACCTTCAGGCCGGCGGCAGCCAGGCTCAACTGCAGCAGCTACTGGCGCAGCATCCTGCTTTGTCCTCGGTTGAGCCGGTGCCGTCGCCACCGGCTCTGGACATCGCTTTTGTGTTGAACGAGACATCGGTAGCGCCGTTGGATGATCTGGCGTCCGTACCTGCTGAGCAAAATCAGGCGATCGAGGCGAATCAGGTGCTTTCCATTGATTCGCAGTCCTGGCTGGATGCCTTCGACGAGACTGTTGCGCTCAGCAAGCTGCCGTCGCTCGTCGATGACGTCGGCAACCTCGCCTCAACGCCGTCAGCTGAGGAAATGCATGCGCTGATGGCGAATCCGGAGCATCTCGTTCGCCTCAATCAAGCCGTTGCCTATATCAAGCAGGGCGATATAGAAAGTGCCTGCATCATCCTCGAAAACCTGGCGACTGACGGCGACGAACACCAGCGGCGCCAGGTCAGTGAGTTGCTCGCGCAAATCGGCTGATCGAGTTCGGAGGACGCGGTGATCAGAAACTGCGTCCCAGATTCATGTAAAGCGCGCGCTCGGATTCATCGTTCAGGCCGTAACTGAAGTTCAGCGGGCCGAGTGGGGTTTCGTAACCGATGAAGACGCTGCCGGCGTTGATATAGCCGCTGTCGAACTCGTTGTCGTTGTTCCAAGCGCGGCCGCGCTCCAGCGACGCGCCCAGGTACAGCGGAAAATCTAGCGGCAGAAACGAGCGCGGCGTCATGCGCCGAAAATAGATCATGCGTGCCAGGCTGATGTTCTGGCCGGACAGGGCATCCTGGCGGAACCCCGAAAGCTGCCGCGCGCCGCCGAGCAAGAAGCTCGATGTAACGATCTCCGCATCATCGAGCGTGCGCCCGTAGCGACCCCCAAATACCAGGGTGTCGAGGCCGAAGCTGACGGCTTTGTCGAGGTTGAATTCCCACTGCCGGTAGCGATCGTCGGAGCCGAGGCTGCGGTCGTACTGGCGCAATGTCAGCCCGATGTCTTCGCCTTCACGAGGAAAGTCGACGTTGTCCACCGTGTCGAAGGAATATTGCAGCTGGTAGTAGCCTTCCTCGAAGGTGAAGTCCGGCAGCTGCTGGTCGCCAACGCGAACATCCGCCTCGCCCCATGCCTGGCCAACGCCAAAGCGAATTTCGCCGTTATTGGCAATTTGTCGACCCAGGTTGAGACCATAGCCATAGCGCTGCAGGCGGTATTCGGCGATAGGGTCGTTGTCCATGATCGATTCGACGTTCTGCGTCTCGGCAAACAGGTTGGGCGCGACGAACCAGCGCGAACCCGCATCGAGCGGCTGATAGAACTCGCTGAACAGTTCCTGGCGATCCCCAAGCTGCAAACGTGTCAGCCATTCGGCCCCCAGTTCGTTGATGCCGTTCTTGCGATAGCTGGCTCCGATGTTGAAGGCGCTGTCGCCGCGAAAATCGTCCGAGAGGTTGATGCCCAAACGCAGATAATCGGTGCCGGAACGCTTTTCGCGAGCGCTGATGACCAGGGTGTTGCCTGGATTGCCATGGACCACGCGGTATTCGACCTGCTCGAAGTAATCCAGTCCGTACAGCGTGCCCATGTCCTTCTGCAGATCTTGCAGGTCCAGCCGCTTGCCGACCTGTTGACGGATGTGCCGACGTATCACCGCGTCGCCGACTTTAGAGTCGTTCTCGATCCGCACCGCTGTGATCAGCGGCGTGCGCGGTTCGGCCGAGCGTGCGAGGCTCAGCGCGAGATTGCCGCCGCTTTCGCTGCGCATGCCGGCCAGGCGGCCGTCCAGCGCGCTGGCGGCGCGGTAGCCGGCATCGATCAACTGCCGCGCGCGACCGAAATCGGTGGACCCGAAGCCCGCCAGCATGGGTTGCACCAACAGGTCTTCCGAGCGCAGCGTTGCGAGCTGCGCTTCCGAGTTGCGCCGCGTCATCATGGTGATCGATTGGTTGAGCACATCGACAACGGTAAGTAACTCTTCGCGAGACTGCAGCGGTGAGCCGATATCGACGACGATCAGCCGATCCACGCCCATGTCGCGGGCGACATCCATCGGGATGTTGTCGACCATGCCGCCATCGACGAGCAACCGACCTTCGATCTCGACCGGAGCGAACACCGCCGGGATCGACATGCTGGCGCGAATCGCCTGGGGTAGATGGCCGCTGCGGAAGATGACTTTCTTGTCGTTAGCGATATCGGTTGCCACGGCGCGAAAGGGGATCGGCAAACGGTCGAAGTCTCGGGTGTCGCTGGTGTGTACCAGGAGACGCTCGAGCAGCAGGGCGAGGTTCTGGCCCTGGATGACGCCGAGCGGCAACCCGAGGCTGCCATCATCGCGGAAACTCAGTTTGCGCTTGACCAGAAAATCGCGGTCGTCCTGCTTGCGCCGGAAGGGCACATCCTGGCGGGGCGGATCGTCCGAAAGCACTTGTTGCCAGTCGAGACTGAGTGCCAGTTTCTCAAGCTCTTCAACGCTGTAACCCGCCGCATAAAGC
This sequence comes from Pseudomonas sp. IC_126, assembly GCF_004331835.1. Classification (NCBI taxonomy): domain Bacteria; kingdom Pseudomonadati; phylum Pseudomonadota; class Gammaproteobacteria; order Pseudomonadales; family Pseudomonadaceae; genus Pseudomonas; species Pseudomonas sp. IC_126. Next base: position 490,383 of record NZ_SJSS01000003.1, read on the forward strand.
CCGCCGATGACCGCCCCCATGCTGGTGCCGGCAATCGCGTCGATGCGCACGCCGTGCTCTTCCAAGGCTTTCAGAACGCCGATATGCGCCAACCCGCGTGCCGCGCCGCCGGAAAGCACTAAGCCGGTTTTAGGTTGGGTATCGGCGAATCCGCTTAGCGGTATCAAGAGGATCAGCAGAAGCAGGAGGCGGGACATGGCAACACCGAAACGGGAGGTCTGCGAAAGGGCCGTTATTATAGGCGTCCTCATCTGCCACCGAGCGCTTCTCATGTCCGCGACAAAGCCTGAAATCGTCATAACCTATTGCACGCAATGCCAGTGGTTGCTGCGTGCGGCCTGGCTGGCACAGGAGCTCTTGTCCACCTTCGCCGACGATCTGGGCAAGGTTTCGCTGGTGCCAGCCACCGGAGGCACCTTTCATATCAGCTGTGACGGCGTACAGATATGGGAGCGCAAGCTCGACGGCGGCTTCCCTGAGGCCAAGGTATTGAAGCAACGGGTGCGCGACCGTATCGATCCGCAGCGGGATTTAGGGCATAACGACCGTGGATAAGCGCCGAGCGGCACCAGGTCAGAGTCGACGAGGCGCTACGCATACTTCCGCGGGCGGCGCGGCCGGCGCTTTCAGGCGGCAGGAAATGACCGTAGCGAGGATGATTAGCGTGCCGCCGACCAGCATGCGCAGCGTCGGTTGCTCATTGAACAACCACCACGCGAAAGCGATTCCGTAGACCGGTTCGAGGGCAAAAATCACAGCGGTGGTCCGTGCTTTCAGCACTTTGAGACTTGCCACGAACAGGCTGTGCGCCAGCCCCGTGCAGAATACGCCAAGTAGCGCCAGCCATAGCCAATCCAGCGCCGGGACGGTCGGCAGCGAAGTCCAGGAGAAGGGCAGCAGGCAGAGCAGGATGGTTCCGTTCTGCCAGAGCGCGGCCTGTACAGGATCGATGCCACGGGTGACAGCGCGGTTGAGCAGCGAGAGCAGCGCGAACATCAAGCCTGAAAGCACGCCGTAGAGCAGCCCGACGGTGCTTTCGCTGGCGAGATCGAAATCCGGTGTGACCAGCAATAGCCCCAGGCAAACCAGGCCCACCATGGCGAACTCTATCGGTCGTGTTCGCTCGCGAAACAGCACGCCCTCCAGCAACACTGTAAACGCCGGAAAGCTGGCGAAGCCCAGCGTGGCGATGCCGACTCCAGCGATCTTCACCGCTATGAAGAAGGTGAGCCAGTGCCCACCCAGCAGCAAGCCGCCCAGCAACAGACCGCCCGCTTGACGCAAGCTCGGTCGATTACCGCCGGGACGCAATACACAGGCTGCGATTGATAAGGCGATGACGGCGAACATCGCCCGGCCAAAGGTGATCACCAGCGGCTGACTTTCGGCCAGCTTGCCGAAGACGCCGGAGAGGCCAAACATCAGCGCGCCGAAGTGAATGGCCAGCAGGGCGTTGCGATGCGTCATGGATAGCTGCTCGGGCAAGAAGGTCTGGCTGAATAAAAATGGCGGTCTTTCATGAGGCCTCGTGATGCTGGCGCTGTCGGAATCTGTATGCGTCGGCATGGTAAGGCCGGGGCGAGCGAACGGTCTGTCGCGTCACTATCAGAAATTGTCGAGCGACTCGCGGCGTAATGCCTTCGGGGTAGTTCCGAACGCGCGGCTGAGTGCGGCGGTGAAGGCGCTCTGCGAGGCATATCCGACCCGGGCGGCAATTTCGCCTACTGTCAGCCGAGTGCTGACTAGCAGTTCTCGGCCCCGCTCCAAGCGGCGGAATCGGACGAACTCCATGGGTGTCACGCCCGTCTCGCTGACGAAGCGCGCATGAAAGCGTGGGACGGAAAGACCAGACAGACGCGCAAGATCTCGTACCTCCAGGGGGTACGCTAAATGGCGATCGATATGGGCGTAGAGCGCTGCGAGGGGTAGCGGGCCGTGCTGAACGACTGGCTCGCAACCGCTGGCGAGGCTGGCCAACAGAAGCGCGGCGCCTTGCTCCGCGATGATCGGGTCATTGATCGGACTGGCCGCCAACCAGCTGACCAGCTGGCTTTGCGCCGGGCTCAGATGCAGCGCGGCGGACTGTTCCAGCAATCGCCGTCCGGGCTCGGAGTGATGTCCAAGCCGCTGCTGCAACCAGCCGTCGCCAGGAACGTCGAGTATCAGGCAATGGCTACCAGCCGCGCTGCCGCAGGCATGGCGGACATCACTCGGCACCACGGCCAGCCGTTGCGGTTGGATACGGCTCCCGCGCCCGTTGATTTCGAAATCCAGCTGTCCACGCAGGCCGAACACCAGCTGGGTGTGCTGATGGCTATGGACGATCTGGTCGCTGTTGTAGTGGCGCAGGGAAAGGATAGGTGACATCGATAGCCTCGACTGTATCCAGTGAAGGGCGGCCCCGCGGTCTCGACCGCAACCACCGGCACCGTCGATGCTACATGATGATCTTGTCGCGCAGCTTGTCGGCGGCCTGGTTGAGGGCCTGAATCACACGTTCCTTATCGAAGTTCTGGACGCCATTGGTGTCCAGGTACATGGAAAAGCCCGGCAATTCATGTTCGACGAAGCTGTTGGTCGCACCGAGATCGCGGCGGAAATCCACTACCTGATAGATCTGCACGGGACGCGAGAAACCCTTGACGGCGATCTGCCCGTTGTCACGACACATGATTACGTCTTTGACCAGCGAATAGATCTCGTGAGAGATCAGAATTTCTCCGGCTTCGGCCGAACTCTCCAATCGGCTGGCCAGGTTCACTTCGCGCCCGATGATGGTGTAGTCCATGCGGGTGTCGGCGCCGAAGTTGCCCACCGTGCAATAACCGGTGTTGATGCCCATGCGGATTTCCAGCGGCTTGGTAATGCCTTGAGCGCGCCACTGCTGGCGTAGCACTTTCATATGCTTGCGCATGGCGATGGCCATTGATACGGCGGCGACCGCATCTTTCTTTGCACCCTGGCTGGTGGGATCGCCGAAGAACACCATTACGCAGTCACCGACGAACTTGTCGATGGTGCCGCCGTACTTGAGTGTGATCTTCGACATCTCGTTGAGGTAGTTGTTGAGCAGGTCGGTGAGGGCTTCAGCCTCCAGTTCTTCGGAAAGCTCGGTGAATCCCTTGATATCCGAGAAAAAGACGGTGAGCTTCTTGCGCTGCGTTTCCAACCGTACGCTGCGCTTGCCGGAGAAGATCGACTCCCACACCTGAGGCGACAGGTACTTGGCCAGACTGCGGGCCAGGCGCGCAGCCTTGGCCTGTTCGGCTTCGATCTCCCTGCGCGCTTGCGCCAGGCGGACCCCTTGCTGGTGCACGTAATAAGCCGTGATGCACACGTACAGCGTGGTGAACAGAATGCTGACCGTCGCTACCAGAATGGTAGGCGTGCCACCGAAGCGCAGAGGTATCAGCAGGCTCGTCAATCCGAAACCGATGGCGACCATCAGAAGAGTCATCAGAAAATGGCGCAGGCTGCCAATCACCAGCGCGCTGAAACCCAGCGTCAGCAGGATCATCAGGCTCGGCACCAGAGCGCCTAGCAGCACAATTCCTGCGCCCGCATTCAACGCGTCGAGGCACAGAAGGGTCTGCGACGTTTGCTCGGGGTATTGGCGTTTGAACCGATAGCTCAGGTGGTAAGCGAAGTGTGGATAGAGGAGGGTGAAGGGCACCATCCACAACAGACCGACTGCAAACTGCTGGGTATAGACACCGGCGGCGAGGGTAGCAGCGCAAGCCAGATAGGCTAGAACCCGGGCGTAATACTCACGCAATGGGCGAGTCGCGAGGCCGTTACGCCGTTCACCGGTCACGGTTGACATTATGGTTGCTGTCCTTGAAAGATGCCGGCGCTCTAGCAGGCGCTATTGAGCTAGCGCATCGACGGCGCTGGCCCGGCGATCATAACCAAGTCGCCACCATTGCGCCAAACAGCCTGTCCAATCCGTGACGGGCGGCAGTTGTGATCGGGTCTGAGCCGGTCGCCGTAATCAGAATCGAATTTTGCCGGTGAGCATATCCTTGAGCATCACCCAGTCGCCAAGAAAGCTGTAGAGCGGGTACTGAAACGTCGCCGGCCGGTTTTTCTCGAATATGAAATGCCCGATCCAGGCGAACCCGTAACCGGCCACCGGCATTGCCAGCAGCCATAGCCATTGCTGACTGAGCAACGCGTAGGCAAGAATCGCCAGCACCAACAGGCTGCCCACATAGTGCAGGCGTCGGCAAGTTCGGTTGTTGTGTTCGGCTAGGTAGAACGGATAAAAATCGGCAAAGCGGGTAAAGCGTTCGGCGGTTTGCGTGCTCATGCCGCACCTCCTGTCATTGTGGTCGTCGCAGTGTAGATCGCTGTAGCTTCTCGGCCACTGGCTATGAGTGCCAGTTTAGTACCCTTGTGTGCCGCGAGTCGGCGGTTGAAATCGCCCGGCATCGTTCGCATAGCAAATTTCATTGCAGGCCAGGTCGGGACAGTCGCTTGATCACGGAACGTACCACTTCATCAAACTGGGCTCTTAGTATCGTCCAGGCTCTGGAACTGGATGGCGTCGATTGCCGCGCGCTATTCGCTGAGCTGGACCTGGACTATGCGGCTCTGAGCGATGCGGATGCCCGCTTCGCCCAGGACGGTATGACCCGACTCTGGCAGCGCGCGGTCGAGGTGACGGGCAATTCGGCGATCGGCCTCAATCTGGCGAAGGTAATGCGCCCCGGCGCGATGCACGTGGTCGGCTACGCGCTGATGTCCAGTAGCACCCTAAAGGAAAGTATCCTGCGTCTGGTGCGCTATCAGCGGATCATTGCCGAAGGCGCAGATCTGCGCTTCTTCCCGACCGAAAGGGGCCACATGCTGACGCTGGCGATTCACGGCGACCAATTGCCGCCGGCACGGCAAAGTGCCGAAGGTTCGCTGGCGAGCATGCTTGCGTTCTGTCGTTGGCTTACAGGCAAGCCGTTGATACCCGTGGAAGTGTATTGTCAGGGGCCGCCGCCTCAGGCCATCGAGCCCTATCGCGACGTCTTTCATGCGCCGTTGCGCTTCGACGCCGGCTGTTATGGGCTGCTGATGCGCCACGAGGACCTGGACATTGCGTTGCCGACAGCCAATGCCGAACTCGCGCAATTGCATGACCGTTTCGCCGGCGAATACCTGGCGCGATTCACTGACAGTCGGGTAACTCATCAGGTACGCCAGGTTCTGTGCCGCCTGTTGCCTCAGGGCGAACCTCGACGTGAGGCCGTCGCGCAGTTGTTGCATCTGTCCGAGCGCACCTTGCAGCGGCGCTTGGGTGACGAAGGCACGAGCTTCCAACAGTTGCTGGACGACACACGACGGGTACTGGCTGAGCAATACCTCGCGCAGCCGGATCTGGCTCTACTGGAGATTGCCTATCTGCTGGGATTCGCCGATCCAAGCAACTTCTTTCGGGCGTTCAAGCGCTGGTTCGCCATGACGCCGGGTGAATACCGGGCGCAGCGTTAACCTCGTCGTACTGGAACTTGTGCGGCGAGGCGATGGCCTTAATTTTCAGACCTGCAAACGCCGCATGACTCCAAAGGATGCCTGAACATTGGCCAGTAGCCTGCTTGCTCTCATAGACGATATCGCGTCGGTTCTGGATGACGTTTCCGTCATGACGAAAGTCGCCGCGAAGAAAACCGCCGGTGTGCTTGGCGACGACCTTGCGCTCAATGCTCAGCAGGTCACCGGCGTCAAAGCCGACCGCGAGTTGCCGGTCGTATGGGCGGTGGCCAAGGGGTCGATGCGCAACAAGCTCATCCTCGTACCGGCTGCGCTGTTGATCAGTGCATTCATCCCCTGGGCGATAACGCCTCTGCTGATGCTGGGAGGCGCGTTCCTCTGTTACGAAGGCTTCGAGAAGCTTGCGCACCGCTTTCTGCATCGGGACGACAATCATCATGCGCAGCAGATCGAGGCGTTGGCCAACCCGAGTGTCGACATGGTCGCCTTCGAGCGGGAAAAAATCAGCGGTGCGGTGCGCACCGACTTCATCCTCTCGGCCGAAATCATCGCCATTACCCTGGGTACGGTGGCAGCCGCGACCTTCACCGAGCAGGTGGCTGTACTCATAGGCATTGCGGCCATCATGACCGTCGGCGTGTACGGGCTGGTGGCCGGCATCGTGAAGCTGGACGATGCCGGGCTGGCGCTGAGCAAAAGAACCGGTGTCGCACAGGCAATCGGTCGGGGCATCCTGACGATGGCGCCGTGGTTGATGAAATCGTTGTCGGTGATTGGTACTGCAGCCATGTTCATGGTCGGTGGCGGCATCCTCACTCATGGCATCAAGGCGATCCATCATTTCATCGAGAACAGCGCCGAGCACACTGTAGCGTTGCCCTATATCGGTTCGGTACTGGCCGGACTGCTGCCGACGTTGTTGGATGCGGCCTTCGGCATCCTGGTCGGCGGGCTGGTATTCGTTGCGGTGACGTTCGGCGGCCGACTGTTCAAGGGGAAGGGCGACGCGGCCTGACCCGTAGATCAAGTGACTGGTGCGAGCTTGCGCCAGGTGAAGTCTTCAAGCACAGGAGCACATGAATGGACGCGTTCATGCAAGCGGCAATCGACGAAGCGAGAAAGGGTCTGGCCGAGGGCGGCATTCCCATCGGTTCGGTGATCGTCCATAAAGGACAAATCATAGGGCGCGGCCATAACCGCCGCGTTCAGCAGGGCAGTGCCGTATTGCACGGCGAGATGGATGCATTCGAGAACGCTGGACGACAAGCGGCGAGCGTCTATGCTGAATCGATCCTCTACACCACGCTTTCGCCTTGCTCGATGTGTAGCGGGGCGATCCTGCTGTACGGAATCCCGAAAGTCATCATCGGCGAGAACCAGACCTTCATCGGGGAGGAGTTGCTGTTGCGCGGTCGCGGCGTCGAGGTCCAGGTGTTGCAGGACGAAAGCTGCGTCGAGATGATGCGCAACTTCATCGCCACCAGTCCTGAGCTGTGGAACGAGGACATCGGCGAGACGTGATGTGTCTTAGTGGCGCCAGAACGATGGAGTCAACATGACCAGCACGGTGATGATTTCCAGACGACCGAGCAGCATTCCGGCCGACAGCAGCCACTTGGCGGCGTCCGGTAAGGTCGAGAAGTTGCCGGCCGGACCGATGATAGGTCCCAGACCTGGCCCTACGTTACAGACGGCGGTTGCCGCCGCGGTGAGCGCCGTCAACATGTCCAGGCCGAGCAGGGCGAGTGCCAGAGCTAGAGCGCCGATGGTGATGGTGAAGAAGAACGAGAACGTCAGGATCGATCGGACGATTTCCTCGTCCAGGGTGTGCCTGTTGTATTGCTGCCGGATGACGGCGCGAGGGTGCACGAGCTGCGCTAGGTTGGCGCGTAGCAAGGAGTAGGCAACCTGGAATCTGAAGATCTTCAGGCCACCGGAAGTCGATCCCGAGCAGCCGCCGATGAAGGTCAGATAGAAGAACGCCAGCACCGCGAAGTCGCCCCATAGCGTGTAATCGCCTAGCGCGAATCCGGTGGTCGTGACTACCGAAACCACGTTCAGCGAGACGATGCGAAGTGCCTCGAAGAACGGGTAGTGGGAATTGAGCGTCAGCCAGATCGCGAAAGCCAGGCACATGATCAGCAAAATGCCGACGAAGCCTTGCACTTGTTGGTCCCGAACCAAGGCGTAGCGGTTTCCGCGTATGGTCGAGACCATCAGGATGAAGGGTAGCCCCCCTAATATCATGAAGAGCACGGCTACCCAGTGCGCTGCGGGCGTGAACTTGGCCATGGAGCTATCGGACGTGGAATAGCCGCCGGTGGCGATGGTGGTCATCGAATGGTTGATGGCTTCGAACGGTGTCATCCCGCTTAGCCAATAGGCGATGCCGCAAAGCAAGGTGAGCGCGAGATAGACGATCAGAATCCACTTGACCATGACGTGCGAGCGCGGCATCGCCTTTTGCGACGACCAGTCGGAGGATTCGGTCTGGAACAGCCTCATGCCACCGATTCGCAGCAACGGCAGAATGGCCACCGCCATGCCGATGAAGCCAATGCCTCCAAGCCACTGCAACATGGAGCGCCACATCAACAGGCCGGGTGAGGCCGAGTCGAGCCCCGAGATCACGGTCGAGCCTGTGGTAGTAATGCCTGACATCGTTTCGAAGAACGCGTCGGTATAGCTCATGTGCTGGATCAGCATCATTGGCAGCGCGGCGAAACAGCAGACCACCAGCCAGCTGACCGTGGTGAGAAAGTACATGTCGCGCGGGCGCATCTGAGCCGTTGTGGGGCGTCCGGGGGCGATCAGCCCAATGCCGGAGCCAAAGGTGATGAGACTGGCCCAGAGAAACGCCTGGAGATCATCGGTACGATCGAACGCCAACAGCGTGATCATCGGAACGACCATGCTGATTGCAAGTGTGATCAGGAAAATGCCGAGAATGAAACCGATGATGCGCAGGGTCGGCAGGGCCATGTGTGATGCTGCTCGGCTCGAAAACAGACCCGCCATTCTACGCGGCTTACGTCGCCAGTAAACCGACTATCGGCCAGCTGATAAATCTTTCTCGGCGCGCCCTCTGAGGCTCTTCCCAAGTCCGTTGCGATGAATAGAATAGCTGCCCGGGCGCCGGCCCTTTCCCGGTTTCTGGGTGTTCACCTTCCATGTCAATCGACAATCCCTGCCTTACGTGTGGCGCCTGCTGCGCGCATTTTCGTGTGTCTTTCTTCTGGGGCGAGTGCACTTCGTCCGGCGGTACCGTTCCCGATGGGGCGACCGTGCAGGTCAGCCCGTTTCTCGTTGCGATGCGCGGCACTGAATCCAGGCCCGCGCGGTGCGTCGGGTTGCTGGGCGATGTCGGTTGTGGGGTGCGCTGCACGATGTATGAGCAACGCTCGAGCACCTGCCGCGAATTCGAGGCGTCCTGGGCTGATGGTCAGCACAACGCCCTTTGCGACGCGGCACGGGCAGCCCATGGCCTGCCTCCGCTGACGCCGCCGCTGGAGCCACATCTGTCGCCCGATCGCGTGGCCTGACGCTAACGCGATCACAGCCGAACGATCGTACATTCGGCTGTTTCCACACCGTCACGGCAATACGACAACGCGGCTCGCAGCGAAACGGAAACAGCCTCTAGAATGTCCGACTCTTTTTTGGAGATGATCAATGGATGCTCTCGACCTGCTGCTCAACCGTGTTTCCGTTACGCGACTCGTCGATCCGGCGCCGACCGATGCCCAGCTGGATCTGCTTTTCCGTGCCGCGCTACGTGCCCCGGATCATGGCCAGCTTCGCCCGTGGCGTTTCCTGACCATTCAAGGAGAGGCGCGCGAGCGCCTGGGTGAGCTGTACGCCGAGGCGCTTGGCTTGCGCCAGCCGGACGCCGCCGACGAGGCGTTACGTAAGGCGCGCAAGATGCCGCTCCGGGCGCCGATGGTAGTGGTGGTCGTTGCCCGAATTTTGCCTCATCCGAAGGTGCCCGACACCGAACAGGTGCTTGCGGTCGGCTGCGCGGCGCACGGTATGTTGCTGGCGGCGCACGCACAGGGGTTGGGGGCCGTCTGGCGTACGGGCGAGTTCTCCTATGATCGGCATGTGTCCCGAGAACTGGGGCTGGCCGCCGATGAACAGGTGCTTGGTTTCATTTATCTGGGAACGCCGGACGGCAGTACACGAACGCCGCCCGAGCTGGATCCGCGAGACTTCGTCAGCCAATGGAGCGGGGCGAAATAGCCTCAATCAGGACGCGGCAGCTTCGGGCCGGGCGAGTTCAGCGGTAGCTTCAGGCTGGCGATGAAACCGCCCTCGGGGTGATTGTCCAGCAGTAGCTCGCCACCATGCCGTTCGGCGGCGCGGCGGGCAATTGCCAAGCCCAGCCCGTGGCCGGCGGTGGTCTGTCCCGGAGCACGGAAGAACGGTTCGCTCAAGCGCGCCAGATGGGCCTCATCCACGCCTGGGCCATGATCGCGAACGCTCAGCATCAGGCAGTCGCCTTCGGTTCGGGCGCGTAATTCGATCGGTGAACCCTCTGGATTGAAGCGCAGCGCATTGCGCAGCAGATTGTCCAGCGCACGTTCAAGCATGTTCGGCCAGCCGTGCGGCACGATTTCGGTTTCCAGGCAGGTTTCGATGCGCTGGGCTGGCGACACGATGCGTGCGTTTTCTTCCAGCTGTTCGAATATCAACGGCAGATCGATGGCTGACGCCGCGCCCGGTTCGGCGTCCAATCGTGCCAGTTCGAGAATTTCGCTGATCAGCGCTTCCAGCCGATCGCATTCCTTGGCCAGCCGCGGCCAGATGACTTCACGTTCCGCCGGGGTTGCCCGTTCAGCGAGCGCCAGGGCGATGCGCAGGCGTGCGAGCGGCGAACGCAATTCATGGGAGACGTCACGCAGCAGCTGTCGCTGGCTGCCGATCAGGCTCTGCAGCCGAGCGCCCATGCGGTTGAAGTCCTTGGCCAGTACGCCAAGTTCATCGCGCCGTGTGGCCAGGCGGGCCAGCGAGTTCTGTTGGTAAGCGGTCTGCCCGAGATCATGCACGGCGCTGCGCAGGCGATCGAGTGGACGGGTGATGGACAGCGTGAGCAGCAGGCTGAAGCCGGTCAGCACGACCAGCGCGATGGCTATCGCGCTCAACGGCCAGAACAGACTGCCACGGTGCCAGGCCTGTAGTTCCGAGTTGGGAATGCGGTAGATGAATAGATAAGTTTCGCCACTGAGCGGGCTGGTGTAGTCGGCTGTCAGCCGCCGCCAGGGCAGGCGTCCCGAGCGGTTTTCCTGACGGGCTTCGAACGCCGCGGCACGGGCCGGAAAGGTCCCACGAATGACCGGCTGGCCGTTCTCGGCCAGTACCTGCACATCGATATGAAAGCGTTGCCGATGGCGCTCAAGGAAAAATTGAGCGGGAAGGGCTCCCTGACGTTCGTAGACCTTCGTCCATAGCTCCGCCAGTCCCTGCACGCCCGGATGCCGATTGACGATCCAGGTGTCCTGATTCAGCGCATGGCCCAGCAGCATGGCGAGGCCCGCTACCAGCGCGATGGCCAGCCAGAATGTTGCAAGGATGCGCCAGAACAGTGATCGCACCGGTCAATCTCCACGACGAAGCCCGGCTGGCGGCTAATAACGCGCGAGCCGGGCGGGTTGGTTTCAGCTAAGGGTCAGCTATTCTTTTCGCGCTCGGCTTTCCACTGCTTGAACTCGGCGCGTTCGGCACGCTTGGCTTCCATCTTCTCGTGCATTTCATCGAACTGTTTCTGCTGCTCTGGCTTGAGCAGGCTGCGGATTTGCTTGTGCGTGTTCTCTTTGCTGGTCTTCAGTTCGTCCTGCATGGCTTTGCGCTCGGCTTCAGGCAGTTTGTCGAGGTAGCGCTGGGTGATCTCGCGATGGCTCTTCATCTGTTGACCCATCAGCTCGCGCATTTCCCGCTTCTGCTCCTTGGTTAGGTCCAGCTGTTCGAAGGGGGCGTGCTTGCCGCCGTGGTGGCGATGGTTGCCGTCGGGCATCGCCAGGGCAATGGTGGGCAGGGTGGAGGCGAAAAGCACGGCAATCAGAGTCTTGCGCATCATGAGGTCTCTCCTGGGTAAGGGAACCGATCTCCGCTGAGCGCTTGTGCTCGTTCGGGCTTCGACCGGATGAGCTCAGTCTAGGGCGCGCAAGGTCAAGAGCGGTCAGGCCAGGGTAAAGGCTCGGTAAAGCCAATCAGGAAGCGTAAAGGTAACCGCGGCTGCGCAACGCGACGATCCGTGGACGTCCGTCAGGGTGAGGGCCGAGTTTGCGACGCAGATTGCTGACGTGCATGTCGAGGCTGCGGTCGTACAGGGTCAGTTTGCGGCCAAGGGCAAGTTGCGCCAGCGCTTGCTTGTCCAGAGGCTCGCCGGGTTGGCTGAGCAGCGCTTCGAGGATCCGACCCTCGGACAGTGTCAGCGTCACTTCATGCTCGCCGACATTGGCGATGCCTCGGGCGGGGCTGTAACAAAGGTCGCCCAGTTCCAGCTGGGTCGGCGCGCTCGCCGGCTGAGTGCGGCGCAGCACGGCGCGTAGCCGGGCGGTGAGTTCGCGCGGATCGCATGGTTTGGCCAGATAGTCGTCGGCGCCCAGTTCCAGCCCAAGGATGCGATCCAGCGGCTCGCCGCGGCCCGAGAGCATCAGCACCGGCAGATCGCGGTGTTCACTGCGCAATTGCTTGAGCAATTCAAGGCCGCTGCCGTCGGGCAGCATCACATCGAGCACCACCGCTGCGGGCGGGTGTTCGGCCAGCGCGGCACGGGCGCTTTGGCCATCATGGCAGGCGCGGGCGACGAATCCCTCTTGGGCCAGCCAACTCACGAGCAGCTCGCAGAGCTCCTCGTCGTCATCTATCAGCAGCAGTTCGCTCATGCTTCGTTCGTATCCACTTCAATTGAGCCATTGCCGACGGCGACGCCCCCGGGTGGTCAGGACGCCAAGCAGGAAGCCCAGCACGCCGACGCCTCCGCCAACGGCGAACCATTGTTGCTGGTCGTTCAGCCAGCGTTTCTGCTGTGGCTGCCCGTGCTGCAGTTGCAGGCGCAGTTGCTGGTTTTCTCGGCGCAGTTGCGCCAGTTGTGCCCGTTCGGCATCGGTTATGCCCGGGCCATTGCTCGGTTCGTTGCGTTGAAGTTCGTTATCGGACAGGCGTTGCTCCAGTCCGGCTTGCCTTGCGGCGGTTGGATCGGGCGAACCTTCATCGGCATGCACATACGATATGGCGAAACTCAGGGCCAGCAGCAGGGACGGCAAACCTTGGCGCATCGGAACTCCTTTTCTTCAACGGGCCGCGGAAATCCTGCGGCTGACGGATATTGCGACCGATTGGCTCAGGGAAATACTTGCTTGAAAGGCTTGACCACTACGTCGCCATAGACGCCGGCGGCCTTATACGGATCGGCGGCGGCCCATTCTTGGGCGGCTTGCAGAGATTCGAATTCGGCGACCACCAGGCTTCCGCTGAAGCCGGCAGCGCCTGGGTCATTGCTGTCGATTGCAGGATGCGGGCCGGCCAGGACCATACGACCTTCGGCTTTCAGCTGTTCGAGACGCGCCAAGTGAGCCGGGCGCGAAGCCAGACGATTTTCCAGCGAGCCGGGTACATCGGTAGCGATGATGGCGTAAAGCATGTTGACTCCTATTGTTCAGGTTCGGGAAGTGGCGGACCGGATAGACCACCTGCAGCGCAGGCAAGGCCCGGGGCATGACCTCGACGATTTGTTTCTCGGAGCGAGCCAGAAGCGGCAAGTGACCGGCATAATAACAAACCGCGCTTTTGGCGAAACGCTGTCCGCAGGTCATTTCCTGGACGCGGCGCAAGCTTTTGCCAAACTCGATAACGGCACGAGCACCGACCATGGCGGTCAGAACCAAAGAGCCGCCAAGCCCTAAGAGAAAAGGTCCCGAATGATTGTTGATCTGCATTGCCACAGTACCGCGTCAGATGGCGCGCTGGCGCCTGCTGCGCTGGTGGAGCGGGCACATGCACGCGGTATCGAGCTGCTCGCGCTGACCGACCACGACACATTGGAAGGCCTCGATGCTGCTCGGGCCATGGCCGATTCGCTGGGCGTTCGGCTGGTCAATGGCATCGAGCTTTCGTGTCTGTGGAGCGGTGCGACCATTCACGTGCTCGGCTACGCCTTTCGCCGGGACGCGGTCGCGTTGCAGCAGGCCATTGCGCAATTGCATAGCGGTCGTTGGCAGCGCGCGGAACTCATCGCCCAGCGCCTGGAAGCGAAAGGTATGCCGGGAGCGATGGAAGGCGCACGCGCCGTCCAGCAGGAACTGGGCGATAGCGATAACGCCCCGGCGCGTCCTCATTTCGCTGAATACCTGGTACGCGCGGGCCATGTACGTGACCGCGCCGAAGCGTTCCGCAAGTGGCTGGGGTCTGGCAAGCTCGGCGACGTCAAACAGCACTGGCCGAGCCTCGAGCAAACCGTAATGACGCTGCGTGACGCCGGAGCCTGGATCAGTCTGGCGCATCCCTGGCAATACGACTTCACTCGTAGCAAGCGTCGACGTCTGGTGAGCGAGTTCGCCCAAGCTGGTGGCCATGCGCTGGAAGTCGTCAACGGCATGCAGCCGCTCGAGCAGGTTGGTGGGTTGTCGATACTGGCTCGTGAATTCGGCTTGATGGCCAGCATCGGCAGTGATTTCCATGCGCCCGGCGACTGGTCGGAGCTGGGGCTGTATCGAACTTTGCCGGAAGATCTGCAACCGCTTTGGAGGCATTTCGATCATGGGCCAGGCGAATCTGTTGCCAGCTGAGCACGGAGTATTCATGAGCCAGTTCTTTCAGATACATCCCGAAAACCCTCAAGTCCGGCTGATCAAGCAGGCCGTGGAAATCATTCGCGGCGGCGGGGTGGTGATCTATCCCACCGACTCGTCCTACGCCATCGGCTGTTCGATGGGCAACAAGGCCGGGATCGAGCGAATTCGCCGCTTGCGACAGCTGGATGACAAGCACAATTTCACGCTGGTCTGTCGCGATCTTTCCCAGCTCGGGTTGTTCGCCAAGGTGGACACGTCGGCTTTCCGCCTCTTGAAGACGCATCTTCCCGGACCCTACACCATCATTCTCAGCGCGACGCGTGAGGTGCCGCGTATGCTGCTGCACCCCAAGCGTCGCACTATTGGGCTGCGGGTCCCCGCGCAGCCGATCGCTCAGGCGCTGCTCGCTGAACTGGGTGAGCCACTGATGAGCGTCAGTCTCATTCTGCCTGGGGAGACCGAGCCGATGAGTGATCCTTATGAAATGCGTGATGCGCTGGAGCATCAGGTAGACCTGATCATCGACGGCGGTTACGGTGGCATCGAAGCTTCAACGGTGATCAGTCTGGTAGATGGCGATCCAGAAGTGCTGCGTGTCGGTTGCGGCGATCCCGCACCCTTTATCGTCTGACCCGCTTTTTTCGAAATTTACGAAGGAAACCCTTTTGAGTTCCATGGAATCGCAGCGACGTGTGGTGTCCGGTATGCGGCCCAGCGGCCGTCTTCATCTCGGTCATTACCACGGCGTGCTGAAGAATTGGGTAAGGATGCAGCATGAGTATCAGTGTTTCTTCTGCATCGTCGACTGGCATGCCCTGACCACCGACCACGCGGCGGGTAGCGATATCGCGCGCAATGTGCAGGAGATGGCGATCGATTGGCTGGCGGCGGGCGTCAGTCCAAGCTCGGCGACCATGTTCATTCAGTCCCAAGTAGTCGAGCACGCCGAGTTGCATCTGCTCTTGTCGATGATCTGTCCGTTGCCTTGGCTGGAGCGCATACCCTCCTACAAGGAGCAGCAGCCCGATTCGCAGCAAAAGGATATCGATACGTACGGCTTCCTCGGTTACCCGCTGCTCCAGGCTGCAGACATTCTTGCGTACCGCGCCGGAGTCGTGCCGGTGGGGGCTGACCAGCTGCCGCATATCGAATTCGCACGCGAGGTCGCGCGGCGCTTCAATCACCTTTACGGCAGCGAAGAGGATTTCGAGGTAAAGGCCGAAGCGGCGATCCGCAAACTCGGCAAAAAGAGTTCCAAACTCTACGCCAGCCTGCGCAGGAGTTATCAGGAGCAGGGCGATCTCGAGGCACTGAACACCGCCCGTGCGCTGCTCAAAGACCAGCAGACCATCACCATCGGTGACCAGGAGCGTCTGTTTGGATATCTGGAGGGGAGCGGCCGACTGTTGTTGCCCGAGCCCCAGGCGTTATTGAGCGATTCCCCCAAGCTGTCGGGCCTGGACGGCGGCAAGATGGCCAAATCGGCCAGTAATTCCATCTTCCTGCGTGACACGCCTGCCGAGATCGAAGAAAAGATCAAGCGCATGCCTACCGACCCGGCACGGGTACATCGTCACGATCCCGGTGAGCCGACGCGTTGTCCGGTGTGGTCGATGCATCTTTCGCATTCGGCGGAGGATGTCTGTCAGTGGGCCGAACAGGGCTGCCGCAGTGCGGGTATTGGCTGCCTGGAGTGCAAGGCACCGCTGATAGAAGCGATCAAACTCGAGCTGGCGCCGCTGCAGGAGCGGGCTCAGGACTACGAGCAGAATCCGGATCTGGTGCGAAGCATCCTTGCCGAGGGCGCCGAGCAGGCCCGCGATGAAGCCCGCGAAACCTTGGTGGTCGTGCGTCAGGCAATGGGTCTGAATTACCGCTAGAGCACAACAGGACGGCCGGCATAAGCTGCGCCGCTTCCGATGTCCGTACATTTCATGGAGAGAGCATGCAGGACCCCCAGGCCGAGGTTGCGATCGATCCGCCCGGCGAGCAGCTGCGGCTGGCGCTTGTCTACGGCGAGGCTTTCAACGATCTGCCGCAGGACCTCTACATTCCGCCGGATGCGCTGGAGGTTTTTCTCGAGGCGTTCGAAGGGCCGCTGGATTTGCTGCTTTACCTGATACGCAAGCAGAACATCGACATCCTTGATATCCCGGTGGCGGAAATTACCCGCCAGTACATGGGCTACGTCGAGCTGATGAAGGCCGTGCGCCTGGAACTGGCGGCTGAATATCTGGTGATGGCGGCGATGCTGGCCGAGATCAAGTCGCGCATGCTGCTGCCGCGTTCGGCCGAGGTCGAGGAGGACGAGCTCGATCCGCGTGCCGAGCTGATACGTCGCTTGCAGGAGTACGAGCGCTTCAAGTCTGCTTCGGAGGATCTCGACGAGCTACCGCGAGTTGGCCGCGAGCTGCACGTGCCACGGCTGGATGCGCCGGACGCACGGGCGCGCAAACTGTTGCCCGAGGTTAGTCTGGAGGAACTGCTGATTTCCATGGCCGAGGTGCTGCGTCGTGCCGATATGTTCGAAAGCCATCAGGTAACGCGCGAGACGCTGTCGACTCGCGAGCGCATGAGCGATGTACTGGAGCGCCTCAAGGGCGGGGCATTCGTGCCTTTCGTCGCGTTGTTCACACTGGACGAGGGCCGGCTCGGCGTGGTGGTGACGTTCATGGCCGTGCTTGAGCTGGTCAAGGAGTCGCTGGTTGAGTTGGTGCAGAATGAACCCTTCGCACCCATTCACGTTCGGGCTCGGGTCGAATAATGTCGCGCACGGATGAGTCGAGGTAATTCAGGTTGAATCTTTCCGATCCCAAGGATCTCGCTTCGCTGCTCGAAGCTTTCCTGCTGGCTTCCGGCAAGCCGATGTCCATCGAGCGGATGTCCGAGCTGTTCGATGAAGCCGAACGCCCGTCGCCATCATTGCTGCGCAAGGCGCTGGGCGTGCTGGAGAAATCCTGCAAGGACCGTGCGTTCGAGCTCAAGGAAGTCGCCAGTGGCTATCGCCTTCAGGTCCGCGAGCGCTTTTCACCCTGGGTGGGTCGGCTCTGGGAAGAGCGGCCGCAGCGCTATTCGCGCGCGCTGCTGGAAACGCTGGTGTTGATCGCCTACCGCCAGCCAATCACGCGTGGCGAGATCGAAGACGTTCGTGGCGTCGCGGTCAACAGCCAGATCGTGAAGACGCTGCTGGAGCGCGAATGGGTGCGCGTGGTTGGTCATCGCGACGTGCCGGGGCGGCCGGCGATGTTCGCTACTACCAGGCAGTTTCTCGACCACTTCAATCTGAAGAGCCTCGATGAGCTGCCGCCGTTAGCGGTGCTGCGCGAAATGGAACCCGCCCCGCTGCCGGTCGATGTCGAAGAAGCGCCCGTGCCTGATGCGTTCCAGGCGCGCGCCGACCTGGAACTGCAAGCTGAAGCGCCGCGCGAGCAGACCAGCTTCCGCAGCCTGCTGGCAGAGCTCGACAGCATGGAGACTGGCCTAAAGACGGACTTCGACGACCTGCGCGACGCTGCCGAGGTCGATGAAGATCAGCGCATTCCAGACGACAATCTGTAGGCTTGATGAGCCTATAACTGGCGCCCTGCCAGGTAGCTGCTGTAGTCCGGAATACTCAGGCTGTGGGCCTGATAGAGCAGCGGGCTGGAGAGCAGATAGTCGGCACTGCTCTCGTTGGCCGCCAGCGGAATGTTCCACACCGCGGCGACCCGCAGCAGCGCTTTGACGTCCGGGTCATGCGGCTGCGGCTCGAAGGGATCCCAGAAGAACACCAGTACATCGATTCGTCGTTCAGCAATGCGCGCGCCGATCTGCTGGTCACCGCCTAGCGGACCGCTGATCATGCACTCCACCGGCAGGCCCAGGCGCTGCCCGAGCAGCAGTCCGGTGGTGCCGGTCGCGAGCAACTCGTGCTTCGCCAGTTGCTCTTTCTGCCGCTTCGCCCAGTCCAGCAAGCGCTCCTTGCAGTGGTCGTGCGCGACCAGCGCAATGCGCTTGCGGGCGGGCAGTGTCGCGGTGACGAAATCGATGCGATTCATTTTCTTCTCTGGTCTACCGAGTCGATGCTGAGATCTGGTCGCTGATCATGCTGCTTCGTAGAGCGCGCGGCAGGTGTCCAGCATCCGGTTGGAGAATCCCCATTCGTTGTCGTACCAGGCCATCACTTTCAGCAGGCGTCCGCTAACCTTGGTGTGGTTGGTGTCGAAGATGGAGGACATCGGGTTGTGGTTGAAGTCGCAGGAAACCAGCGGCAGCGAATTACAGGCCAGTATTGGCGAGCGCTGACTGGCGTCCAGCATCAGTGCGTTGACCTCGTCCACGCTGGTTTCGCGGCTGAGCTCCAGGGTCAGGTCCACCAGCGAGACATTGATCACCGGCACACGTACGGCCATGCCGGTCAGCTTGCCTGCCAGTTCCGGCAGCACCAGGCCAACGGCTTCGGCGGCGCCGGTCTTGGTTGGAATCATCGACTGCGTAGCCGACCGCGCACGGTAGGGGTCGCTGTGGTAAACGTCGGACAGATTCTGGTCGTTGGTATAGGCATGGATGGTGGTCATCAGGCCATGCTCGATGCCCAGTTCTCGTGACAGCACTTGGGCGACCGGAGCCAGGCAGTTGGTGGTGCACGACGCGTTGGAAATGATCTGGTGCGACTGACGCAGAATGTCATCGTTGACGCCATAGACGATGGTGGCATCGGCGCCGGAGGCCGGAGCGGAAATGATGACCTTGGCGGCGCCGGCTTCGAGGTGAGCGCTTGCCTTTTCGCGAGAGGTGAAGAGACCGGTACACTCGAACACCACATCGACCCTGTGCTGGCGCCAGGGAAGCTCGGCCGGGTTACGGATCGCGGACACGGCAATCGGATCGCCATTGACCACTAGACGATCTTCGCCGACCTCGATTTTTGCGTCGAAATGGCCGTGAACGCTGTCGTACTGCAAAAGGTGGGCATTCATCGCCGAGCTGCCGAGGTCATTGATCGCCACGACCTGCATATGTTCGCGGTAGCTCGAGCTGTAAAGAGCGCGAAGAACATTGCGTCCGATACGACCGAAGCCGTTGATGGCGATGCGAATAGTCATAAATGGGTCCTGATGGGAATTTGTTGTGGGAATGACAAGATTATTCCTGTCAGAATAGAAATCAAGCCCGTATCCACGTTGTTTTGTTGATAAAACCAAAGATTAATATGCAGGAGTGATGGCATGCACCCGCGGATTCAAGAGGTTACCGAACGTTTGATCGAGCGCAGCCGGCTAACCCGGCAGCGCTACCTTGCCCAGATGGCCGGCGCGGCGAGCGATGGGCCTCAGCGTGGCCGGCTCCAGTGCGCTAACTTTGCCCATGGCGTGGCCGGTTGCGCGTCCGCTGGAGACAAGCAGAAGCTGCGCCTGATGAACGAGGCCAACGTGGCTATCGTCTCGTCCTACAACGACATGTTGTCGGCGCACCAGCCGTACGAGCACTTCCCCGAAATCATCAAGCAGGCGCTGCGTGACGTTGGTTCGGTCGGACAATTCGCCGGCGGCGTGCCGGCCATGTGCGACGGCGTCACACAGGGCGAGGCGGGGATGGAGCTGAGCTTGGCCAGTCGTGAAGTGATCGCTATGGCCACTGCCATCGCGCTGTCACACAACATGTTCGATGCGGCGCTCTACCTGGGTATTTGCGACAAGATCATCCCGGGCCTGATGATCGGCGCCTTGCGCTTCGGTCATCTGCCGGCGGTATTCGTGCCTGGCGGGCCGATGCCATCGGGCATTCCCAACAAGCAGAAGGCCGAGGTTCGTCAGCGTTACGCCGAAGGCAAGGCCAGCCGCGAGGAGCTGCTAGAGTCGGAAATGCTTTCCTATCACAGCCCCGGCACCTGCACCTTCTACGGCACGGCGAACACCAATCAGGTGGTGATGGAAATCATGGGCCTGCACTTGCCGGGCTCGTCCTTCGTCAATCCCTACACGCCGCTGCGTGACGAGCTCACCCGCGAGGCGGCGCGCCAGGTGACTCGCCTGACGCCGCAGTCCGGCAACTACCTGCCGCTGTGCAAGATCGTCGACGAGAAGGCGATCATCAATTCGGTGGTGGCACTCAATGCCACCGGTGGTTCAACCAACCACACGCTGCATATTCCCGCATTTGCCCAAGCCGCCGGCATTCAGCTGACCTGGCAAGACATGGCTGACATTTCAGCGGTGACGCCGACCTTGGCGAAGGTCTATCCCAATGGGCAGGCCGATGTGAACCATTTCCATGCATGCGGCGGCGTGCCGTTCATGGTTCGCACGTTACTCGACGCCGGCTTGCTGCATGAGGACGTTTACACGGTCGTGGGTCAGGGGTTGAAGCGCTACACCCAGGAACCTTTCCTTGAAGGCGATGCGCTGGTTTGGAAGGAAGGTCCGGCTAACAGCCTCGACGAAGCGATCTTGCGCCCGGTTGAACGTGCCTTCTCTCCCGAAGGCGGCCTGCGTGTGCTGGAGGGCAACCTCGGCCGTAGCGTGACCAAGATATCGGCGGTCGCACCGGAGCACCGCGTGGTTGAGGCGCCGGCTCGAGTGTTCAGCGACCAGAGCGAACTGGCCCAGGCGTTCATGAACGGCGAGCTAGAAAAAGATTTCGTTGCCGTGGTGCGCTTCCAAGGACCCAAGGCCAACGGCATGCCGGAGCTGCACAAGCTGACGCCGTTCCTCGGTGTCTTGCAGGATCGCGGCCACAAGGTGGCGTTGGTTACCGACGGTCGCATGTCTGGCGCGTCGGGCAAGGTGCCGGCAGCCATTCACGTCAGCCCCGAGGCGCTCGATGGCGGACCGCTGTGCCGCTTGCGTGACGGTGATGTCATCCGGGTCGACGGCGAGACGGGCGAGTTGCGCGTACTGGTTGATCAGGTTGAGTTCGATAGCCGTGAGCCTGTGACGGCGCCCAGTGATCTGGGGATCGGCTGTGGTCGCGAACTGTTCGGTTTCATGCGGGCGGCCTTCAGTCCGGCTGAGAAAGGCGCGAGTGCGTTTACCGAAGGGCTGGAGGTGCTCAAGTGACGGCACTGGTAGGCGATATTGGCGGCACCAATGCCCGCTTCGCACTCTGGCGCGACCAGCGAGTCGAGTCGGTGCGGGTGCTGCCGACCGTTGAGTATCCGCGTCCGGAAGACGCCATTCGTGCTTACCTGCACGGTGTCGGTCAGAGTGTCGAGGCGCTTCAGGCGGTTTGCTTGGCCTGTGCCGGGCCGGTTTCTGGCGATGAGTTCGCATTCACGAACAATCACTGGCGTCTGAGCCGCAAGGCTTTTTGCGAAGATCTTGGGCTGAGCGATCTGCTGCTAATTAACGATTTCACGGCCATGGCGCTGGGCATGACCCGCCTGCGCGATGGCGAACTGATCGAGGTGTGCCCCGGGCAGTCCGAGGCGGGCCGTGCACGCCTGGTCATCGGACCCGGCACCGGGCTCGGAGTCGCCACATTGTTGCCATTGGCAGATGGAGACTGGCGAGCGCTGCCGGGGGAAGGCGGGCACGTCTGCCTGCCGATCGGCACGACCCGTGAGGCCGCATTGTGGGCGCACCTGCATGAAAAGCTCGGTCATGTGAATGCCGAGGCGATCCTCAGCGGGGGCGGGTTGTTGGAGCTCTATCGAGCCAGTTGCGCGCTCGATGGTGAGGCGCCTCGTCTGACTACACCCGCCGAGGTTACCGCCGCTGCGCTGGCGGGCGATGCATACGCCGAGGCGGTGCTGGAACAATTTTGTGCCTGGCTGGGTCGGATCGCCGGTGACAACGTGCTGACGACTGGCGCACGCGGCGGTGTCTACATTGCCGGGGGCATCGTGCCGCGCTTCGTCGAGTTCTTCGCGCGCAGCGGCTTTAGCCAAAGTTTTCGCGACAAGGGCTGCATGAGCCGGTACTTTGACGACGTTCCGGTCTGGGTGGTGACAGCCGAATACCCGGGACTGGAAGGCGCAGGCGTTGCCTTGCAGCAATTGTTGGGGGACACACCGGGCGAGCGCTGAGCCGCATCGAAACGAGAACAAGAGAAGGGACGCAGAGTGAACCAGGCCGGACGATCCATTTTGCTGGTCGATGACGACCAGGAAATTCGCGAACTGTTGGACACCTACCTCAGCCGATCTGGCTTTCATGTGCGCACCGTGGCCGATGGCGCGCAGTTTCGCGAGGCGATGGCCGACGATCCGGCCGATCTGGTCATTCTCGACGTGATGCTGCCGGATGAAGATGGCTTCAGTCTTTGCCGCTGGGTTCGGGGTCACCAACGTCTGGCCCAGATGCCGATCATCATGCTGACCGCCAGTTCCGATGAGACCGATCGGGTCATCGGGCTGGAGCTGGGCGCCGACGATTACCTGGGCAAGCCTTTCAGTCCTCGTGAGTTGCTGGCACGAATCAAGGCGCTGCTTCGCCGCGTCAACTTCGGCCAGGAGCGCACTGGCGACGTGCTCGCATTCGACGAGTGGCGGCTGGATATGGTCAGCCACCGGTTGTTTCATCAGGACGGGGAAGAGGTGTTGCTGTCCGGCGCTGATTTCGCATTGTTGAAACTCTTTCTCGATCATCCGCAACAGATTCTCGACCGCGACACCATTGCCAATGCCACGCGCGGTCGTGAAGTGCTGCCGCTCGAGCGCATCGTCGACATGGCGGTCAGTCGCCTGCGCCAACGGCTGCGCGACACCGGCAAGTGCCCTCGATTGATCCGTACCGTTCGCGGTAGTGGTTACCTGCTCGCCGCCCAGGTTGCGCCGCATCATGACTCGCTTGGCTAAGCGCCGATGGTTGCCCTTGCCGCGCTCGCTGCTCGGCCGGATGCTCTTTCTGACACTGCTGGTCGTGCTGGTGGCGCAGGCGTTGTCGAGTTTCATCTGGGTGTCGCAGCTGCGTGCAAGCCAGATGGAAGGCTTGCTGACCAGTGCTCGAAGCCTGGCGCATTCCATGTCCGCCAGCGTCAGCTATTTCCGCTCGCTGCCGCTGGGCTATCGACCGCTGGTGCTCGATCAGTTGCGCAGCATGGGCGGTACGCGCTTCTTCGTATCGCTGAATGACAAACCTTTGGACATGCGGATTCTGCCGCCGACCGAGCGCAAGCAGGCGGTGCTGGCGGAGGTGGACGCCGTGCTTCGCGAGCGCCTCGGCAACGACGCGGACATGTCGGTCAACTTCGTCAGTCCCAATGATCTGCGGATTTTCAACGGCGGGCTGAAGCTCGACGAGTTGCCGCGATCCTGGGCGCATTACGCGCTGAGTCTGGAACCCCTGAATCCACCCGTGCTGGTGACGCAAATTCAAATCGCGCCTGGCGAGTGGCTGTATCTCGCGTCGCTGATGCCGGCGCCCTACGTCAGCCTGGAAGACGAGGGCATCCCGAACCAGCAGCTCTGGTTCATCTTTCTCACTACCAGCTTTCTGTTGTTGTTCATCGGCATTCTTGTGCACTGGCAGAGCCGCCCGCTCAAGCGACTGGCGCAGGCGGCGCGGGAGATGTCGCTGGGCAGCGAAGTGGAGCTGCTGCCCGAGGCGGGCGGCAGCGAGGTGGTAGAGGTCAGCCGGGCATTCAACAGTATGCGCGAGCGCATCGGGCGTTACCTGACCGAGCGCGCCCAGCTGTTCAGCGCTATCTCCCATGACCTGCGCACGCCGATCACCCGGTTGCGTTTGCGAGTGGAGTTGTTGGAGAGCCAAACTCTGCAAGACAAGTTCAGCCGTGATCTCGATGAACTCGAATTGCTGGTCAAGGGCGCATTGCAATGCGTCAAGGACACCGACATCCATGAAAACATCGAGCCGCTGGATCTGAACCTACTACTCGATTGCGTCACCGAACCCTACCTCGCACCCGCTGGCAACGGCCAAGTCACGGTGCACGGCCAGGCGGTCTCGCCCTATGCCGGCAAGCCGCTGGCGCTCAAGCGCTGTATCGGCAACTTGCTGGATAACGCGCTGAAATATGGCGAGCGAGCGCACCTGCGTATCGACGATGACGGCGAGACCTTTGTGCTGCATGTCGACGATGAGGGGCCCGGCGTTCCGCAGGCATGGTTGCAGCAGGTCTTCGAGCCGAATTTTCGTCTAGCGGCCAAGCAGCCTGGGTATGGCCTCGGTCTCGGCATCGCCCGCAACATCGCACACGCCCATGGCGGGGAAATCGGCCTGCGCAATCTCCCCGAGGGTGGGCTTCGCGTGACCTTGAGCCTGCCGCGACATGCTGAGTGAGCCGCCTTCAATCAACGCTTGTTGCGGTCGTTACACAGGCAACCGCTTTGTAACCAAGCGGTGACCATTCGCTATCCCTTCGTTACCTGCCGCTCTCTCTGGCGCGCCTAGAATCGGTGCAGCGCAAGCAGAGACTTGCACCGAAAACAAAAAGAAAAAGGAAGACAAATGAACACGATCCATCGTCTGGTTACCGCTGTTTCCCTCGCTTCTCTCGTTCCCTTCGCTCACGCCGGTGAGGTCGAAGTCTTGCATTGGTGGACTTCTGGAGGTGAGAAGCGCGCCGCCGATACGCTGCAGCGACTTGTCGAAGAGCAAGGCCATACCTGGAAGGATTTCGCTGTCGCCGGTGGCGGTGGTGAGGCCGCCATGACGGTGCTCAAGACGCGCGCCGTCTCCGGTAACGCACCGGCTGCCGCTCAGATCAAAGGGCCCGATATTCAGGAGTGGGGCGAACTGGGGCTGCTGACCGATCTGAACGATGTGGCCGAGCAGGCCAAATGGGATGAGCTGCTCCCCAAGCAGGTCTCGACTGCAATGAAGTACGACGGTGACTACGTGGCGGTGCCGGTCAACGTACACCGGGTCAACTGGCTGTGGATCAACCCCGACGTCTTCGAGAAAGCCGGTGCGAAGCCGCCGCACAGCCTCGATGAGTTTTTCGCTGCTGCGGACAAGCTCAAAGCCGCCGGCTTCATGCCCCTGGCTCATGGCGGCCAGCCTTGGCAGGACGGCACCGTTTTCGAAGATCTGGCATTGGCGGTCCTCGGTCCGGAGGACTTCCGCAAGGCGTTCGTCGATCTGGACCGTGATGTGCTAACCGGCGACAAAATGGTCGAGGCGTTCGCCGCGCTGAAAAAGCTGCGCAGCTACGTCGACAACAACGCCGCGGGCCGCGACTGGAACAGCGCCACCGCGATGGTCATGAACGGCAAGGCCGGCATGCAAATCATGGGTGACTGGGCCAAGAGCGAGTGGAGCGCGGCGAACAAGATCGCTGGTGACGATTACCAGTGTCTACCGTTCCCCGGTACCGAGGGCAGCTTTACCTACAACATCGACTCGTTGGCGATGTTCAAGCTCAGCAAGGACGAGGATCGCCAGGCGCAGAAGGATTTGGCACGGACGGTTCTGGAGCCTGAGTTCCAGCAGTTCTTCAACCAGAACAAGGGCTCAATCCCCGTGCGTCTGGACCAGGACATGAGCGAATTCGACGTCTGCGCCCAGCAGTCGATGAAAGACTTCAAGGACTCTGCGCAAGGTCCGGGTCTGGTACCGAGTCTGGCGCACGGCATGGCGGCCTCCAGCTATGTGCAGGGTGCGGTGTTCGACGTGGTCACCAACTTCTTCAACGATCCGTCTGCCGATCCGAAGAAAGCGGCGCAGCAACTGGCCGCGGCGATTCAGGCAGTTCAATAGCGTATTGGCCGCTTCGGCGGCTTTTTTCCTGACGCATCGAACCTCACGGCCAGCCCCTCGACTGGTCGTGACGGGCAAGTCGTGCCCATGAACAACGATTGGAGCCGCTTTATGGATCCTGTACCCCCACGGAGCCAGACATGAGCTCAACTGCTGTCTTCACCAAAGCCTCACCGCTAGATGCCTTGCAAAACTGGCTGCCCAAACTGGTGTTGGCGCCGAGCATGCTGATCGTGCTGGTCGGGTTCTACGGTTACATCTTCTGGACGTTCCTGCTCTCGTTTACCAACTCGCGTTTCATGCCCAGCTACAAATGGGTTGGGCTGGCGCAATACGAACGTCTCTGGAACAACGACCGCTGGTGGGTGGCCAGTAAAAACCTGCTGGTGTTCGGCGGGTTGTTCATCACTATTAGCCTAGTCATCGGCGTACTGCTGGCGGTGCTGCTGGATCAGCGCATTCGCCGCGAAGGCTTCATTCGCACCGTCTACCTATACCCCATGGCCTTGTCGATGATCGTCACCGGTACGGCCTGGAAGTGGCTGCTCAATCCGGGGCTCGGGATCGACAAGATGCTGCGCGATTGGGGCTGGGAAGGGTTTCGCTTCGACTGGCTGGTAGATCCTGACCGCGTCGTCTATTGCCTGGTAATCGCCGCAGTCTGGCAAGCTTCCGGCTTTGTCATGGCGCTCTTTCTTGCCGGTTTGCGTGGTGTCGATCAATCCATCGTTCGGGCGGCGCAGATCGACGGGGCGAGCCTGCCGAGTATCTATCTGCGAATCATTCTGCCGAGTCTGAGGCCGGTGTTCTTCAGCGCCCTGATGATCCTCGCGCATATTGCGATCAAGGCATTTGATCTGGTGGCCGCAATGACGGCGGGCGGGCCGGGATACGCCTCGGATCTGCCGGCCATGTTCATGTACGCCCATACCTTCACCCGCGGGCAGATGGGGCTAGGCGCGGCCAGTGCGATTCTCATGCTCGGTGCGGTGATGGCGATCGTCGTGCCCTATCTCTATTCGGAACTGAGGAACAAGCGCCATGACTAGCCTCGTAGGGCGAAAGCGCCTGACATTCAGCCGGGTGGCGATTTACGCGACGCTGTTGGTGGCTGTGGCGATGTATCTGGTGCCGCTGGTGGTCATGCTGCTGACCAGCTTCAAGACGCCCGATGACATCCGTACCGGCAACCTGTTGTCGTGGCCGGATGTGATGACGGTCATCGGCTGGGTCAAAGCCTGGGATGCGGTTGGGGGCTATTTCTGGAACTCGGTAAAGATCACCGTGCCCGCCGTCATCATCTCCACGCTGCTTGGCGCGCTCAATGGCTACGTGCTGGCGATGTGGCGCTTCCGCGGATCGCAGCTGTTCTTCGGCTTGCTGCTGTTCGGATGCTTTCTACCGTTCCAGGTGATCCTGCTGCCGGCGTCCTTCACGCTGGGCCAACTCGGCCTGGCCAACACGACGCCGGGGCTGGTATTGGTGCATCTGGTCTACGGCCTGGCCTTCACTACGCTGTTCTTCCGCAACTTCTACGTCAGCGTGCCGGACGCCCTGATTCGCGCCGCACGGCTGGACGGGGCGGGTTTCTTCACGATTTTTGCCAGGATTCTGCTGCCCATGTCCATCCCGACCATCATGGTCTGCCTGATCTGGCAGTTCACTCAGATCTGGAACGACTTTCTGTTCGGTGTGGTGTTCGCCAGTGGCGATACTCAGCCGATTACCGTGGCGCTGAACAACCTGGTCAACACCAGCACGGGTGCCAAGGAATACAACGTCGATATGGCTGCGGCGATGATCGCCGGGCTGCCAACGCTGGTGGTGTACATCCTCGCCGGCAAGTATTTCCTGCGCGGGCTTACGGCCGGCGCGGTCAAGGGTTAGGAGAACGACCATGGCTGCACTTGAACTCAGCAACGTTCGAAAGAGCTACGCCGGAAGCAACAATGACACCCTGAAGGACATCGACCTGAAGATTGGCGATGGAGAATTCCTGATCCTTGTTGGCCCTTCGGGTTGCGGCAAATCAACCTTGATGAACTGCATCGCCGGGCTGGAGGATATTACGGGGGGCGAGATTCGCGTCGATGGCGCTGACATCAGTACCGCCAGTCCGAAGGATCGGGACATCGCCATGGTGTTCCAGTCCTATGCGCTGTATCCGACCATGACGGTGCGGGACAACATCGCCTTTGGCCTGAAGATGCGCAAGGTGCCGGCGAGCAAGATCGAAGAGGAAGTGTCCCGCGTTGCCCAGTTGCTACAGATCGAGCACCTTCTGGAGCGTAAGCCCTCGCAGCTGTCCGGCGGTCAGCAGCAGCGTGTGGCCATGGGCCGCGCATTGGCGCGGCGGCCGAAGATCTATCTATTCGATGAGCCGTTGTCCAACCTCGACGCAAAACTGCGGGTCGAGATGCGCACGGAGATCAAGTTGATGCATCAGCGATTGAAGACGACGACGGTCTATGTCACTCACGATCAGATCGAGGCGATGACGCTCGGCGACAAGGTCGCGGTGATGAAAGATGGTGTCGTCCAGCAGTTCGGGACGCCGAAGGACATTTATAACAACCCGGCCAACCTATTCGTGGCGAGTTTCATCGGTTCGCCGCCGATGAACTTCGTGCCGCTGCGCTTGAGCAAGCAGAGCGGTGGCTGGAGTGCGCTGCTGGAAAGCGGTCAGGATCGCTGCGAACTACCGCTGAAGCTTGCCGACGGCGAATCGCTGGAAGGGCGGGATGTGATTCTGGGTATCCGGCCCGAGCAAATCGGCATTGGTGCCGCAGGTGATTTGCCTTCGTTGCGAGCGGAGGTGCAGGTGATCGAGCCGACCGGGCCGGACACCATGATCTTCGTAAGCCTCAACCAGACCAAGGTATGTTGCCGCCTGGCACCGGACGCGGCGCCAAACCCCGGAGAAACATTGACGCTGCAGTTCGAGCCGGACAAGGTCCTGCTGTTCGACGCGCAGACGGGTGAGCGGTTGGGCGTCGCGCCGGGGAATGGAGCGGCGGGGCGCAACGGAACGGTCACACGGCTGGTTGCTCGCTGAGAGGGCGCTTTGCTCTGATGAAAAAAGCCCGGTGGCGGGGTGTCTGCGTACCGGCGCCGAACGCGTCCAGATGTTATTCATGCATTGCTCCAGCGGTTGCAGCGAACACCGCTGGGCATGACGACTCGAACCGCAGTGAGCATGAGGCTGACATGCGGGTCGGAAAGGAGAGCCTTCACCGGCTCAATCCAACGGCAGTAACAACAATAAGAGCTAATTGGAGCGGATATGAAAAAAACCACACGCCTGGGTCTCGCGGTAGCGCTGGGCAGTCTCGCCATTCCGTTTACCGTTCAGGCACTGGATTTCAATGGTTACGTGCGCAGTGGCATTGGAGAATCGAGCGGTAGCGATTCGCAAGCCTGTTTCCAGTTGCCTGGAGCCCCGTCCAAGTATCGCCTCGGCAACGAGTGCGAACAGTATGCGGAGCTGGGTTTGAGGCAGGACTTGTTCACGCTCGACGATGGTTCGGTGCTGAGCGTGGAGGGCATGGCGGCGCTCTACAACGAATATGACCATACGCCGAAATTCACCGGCGACCATGGTTGGGCGAGGTTGGTGCAGGCCTATGCCGAATGGAGCAAGGTGCCGGCACTCAACGGAGGTTCGCTGTGGGCAGGGCGACGTTTCTATAAGCGAAATGACATCCACATCTCCGATTTCTACTACTGGAACCAGAGCGCCACTGGTGCCGGCATCGAGGATATGGAGATCGGCGGGCTGAAATACAGCTACGCCTTTTCACGCAAGGACAGCGTGTTCCAGGACAACTACATCAATCGCCACGATTTCAACGTCGGCGGCTTCGACAGCAATCCGGGCGGCGAACTGGAGTTCGGTGTCAGCTATATCGACGAGCCGGACCGTGACGACGCCAATAGTGGCTGGGCCGTTACCGTGCAGCACAAGCAGATCGGGTTCCTGGGAGGCAGCAATACCTTGGCTGTGCAGTACGGCGAAGGGCCGGGCACGGGTCTTGGGTATACCGGCGACGTGACGCTGGGCAGCAGCGACACGAGCTGGCGAGTGGTCGAGTTCTTCGACTGGCAAGTGACGCCGCGTTTCGGTGGGCAGTTCCAGGCGGTGTACCAAAAGGACAAGCGCCAGAACGGTGGCGATCAGGACTGGATATCGGTTGGCGTGCGCCCGGTCTATGCCTTGACTGAGCAATTCAAGCTGGTCGCCGAAGTTGGACATGATCAGATCGACGCACCGGAAGGCACCCGAAAGCTAACCAAATTCACTGTGGCTCCGACCTGGTCACCGGCAGGTCCTGAGTTCTGGGCTCGTCCGGAGGTGCGCCTGTATTACACCTATGCTCAGTGGAACGACGCGGCGCAGGATGCGGCCAATCTGATGGCTGCTGGCTCCGCGCTGTCTGACACCGGCGCTTTCGGCGGCGATCAGCATGGGTCGAACTTTGGCGTGCAGGTCGAATACTGGTGGGACTGATCACGCTGATAGCCTGATTTTGTTAGAACCTCTGGGTGAAGAGGGCTTCTACTGACCCGAGCGGTAGAGTCCTCAACTGAACCGGAGGTGACTTTGAGCGACAAGGCGAAGAACCCTTGCATCAGCGTTTGTAAGCTCAAGGACGACATCTGCATTGGCTGCGGACGCAGCCGGGACGAGATGAAGACCTGGAAGGGCATGAAAAACAAGGAACGCAAGGCGGTCAACGAGTTGGCCGCCGAGCGGCTGAAAGCACTGCGCAAGGTAAAGAAGAAAAAGAAGTGATCAGCTCTCTTCGGTTGGATAACGGGTCGCCATCAGACTTTCCTTGATCTTTCGCAGGTGCGGCTGGAAATCGACACCCCGGCGTAAGGTCACGCCAGCGGCCAGCGCGTCGAGCACGGTCAGTTGAATGATGCGTGAGGTCATCGGCATATAGATGTCGGTGTCTTCAGGTAGAGGTATGTCCAGGCTCAGCGTGCAGACCCTGGCCAGTTGGGAATCCGCAGCAGTCATTCCCAGCACCGAAGCACCATTGTCGCGTGCGATCGTTGCGGCCTCCACCAGTTCGCGGGTACGCCCGGTATAGGAAATGATCACGAAAAGATCCCCGGTATGCGCTACCGACGCCAGCATGCGCTGCATGAGCACGTCGCTGTGGGCGGTCACCGGAAGGTTGAAGCGAAAGAATTTGTGCTGTGCATCCAGCGCGACGGATGCAGAGGCGCCGAGTCCGAAGAAATGAATCTGGCGTGCCTGAATCATCAAATCTACGGCGTGGCTGATAGCCTGAGGGTCGATAGCCTGACAGGCGCTGTCGAGCGAAGCGATAGTGCTGCCGAAGATTTTTCGTGTATAGGCTTCTGGGCCGTCGTCGGCCTCCACTGCGCGACTGACATAGGCAGCGCCGCTCGCCAGGCTCTGAGCCAGTTGGATCTTGAGTGCGGGATAACCTGCGGCGCCGAACGAACGGCAGAAGCGGTTTACCGTAGGCTCACTGACCTTGGCCGTCTGGGCCAGCGCCGCAATGCTGTAACGAGTGGCCTGCTGCGGGTCGCTCAGTATCACCTCCGCGACTTTCCGCTCCGCTTTGTTCAGCTCGTCGAGCTGATTTTTTATCTGTTCCAAGAGATTTTTCATGCGATCCATGTCTCTTCTTTCAAGGGGTCGCGCCTTCAGCTCTTCAAAAAGCTGATACGAGGCGCGAAAAAATCGGGTTATGTTGTTTTAATGACAACATTATCTGCTTAAACTGCGCTTACAAAACCTGTAACGCAGCCTAATTTGGTTAATACAAAAAACATGCCTGCTATTACCGTTGACGCAACTACCTTTGCTTTGTTCGGCGCCTTAGGCGACCTGGCGCTGCGCAAGCTGTTTCCGGCACTTTACCAGCTGGATCGAGCAGGACTCCTCAACAGCGATACGCGCATATTGGCGCTTTCTCGCGATAAAGGAGAGCCTTCGGCTCATCTGGAGCGAATTGATCAGGCGTTACGCCGATACATTCCTGCCGCGCAGCTGGACGAAACGGCGCTCTCGCGGTTTCAAGCGCGGCTGGAGTACATCACGATGGACTTCCGCAGCGCCCAGGACTACGCAGCGCTGGCCGAAACGGTGTCGCGCGACATGCCGCTGATCGCCTATTTTGCTACGCCGGCGGCGGTTTATGGCGCGATATGCGAGCACCTCGCGGCGGTCGGACTGGCTGAGCAGACCCGCGTGGTGCTGGAAAAGCCGATCGGCCATGATCTCGAATCATCTCGGGTGGTTAACGACGCGGTTGCGCAATATTTTCCCGAAACGCGTATCTACCGGATCGATCACTATCTAGGCAAGGAGACGGTGCAGAACCTGATTGCGCTGCGCTTCGCCAACAGCTTGTTCGAGACGCAGTGGAACCAGCATCACATCTCGCACGTCGAGATCACCGTCGCGGAAACCGTCGGTATCGAAGGGCGTTGGGGCTATTTCGATCAGGCCGGACAGCTGCGCGACATGATTCAAAACCATCTGTTGCAGCTGCTGTGCCTGATTGCGATGGACCCGCCAAGCGACCTCACCGCCGACAGCATTCGCGATGAGAAAGTAAAGGTGCTCAAGGCGTTGGCGCCGATCACGCCGGAGCGTCTGGGTAAACAAGTGGTGCGCGGTCAGTATGTGGCTGGCTCGGTCGGCGGCAAGGCTGTGCCGGGCTATCTGGAAGAGGAAAACTCTAACGCCGAAAGCAGCACCGAAACCTTCGTCGCGCTGCGTGCCGATATCTGCAACTGGCGCTGGTCCGGTGTGCCGTTCTATCTGCGGACCGGCAAGCGCATGGGCGAAAAGGTTTCGCAGATCGTCATCCATTTCAAGGAACCGCCGTTCTACATCTTCGCGCCTGAGCAACGTTCGCTGATCAGCAACCGCTTGATCATCCGCTTGCAGCCGGATGAAGGCATCTCGCTGCAGGTTATGACCAAAGAGCAAGGGCTCGATAAGGGCATGCATCTTCGTAGCGGGCCGTTGCAGCTGAACTTCTCCGAGACTTACAAGAGTTCGCGGATTCCGGATGCATACGAGCGCCTGCTGCTCGAAGTGATGCAAGGCAATCAGAACCTGTTCGTTCGCAAGGATGAGATCGAGTACGCCTGGAAATGGTGCGATCAACTCATCGACGGCTGGTCGCGCCTTGGCGATGCGCCGAAGGCTTATCCTGCTGGGTCCTGGGGCCCGGTCGCGTCCGTTGCCCTGATTACACGTGATGGGAGGTCCTGGTATGGCGATCTCTGAACTGGAACTGCCGTCGGGGGTGGTTGCCCATAGCCTGCCCGATCCCGACCAGTTGGCGCAGGTATTGGCTGACCGCGTTGCCGGGGCGCTGAGTTACGCTGTCGATACTCACGGCAGCGCTAGCCTGGTGATATCGGGTGGACGCAGTCCGATCAGGTTCTTCGAAGCATTGTCGACGCGTCGGCTGGACTGGGCGAAGGTGCAGGTCAGTCTCGCTGACGAACGCTGGGTCGATGTCGACGATCCCGACAGTAACGAAGGCTTGGTGCGGCGCCATCTGTTGCGGAACGCCGCGGCTGATGCGCAGCTGCTCGGCCTTTATCAGCCGGCCGAGACGCTGGAGCAGGCCGCGCAGTTGGCGAATCATCGATTGGCTGACCTCAGCCAGCCTATCGATGTGCTGGTGCTAGGCATGGGTAACGATGGGCATACCGCTTCGTTGTTTCCTAACAGTCCATTGTTGGAACAAGGGCTTGAGCCCAGCGGCAGTGATCGTTGCCTGCCGATGCTCGCGCCCACTCCGCCGATGCAGCGCCTCAGCATGACCTACCCGTTGCTGGCATCTGCTCGGGTTCAGTGTCTGGCGATCCAGGGCTCGTCCAAGCTGGAGACGCTGCGTCAGGCAATGCGCCTCGAAACCATGCAAATGCCCATCCGTGCATTCCTGCATTCCCCTCTAGAGATCTATTGGTGCCCCTGAGGCCCGAGGACTTTCCATGACCATGGACCAAAAAAACGCACTGATCGAAAAGATCTGTACCGAAGCGCGCATCCTTCCGGTAATCACCATCGGCAGCGAAGAGCAGATCCTGCCGCTGGCCGACGCGCTCGCTGCAGGCGGACTGACAGCACTCGAGATCACCTTGCGCTCGAAACATGGGCTCACCGCCATCCGCCGGTTGCGTGAGGAGCGACCCGACCTCTGTGTGGGGGCTGGCACGGTACTCGACAAACGCATGATGGACGACGTCGAAGCAGCGGGTGCGCAGTTCATCGTCTCGCCGGGCTGCACGGACGAGCTGCTTGAAGCAGGCGTCAACTGTTCCGTACCGCTGCTGGCCGGGATCAGCAACGCATCGGACATCATGCGTGGTTATGCACTTGGTTATCGCCGCTTCAAACTATTTCCCGCTGAAATATGCGGTGGCGTCGCTGCCATCAAGGCGCTTGGCGGTCCCTTCGCTGGTGTGCGCTTCTGCCCGACCGGAGGCGTCAACGCTGCCAATGCCGCTCAGTATCTGGCGCTCCCCAATGTAATGTGTGTAGGCGGCACCTGGATGATCGACGGGGCAGCGCTGAAGAACGGCGATTGGGCCAGCATTCAGCAAGCCACGTCTGATGCGCTAGCTGCGCTGGACAAACGCTAAGCCGCCTGACCGCACGGCGCGCCACGCTCCGTGCGCGCCTGGTTCTGGCTGCTAAGCTTCCTAGTGCTTTGGCGAATCGGTACGCGTATAGTGCGCGGCCTTTCAATCGGAACTGCCACACCGGGAGGTGCCTAGATGACCGAGCACGAAGATACGACCCCTCATATTGCCCACGGCGAAAAGCTGCAGAAGGTTCTGGCCCGCCTTGGTCTGGCCTCGCGCCGCGACGTGGAAAGCTGGATTGCCGCTGGCCGAGTCAAGGTTAACGGCACGATCGCAACCCTCGGACAGCGTGTCGATCTGCATGATGCGATCGCCGTCGATGGCCGTCTGCTCAAGCGCGAAGAAGCCACCGAGGTGGTCCGCCGCGTCCTGATTTACAACAAGCCGGACGGCGAGATTTGCACCCGCGACGATCCAGAAGGGCGTCCGACCGTGTTTGATCGCTTGCCCCGTCCGAAAGAGGGGCGCTGGATCAATATCGGACGCCTCGATATCAACACGACCGGCTTGCTGCTATTCACTACGGATGGCGAGCTGGCCAACCGTCTGATGCATCCGTCCTATGAGATGGACCGGGAATACGCGGTGCGGGTGCGCGGTGAGGTCGATGACGAGATGATCGAGCGCCTGAAAACGGGCGTCATGCTCGAAGACGGCCCGGCGCGTTTCACCGATATCCAGCAGGCACCCGGTGGCGAAGGCTTCAACCACTGGTACCACTGCGTGGTGATGGAGGGTCGTAACCGCGAGGTGCGCCGTCTGTGGGAATCGCAGGGGCTCGTCGTCAGCAGACTGAAGCGTGTGCGGTTCGGGCCGGTGTTCATGACTTCAGACCTGCCCATGGGGCGCTGGCGGGAGATGACTCAGAGCGAAGTCGACATCCTCAGCGAAGAGGTCGGTCTCAAGCCGGTGGCGTTGCCGGGAATGAAGGCCAAGACCAAGGACAAGCTCGACCGCATGCAGCGCAAGGTGGCCAAGCCTCTCGGGCGCGGCGAGCGTCGTCCAAGAGTTTTGCGTTCGGCCCATGACGCTGATGCGCCGAGTGGCGGCGACAAAGGACGTCGCTTGCGCGATGACCAGCCTGCACGCAAGCCACGTGATGCAGACGAGCGCAGCAAACCTGGCCGCGGCACCCCGGTGGCGGAGCGCCCGAGCACTGTTGGTCGCAATCGTGGCAAGCCATCGCCAGCCAAGCGCAATGGCCCGTCCAATACCGAGGGACAGCGTCCTGGTTTTGGACGCGGTGACCGTCCCAAGCGTCCGTGACGAACAGAGCTTGAAGCGATGAAGGGTGAGATCGTAGTGACCTCACCCTTTTTCGTTTGGTTGCCCGTGATTTTTGCTAGACGGCAGCGGCGGCTCTGATCCGGTTGCGGCCGTCGCGTTTGGCCTGGTAAAGCGCTTGGTCGGCTCGCAACAGCAATTCTTCGTGAGATTCGTATGGGCGATAGGTCGCGCAACCAAGGCTGGCCGACAGCCGAACCTGCTTTTCTCCGATGAGAAAGAAGAGGTTCTGAATGGCGGCTCGAATGCGTTCGGCTACGATGGCCGCTGCCTCGGGGCCGGTGCTGGATAGCACGAGCACGAACTCCTCGCCGCCAAACCGGAAAACCATATCGACGTTGCGCAGTTGTTCCTTGAGCAGCAGCGCTGTCGCTCTAAGCGCGGCGTCCCCAGCTTGATGTCCGTAGCGGTCGTTAATATTCTTGAAATAATCCATGTCCAGCATGACGACCGACAGCGCTTGGCCATGGCGCCGGGACAGTTCGGCTTCCCGTGTCAGGCTTTGCTCCAGTGCCGCACGATTTCCCGTGCCTGTCAGCGGATCCTTGAGTGACGCTTGAATGGCACGCCGATACAGCAGCGCATTGCGCACCGGGAACAGCATGCAGCTAATTGCCCGTTCCAGTTCGCACAGCGTCCACTCGCAAAAGGGCGCATGGTTGAACACGCGCAGCTCGCCGAGGCAGTCACCTTGATTGGAAAGTGAATAGCTCATATCGAACTCCGTCGTCTCACCAAGCTGAAGGTGAAAGTCGGTGTCGGCGTGGCGGTAGCTAAGGGCACACGACGGAATCACATGATGGATTTCATCCAGGAAGAACTTCCATAGCCGATCGATTTCTAGACTGGTTTGCAAGCGTGCCGCTAGATTGTCCAGACTAAAAAGGTTGAGTCGTGGCGGAGAAAAGGTTTCGTTGACACTAATGTCCAGACGCCTTGCGCGGGCAGTCCCGATATCTATGGTGGTGTTGTTCTGCTTGTCTGCCAACATGAAAGGACCTCGGACGCAATCTGCGCTGTTAGAGGTTTCATGCGAATTCAGTGCCAGAATTTAAAATCGTTATTTATCAGCAGGTTGCAAGTTTAACGCCTGCGCTGCGGTAATCGTTTGCCAGCGAAACGGCAGGATGATGCCAATTTGGCATGCCTGCCGGTGCTGTTGCGACGGGAAACAGGCGTTATGGGCTAGTTCGAATCACTGAGCATCGAGTGCTTGCCCGTTGATGCCAGTGCTATCTGGCCCCATGAGGTAGAGATAGACCGGCATGATGTCGGCCGGTAAGGGATTGACGGCCGGATTCTCGCCGGGATAAGCCTTTGCACGCATGTCGGTGCGTGTCGCGCCCGGATTGATGCTGTTGCTGCGGATCGAGCCAGTGCCGTCGAGTTCATCCGCCAGGACCTGCATCAGTCCTTCGGTTGCGAACTTCGATACGGCGTAGCCGCCCCAGTAAGCCCGGCCTTTGCGCCCGACGCTGCTCGACGTGAAGATCACCGAGGCGTCATTTGCCAGTTTCAACAACGGCAACAGCGTGCTGGTGAGCATGAAGGCGGCGTTGACGTTAACTTGCATGACTCGCATGAAGTTATCGCCGGACAGCTGCTCGACCGGCGTACGTGGACCAACGATGCTCGCGTTATGCAGCAGGCCATCCAATTGTCCGAACTCTCGTTCGACGGTCGCCGCGAGTTCGTCGTACTGATGCGGCAATGCGGTTTCCAGATTGAAAGGGATTACTGCTGGTTGCGGCCAGCCGGCGGCTTCGATTTCGTCGTATACCCGGTTGAGGTTTTCCTCGCTTTTACCCAGCAGCAGAACGGTTGCGCCGTGCGCCGCGTAGGCTTTGGCTGCAGCTTCGCCTATTCCGCGTCCGGCACCGGTGACCATGATGAACCGATCCTTGAGCAGGTCGGGGCGGGCTGAGTACTCGAACATCTGAAGCCTCATATACAGGATGTGGGCAGGCGCCCATCGATAGTAATCGAAAAAGAAGGTGGTCAGGCTTGAGCTGTTAATTAGTCCAAGCCGTGCGATCCAGCAAGGCACGCAGTTCCAGAGGATGGTCGACAACCACGTCCGCGCCCCAGGTGTCGGGATTGTCATCGGGATGGATGTAGCCATAACGCACCGCGGCCGTGCGACTACCTGCCGCGCGTCCTGATTCGATATCGCGCAGGTCATCGCCAACGAACAGTACGGTGGACGGATCGAGATCTAGTTGACTGCATGCTAGAAGCATCGGCTCCGGGTCGGGCTTGCTCTTGCTGACATGATCCGGGCAGACAAGCACGGCAGAGCGCGATGCGAGACTTAGCTGATGCATGATTGGCTCAGCGAAACGCAACGGCTTATTGGTGACGACTCCCCAGATCAGGTTCGCTTGCTCGATATCGATCAGCAGTTCCGACATGCCGTCGTAGAGCTGACTTTCGACCGCGCAATGGTGCTGATAGCGATCCAGAAACTCGAGTCGCAACGACTCGAATTCATCCGATAGTGGATCGACGTCGAAGGCGCTGAGCACCATCGCCCGGGCTCCACCTGAAACGACATTGCGCACGTCTTGGTCCGGAACTCGAGCGAGGCCTCGTGCCAGGCGCATCGCTTGTGCGACAGCGATGAAGTCCGGAGCGGTATCGAGCAGCGTACCGTCCATGTCGAATAACACCGCGCGCAGACGCATCATGCCTCCCGGAGTGTCTGGATCATATAGTTCACATCTACATCCGGTGACAGCTTGTAGTGTTTCGTCAGCGGGTTGTAGGTCAGGCCTATGATGTCTTTGACTGCAAGTCCGACATCACGGCTCCAAGCCCCCAATTCCGATGGGCGAATGAACTTACGATAGTCGTGGGTGCCACGCGGCAATAATTGCAGCATGTATTCGGCGCCGATGATGGCAAATGCGTAGGCCTTCGGGTTGCGGTTGATGGTCGAAAAGAATACCTGCCCGCCAGGTTTCACCATTTTGTAGCAGGCCCGGATGACCGAGGCGGGGTCGGGTACGTGTTCAAGCATTTCCAGGCATGTCACGATATCGAATTGCTCCGGCATTTCCTCGGCCAACGCCTCGGCGGTGATCTGCCGGTAATCAACTTCCAGGCCTGATTCGAGTAGGTGCAGTCTGGCAACGGAAAGTGGAGCCTCGCCCATGTCGATTCCCATCACCGTGGCGCCGCGCAGGGCCATGGCCTCGCTGAGAATCCCTCCGCCGCAGCCGACATCCAGAGCACGCTTGCCTGCCAGCGAGATGTGCTCGTCGATCCAGTTGACCCTAAGCGGATTGATTTCATGCAGCGGCTTGAACTCGCTTTCGCGGTCCCACCAGCGGTGGGCGAGTGCTTCGAATTTAGCGATTTCGGCGTGGTCGACGTTGCTCATGATCTGTTCCGTTTGAAAGCTTGGATGAGAGGCTTGTCCGAGTTGCTGATGTTGCCAGCTTCGGTCAGCAAAAAAGCTCTGATGGCGCGCTTCGTATACGTCAGTTTGTCGCGGCGAGCGGTGGGAGCGTACCCGGCTCAGTGTTTGGAACGGATTTTCTCTCCCCATTCCTTGGCGGTGGTGATTAGACGCTCTTCGTCCATACGAACCAGCCGACGATCATCGAGTAGCTGTTTACCGCCCACCCATACATGGCGTACGCAGTCGCGACTGCTGGAATAGATTAGCTGAGACACTGGGTCGTAGACGGGCTGCTGCGCAAGGCGGGACAAATCGAATGCGACCATATCTGCAAACTTTCCAATCTCCAGCGATCCGGTGTGATCATCCAGCCCAAGCGCACGAGCACCATTGAGCGTGGCCATGCGCAGTGCACGGTGGGCATCGAGGGCGGTAGCCGAATTCGCGACCGCCTTTGCAAGCAGGGCGGCAGTGCGAGTTTCGCCCAACAAATCGAGGTCATTGTTACTGGCTGCGCCATCGGTACCTATCCCGACATTAACCCCGGCTTCCCATAGGCGTTCGACCGGGCAAAAGCCGCTTGCCAGTTTCAGGTTCGATTCAGGGCAATGAATCACACTGCAGTTGTGTTCAACCAGCAGGGCAATATCTTCATCATTTATCTGAGTCATGTGAACGGCCTGGAAGCGTGGCCCCAGGAGCTGAAGGCGAGCCAGGCGGGCAAGGGGACGCTCGCCATGCTGCTTCAGTGCCTCTTCTACTTCATGTGCGGTTTCGTGGACGTGCATATGAATGCCGATATCCATCTCGGCCACCAATGTACGTATGTTTTCCAGCTTGTCGTCCGATACGGAATAAGGTGCATGCGGCCCGAAAGCGATGCTCAGGCGCGGGTGGTGCTTGAGGTCATCGAACAGTGATACCCCTTTGCGAAGCGCCTCATCGGCGTCGCGTGCTCCCGGGATAGGGAAGTTCATCACTGGGATCGTTATCTGCGCCCGAATTCCGTGCTTATGCACGAGTTGGCTGACCACTTCGGGAAAGAAATACATGTCGGAAAAGCAGGTAATGCCGCTCTGTAACTGCTCCGCGATTGCCAACTCGCTACCTGCCGTCACAAACTCTTCGTTGACCCATTTGCTTTCCGCGGGCCAGATATGCTCGCGTAGCCAAGCCATCAGCGGCAGGTCATCTGCCAGCCCTCGAAACAATGTCATGGCAGCGTGGCCGTGCGCATTTACCAGCCCGGGCGCTAGCAACATTCCAGAAAGGTCGCGTGTCTCCTTGGCGGCGTATTTGGCGGCGTCCTCGCGGGGAGCTATTAGGGCGATGCGTCCGTCGCGGATACCTAGCGCGTGGTCTGTCAGGACAATGCCCGCTGGCTCGACTGGAACGAGCCAAGTAGGAAACAGCATCAAGTCGAGCTGGTCGGCGGGCGTATAAGACATATCGTCCATCTGATGAGTTGAGAGGAGCGCCAGTGTAAAGCCTGTCGAACTTGGTTTGAAGAATGAAGAGAAACCCCGAAGCCGACTCTATATATATAAGGACTTCGCAGCGAGGGCCCTTAAGGCTAATAACCTGGAATACCTGTTGACATGCATTTCTGGGTGCCTATAATGCGCACCTTCTCCGGCGCAGGCCCTTGGCGAAACCTTTTGTAAATCAAGAAGTTAGCCAAATTTAGGGCTTGCACGGACGGCGAATTCGAGTAGAATGCGCCGGGCTGACAGGGTGGTGGTTGAGTCCTGTTGGTGGCTTCGGTCAGGTTGATCGAAAGCGGTTTCACGAGGCGGTTGACAGCGGGTTTGAACGCTGTAGAATTCGCCTCCCGCTGACGGGAGGCTCTAGCTGATCGAAAGCGCAAGCGGTTGAGAAGAAAGAAAAACTTCTTCAAAAACAGCTTGACGAGACACAAGGCTGCTGTAGAATGCGCGGCCTCGGTTGAGACGAAAGACTTGATCGAAACGCTCTTTAACAACTGAATCAAGCAATTCGTGTGGGTGCTTGTGAGGTAAGACTGGTAGTCAGCAAGATTATCAGCATCACAAATACTCAGCGAGAAATCATTGAGTGCTCTTCTTTAGGGTGACCTTGAGAAGAGATTGCGATTGCTGAGCCAAGTTTAGGGTTTTCTCAAAACCCATGCAGTATTGAACTGAAGAGTTTGATCATGGCTCAGATTGAACGCTGGCGGCAGGCCTAACACATGC
>NZ_SJSS01000004.1:0-485433 GCF_004331835.1 Pseudomonas sp. IC_126
GTAGCCAGCCAGCCTGAGTCGATCGTGAGCGAGCCCACGCCCACTGAAGCAGCCGCACCTGTCGCTGAGCAGCCTGCTCCGGCGTCGATCGAGCCGGCACCAGCCCCGACCATGACCGGTCGTGCGCCTAACGATCCGCGCGAGGTACGTCGTCGCCGCCTCGAGCAGGAGCGTCTGGCAAAGGAAGCCGCTGAAACTGAAGCAAAAGCAGCCGAAACTCGGGCTCCGACAGCAACCGAAACTCAAGCCGAAGCAGACTTGTCGTCAGACCTGGCCAGCCCGGAGATCGTGAGCGCGCCAATTGGCGATGCACCAGCCGAACAAACGGCCAACGCAGCCAGCAGCGAGGAAAAGATTGCTGAAGCCACTCCACAGCCTGAGCAGTTCACAACAGAGCCGGAAGTCGAACAAGTCTTCGCCGAGACCACGCAACCCGAGGCGGAGCCGTTCAAGCCCGCCACGCACGCGGAGCCTGAGGCTGACGAAGCCGACGAGCAGGACGACGACAAGAAGCGTCAGAGCTGATAGCCACAGCTGTTGAAGCCCTGCATGCAGGGCCTCCAACTAAAAGCCCCGGTTTCTAGCCGGGGCTTTTTATTTGAGCGGCTTCGCTTCGCTGCGAGCAGGCTACCGCCATGCATTCAGGCTCGAAAAAATGACGAACCCCACTCTTAAGTGGGGTTCGTCATTTCACTCCCGCAGGGAGCGGGCATTTCTCATGGCGTCATCAGGCGCGATCGATGCCTTTTTTCAGGGTGTCCTTGGCTTCACCCTTCACCTGCTGCGCCTCACCCTTGACTTCCTGACGTTGCCCTTCGTTCTTCATGCGCTGGTTGTCGGTAGCCTCACCGAGCCCTTGTTTTACTTTTCCGGCCGCTTCATTGAGGTTGCCTTTCATTTTGTCTTCAGAGCTGCTCATGGCATGTTCCTCTCGCTTCGTGGGTTATGAACAATGGACCGAGCCAATCGCGCGATAGTTTCGCTTTTCCGAAAAGCGGTATCGACACGCTTCCAGGCCAGAAAGGTTCAACCGCTCCGTGCTTTTTTCATCAGCCGGTTGAACAGCGGTCGTCCGGCCAGGTGAAAAAATAGCGGCGCGCCAACGATCAGATAGAAGTAATAGGTAACGAAGCGCCAGACAAGGATGGCGGCCGCAGCGGTTGATTTGCCTACCAAAGGCGCAAGCAAGGCAGCCGATGCCAATTCGGCACTGCCTGCACCACCCGGCAACAAGCTCAACTGCCCGGCAGTAAGGGCCAGTAGCTGGATGATGAAGGTCCACGCCCAGGCGAGTTGGCTACCCAACCCCTGCAGAGTGAGGTAAAGCACGCTGTAACGCAGCAGCCAGTGCAGTGTCGTCAGTACGAACACGCCAAGCAGGATCGCCCGCGGCAGCCGGAAACAATCCAACAGAGCATTGCGGAAGCTCAACACCTTGCGCGCCCAGAAGCGCTTTCGTGGGGCCTTCATGCCCAGACGACCGGCCAGCCAACCATTGATCAAAAATACCTGCCGATGGAAACGCCCGAGCAACGCCAGCAGCACCATCAGGCCGAGCAGCAACGCAGCGCTGAAACCCAGCAGGCTGGCGATATAGGTGTTGATCGAGTGAGTTACCGCGTAAATCAACACACCCACCAGCGCGCAGCTGAAGAACAGTAG
Organism: Pseudomonas sp. IC_126; assembly: GCF_004331835.1. Lineage (NCBI taxonomy): Bacteria > Pseudomonadati > Pseudomonadota > Gammaproteobacteria > Pseudomonadales > Pseudomonadaceae > Pseudomonas > Pseudomonas sp. IC_126. The sequence continues at coordinate 1,663 of NZ_SJSS01000004.1, forward strand.
ATCGGCCAATTGTTCGACGGCAAAGGTTGCGGTGCCCTTGGCAGGCGTCACGCCCTGGCGAAGCAACAATGCCATCATTGTCAGCGGCCCGCCGGCACCGCCCGGCGTGGCGCAGATTGCAAACTCGGTGGCGATGACGATGCCCAGCGCGCGAGGCTGCCGCAGGCGACGGCGCCCGATCAGCAGTCGCAACCGAAACGCATTGAGATACCAGCCAAGCACGATCATGCCAAGCATCGCCAACAACAGCCCCGGCGGGAAGCGCAGCAACCGCTCGAACAGTCCGCTGCCGCCCAACAGAAACGGAACCAGTGCCGCGATCAGCAAGGCGCCGAACAATAGCCACCAGCGGCGGTTCATGCCACGGCGCTCGATACAGGTGCGTGCCGGCGCAACCACTTGATTTTGGTCATTGGCGTTCTTCCTTCCGCCAGCAGCCGAGCCAGCAAATCAAGCCAGTAGCGACGAGAAAACTCGTGGCGCATATCGACCGGATGCAGCCCGAGACGCAACACCGCTGCCTGACGATGCCGGCTGAGCATCTTTTCACTGACTATATGCGACATGCCGCGGCGCCAGGCGCTGCGCGCACTCCAGACCAAGCCGGGTGCGTCTATTGCGGTGTAATCGGGCAACAGGTAGAAATGCCCCGGGTCGCTGGTGTAGCTCAGACCAGTTGCCGCCAAGGCCTGCCGCGCCCCGGTACCCAACAACCACGCCGGCGCGACGAAACCGTGCAAAGGCCACTGGTTTCGCTCGAACAGCTCGATGCCTCGCTGCAGGCGCCTGGCTGACTCGTGCCGATCCAGCGAATAGAACTCGCCTTCATGCGTAAACACCCGGCGTATGAACCACTCGCGAGGCGTGCGAGGCGCCGGCGCCTCGTCTGCGTGATGGTAGCCGTGCAGTATCAGCTCATCACCGCGGGCGAGACGCCCATCGAGCATATGCCTGAATTGATGATGGTCTTCGAGTCGGTTGCGGTGATGGAAATCCGGCACCACCAACCAGGAAATCGGAATCCCGCCCAGCGCATCGACGGCTTCGACAAAGGGTTCGTAGTCAGGCCAGGTTTCCGGCGCCACGTCATGCAGCACCAGCATCAGGCTGCGCTCAGCCATGCACGGCGACCGGCAGATCGACAGTCCCCATTACCGCGTGATAGTGCGCGAGCAGGCCGGCCACTACGGCGTCCCAGGCATGATGAGCTTCGACGTGCTGGCGGGCTTGGGCACCCAGCAAGCGTGGGTCGTCCTCGAAGATCTCGCGCACCGTCTGCGCCATCGCCAGTGCATCCAGCGGGCGGCACAGGCGGCCGGTATGAAACGGCACCAGCTCAGGCAATGCACCGGCTCGCGCAGCAACCACCGGAATGCCACAGGCCATGGCTTCCAGTGCTACCAGCCCGAACGTTTCCTGGTTACCGGCATGCAGCAACACATCGCAGCTGGCCATATAACGCGCCACGTCGGCTGCCGGACAGAAACGGTCGATCACCGTAACGTTCTCCGGCACCCGGTGAGGCATGCGCGACCCAACCAACAACAGATGATAGGGCTTGCCAAGTGACCGAGCGGTGTCCAGCAGGACATCGATGTTCTTCTCTCTGGAACCGCGTCCGGCAAAGATCATCAGCCGCGCCTCGTCTGGCAACCCCAGCTTCCGGCGCAGTTCAGGATCGCGTCGGTCCGGGCGGAAGGTTTCCAGATCCACGCCCAAGGGCTGCACATAGACATCGCCGACGCCAAGGTCCTGCAGCTTTTCGGCCATTATCCGACTCGGCGCAAGCACACGGTCGAAGCCGCTGTACAGCCGCGAGACGTAGCCGTTCATGTTCGTGCCCAGCCACCCGCCGATGCGGTTGCTTACCAGCAGCGGCAGGTCGGAGTGATAGAACCCAATGACCGGAACGTCGAGGCGTCGCCCCGCGTCCAACGCCGCCCAGGCGGTCATGTACGGATCACCGACTTCGATCACATCGGGGCGCAAGATGCGCAACTGATTGCGCCACGGAGCGCGCCGTACCGGGAAGCGGTAGCCCTTGCCGAAAGGCAGCGCCGGTGCGGGTATCTGGTAAATACCGCCGTTATGGCTATGACTGTCGCCCGGCACCAAGATGCTGTGGCGAACCCCCGAATACAGTTGCAGCCGGCGGTGTTTGGCCTCGAGATAGGTACGCACCCCACCACTGGCGGGGGCGTAAAACATTGTCATGTCGGCGATATGCAAGATGGAGCGTCTCCGTAAGGTCTCGATGCAGCACCTTCGGAAGACGAGCGACGGCTAACTCGCTCAGCCGGAACCCACCGCGGCTAGCGCCGGCTGCGCCCGAAAGATTCTGCAATGAAATCAATGGACCACCAGCCTTGACAGTTGTTCGCGCGAGCCGAGTCGGCGACCTTAGCCATCGACGCGCTTGTCCCCCTCATCCTTGCCCTCGGACGACGCATGCTCGATGACAGCATTCATCTCCGCTCCGAACAGCAGCACCGCTGCGGAAATATAGAAGTAGAGCAGCAGCACGATGACCGCCCCGATACTGCCGTAGGTGGCGTCGTAGTTGCCGAAGTTCTGCACGTAGATACCGAAGCCCACCGATGCGGCAATCCAGACGATGACCGCCAGCACTGAACCCGGCGTGATGAAGCGAAACTCCTGCTCGACGTCTGGCGTGACGTAATACAGCAACGCCACGACTAGCATCATCAGAAACACGATTACCGGCCAGCGCAGCCACGTCCACAGCGTTACCACAATGTCCTTCAGGCCTACCTGCTCTGCGAGCCACTCGATCACCTGCGGTCCAGTCACCATCAAACCTGCCATCGAGAGCAGAATCAGCGCCAGGCCGACGGTATAAACGACCGCCAACAGCATCAGCTTCCAGGTCGGCCGGCCCTCCTTGACGTCGTAGGCCTTGTTCATGGCATTCATCAGCGAGCGAACGCCGATCGACGCGGACCACAACGCAACAAGAATACCTATCGATAGCAGCCCGCTTTTCTGCTCCTGCATCTGGTCGATCACCGGATTGACCAGCTGCAGTGCATCGGGCGGAAGCATCAGCGATACCTGCTCGCGCAGCCAGGCGAAGAAATCCTCAAGATTGAGCATGCCCAGCATGGCAATCAGAAACAGCAGGAAGGGGAACAACGAAAAAATCGCTCGATAGGCCAGCGCCGATGCATAGGTCGTCATGTCATCGTTGCTGAACTCCTTCACGGTGCGTTTCAGCAACTCGAAACTGCCGATGCCGCGCGTATCCAGCAATGCCATTGCGTTACCCCCGAGCTGATAAAAACCGAAACCATCAAAAAATGGGACGACCGGACCGTACAAGAGTTCTCCTACGGCCGCCCCGGCTGTCGCCCAGACAGAGACTCGTGAAATCCGCCTGCGCCGGTATCCATGACGTACCGGAGTGGCCCGCGTTATCGGCCTGAGCGGAGCGTAATTGTTGCGTGTGGCGACGGTAACCAAGGAACTTTCGGCCTCGCCAACGCTCTTGATGGAGTCTCAGTTCAGTGCATCGCTGACTGCAGGCGCAACCGCGCAGCGCAACGACCGGAACATGCGGTTGATCTGTCGGCGAATCTCGGCTCGCCCCGAAAATTGCCACGCGGATACGCCAGATATGGCTTATGCCGCTTTCGCGGCCGCAGGAGCATCGAATGAAATCGGGATATGCAACGGACGCCCCACAGCCACGAATGAGCGCAGACATTCTCAAATACGCCCGCTTGATCTTTACCAAAGGCAGCGGCGCCGCGGCTACGCTCGGCCTGAATATTCTGCTGGCGCGCCTATTGGTTCCCGAGCTCGCCGGTACGGTGTTCTTTTGCGTCGCCTTGGGCATCTTTCTGTCGCTGCTGGCGCGGCTTGGGTTGGACATCGCCTGTCTGAAGAGTATTTCTTCATTGAGCAATGGCCAGCAACGCCGCTACTTTCACCGTGCGCTGGGCCTCGCCACGCTGATGAACGTTCCGGTCTTTCTGATCGGCCTGGCGGTGGTGTATTTCTCCGAAACCACCCAGGCGCATTTCGCTCACGCCACCGTACTGTTCGCGGTCACCGCGCTCGGCCTGTCGTTGCTCAGCATTTCCAGCGAGACGCTGAAAGCCAAACATAGAACCAGCGAGGGACTGTTCTGGCAGACCGCGTTTCAACCAACGCTGACGTTGCTGCTGGTCGCGATCTCCGGTAATGACCTGACCACTGTAGCCAGCTGCTTTGCGATCAGCTATGGCCTGGCCATTCTTGGCTCGATATGGCGCGCCCATTCCAGCTTACCGGCGTCCGATTCCGAACACGCGCTCAGCTGGCAGGAAATGCTCACCTTGTGCGTACCGCTGATGCTCATCGCCGTGATGAACAGCATCATCGAGCTGTCCGACACCTTGATGCTCGGCGTACTGCGCTCGGCCAGCGAGGTCAGCATCTATTACATAGCTGCCAAGATCGCCGCGCTCTCGACGACCTTGCTGTTCATCATCAACGGCACCATCGCCCCCGACATCTCGAAACGCTGGGCCCGGAACGACCGTGCGGGGGCATTCGCCATCGTGCGTAAGTATTCGCGCTTCATGCTTGCGCTGGCCCTGGTGATCCTGCTCGCCATCGGCCTGCTGCGCGAATACATCCTGGCCGTGTTCGGCGCCGAGTATCGGGAACAGGGCGTCTACCCGTTGCTGGTGCTGGCTGCTGGTTATTTCTTCGTGCTGGCCGCAGGACCGCTTGGCATCTTCATGACCATGACAGGCAACCATCGCCGCTACCTGCACAACAACATCGCCGCCTGTGTGATCAACGTGGCGCTCAACCTCATTCTGATTCCGCGCTACGGCGTCAATGGCGCCTGTTTCGCCACCGCCGTGGCGCTGACACTGAAAAACGCCCTGCTCTACGTCCAGTTCAAACAAATCGAAAGGAGTCCGACGCCATGACTGACCGGGTAAACGTAATTGCTTACGGAGCCTATGACCGGCACAACTATGGCGACCTGCTCTTTGCAATCGTCCTCAAACGTTACCTGGAAGCGGACGGCCGCTTTTCCGTACTGGTCGCGGCGACCAAGAAATCCGATCTTTCGAGCTATGGCGCGCTACCTACCATTCCGCTGAAGAAAGCACTGGAAATAACCCGTGACCAGCCTAAAACCATGCTCATCGTCGCCGGCGGCGAATGCCTGACCGCGCAATGGGAAAGCATCATCGGCTACCTCGCGCCGCAGGCGATCTACTACCCGATCAAGGCCAGCCCCTACCTCATCGGCCACAAGGCATTCATTCGCCTGAGCCGACTGTTCACCTCGATTCCGTCGGATATCCCGCTGGTATTGGGCGAGCGCGACCTGCCCGGTTACAAGGTGATGTACAACAGCGTGGGCGGTAACGAGATCAGCCGGAAGAAACCGCTGATTCATCAAGCCATCAGACGGAATCTCAAGGACTGCACCTATGTTTCGGTGCGTGACCGCGAGACCTCGGCCGAACTGGACAAGCTTAGTGTCGAGCACAACTTGGTGCCCGACAGCGCCATTCTCATATCCGATATTTTCCCGCAGCAGGTCGACTCGACCGAGCCCGGCCATATCGTCTTCCATATATCCGATCACCACGCCAAGCGGCGCATCGAGGCGATCGCCCAGCAACTGACCGAACTCAACGTCAGCACCGGGCTGAAGATCGCCCTACTCACCATCGGTAAGGCCCCTGGGCATTCCGACGACGGCCCGCTCGATAAGCTGCACAGCCTGCTGGGCGACGAGCGCGCTTACCGTGTCGACAGCGGCAACATCGAAGACATCATTCGCTGCATCGCCACCAGCAAGCTCTACTGCGGCACCAGCCTGCATGGCGCCATCACCGCCCTGGCATATGCCGTTCCGCAGATCGCGCTGCTTCCGCAGCGCGTCGTCAAACTGTCGAGTTTTCTCGAAACCTGGGTGCCGAAGCAGTCTTGCGGATTCGCGGAGGTCCCCCAGATCAGCCAGATCGGTTCCAACCTGATCAACGCCTTCGGCGACACCCAGCGAGCCGAACTGCGGGCTGTAGTCGAGGCCATGAAAAGTCGCGTGCGCGCCAACCTCGACCATATGGTCAAGCTTTACGAGCAGGCGCCGGCTCGAGGCGAGACGGCGACAAATGGGCAACCCGATTCAGGAGCTCTCGCCGCGAACTGAGCTTCCCGACAAGCACGTGAAAAACAGCGACAAACACCCCGTAACGATGCGGTTAACGAAATTCACGCCCGCTAACGGGCTACCTGCAAGGTCGCTCCCTCTGGAGCGGCCAACGATAATTGGCGATAGGGACAGGAAGTCTGCTCCTTCGTTGCCGTAAGAGCCGGCTTGCTGCGATCGCTCCGAACAGGTCGCCAAACGCCAGCAAGCTGCTTCTACAAAACTGCTCGTGCCAGAGCTCTGCTTAAACGTTCCTATGCATAACAGCCTAACCAATGGATTCACTGGCGGTTAAGCAAGCAGCGGAGCAAGCTCTGTCAGTTCCCGCCTGACAGAAAGTCCACCACCATCGTCGACATCGCTCGCGTTCCCACCACCAGCGCGCCCTCATCAACGAAAAACTCAGGATTGTGATTGGGTGCGGAGGTAGCCGGATCCTGGCCCTCCGGAGTGATACCGAGAAACATATAGAGGCCCGGCACCTGCTGGGCAAAGAAGGAAAAGTCTTCAGCCGCGCCTGGCAGTTCGGCAGTGCCCACCTTGCCATCGGCAGCCCGTTCGATGGCAGGGGCCATGCGCTCGGCCAGTTCGGCGTCGTTGATAGTAGTGCTGTACATGGGCTCGACCGATACCTGCGCCGTTGCTCCAGCGCTTTCGGCAATCTTCAGCGCGCTGAGCTTCAGGTCATCACCGACCTGAGCGCGGACACCCTCGTCGTAGGTGCGGATGGTACCGGACATCTCTACGGTTTCCGGGACGATATTCGGCCCGCTACCGCCGTTGATGGTGCCGATAGTGATGACCGTCGGCGAAAGCGTGAGGTTGGCTTTGCGGCTGACTACGGTCTGGATGCCGTTGATCACTTGAGCCGACGTGACGATGGGGTCAACGGTATTCCAGGGCATGCCGCCGTGGCCTTGGCTGCCGGTGACGCGGATATTGAGCATGTCGCTGGCGGCGGTGGTCGCACCGGTGCGCCAGCTAATCTGCCCTGATGGGCCCGGCATAACGTGCAGGGCGAAGATGGCGTCCGGCTTCAACGATTCGAATAGCCCTTCCTCCAGCATTTTCTTCGCGCCCCAGCTGGCGTCTGGTCCTGGCTGGACCAGGCTGGAACCTTCCTCGGCGGGCTGGAAGATAAACATCACCGTGCCTTCAAGCTGTCCTTCATCCCGGCCAGGACACTGGCAGTGGCCATCAGCATGGCCGTGTGCGCATCGTGGCCACAGGCATGCATCACATCCACCTCAGTGCCGTGGTAGTCGCCCCGCGCCTGGGAGGCGAAGGGCAAGCCCGCCGGCTCTTTGATGGGCAGCGCATCCACATCGGCGCGTAACGCCACCGTGCGCCCGGCTTTGGCGCCCTTGAGGATACCGACGACGCCGGTACGGGCGATGTCGGTCGTGACTTCCAGGCCCAGCGACTTGAGATGATCGGCGACCAGCTTGGCGGTGCGGGTTTCCTGCTCGCCCAATTCAGGGTGCTGGTGGATATCCCGCCGCCACTCGATCAGCTGGGGTTCTATCGCGGCGGCATCCTTGCGCACTTGCTGCTCCAGCTGGGTATTGGCGTTGACGCCCAGGCTGAGCAGCAGGCCTGCCAACAGGGCTGGATAAAAGGGCTTGGGTAGAAAGGTCATATGCTGTACCTGATCAGGTTGTGTGAAAGGACGTTGTTGCACTGTCCCGTAGCATGTCTTTGCCCTGTGCAACTCTGATGAGCCCCAACGGCTTGGCTGGATTAGCAGCGCTACGATCAATCCCGGATTCCGGGCGATCAGGCACGGCTTCATGCGCCTTTGCTTGCCGTGTGGGCAGGTACCGCCTTTCCATTCTGGACATCGCTGGCGGCCTGGAAGTTTCAGCCTCTGCTTACCTGATGCAAGCCACTCCAGTCGCTTGAAAAGAAAAGGCCCACATCGCTGCAGGCCTTAAATTTACTGGTGCCGGTGAGAGGAGTCGAACCCCCGACCTTCGCATTACGAATGCGCTGCTCTACCTACTGAGCTACACCGGCAACAAGCGGCGCATCATTGAGTTTCGCCGGTGCGGCTCAAGCCCCTTCCCGGCGAAATCTACCGCTTGGCAGAGCCGGAAGCGACGCTGCGTGACGTCACAAGCCAGCCGAGGTCGAGCCGGTTGTGCTGGCCGAACTTGAGTTCGATCGAGGAGCTTCGCTGTGTTCGGCGCTTTGCTGCTTGACCTGAGCCGCGACCTCTTCGCCTTTGGCGGATATCTTCTGATATCCCTCCTCAGCCTTGTGGCGAAGCTTGTCGGTCATGCGGTCACTGGCCTCACCCAGCATCTCGTCCTCACGCCGCGTCGGCGGCACCGAAGCAGCCAGCAACGCACCCAACGCGATACCGATGGCACCAAGCGCCAACGGTTGCTCCTGGAGCAGTTGATTGAAGCCACCACGCGCCCGGTCAGCGCCACCGCGCAGCCTTTCGGAGGCATGGCGCCCAGAGTCGCTGGCCCGTGTACGGGCATTACCGAGCGACTCGGACATGTTGTGGCTCATCTGACTGGCCTTGTCCTTGATGCTAGCGCCTTGTTGCTTGACTCCAGCGGCCTTGGCCGAAAGTTTCTCACCCATCGAGGGTCCGGTTGAGGCGCCATAGCTGGTAGTCGTGACATTCGAATGCGGCTGACGATTCTGTCCCGCCATCATCCAAAGCAACCCTATCGATGTCAGTACCGTCGGCACAGGGTTGGCCTTGACCGTATTGCTCAGGTTGGAAAAGAACTCTCCGCCACCACCTTTCACGTACCCCAGTGCGGTGTCGATGAGCTCGCCCGGAGACAACTTGCTCTCCAGCGCATGAACGATGTTGCCTATCTCGGCTCGCTGCTGGTCGATTTCCCGCTCCAGCTCGGCGGGATCCTTCTGTGCTTCGGCATCTATCTGATTACGTGTGCTCATGATGTGTGCCCCTTGACGGCTTCTTTATCCTTGTTGACCGAATGAATGGTGCGCTCAGGCTTGAACGAGGAGGCCTCGAACTTTTTCTTGCCGGCAGACACCATCACCAGCCCGATCACTACGACGACACCGCCAACGATCAGCGCGGCGAGCCATTGCTCCATGACCGTACTTAGGCCATACACCGCCGACATCAGCAGGACGATGAAACCACCAAGCAGCACCGCACCGCCGGTCGCAACGCTGGCAGCTCCGGCCTTGGTGGCGCGGATGGATTCGCTCAGTTCGGCTTTCGCCAACGCCAGCTCTTTGGTCACCAGCGAGGGCACTTCGTGAGTCAGCTGTCGCAGCAGCCCTCCTACGGAGGTGTCGTTCTCGGTGCGCATGCCTGGCTCCGGTGTCACCGTGGTCGTAGTTGTCTTACGTGCTTCGCTCATGGGAAAAGCCCTCCGTCAGTACCTTTGCCGTCGCGGTTGGTTGTGGAGCCCAGACCAGCGCCCGATGTCGAACCCAGGCCGCTACCGGTGCCTGTGCTGGTCCCAGTGCTGCTGATGCCAAGACCGGACCCGACGCCTGCGCCAGTGGTGCCACTACCGATACCGGCGCCCGTTCCGCTCGTAGACGTAGCGGGACGCGAACTGGTGGCTGAGGAAACCCCGGCGTTGCTGATGCTGCCAATCGTTCCAGACTCACCGGTGTTCAGACGTTCGTTCAGCTCATCCTGATCGGAGAAATGGCCACCCCGGCTGCCCGAGGATGAAAACGAAGTGGAGCTATCGTGATGGCCATAGTCGCCATGAGAAGTTCGCTTGCTGGAGGCACGAGCGAACCGGGTCAGCCCGAAACCGAGGGCAACGCTGCCGGCAATGAACAAGCCCGGGTTATCCCGTGCCAGCCGATTCACGTCCTGAAACAGCTGATCCACGCTCTTTCCGCGTAGATCATCCGAGAGCTTGACCATGCTTTGCGCCATGGTTGAAACATAAGTGGACAAGCCCAGACGATCCTGACCTTCCAGTTCCTGAGCAGCTGCCTTCGCGCTTTGAGCGACAGCTTCTAGCTCATCGGCAGCTGTTTCGCGATAGCCTTCAAGCTGGCTCTTGCCTTGAGTTTTCACCTCATCGGCAGCGTGCCGAGCCTTGGCTTTCGCGTCTTCAGCTGCATGCCCCATCGTCGAGCCGGTGGTGGACTGGCTGGAGGTAGAGGTTGGAGTGCTGGAAGCAGAATTGGGGCCGGTCTTGGGCTGGCCACCGTAACCAGTGATTTCTTCGTCGGGTGTCGTCATTTTGATTCACCTTTTATATGGCTTGGCCGGAAGACCACGGTCCGTAGAAAAACAGCAATTGCAGAACCGCGAACTGTGTAATTTCGGTGCGCACATATATGGTGACCGGGTCTGTATTTTCGAGTTCCCTTATTTCGGCAAGCCCCCCGACCGGGAAAGTTAGTTGCGTAAACTTGTCTTTTTTCTTAACTTTTCCAAACCCGGCTAATGGCAACTTGCCCGCAATTCTTTGCAATGCCGCCAAACTAATGGGTTTAAGCGTAACGGCGTAGCTAACAAGCGAAACGGTTGCTCGATAGTTTAAACAGCTCAGATAAACCGAAGTCGCGCCCCACCCTTCCCACCGAGCGAAACCGCATCCGACGAGCAGCACTCTTGTTTGTAGCCGCCTTTTTCAAAGCATAAAAAAACGGGCCCGTAGGCCCGTTTTCATTTTTGGTCGCGGTTTACAGCGGACCGATGGTGGAGCAAGTTTTCTTGGCTTTTGCATGCTTCTGCAGCGGAGCCAATTGTGGGCGGTGCTTACCGCTCCGAACGTCCAGCGACATGATGTTCTCACCCCAGCGCGGACCAGCTGCCCAGTAGGTGCTCGGGATGCAGTTCTCGTTCAGGTAGGCCAGCAGGTTGTCGGTAGCGACGACAGCAGACGGGGAGAAATCCGGGATGCCATGCTCGCCAATGTAACCACGCAGCTTGTTCTTCTTCAGCCACTCCACCCACGGCTTGACCCGCTCGACGCCAAGCATCGGATGGAAGGTTTCGGCGCGCTTGGTATAGGTACCCGAGTAATCGAAGTCCAGATACTGGTGCGCTTCGTAGACCAGGTTGTTCTTCGGATCGCGCATCCACGGATCGTTGATCAGCTGGGTGTTGTACTTCTGCCAATGGAAGGCGCTGGAGTAACGATCGCCGGCAATCATGATCCACTTGGTGGGGTCGATTTTACGGATCGCCTGACCAGCTGCCTGGGCAGTTTGCGGCCACATGTTATTGCCAGTGTTGTACGGCTCGTTCATCAGACCGTAGCCATACAGCGCCGGGTGCCTGGACAACTCCACGGCAATCTTGCGCCAGGTCTCGGCAAACTGCGCCCGCGGTACTTCCGGTGAGTTGATCACCTTGCCGTAATAGCGGTAGTAGTTGTGCATATCAAGGATGACCTTGATGCCGTGCTTCTGTGCATGATCCAGCGACAGCTTGATGCGCCCCAGCTCAGCCGCGTTCAGCTCTGTACCGAGCTTGGGCTGGATACGTTCCCAAAGGAAGCCCAGACGGACCAGCTTGAAGCCCAGCTCGCTGTGACGCTTGTAGTAGGACTCGTCAGCGTAGGTGTAGCCCTTGTTGTAGACGCCCGGAACGGTGCCCGGATCGAACACGCCGGAACCGAAGTTGACGCCAACCAGGTCGATGCCGCTGCCGTCGGAGACCACCGGGGGGGTAGGCGCCGGAGCTGGAGTCGGAGCAGGCGTTGGAGCCGGAGCCGGAGCGGGTTTCGATACCGAAGGCGTGGTCGCGCCAGTGCTGGACACCACGCTGATGGTCTTCGGATAGCCCACAGCGCTGGCCGACAGTGCAGAGCCCTTCAGCATCACCGACAGGTGAGCGCCAACGTCATAGACCGCAGCGACCTGACGCACTTGACCGTCGGCCAGTTTCACCGAGGTACCGACAACGAACGCGGACTTGTTAGCGGCGTTATCAGGGATCGAGAAGCCAGCCGACTTACGGTAGATGCCATTTTCCCAATCTGTGTTGGTAAAGCTATTCATGCTGGCCGTGTAGCTGCTGCTAGGTGCAGTCGGAGCCGGAGTCGGTGCGGGCGCAGTCGGCGCCGGCGCTGGCTTCGCGGCAGTATTCGAGCTGACTACGGTGCTGACAGTGCGCGGTGCACCAACTTTGGCGCCATCGAGCAGGCCGCCGTCGACGTAGAGGCTGATGTTCTTACCAACCACGTAGACGCGGGTGATCTTGCGCACCTGGCCGTCAGCGAACTTGATCTGTACGCCCGGCTTGAATGCGGCGATCGCAGCGGACGATGCCGGGACCGAAAGGCCTGCAGACTTGCGCCAGACACCATTGAGGAAATCGGTGCTGTTGAACTTGTTGATCGAGGAGGTGAAGGCAGTCGCCGACGATGCAGTTATCGAAATATCAGCAGCTGCGTGACCGCTCATGGCGAAAGTGCCAAATGCTGCAGCAAGAGCGATGGAGCGAACAAGTGCCTTAGGGGCACCAGTAAAAACATTGATAGACATTCAGTCTCTCCGAAACTTAATACTTCGAAAGGCCGGAGCCTTTAAAAAAGTGCGGGAGTTAATTAAGTCGTACAGGCGCTTACTGGCAGATATCTCACTACGCGCAACCGGACGAACCGCTTGGCAAAGGACGCCAGATTACCTAGTGGGTGAACCCGGCAATCCGTTGCGTGGCGGCTTTATAATAGGTTTTAAAAAGAACTCAAAATTTTTTTGACGGCATTAGATCGCCAAATCTCCGCCATCTTTTTGGCCAGCCATTAATGCGCTATTAGCATGTGGCTTTTTGATATTGCGCTTAATAGTATCCCAGCCGCTTTAGATCGTTTATTTACTCGCCAAGTCGGCGTCATTTTTTTGAATTTCGCCCTCGGCAGGTTCGCTTTCGGCTATAGGACGAACCGACGAACGGTCACAGCAAGACCCTCTAATTTCCGGTCGGCTGATAGGAGAGGAAGGGAGATTTCCGCCCCGGTAATTCCCGAAACGAACCCCCACGACAGCAATCGGAGCCACCATGACGCAGCACACGTTCAAAGTCGGTGATCACGTCCGCTGGAATTCAGAAGCCGGCCATGTCACTGGCCATATCACCAAGGTCCATACCCGCGATACCGACTACAAAGGGCACACGCGCAGGGCCAGCCCCGACGAGCCCCAATACGAGATCAAAAGCGACAAGACCGACCACGTTGCGATGCACAAAGGAAGCGCGCTGAGCAAAATCGGATGACCCTGCCCCAACAGATCTGGACGATTGGCCATTCCACGCACACGCCGGAGGCGCTCATCGCGCTGCTACGCCACTACCGTATCGAGGCGATCGCAGATGTTCGCCGCTTCCCGGGATCGAGACGCCTGCCTCAGTTCATGTCGGCGAATCTGGAAGCCTCGCTCGCCCAGCATGGCATCGGCTATGAGTGGATAGAGGAGCTCGGCGGCCGCCGCCGAGCTCCTCCAGGGCCGAGCATGAGTGCGTGGCGCAACACCTCGTTCCGCGGCTACGCCGAGCATCTGAAAAGCGAGGAGTTCGCCAGCGGATTGCAACGGCTCCTGCGTCTGGCCGCCCGCCAGCCAACCGCCATGATGTGCGCGGAGGTTCTCTGGTGGCGATGCCATCGCTCCATGGTGTCGGACGTGCTGAAGCTGCAGGGTATCGAGGTATGGCATATCCAGGACGAACAACGGCTGACGCTGCATCCCTACACCTCGCCGGCAAGACTGGAACATGGCGAGCTGACCTACGACGAAGGTGCGGGTGAGCCGCTCAAGACAACCGGGCCTGGCGCATCCTGAGTGCAACCAACGCTGAGAGGCAGTGAAGCATCGGCCGCAGCCGCATCCATGCGAAGCCTGCTCAGGCCGGAGCGGGCGAAACTTTTCCGTCTTCATAGCTTCATATGGCTGGATCGCTCGCAGCCGCCGCATTCCGGCTTCAGCAATAGAGCCAAACGCCACTGCGCAACACCCTCATAGGACCGCGACGGACCCGCTTGCTCTAAACGGCACGCTCAGGGAGAACTGCAATTGCCAACTCTAAGCCTGTCAGAAAAGCTCGTTGCAGCCACACAACGGTTCGCAGGCGGTTCTTCCGCGAAGATATTCAAAGGTATGGCGACTCTCGCCGTCGGCAATGGGCTGGCGAGAATCGCGGGCTTGGCAGCCATACCGTTCCTTACCCGGATCTACAGCCCCGAGCACTTCGGCATTCTTTCGGTTTTCACCGCCCTGCTGCTGATACTGACGCCCTTGATGACGCTGCGTTACGAGCTTGCCGTCCCGCTGCCCCGCCGAGACAGCACGGCCATGATCCTGATGGCGCTGTCCGCCCTCCTCATCGTCCTGATGACCTTGGCCTTGAGCGTGATGCTCGCGCTGGTCGGCCCCGCTCTGCTGACCGTAGCCTCGGTGGAGGCGCTGATACCGTATCGCTGGATTTTGATCTTCGCCCTGCTCAGTGCAGGTATATATGAGGTGCTGCTGATCTGGGCGGTACGCCGACGCGCCTATCCGACCATCGCTCGGACTCAGCTGCAGCAGAGCGTTATCGGGTCGATTGCCAAGATTGCGTTGGGAATGGTGGGACTGAAGCCGCTCGGGCTTCTCGCGGGCCAGGTCTTGGGCGCCGGCGCGGGAACGATGACACTGATACGGACGTTTCGCGCGGACGTGAAACGCTACTGGCGCCACGTTACGCTGAGGCGAGGCTGGTACATGTTGCAGCGCTACAGGAGCTTTCCCGCCTACCGCTTGCCATCGCAGTTGCTGCAAATTTTCTCAAGCCAGGCGCCACTATTACTGACCGCATCCGTCTATGACGCCCGAACCACCGGGCAACTGGGTTTGGCGATGATGACGCTGGCGCTGCCTATGAATCTGCTGGGGCATTCCACAAGCAAGGCTTATTACGCCGAAATCGCCTCGATGGGACGCAAACGCCCAGCCGAAATTCGCGTGGTCACCTATTCGGTCATCAAACGGCTGCTTGCACTCGCGGTCGCTCCCACGCTATTGCTGCTGGTCTTCGGCCCGGCGCTATTCTCCCTTGCGTTCGGGGCTCAGTGGGAGCTGGCGGGTGAATTGGCATCGATCCTGGCGATCTACCTTCTGTTCCAGTTCATACACGCGCCAGCGTCGCATCTGCTATCGATATTCGAAGGCCAGCGCCTGCTCCTGATGTTGAACGTGCAGCGTGCAATCCTGACGGTCGCCTGTTTCGTCAGCGCGCATTTACTGGACTTACCGATCACCTCGGTGCTGCTGCTTTATGCAATAACGCTTTCGGGCCACTACCTGTTCAGCTTGCTAATGACGCTACGGGTCATTCCCCGCTAGCGAGTCAGTGAAAAGGGCAACTGCAGGCAGTTTCAAGGGGCTGCTGGACGCGCCGATAACGCGTCCGTCCTTTCGTCTGTGTTCAGGGTTCGCGCTTGAGTGCGTTGAAGCCGCCGACGCGCCGAGATCCAGCGAAGGCATTACGCGACAGATAATAGAAAAATAGCGGGATACCCACGGCGTAACGCTTGAACAGCCGGCGCGGCTCCATGAGCATGCGGAACGCCCACTCCAGTCCGAATCGACGAAAAAACATCGGCGCACGCGGGAAGCGCTGCGCCGTGAAATCCAGAATCGCACCGCCACAGATCAGCAATGCAGGAGTGTCCATCGCCTTCTGAAGATGCAGAGCCACATGCTCTTGCTTCGGCATGCCCATAGCCAGAACGATGATTGGATAGCGACCCGGTACATGGTGCTGCCGATAAAACGCCAGGTAATCCTCGGAACGCTTGAATCCATCTATCGCATGGAACATGCGGTTCCCAAACAGCTTGCGGGCGCCATCGCTCAACCACGGCTCTCGCGTGCCCATCGCAAACAGCTCGTAACGATCCTCGGAGTCACCTACCAGATCGTCGATCAACTCTGGAATGAAGTCAGAACCATTGAGATTGGCCTTCGGTTCCAAACCGTTGAGCATGCAGGCGATCTTGATGCCGATGCCATCGCGCAGCAGGTAATTGACCTGGAGAAAACTATCCCGAACCGAAGGGTGACGTTGCGCAATGTTGTAGCCGTGCTGATTGAGAAAACCAAGAATCGTTGGTGACTCACGCTTTCTCAGCTCGGAAATGAAATGCCCGGTCTCCACTTCATCCAGTAGTTTCAGCTTCCCTATCAAAGGATCCGTCCTTTTGGTGAGGGGATTTTTCATAAATAGCTTCTCTGTCTGTAATTCGATTGAAAACTCGTTGGATACCCGCCGCGACAAGTCATGGATCACACACCGCGGTGAGGAAGATTCGCTTAGAAAAAACTGAACATTGCCCGCCCATGTCGGACAAACGAAGCAGCCGCCCCGGCGGCACCTTCTCAAAGAGCAAGAAGAGGTAGTCAGATGATAAGGACACGCAGCGCTTCGAAACGGTCAAAAGGAATACTCCTCGGACTCGCACTTGTGCTCGGGAGTGCCGCAAGCGAGGCAGAAAATATCGATTTGATCGGCCTCAACATTGGCGGAGCCGCATTCTCCGGGAATGTCATTCCTGGAAAATATAAAACAAATTATTTCTTCCCCGCCCCCGGCTACTTTGCCCAGTGGCAAGAGAAGGGAATTAAGACCATTCGCTTCCCAATCATGTGGGAACGCCTGCAACGAGAATTGTATGCAGAGCTTGACGAAGATTACGCACAGTTGATCGAGCAAACCTTCCAACAAGCCGCCGACCATGACATACGTGTGATCCTCGATATCCATAACTATGCCCGCTATCAGAAACAGATCATAGGAACCGAAGCCGTACCGATATCGGCATATGAGGACTTGTTGGAACGCATCGCCAAGCGCTGGAAAGATCAGAAAGGGCTTTACGCCTACGACATCATGAACGAGCCACACGGCGCCGACGAATACTGGCCGGCAGCAGCCCAGGCCGGTATCGACGCCATCAGAAAACATGACGAGAAGCGCCCCTTGTTCATCGAAGGAAACTTCTGGTCGAGCAGTTTTCTTTGGCCCAAGTTCAATGATCCGCTGCTGCAACTGAAAGACCCCTCCGACAAGTTGATATTTTCCGCCCACTTGTATCTGGACAAACACAGTAGCGGACAATACAAAGAACCGCTGGAAGACGACTTCGACACCATGCTCGGCGTCAAACGGGTCAAACCTTTCATCGATTGGCTGATCAAGCATGACAGGCAAGGCCATATCGGTGAGTTTGGTATTCCGGCAGATGAACCGCGCTTGCTGGAAGCGATGGATAACCTGCTGGCTTATTTGCAGGAACACTGCATTCCGATGACGTATTGGGCGGCAGGATCGGCATGGGGCAAATACAAACTGTCCATTGAGCCGAAGGACGGTCAGGACCGCCCGCAGTGGGACATTCTCAGCAAGTACGTCGGTCAGGGCGAATGCGCCCGCATCGGGCCAAACGCCTGAATGACATCTCTCGGCTGCGCAGGCAGCCGAGAGTTCTCTTTTCAGCTCTTCGAAGAAGGTGCTACCGGCACTCCTCTGCCGAGTATCGATTTGGCCTTGCCGATCAGCTTCGCCTTCAGGCTATAGCTTTTACGCAGTGTATTGGCCTTGAGGTTGTAGACCTGGCCCGGCACATACATCTCGTTGGTTTCGATGCAGTACACCGGCTTGCCGCTGAGTTTCATGATCTCGATAGCTTGCTTGACCTCGCTCTCGACGAACAAACGGGTCAGCGGTTGTTTGGCATACACCTCCGCCTTGAACTTGTGATGAATATTCAGCCGGCGACGCTCTTCAGCGGTGGGAAGGTCGAGCATGTGCAGGGTTCCGTACTGCACACCATTGCGCTGTAACCATTCTTCCGTTTCGGCGCGATACTTTTCCAGGCGGCTGGTCACCAGATGCGCGACCTTGACCGAAGGAATGAACAGGGGCCGTGTGCAACTGAGGAAATCCCGATAGTTCGGCCCGTCATCGTTTTCCTCGATCGTCGGGTCGACACAAAGCACACCGTCGATATCCAGACAGGCCTGGGTCAGAAACGGGTGATGCATGATGTTCCATTCGAATACGCGGGGCTGCTCGACGAGCTCGAGATACATATCCACGTGGTGGCGGTTATGCCGCTCGGCAAACACCGCCATCGTCACGACGTTGCCATTGTAGATAGCACGTATCTGCTCTTCGGCGGCCCGCATCGATTTGGCCGAGGAGATACTGTCGTCGACGAGCAGTATTCTTTTCGCATCCCTGGGTTTGACCAGTTCGGCATGCTTGTAAGTACGGGTGTTGCCTTTCTTCAGGTCATCATTGCGCAGGAACGAATAGAGATCCGTCAGCGGCAGGTTCTGCTTCAGCGCGATGATGCTGGCGACCAGCATCCCGCTTCGTGGGATACCAACCACCAGGTCGATATCATTTGGAATCTTGCTGGCACATTCATTGCTGAGCCGTGATAGATCATTCAGGCTTCGGTAATTCATCGAGCACTCCTGTGTCCTGTTCTTTTAACGGTCCATTTCCAGATGACAAACCTGTCGATGTTCAGCGCCCCAACGACGCACGTAATTGCTTTGTATGGGTGTGCACATAGTGAAGTACATAGAGGGCCAGTGCGTTGGGCTTGGAAAAGTTCAGAAAACGCGTTCTGATATCCATATCCTCTCGAATCGCCTCGAAGCGTCGTTTGTGCGAAACACCGGAAGTGTCAAAGATGCACAATGGGAACGACAACTGCATCACTTCGCTTTGAAGATCCAGCCCTTTCAGAAATTCAAGCAATAGACAGTAGTCTGCCGATAACTTGTAATCGAGCCTGAACTCGAACGTGCGCAGCCGCTCGTTTTCGAAATACATGGTCTGATGGCTGGCGGGCAAACCCAGCGGAGCACGTTCGATGGGGTGAGCACTGGTGAGTTTCAAATCGCCGTTAGCTTCTTTGCGATAGAAATCACCGTAGATGAACTTTGGCTGAATAACCGTTTTAGACAGCTGTTCACTTATTCGCTCAAGTACCTTCGAGTCGGCAAGCGAGTCTCCGCTATTCAGAAACAAGGTATAGCCGGGCGTCTCGACTGCACGAAGCCGCCCTTTGTTCATCGCGTCGTAAATACCCTTGTCCGGCTCGATAGTGATTTCCGCCTGACTATCATCCAGGCTTTTCAGCCACTCACCACTGCCATCCTTGGATGCGCCGTCAATAACGATCCAGCGGAAGTTCCGGTAAGTTTGGGCGGCCAGGCTCCGATACGTCTCCTTCAGGCCGTCAAAATTATTCCAGTTTATAGTTACGATACTGAAACTGACCATAATTCACCTGTTCGAGATTTGCCGTAAGAGTCGAGTTTTCTGTTTGCAGCTTGGCGTAATAAAGGAAGAACGCTGCAGCCATGCCATAAATATCGCCAGAAAAGGTCAACGCGTTGGAAAGCGCAAAGTTAAGCATACTGACGACAAATGACAGTTGCAGCGCAGCCAGGAGAGCGCCTTTATCCGCGCACTGGCGCATGATCCAGATGAAGCCGCCATAGAACACCAGAGCGGCGATAGGCGCCAGGAATCCGAATCGATAATACACACCGAATATTCCGACGTCGGCAAGATAGAAATGCGAATTGTAGATTCGTGAGAATCCACCGTCCCATTGCAGAGACAATGCGCCCATACCGAAGTAGTTGTTCGCACTAATGGCGTCCAGAATGATCGCTACGGTTCTTTCCCGTACGCCCGGCCCGGACGTAGCGTCGAAAAGCAACGCATCGAATCGAGCAAATTGCGCGTGATAGAACTCCGGCGCCAGCAGATAGGAAACAACAAGAATCGCCACCCCAAGCGCACTCATCTTCATCAGCGAGTCGATGCGCTTGCGGAAGATCCACATACCCGCCAAGGCCCAAACCACCATGGTCTGCCGGGTCTGCAGCACCAACCACAGATAGGCGACGAAGTAGAGCAGAATCAGCAACCTGCCGACCGTCACGCGGTCCCGCATGCTGTACATCACCATGAATGCGGAGATGGTGACGAAGGGCGAGCCGATACGGAAGCGATCCGGCCGCAACAGATCTTCGTACTGCGTCCAGTCATCTACGGTGAAGGAAACGCCTTTATTCTGGGGAATGATCCCCAGGTAATAGGCAAAACCCAGGGTCGCGCAGAACAGCGCTACATAGAGGAAGTACTTCCCCAGCTCTTCTTGGGTCGGAGACGCCATGATCAGCAGGAACAGCGTCGGGAAGAACACCAGGTATTGCAGGAAACGGCGCTCTTCCAACAACCCGTACACCAGCGGCTGGCCAAAATTCAGGTTTGCAAGCACTGCCGATATCAACGGCAGCATGACGCCCATGAAAATGATCCACAGGCTCGTTTTGGACTGATAGACCCACTTCCATGCGACGAATAGGCAGGCGGTCGCTGCCACGACCAGCAGCAGGAACAGCTCCTGAAAGTATGGAATTCCGGCCCGCTTATCATCCGTCAGGAAGAAGCAGGTGGAGTTCAGCAACAGAAGCATGAACAGTAGATTCTTGTACGCCAGAACTTTCCTTAACAAGCGCTTTCCCCAATTTTCCAGATGTGACGTGGCGAACACAGAACCGAACCGGCTTGGATTGACGACCTTGGAGGACGGTTCACCACGGCGAGGAATCAGGTGCCATGGATGGACAACGACAGCGGCAAAAAAGTCCGCCGCCGTGGCCAAAAGGCACCGAGTTCGTCATCCAGGCGCTACCGGCCTCTGCTTTTCAGTCGCCAAAAGATGCGCGTCTGCTCTGTTCCGCCCTCTTCCCTGCCTTTCCCTGTATTTCTGCGCAGCGCACACAGTTCTACTGTGCTGCCGCGCTGTCGATCAATCAGTGCCGAGCCTGGTGTTGGTTCTCGACGAACCAGCGATAGGCATCGCGTAAGCCATTTTCCAGACTGATGCTGGCCTGCCAGCCCAGCGCCTTGAGGCGGGATACGTCCATCAGCTTGCGCGGTGTCCCATCCGGCTTGGAGCTGTCGAAAACCAGCCGGCCCTGGTATTCGGTAACCCGGGCAATGGTTTCGGCCAGTTCGCGAATGCTGCAATCGACGCCGGTACCCACGTTGATATGCGACAGCATCGGCTGGGTATGCGCCTGGTAGGTCGCGTCATCCAACTCCATCACGTGCACGCTGGCGGCGGCCATGTCGTCCACATGAAGAAACTCGCGCTGCGGCTTGCCGCTGCCCCAGATCACCACTTCGTCATCACCGCGCTGGGTCGCTTCATGGAAGCGCTTGAGCAACGCCGGCACTACATGACTGTTCTCTGGATGGAAGTTGTCGTTCGGGCCATAGAGGTTGGTCGGCATGACACTGCGATAGTCGCGACCGTACTGACGGTTATAGCTTTCGCAGAGCTTGATACCAGCAATCTTTGCGACCGCGTACGGCTCGTTGGTCGGCTCGAGCACGCCGGTGACCAGCGCCTCTTCCTTCATGGGCTGTGCGGCGAATTTCGGATAGATGCACGACGAGCCGAGGAACAGCAGCTTGTTGACGTCGTTGCAGTGCGCCGCGTGGATGATGTTCGCCTCGACCATAAGGTTCTGGTAGATGAATTCGGCCGGATAGGTGTTGTTAGCATGAATGCCGCCAACCTTTGCCGAAGCCATGTACACCTGATCGATCTTGTTCTCGGCGAAGAATGTGTTCACCGCTGCCTGATCGACCAGATCCAGGTCCTCACGTCCACGCGTGATGAGGTTGTCGTACCCCAGCGCCTGCAGACGACGGACGATGGCGGAGCCCACCATGCCGCGATGTCCTGCAACGAAAATACGAGCGTCACGATTCATATCAGTTCTCCACGGACACTGGAATGTCGAAGCCGTGCTCTTTGAGCAGGGCATGGCGCTGGGCGACCTTCAGATCTTCGCGGACCATTTCGGCGCACATTTCTTGCACGCTGATTTCCGGCGTCCAGCCGAGCTTTTCCTTGGCGCGGGTCGGATCTCCGAGCAGGGTTTCCACTTCAGCTGGACGGAAGAAGCGTGGATCGACACGGACGACGACGTCGCCGACCTTGAGCGCCGGCGCCTTGTCTCCTTCGATGCTTGCCACGATAGCGCGCTCATCCACGCCGCTGCCTTCGAAGCGCAACTCGACGCCCAGTTCGGCCGCCGACCACTTGATGAATTCGCGCACCGAATACTGCACGCCGGTGGCGATGACGAAGTCTTCGGCCTGCTCCTGCTGCAGCATCATCCACTGCATGCGCACGTAATCCTTGGCATGGCCCCAGTCACGCAGCGCGTCGAGGTTGCCCATATGCAGAGATTTCTCGAGACCTTGGGCGATGTTCGCCAGGCCACGAGTGATCTTGCGCGTCACGAAGGTCTCGCCGCGGCGCGGTGATTCGTGGTTGAACAGGATGCCGTTGCAGGCGTACATGCCATAGGCTTCGCGATAGTTGACGGTGATCCAGTAGGCGTACAGCTTGGCCACCGCATAGGGCGAACGCGGGTAGAACGGCGTAGTTTCCTTCTGCGGAATCTCCTGTACCAGACCATAAAGCTCAGAGGTGGAGGCCTGGTAGAAACGCGTTTTCTTTTCCAGCCCCAGTAGGCGAATGGCTTCGAGGATGCGCAGAGTGCCCATGCCATCGACGTCGGCCGTGTATTCAGGCGACTCGAAGCTGACCGCGACGTGCGACTGCGCGCCCAGGTTGTAGACCTCGTCCGGCTGCACTTCCTGGATGATGCGGGTCAGGTTAGACGAATCGGTCAGGTCGCCGTAATGCAGAACGAAGTTCTGATGCTCGACATGCGGGTCCTGACAGATGTGGTCGACCCGCTGAGTGTTGTACTGCGAGGCACGGCGTATGAGGCCATGCACTTCGTAACCCTTTTCCAGCAGGAGTTCGGCGAGGTAGGAACCGTCCTGGCCAGTAATCCCGGTGATCAGCGCGCGTTTCTTTTCCATTTCAATGTACCTGTAGGTTCCAGATGACAAGGGTGTTGATGCAAGACCGAATGGACGACGCATCGGCGCCCAGGCGCCCTGCTCCGCCAGACGGCTGGTTCGATTGATTGTTGGCAGCCAAGGTTAACGAGGCGTTACCGAGCGGCCTGGTGCGGACAGACGGGCCTCTCATGCGAGCATTTCCTCATACAGCGCCCGGTATTGCCTGGCGATGACAGGACTGTCGAATGTGCTGGTGATCTTTTCCCGCGCATTGAGCACGAGCTGTGGATAGTCCGCCTCGCCCGTGACCCACTCGACGCCGTCGGCCAGCCCCTTGGCATCGAAGGGCGCGGCCTTATAGCCGTCGTGCTTATGGGTCACGATGTCCTTCGGGCCGGTGGCGTCGAAGCACACCACGGGAGTGCCGCACCCCATGGCTTCGGCCAGCGTCTTGCCGAACGCCTCCATCAGGCTCGGCGCGATGAACACATCGGCGGCCGAATAAAGCAGGCGCAGCGAGATGCTGTCGTGCAGATAGCCGAACGAGGTGTAGTCGAAGCCCAAACTATCGGCGACGGACTGGTCCAGCTTGCCGAAGAAGCACAGGTGATACTTGGCCGGATCGAGGTGCTTAAGCATCTCGAGGTATTTGCCGAAGCCCTTGTAAGTGTCCTTAGCGCTGGTGCTACCGGTGAGGATGATCCTCTTCTCGGTATTCAACCCGAGCAGTTGCCGAGCCAGCTGCTTGTCCAGCGGGAAGAATTCACTGGCGTCGACGTTGTTATGAATGGTGCGCACGTCGAAGTCGCGGAACAGCAGGCTCTGCCGGGCCTGTTCGGAGACCCAGTCGCTGATGCCGATCATCTTCATCGATTTGGGCAGATACTTGCGTTTGCGGTTGAGCACGAAGCGCGACAAGTCTCGGTCGGAGCGGCTGCCGAGTTGATCGCAACTGCCGCAGCCGGTGGTGAATTTCTCGCAGCCCATGGCGTAATGGCAGCCACCAGTCATCGGCCACATGTCACGCATTGTCCAGACCACCGGCTTGCGCAGCTGAGCTAGGTGCTTCATATCGACGAAACCGCCGTTGACCCAATGCAAATGCACCACGTCAGCCTCACGGCACTCATCGCTCTTGGTGAAATCGGCACCCATCACGCCAGCGCTGAACATGCCCGACTGGCGTCCACGGTAGAAACTGGCGAACGCCTGGTCGGCCTGGCTTCTGGCGATGCTGATGATCTTGTCTTTCTTGCTGCGGCTGACGGATACCACCGAGGTATCGCCATGGGTGACCTGGCTATTGGTATAGACGCGGGAATCGACCCCCAGCGAGCGCAGCCCCTGGTGCAACCAGTACGCGCCGCGAGCAGCGCCTCCGGTCAATTCGCCAGCGACCAAATGCAAAACCTTCATTGATCTAGGCTCTCTTTAATACGCTGGGCCGCATACCACCGGCGCGCGGCAATCAGCACGATCGCGATCAGCGACGAATAGATGACGATGCAGGCGACGGCAAAGGCCTGCACAGTTGCCAGTGCACTACCGACCAGCAGTGCTCCGACAAACAGCGAAAGCACGCGCAAGCTGGTGCTGAATATCTCGAACAGAAGGAACCGGCCCTGCAGCGACAGCGCCGGGACCGCCACTACGCACGGGCGCGAAACGAAGATCACGTACTCGGCCAGCGCAAGCCAGCGGGCGTACTCACCTGCCACATGCCATTGCTCACCGAACACAAACGCGAACATCCAGGGCCCGAGCGCCACCACCAACGAGAACGGCACCAGACCGACCAACGCCAGCGCGGTGGTCGCCTTCAACAACATGGCTGCGACCGGTTCCCGGTCGTGAATGGCGCGGCTGATGCGCGGGTAATAAACATCGGCCACCGATTTGCCGATCATATTGGTCGGCATGGTCAGCGCCTGTTTGCACAATGCGAAGAACCCAGCGGCCGCCGGACCGAAATACGCCGCGAGAACCAGGGTTGGCAGATGCTGCGAGACGGCATTGATCAGCATCACCGGGGCGCGGAACTTGGGAAAGTCGCTGTGCTGACGGGCTAGTTCGAGCATACCGGGGCGCTCCTGCCCCGCTTCACTGGCGTGATTATCTTCGTGGGGCTTGGCCCGCAGCATCGCCAGGCCCAACATGGCCGCGTGCAACGCCTGCTGCAGCGCAGTGGTGCACACCAGCATCAAAGCCGAGGACTGCACCAACCCGGCAATGGTCCGCATCGAGTTGAACAGCAGCGAATGCCCGACCGCCACGCTCGCCGTGATACGGAAGCGCTGGGTGCGAAACAGCCATTGCTGGCAGATTTCCAGTGCCGCGCCACAGAACATCACGAACGGGATGAGCATCAGGAACGGCTGGATGATCTGCATCTCCAGCGCGGTCGTCAGCTGCACACCGAACAGATACAGCCCCAGCGCAACCACCGAAGCCAGCGCCAGTGCAATCGTCAGCGCCAGCCGCACCAGGCCCCGGGCATCGCCATCACGCTTGGGCAGCACGATGGCGATGGGATAGGTCAGCGCCGCGACCGGAATCAGCATCATGGTCACGCTGAGAAAGGTGCCCAGCACGCCATAAGCTTCCGGCCCGTAAATGCGCGTGATCACCGGCATGAACGCCAGCGTGATCGCCTGCGCACCGGCGGTGCCGGTCACCACGGTGAGGATGTTGCGCAGCAGCTTGCTACGCAGGCCGCCACGCAGCAGCGCGGCCAGCCGCTCCCTGATTGGGGCGGAGCCGCTGCGCATGTTGGGCTGTTCGATAGCGCTCACTCGCTAGCCCCTCGTTCAGGCCTGAACCGGCTGACGGCCTACGCCGTAGTAGCTGAAGCCTTCGCGCTTGACCTGCTCGCGGTCGTACTGGTTACGCCCATCGATGATCAGCGGAGTGTTCAACAAGCGCTTCAGCGCACGGAAATCCGGACGACGGAATGGCTTCCATTCGGTCACCAGGCACAGGGCATCGGCATCGATGGCGGCCTCGTACTGGCCTTCAACAATCTGCAGGCGACCTTCGGTGAACCAGCTTTCAGGGAACTCGCGGCGCGCTGTCTCGCGCGCGACCGGATCGAAGGCGCGCACCTTGGCGCCGGCATTGATCAGGCTGTTGATCAGCACCACGCTCGGCGCTTCGCGCATGTCATCGGTACCCGGCTTGAACGCCAGGCCCCAAACGGCAAAGGTCCGGCCGCTGAGGTCACCGTTGAAGTGGGTGGAAATCTTATTGAACAGCGAGTGCTTCTGCTGTTCGTTACGGGCCTCGACCGCCTGCAGCAGCTTGGGCTCGAAATCATTCTGGTGAGCGATGTTGATCAGTGCCTTGACGTCTTTCGGGAAGCACGAACCGCCATAGCCGCACCCGGCATAGATAAAGTGGTAGCCGATGCGCTCATCCGAGCCGATGCCCAGGCGCACGTTCTCGACGTCCACGTCGAGGCGCTCGCAAAGGCTGGCGATTTCGTTCATGAAGGAGATCTTGGTCGCCAGCATCGCGTTGGCGGCGTACTTGGTCATTTCCGCATCGCGGATGCCCATGAACATGGTGCGCGGGCGGTTGCGGATGAAGGGCGCGTAGAGGGCACTCATGACCTCGCGAGCGTGATCGTTGTCGGCGCCGATCACGATCCGGTCGGGATGCATGAAGTCATCGACCGCCGCACCTTCCTTGAGAAATTCCGGGTTCGATACCACCGAGAATTCGATGTCGACGCCGCGCGCTTCGAGACGCTCCGCCACCGCTGTACGCACCAGGTCCGCCGTCCCAACCGGCACGGTAGATTTGTTCACCACGATCGCCGGGCCGCTCAGGGTATCGCCGATCTGCCGAGCGACTTCCAGCACATAGCGCAAGTCCGCCGAACCGTCCTCGCCAGGCGGGGTGCCGACAGCAATGAAGAAGACTTCAGACTGCTCGGCCGCCTCACTCAGCGAAGTGGTGAAATGCAGACGTCCTGAGGTGTGGTTCTCGACGACGATGTCTTCGAGGCCTGGCTCGTAGATTGGCAGAATGCCCTGCTTGAGGTTCTCTATCTTGGTCTTGTCGACGTCGACGCAGTAAACCCTGTTGCCCATTTCAGCGATACAGGCACCGGTAACCAGCCCAACGTAGCCGCTTCCAACGACGGTGATGTTCATAGCAGGATCCTCGATTAGACATTGAAACAGGCATGCCTCGGCGCGACCCTTTCGGTGGCCGGTGGCGCAAAACTGGGCAGATTCAAACGGGTCAGGTTCCTTGCTGGCCGAACCTGACCCGTGACGGATGAACGAGCCGGCTTAGACCGTCTGCTCGCTGTAGCCGTAGTGGTCGTAATAGCCACGGAACTGACCGTTCTTCTTGGCTTTCTCGATATCGACGGCATTGAGCACTACACCCGTCAGCGGCGCATTGCTGTTCTGCAGCTGGCTCACACCTTTCTGTACATGCGGAATCAGCGTGGCGTCAGACTTGACGACATAGATCACCGCATCGGCGAGGGTCGACAGCACGGCGGCATCGCTGACCGCCTGGCTCGGCGGCGAGTCGATGATGATGCGGTCGTAGCGGCCCTTGACCACTTCGAGCAGTTTCGCGAAGCGTGGCGAGGACAGCAGTTCGAGCGGGTTGGAAGGCACCGCACCGGCAGCGATCATGTCGACGTTCCCGACCGTGTGGATGCACTCCTCGAGCTTGGCGTTGCCGCCGATGAGATTGACCAGCCCCGGCGTACCCGGCTTGAAGTCGAACGCCTTGTCGAGGGTCGCGCGGCGCAGGTCGGCGTCGATCAGCAGCACACGATGCAACTGCCCCATGGCGAACGCGAGGTTGGCCGATACCGAGCTCTTGCCTTCGTCCGGCGCCGTGGACGTGATCACCAGCACCTGCCGCGGCTGATTGGCTTCGCTCAGCAAAAGGTTGGTACGGATGGTCCGCACGGCTTCGCAGAAGCGCTTGTCGCCGCTGCGTTCGAACAGATGGCTGACTTCCTTGCGCAGCTTGCGCGGCACCATCGGAACGATGCCCATGACCGGCAGCCCGAGCTTGTTTTCGACTTCTTCGGAGCTCTTGAAGGTGTTGTCGAGAATTTCGCGGACGATCGCTTGAATAACGCCAATTACCAGGGCCAGGAACAACGCCACGACGAGAATCAGCTTCTTGTTCGGCGCGCTGGGTTCGGTCGGCGGGATGGCCGAATCGACCACGCGGGCATTGGTGGTGCTCAGGTCCGAAGTCGCAGTGGTCTCCTGCAGGCGGGTCATGAAGGTGTCGTACAGCGCGCGGTCGCTTTCGACCTGACGCTGAAGGTCACGCACCTTGAATTCCTTGCGCGAGATGTCCTGGATGCGGCCTTTGTTCTCGTCGAACGAAGCACGCAGAGAGTTTTCATTGGCCAACGCCAACTGATAGTTGCGCTCGATGCTCGCCACTACCTGCTCGACCTGCTGTCGCAGACTGGCTGTAGCCGCGTTGAGATCCGAGCGGGCGGAAGCCATCGACGGATGACGATCACCATAACGGCGGGACAGGTCTTCGACACGCGACCGGGCATGTGCCTGATCCGCTTTGAACTGCTGAATCAGCGGGTGACCCAGAACGGCCGGCACACTGGCGAGACGCTCCCAGCCCTGGCTGCGCATGGATTCGACCTGACGATACTGGCTCTCGGCTTCGGCCCGTTGACGACGCGCATCGATCATGCGGTCACCGGTCAGCGACAGCTCGTTGGCGCTGATGGTGCCGACACCATCCAGATCCACGAGACCTTCGGCGTCCAGGTAGGCCTGGAGACGGTCTTCGGAGTCCTGCAGATTTTCACGCAGGGAGACCAGACGCTCGTTCATCCAGCTGGCGGCGGTCATCGACATGTCGACCTTGGCTTCCAGCTGCGCTTCGATATAGGCCTGCGCCAGTTGGTTGGTCGCTTCGGCGGCGGTCATGCGGTCGGCCATCGCGATGGACAGATAGACCAGCTGGCTCTTGCCTTCGACCCATACCGACGTCCGCTCCATCAGGGATTGAGTGGCGTAGTCGAGGATCTGCGCTTCGGTAGGCGCCTCTTCCTCTTCACCGGTCAGGGCAGCGGCAATGCCACTGAAGTCGATCAGCGGTCCGGACTGTTGACGCAGGTCGAACTCGGGGTGCTCGGTCAGATTAAGATCGCGCACCACACGCTCGGCAACGCCGCGGCTCTGCATCAGGCTGAGCTGGGTCTGCAGGTATTCGCTGAGCTCAACAGGGGAGTCGGACGCAGGCTGGAAAGACAATACCGGCGTGCCTTTCGTCTCGATGAGCACCGTCGCGACGGCCTTGTAAATAGGCGTCATCCGCGACAGCAGAATGATCGTGAGCAGCGCGACGATGCCCACCAGCAGGGCAATCCCCCACTTGCGCGACCAGACCGCGTGCCAGATTTTCTTGAGGTCTATGAAATCGCTATCGGTTGCCGGCCCGACGGGGCGCTGCCATGGCCGATCCGGGCGAACTGGGCTGTTCATCAGAAGAATCCTTCATCGATGTTGATCGTGTCGCCGGGGCGAACCAATGTGTTCATGGTGGCTTTTTCTTCGGCGCGGCTGCCTTCGGAGCCGCGAACGATGGTCATGCGCCTGGTAGATGCGCGCTCGGTCAGGCCTCCAGCCAAGGCGATGGCCCGATCCAAGGTCAGCCCAGGCTGGAATGGATAGCCGCCGGGAAGCTTCACTTCGCCGGAGATGTAGAACTCCCGATAGTTGGCAACCGATACCGACACGCGCGGGTCGATCAGATAGCCATCCTTCAGCTTCTCGACCAGCAGGTTGCGCACCTCGCCCGGCGTCTTGCCGTTGGCATCGACTTCACCGATGAAGGGAAAGGTGAAGGTTCCGGCGTCCGTCAGACGAATCTCTTCGAAGGTGAGGTCCGGCTCGCCGTGTACGTTGATACGAATGATGTCGCCCGACCCCAACTGGTACTGCGCGGCGCTGGCCGCTGCGCTGAATACCAGCAGCACGAGCACGGAAAGGAATTTGAAGATGTTCGGGATGCGCATGATTGGCTCCTCCTTAGGCACGGGTTAATGTCCTGCCCGGCCTCAAAGGCTCAGGTCGAAACTCAGCAGGTAAACGTTTCGGTCGTAGCTTTCGATGTCCAAGTTGGAATCGTTCTCCGTCCGGAGGTATGAAAGGGTCACATCGATCCAGCGATCCGGCGACCAGGTCACGCCGGCGCCGTAGCCGGTGCGCTCGTCGTCCCGGTTGATGCCTTCGTACTCGCGATCCGAGAAGCGGTAGAGCAGTTCGGTCGATATGCGCGACGTCCAGTCATGATTCCAGGCGGCGACGGTCGTCCAATCATTGATGGTGCTGGCACCGTCGTCACCCTCATCGAAAGCACGGCGGGAATCGATCGAGAATGCCGAATACGTACGTGGCCTGTAAGTAACGCCGACTTCCCACATGGGGCTGGTGAAATCTTCACGCTGATCGCTGTCGAAGTCCTTGCGCTCGGCACCGACCTTGACCGAGCCGGATGTCTTCGCGCCGCCTTCCCAGGTCATACCGCCGAGCAGCGCCACGTTGGTGCTGTCGCGCAGCGCACTGGAGAGTTTGTAATCGTGGTCGGTGTGACGAACCTCGACGAGTGAGCGCGTGTCGGCGCCAAGACGATGGAACCAGATGGAGTTGAACATCAGGCTATCGCGTTCTTCGGAGGCGTTGAGATTGTCGCTGTTGTGGTACCGACGCTGTTCGTAGTTGGTACCGAACTCGAGCTGGTTGCGCGCGCTCTGGGCACCGAAGCGGTAAGCCGCGCGGGCGATGGCCCGGCTGTACTTGTCGTTTTCGGTATCGACTTCGGTATCCGCCGTTTCCTCTACGCGATGGTAGGCAAGCCCCCAGCTCAAGCGATGACGAGACGTGAATTCCATGACACTTCTGAGCTGCAGGTGATGGTCGGTATTACTGGCTTCGGAGTCCGAATGAAAGATGTCGCTATTGAACGAGTACTCGAGTTCGTACTCGCT
The DNA here is from genome assembly GCF_004331835.1 of Pseudomonas sp. IC_126. Classification (NCBI taxonomy): domain Bacteria; kingdom Pseudomonadati; phylum Pseudomonadota; class Gammaproteobacteria; order Pseudomonadales; family Pseudomonadaceae; genus Pseudomonas; species Pseudomonas sp. IC_126. The sequence continues at coordinate 32,719 of NZ_SJSS01000004.1, forward strand.
ATTGCGGTTCCCTGTGCCGAGCAGGAAGGTCGGATTGATTCCGGTAACCCAGGACGCCTGCTCGTTATCCGACAAGCCGCGATAGTTGTCGTCGTAGCTCTCGCGTACGACCAGCGTAGGCGTGAACTCGAAACCACCGATGCGAATATCCTGCGGCTCGTTCTCTGCCCAGCTATTGGTAGCGACAAGGCACAGTAGCGATACACCTGGAAGCGTGATGTTCCTCATATGGAATCCCTTCTCGGAGATAAATAGTTGTTCATGCCTGCACTCTGGCCGCGACGCCTGTTCTTGTGAGGAGGCATAGACACGCAACAGACCGCAAATATCCCGGACAGTTGCAGAATCAATGGGCGAGGCGGAACAAAGCGCCATAAACGCACGCGCAACGGCCCATCAGGACAGGCTAGCGCCACCGGTTATGTGCATATCGGCAAGTACTGAAGCTGCGGCCTTGCTGGAGTCAAGGTCGTGAACGCTACAGTCAGCGATCAAACGACAGGCCTGTAACATTCAGCAACGACTGATCGAGACGAGCTACTTGGCTGCGTCACGCAAAGACAGCCGGCGCAGGAAAGCCCAGCGCCTGCGCGCAGTCGTAGGAGAGGAGAAGGACGTCGGCGCCTGGCTGCAGTGGCCGCGCCAACGAATTAGGTGCGCTCGATGCGATCCGGATGGATGACGATACGGCCCTGCTTGTAGAGGCCGCCGATGGCCTTCTTGAAATTGCCTTTGCTGACACCGAACAACCGGGCGATCTCATCGGCTGCGGTTTTGTCACTGACCGGCAGGCTGCCCTGGTTTTCCTGCAGCTTCTGCAGAATCAGCGCTTGCAGGGCGTCAGCGGCTTCGCTGCCCACCGGCTGGAGGCTGAGGCTGATCTTGCCGTCGGCGCGCATTTCCTTGATGAAGCCCTTTTCGTGCATACCGCTGCGCAGGAACTTGAACGCCTCGTTCTTGTGGATCAGCCCCCAATGCTTGCCATTGATGATCGCCTTGTGACCAAGGTCGGTCGCCTCCACGACCAGCAAGTCAACGGCTTCGCCGACCTTGTAGCGAGGCGGCGTCTTGTCCAGGTAGCGATCCAGCCGCGCCGTGGCGGTGATGCGGCGGGTGTGTTTGTCGAGGTAGACGTGAACGACGCAGTAGTCGCCCTCGTTCAGTTGGCGTTTTTCCTCGGAATGCGGCAGCAGCAGATCCTTGGTCAGCCCCCAGTCGAGAAACAGCCCAACGCGGTTGATCTCCTTGACCTTGAGGCTGGCGAATTCGCCCACCTGCACCTTCGGCTTCTCCGTAGTCGCAATGAGCTTGTCTTCGCTGTCGAGGTAAACGAAGACGTTCAGCCAGTCATCGACCTCGGTCGGCACATTCTTCGGGACGTAGCGATTGGGCAACAGGATTTCGCCATCCGGACCGCCATCCAGGTAAAGGCCGAAACCGGTGTGCTTGACGATTTGCATGCTATTGAAGCGCCCGATTGCGGCCATGTGAAAGATCCTGTGAGTCGAATGCGGCGATTCTAGCAGGCCGGTCGGACGCCAGCGTCCGACCGGTTAGCTGAATAGCACTGAAACAAGGGTAAGGCTGGACGTAAGTCCGCCCCGAGTAACTCATTGCGGCAATGCATAGGCGATGATCGAATCGCCCGCTTTGGTTCCGAGCGCGCCATGACCGCCGGCCACCACGACCACTATTTGACGGCCCGCACGACTCAGATGGTCATCGGAGCGGCCTGCCCGCCGGCCGGCGACCGCCACTTGCGCAACTCCTTGGGCGGTGGGGACGTCGTAGGCGCGCAGGTGCAAGCACTCTCGATGAGATGCCCTCAACGTCCGCCTTCGCTCGCATCGAAACTAACGCGTAGGAGCTTGCCGCTGGCCGAGTCGGTCAGCAGATAAAGATAGCCGTCGGGTCCCAGGCGAACGTCGCGAACTCGCGCGCCGAGATCCTTCAGCAAGCGCTCGTCATGGGTCACCTTGTCGCCGTCGAGTTGCAGGCGAATCAGCGACTGGTCCACCAGCGCGCCGATGAACAGGTTGTGCTGCCATGCGGGGAAGCGTTCCGCATCATAGAACGCCATGCCGCTGATGCCGGGCGAACGCTCCCAGACATAGTGCGGCGGCTCGGTACCGTCCACGGTTTTACCCTTGGCTTCGGGGATCGGCTGGCCGCTGTAATTGATGCCATGAGTCGCCAGCGGCCAGCCGTAATTGAGCCCCGGTTGCGGAATATTGATTTCATCGCCGCCACGCGGGCCATGTTCATGCGTCCAGAGTGCGCCGCTCCAGGGATTGAGCGCGGCCCCCTGTTGATTACGATGACCGTAGGACCAGATTTCTGGCCGGGCGTCTTCGGTATCCACCATCGGATTGTCGTCCGGAACCTTGCCGTCCGGGTGAATCCGCACCAGCTTGCCCTGCAGCTTGTCCAGGTCCTGAGCGGTAGGTCGTTGGTTGTTTTCCCCCAGCGCTATGAATAAGTGGCCGCTGCCATCGAAGACCAGCCGCGAACCGAAATGAATGCCGTTCGAGAGCTTTGGCTGCTGGCGAAAAATGACCGTGAAATCTTCCAGCCCGCTCAGGTCATCGGCCAGCCGACCACGCCCCACGGTGGTGCCGGCCTTGCCCTCGCCTTCTTCGGCATAGCTGAGGTAGACCAACCGATCCTGCGCGAAACTGGGCGATAGCTGCACGTCCAGCAACCCGCCCTGCGCTTGCGCATAGACATCAGGCATGCCGTCGAGCGGCTCGGAAAGCTGCCCGTTGCCGTCAACCACACGCAACCTGCCGGGACGCTCTGTGACCAGCATGCCAGCATCGTTCGGCAGGAAGGCAACGGCCCAGGGGTACTCCAGACCGGTGGCGATTTCTTCGACGGAGACACGACCCTGCTCGCTGTCGAAATATTCGACCTCGGCGACCGCGAGGGTCGAACAGGAAAGCGTGGTGCAGCAGATGATGGCGCGAATGGCATGGCGCGGCATGAAGAATCCTCCGGAGCGAAACGGGCAGGTATCTAGTGAAGACCATAGACGAAGCGATTTGCTCACCTGATGACCGTTCAAGGAAAAATCGAACAAAAATTAGCCAGATCTGTATAATGGCCGGTTCGATTGATCCACAGGAATCCGATGACGATGGCCTCCAAGACCACATCCGCGAAACGCAAACCCGAACCCGCCAGCGAAACCAGCCAGTCCTTGGCCGAGCAAATGGCAGCCTTTCTGAAGGCCGGCGGTGAAGTTCAGAAGATTCCCAACGGCGTCAGTGGCCAGACTCAAGGCCCATCGCGGCAGATCACCATCAGTAAGAAATAGAAATAAATAGCTAAGCAGTAAACCCGCAACACCTGACCGCGAGCTTCAGCTGTCACGCAGTACTGCAGTGGCTCGCCGGGTTTCCCCTCCCGCGACATCCGAGATACCCATGACCGACCCGATACGCTTGTCCAAACGCCTCGCCGAGCAACTCGGCTGTTCGCGGCGTGAGGCTGAGCTGTACATCGAGGGTGGCTGGGTCAGCGTCGATGGGCAGGTCATCGAAGCCCCCTATTTCAAGGTCGGCGACCAGCGAATCGAACTCCTGCCTGGCGCCATCGCAGCCGAGCTGCCGCCCGTCACGCTGCTGCTGCACAAACCGGCCGGCCAGGCAACCGCCGCAGACCCGGCGGGCGCCATGGAACAGCTCGCCAAGGCCACTCACTGGACGGGCGATGATGCTCGTCTCGCACCGCGTGATCGGCACTTCGCTCGTCAGACCGCACTGCTAACGCTGGAGCCGGATGCCAGCGGACTGGTCGTGTTTAGCCAGCAGCGCGAGGTGATCCGCAAACTCGCCGACCCTCGCGACAAGCTCGAACAGGAATACATCGTGGAAGTCGCCGGCGAACCCGAGGAAGGTGGCCTGGCGTTGCTGGCCAAAGGCATCGGGCACCGTGGCCGGATCCTGCCGAAAGCCAAGGCCAGCTGGCAGAACGAAACCCGTCTGCGCATCGTGCTCAAGGCGCCGCAAGCGGGCGATCTGCGACAACTTTGCGAAGCCATCGGCCTGCAGATGCTCAGCTGCAAACGCATACGCGTCGGTCGCCTGTCGATGGCCAAACTGCCTGTCGGCGAGTGGCGCTTTCTCGGCGAGCACGAACGCTTCTAGAACGGAAACAGCCTCTCGGCAAAAAAACGAACCAGCCTGGCTGCTCGCTCCCTGCCGCCTGTCGACTATGCTTGTTCATCATCGAACAGGCAAAAGCCATCCGCGGGCAGCATCACCGAGTCCTGGACCGGCCGCTTCGCCATCATTCTGAAGGTGCGCCATGCAACGACTCGTTGTGGTGCTCATGCTCGCTCTACTGCCTTCGATCTGCACCGCGCAACAGCGGATCGAGGTGTGGAACTATCACTTCTCGCCCCCATTCATACTCGGCGATGGGCAGGGCCTTTCGCACGCGTTCGTCGAACTGCTCAATCGCGACCCGGCCAACCGTGGCCGCTTCCGTTTCGAGCTAGTGGAGCTACCGCGCAAGCGTGTGGACATTCGCCTCGCCCGAAACCGCCCCGGCATCCTGCTCTGGGCAACGCCGAGCTTTTTCACTGCCGCGCAGACAGCAAACGCCAGATGGTCGGAACCGCTACTGATCGATCAACAGGTATTCGTCTCACTACCCGATGCGCCGGTTGAATATGAAGGGCCGGAATCCTTGCACGGCCTGGTTCTGGGTGGCGTGCTCGGCCACCGGTATCAGGGACTTGAGGAAGATATCGCCAAGGGTGCGATAGAACGCCAGAATGTACACAACGATCTGCAGAACCTCGAGAAGCTGCTCTCCGGGCGCATCAATACTTTATTGATCGCTCGCTCCACCCTGCTCCATTACCGCAAGGAACATAAGCCGGGCGAGCTATACATATCGTCAACGCCCCTGTACCAGTTCGCGCGGCACATGCTGATAACCGACACGCTGGACGAAGCGGTGAAAGACTATCTTGATCAATTGCTCAGCACCCTTCCAGCTAACCCCGAGTGGCAGGTCCTTCTGTTTCACTATGGCCTCAAGCCCATCGCCAGCGAGCCATGAGTCAGGCTGAACAGAAACGAAACTCGCAGGTCAGAACTCGCGCTGACACATATAAACAATCCAGAGAACAAGGCAGCGATGAAGAACTCATTACTACTCGGACTGCTCATCGTCCTGGGCGGCTGCGCCTCTCAACCCTGTGACCAACCGGGCAGCTCCTGTCGTGCGGAGCGACTGCTCTATCAGAACGATCTTTTGCAGGCCAAGATTCTCATCTCCATTGGCGACGAAGACGGCTATGAACTGGCCGACGCCCTGCTCGAACGCAGTGCTCACCTCGACGAGCACGGCGAAATCGAGTTCTATCAGGCACTGCTGCTGATACGCCAGGGACCGCAACAAGCGGGCGTGCTGAACCTGCTCGAACAGGCGCGCGCCAAGGGCCACCCGCATGCGACGGCGCTGCTCTACAAAATGCACCAGGAGCCCTATCTGCTGGACGAACGCGACGCCACCAAGGCCGAGGAATATCGCCAGGCCTACGCCGAGCTGGATGTTGCGCGCAGCGGCTATCCATCCTTCGACAAAGCTCTGGAGCTGGTTTCCCAGCTCGTCGAGCCGCCGCCACCAATACCCGAGCGGGTCGATCCCTGCCCCACTAAATGCCTGTGATCTGCCTCACCGGGGTGTAGGTGTCTGCGATACCTTGGGTTCCTGCTCCCCATCCATCACGGCTTGCGCCTCTTCGCGCGTGGCATAGGGGCCGGCGATCGTCTTGCCGTCCATTTCCACCACCCAGCAAGTCACCCAGGTCGGGCGCCAGCCCTGCGGTACCTGGTCTCCGGTCAGCTGTCTGATCGTCGTCTGCATGCCTACCTCCACGTCTATTACCGTTATTGCAGGCGTGCCGGCGGCACGCCCTCTTCAATAAAGGGACCACAAGTTCGACCGTTTTTCTCGCCGAAACAAACCGTTGCTGTTTTGGCTCGAACTGCCGGGACGTCCTGTCGTTCTATTAATAGGCGAGAAGGCCATTTCGTCCTTATCGAGAGATGCCCATACCGAGAAGACGAGGGCTCCGATGCAGATCCGTCAGACACTTGGCTGCAAGCCATTCCTATTGCTGGTGGCACTCACGCTTATCATCGCCGGCTGCAGCCGCATCAACCTCGCGTACCGCAACCTGGACACGCTGATCCCGTGGTGGATCGACGACTATCTGGACCTGGATCGCGCTCAGGAGAAGCGCTTCCGCGCGCAGCTGCGCGACCATCTGAGCTGGCACTGCCAAACGCAATTACCGGTCTATCTCGACATCATCGGACAGCTGCAGCACCAGGTTCGGCGGGATGAAATCAACGAGGCCACGCTGCGCACTCACTACCAGCATGCGAAACAGGCGATTCAGGCAATTACCGAAGAGATCACCCCGACCACCACGCAGCTTCTGCGTGATCTTGACGATGCACAGGTCAGAACGCTCAACGAGGCGCTAGAGAAAGACCGTCGCGAGCGGGCCGAAAAATACTTGCAGCCACCACTGGACCAGCAGATCAGAGAGCGTGCCGAACGCATGGGCGAGCGGGTCGAGCATTGGCTGGGTACGATCAGCGCGGCGCAACGGCAGCGCATTCTCGTCTGGGCGCATAGCCTCGGAGAACATAACCGGTTGTGGCTGGACAACCGGGTGCAATGGCAACACGCCCTGAGCGCCGCGGTCGCCCAGCGTCACGAAGTGGGATTCGATGATCGCATCGCGCGGCTGCTACAAGGCGGCGAAGCCTTCTGGACTGCCGAGTACCGAGCGGCCTTCGACCGCATCGAACAGGCTGCCCTGGATTTGGCCAGCGACCTCTACGCGATGTCCGATACTGACCAGCGAAGCCATTTCGACAGCCAATTGGAGAACGTGCGCAAGGATCTGGGCTCGCTGGCCTGCTTGCCGGAGTAGCGCTGACTGCGGCCTCCTTAGCGTTTACGACAGCACAACAGCAGTCCGACTACGCCTACCGCAACCCCTCCAGCCAGCATCAAGGTGCGCTGCGGGTGGCTGTCTTTACGCCATCCGCCATCTATTCGCCGCTGGCCCAGTGCTGGATGGAACAGATTGCCGGAAGAAGGCGCCACTCGATCGGCACGCCGCAGCGCGGCACCGGTCAGCAGTCCCGAAAGCTGATTGAAACCAGGCGTCACGAAATGCGCGAAGCGCAGCAAGGTCGCCACCATCCCAACCGAGGTGGTATGGCGAGGATGCAACGCCAGGCTGATCATCGCCTCGGCCACCTGCCGGGGATCGCACAGCGGTGGCGGCGGTTGCAGCGAACGCCCGGCATAGTTGCCGCCGTCGCGAAAACCGGGGGTGTCGACCACCGATGGGTATACATCACACACATGTATTCCCGGCCATTGCGCCAGCTCACCGCGCAGCGCCTGGGAAAAACCGCGCAGGCCGAACTTGCTGGCCGAATAGGCCACCGCGAATGGCTGCGGCACCCAACTGCCGACGGAGAGCGTATTGATCAGAATGCCGGCGTTCTGCTGCTTGAAGTAAGGGAGCACCACATGCGCGCCTCGCAGATAGCCGATCAAATCGGTCTGCACGACCTGCTCGTGAGCATCCAGTGGCGTCTCGTCGAATGTGCCGACCGCACCGACCCCGGCATTGTTGATCCAGATATCGATGCGTCCTTGGCCGAACTCGGCAGCGGCAGTGGCCAGTTGTTCCACCGAGTCGCTGAGGGTCGTGTCGGTTGGTACCACAAGCGCCTCGCCGCCGAGCGCCCAACATTCTTCAGCCGCCTCCTGCAACGCCTCCTCGTCACGTGCAGCCAACACCACACGGGCACGCCGACGTGCGAATGCTTGTGCGGTGGCGCGCCCAATACCACTGGACGCACCGGTGATGACCACCACCGCGCCTTCGAGTCTGTTTTCAGTCATGCCCGATTCTCCGGTTTGCTGTCGTTAACAGCTGACAGCCGCGGCGAGGCAAACATTCCCCGCCGTCCGGAGGATCGTCGGGGTCAAACCATCTGCAGCGCCTGCCGGCGAGACGGTGGCGGGAAGGCATCGTCGAGGATGTTCAGATCTTCAGCCGTCAACTGCAGCTCTGCGGCAGACGCATTGTTGCGCAGATGAGCCGGGTTGGAAGACTTGGGAATTACCAAAACGCCGGGTTGGCGCAAGGCCCAGGCCAACGCCACCTGAGCGGGCTGCGCACCGTGTCGGCGGGCAACGTTGGCCACTGCCGAATGCCGCAACAACGCACCGCCCTGCCCCAACGGACAATACGCCATGACCGGCATACCCTGAGCCTGGCTCCAGGGCAGCAGGTCGAATTCGATCCCACGCTCGCTAGGGTTGTAGAGCACTTGGTTGGCCGCACAAGCGGGTGCATTCAGCTCACGCATGTCGTCCAGATCGAGATTCGACACCCCCCAGCGGCGGATCTTGCCCTGCTCTCTGAGCCGCTCGAAGGCTTCGACGGTTTCCGCCAGCGGATACTGGCCGCGCCAGTGCAGCAGATACAGATCGATGCATTCGGTACCGAGCCGACGCAAGCTGCGCTCGCAGGCTTCCGGTACGCCCTTCTGGCTGGCGTTGTGCGGATAAACCTTGCTGACCAGAAAGATCCGGTCGCGACGACCGCGTATCGCTTCACCGACAACCTCTTCCGCACCGCCCTCGCCGTACATTTCCGCGGTATCGATCAACGTCATGCCCAGCTCTATGCCGAGGCGCAGCGCTCCTACCTCGTTGTTGCGTTCGGCCGGATTCTCACCCATGTGCCAAGTGCCCTGGCCAATCACAGGGACTTCGGTTCCATCTGTCAGTATCAGGGTGCGCATCAGCCGTTCCCTCGCACGTTCTGCTCAGCGACCGGCTCGGCCCAGGGATCGTAGGTGCCAAAATTCCACAGGTGACCCTCCAGGTCGCGGCAGCTGAAGCCTCGGCCACCGTAATCCTCGTCTTTCAACTCAATGACGATCTCCGCCCCGGCAGCCTTGGCCTTGGTATAGAGCGCATCGGCACTGTTGACGATGACATAGATGCTCTGCGTGGAAACACCGCCCACCTGGTCCGGCATCCGCACCTGGCGACCATATTCTGAATCGCTAACCGGACCGAGCATCAGCATGCCGCTACCGAAATTGAGCTGCGCGTGAATGACGCCCACTTGCGCGTCCTCGACCACCAGATGCTGCTCGAAATCAAACACTCGACACAGCCAGTCCAGCGCCGCGGGTACGTCACGGTAATGCAGACAGGGGATGAGATTGGATGTGGTGTTTTTGCTGTACAGGGACATGAAAGCTCCTTCCGATTGCCGCGGCCATCGCCGTCGTACAAGACGCACCGCATACGCATTCAGACCGATAAGGGCGCCGACGTTCCCACGGTTATGCGCGTTCGGCCAAGCCAAGGCGGATACCCAGGCCGATCAGCACCGACCCGAGGACACGATCGAGCCATTGGCTCAGTCGCTGATTGCCGCGTAGCGCCGAGCTGGCACGAGCCGCCAGCAGCACGAGCGTGCATTCCACGACGATTGCCACCAGAACGACTAACACACCCAGCACCAATAGCTGCAGCGCCACCGCGCCCTGGTCCGGACGCACGAACTGCGGCAGAAACGCCATGAAGAAAATTGCCGCCTTGGGATTGAGAATGTCCACGAGAATGCCCTGGCGATAGGCCTGCCAGGCAGTAGTCCGCGGCGCCGTTCCAAGGTTGAGCTGCGTACCGGCACCCGCAGAGCGCAACGCCTGGATGCCCAGGTACAGCAGATAGGCCGCACCGACATACTTGACCACCGTAAAGGCCAGCGCCGAAGTAGCCAGAATCGCCGAAATCCCCAGCGCGGCGGCTGCCACATGAACCAGAGCACCACTGCAGACGCCGCATGCCGAGGCCACGCCGACACGCCGCCCACCGGAGAGCGTACGCGACAGCACGAACAGCAGATCGGGACCGGGCGACAGGTTCAGCGCCAGAGCAGCCGAGAAAAAGACCAACCAGAACGCCGGGTCCGACATTTCGGCTCTCCAGTCATGAGCAGGAAAGACACTGAATGTAGTCGAGCGGACTTCGGCTTTCCAGGCTTGCAATTCGAACCCGCGCAGGCAGTTCGTCGGAAAACTGGCATGCACTCACAGTTCCGACTTTTTATTGTCACCCCGCTGAACTACCTTGTTAGCGTTAATGTCAAAGCGCCAGGCCTCCGGCAAGGATCGCGGGCGCAGCCCGACACAGCCATGAACAGCAAAGGAAATGCACATGATCGATGAAGCCCGCACGGCCCTCGTCGCCCCCTCAGCGCGTCTCGTCCTGTTGTCCAACAGCGAGCTGCTGGATAACTCATTTCACCAACATCTTCACGACAGCGCTCAGTTGCGTCTGACGCGCAGCAACGCGCTTCGCCCCGGCGTGAGCGATGCAGACCTGCTACTTGTCGACGTCGGCAGCTTTACCGATGACGAATGCCTGCGCCTACTCCGGCAGCTGCGCGATACCGTCACCGCGTTGGTCAATGCGCAGCCGGAACAGGCACGCCGGCTGCTGGAACTACACCCTTGGATCAAGGGCGTCTTCTACCCAAGCACAAGCCGCAGCAATTTCAGCCGCGGCATCATTGTCATGCTCAACGGTGGCGACTGGCTGCCCCGCGCGCTGATGGAAAAACTGCTCGGTCGCTATCGTCAACTGACCCATGCGTCGCGCGCCATCGATGATTTATCGGTGCGCGAAAAGCAGATCCTCGCGCTAGCAGGCAAGGGGCTTTCGAACTCGGAAATCGCCGACCGCCTGCACCTGAGCACTCACACCATCAAGAGCCATATCCATAACGCGCTGGGCAAACTGGGCGCATCCAACCGCGCGCAGGGTGCGTCGCTGGTGCTGGGGCACGTGAGCGAGGCCGGCACATGAAGGCCGCGTGCCTGTGCCTGATGCTGCTTTTCGCTGCGCAGGCATATGCCGAAGAAGCAGAGCTCAAGGGCTTCATTACCAACAACACCGTTACCCGATCCGGTCAGGAGTTCTACCGCAAGTTCTGCGAACGCCTGAACGACACCAGCTCCCTGGACTTCAACCTGGCGGTCAAGGAAAGACCGTCGGCACGCTGGGGCATTCTGGTATGGGTCGAGCAGAACAACCAACCGCTCTACCGCCGCTTTCTGCAACCGAACGTCGGCGACATGGAGCAAACCGCTTATGACGCGGCGGATTACGTGCTGCAAGAGATAAACCGTAAGAAAGTTGAAGCAATGTTCGAAGACACCATTGATCTTGCGAAGGATGAGTTATGAACCGGCCACAACAAAAAACCACCGGCATTCTCCTGGCCGGGCTGTTGCTCAGCTCTGCCGTTACGGCAACCGAACTGGTCTATACGCCAGTCAATCCGTCCTTTGGCGGCAGCCCTTTGAACGGCGCCTGGCTGCTGGGCAATGCCCAGGCCCAAAACGACACCAAGGACCCGGACGCGATCGACCGCTCCTCGCTGTCCGGCACCTCGGCGCTGGACCGTTTCACCAGTCAGTTGGAATCACGGCTGCTTGGCGATCTGCTTAATGATGCTAGAGACGGCAAGACCGGGTCGGTCACAACGGATGACTTCATCGTAAATGTCATCAACGACGACCTCGGCAACTTGGTTGTAAGCATCACCGACCGGCTGACCGGCGAAGTGTCCGAAATCGTCATCGGCGAAAACTGATCAAGGAGAGCAAAGGCCATGAGAAGCCTATTCGTCGCCATCGGGATGATGGCCGTTCTGCAGGGCTGCGCAGTGCGCGAACCGATGTCCGCAGACCAGGAAACACCCACCCTTACCCCGCGCACTTCGACCTATCAGGACTTGCTGCAACTGCCCCGCCCCAAAGGCCCGCTGGTCGCCGCCGTTTACGGCTTCCGCGACCAGACCGGGCAGTACAAACCAAGCCCGGCGAGTTCCTTTTCCACCGCCGTCACCCAGGGCGCGGCAAGCATGCTGGTCGATGCCATGCAGGCCAGCGGCTGGTTCATCGTGCTGGAGCGCGAGGGCCTGCAGAACGTGCTGACCGAGCGCAAGATCATCCGCGCCTCCCAGGCCAAGCCGGACGTGGCACCGAACATACAGTCGGAACTGCCCTCGCTGCTGGCCGCCAACATCATCATGGAAGGCGCCATCGTCGCCTACGAAACCAACGTGCGCAGCGGTGGCCAGGGCGCGCGGTATCTGGGTATCGGCGTATCGCAGGAGTACCGGGTCGATCAGGTCACGGTCAATCTGCGCGCCGTCGACGTGCGCAGCGGCCAGGTGCTCTCCAACGTGATGACGACCAAGACGATCTATTCCATCGGGCGCAGCGCCAACGTCTACAAGTTCATCGAGTTCAAGGAGCTGCTCGAGGCCGAGGCCGGCTATACCACCAACGAACCGGCGCAACTCTGCGTGCTGTCGGCGATCGAGGCGGCGGTCGCCCACCTGATCGCCCAAGGCGTCGACCGTCGGCTATGGCAGACCGCCGAAACGACACCCGCAATCGAGGCCGAACTGGCGAAGTACCTCGCGGCGCCGACCAAGCTGTAGGTCGTTCTGTTTCTGGGCATGAAACAGCCCAGAAACAAACGCAGCGGTTTCATCCGTTTGATGGATTTGCCGGATCGCGGTTTAGGACAGGATGACCTACCGCGATTCAACCAGGGATGACTGATGAGCCAGGCGCAATGGATTGCCCGCAAAGCGCTGCTGCCGCTGCTTCTCGCAGGGTTAGCCAGCCCAGCCCTCCACGCGACCGATCGTCCATCCTCACTCGATCTGTGGCCCAGCGAAATCGCATCGAGCCAGAACCATTCGATTGCATCGACCCGGCCAGCCATCGGCGCCGCGCATGGGAACTTCGCACTCGTCACCCAGCTTGGCGACAGCCTGACCAGCTCTATCACTCAAACCGACAGCGCTCTGGAAGCTTTCATCCTTCAGAGCGGCTATGCGCATGCTGCATCCATCGAGCAGCACGGCAGCCACAACCAGGGATTGATTGTTCAATCAGGCGCCTACAACCAGGCCCGGATCGAGCAATACGGCGCGCACAACAACGCGCTGATCGAACAGACCGGTACCGGGCATCGCAGTAGCGTCACGCAGAACGGCCAGGGTCTGAGCGTGCTGGTTCGCCAGTACCGCTGAAACAAAGCACCACCAGGAAGTACCGCTGAAAACATTCCATGGAGAGATAACAATGTTCAAGATCAAACCCCTTGTAGCTGCCATCCTGACTATCGCCACTGCCCAGGCCTTCGCCGCTGAGCACACCTCCGAACAACGCCAGAACGGCATCGATAACATCGCCGAAGTCACGCAGAGCGCTGGCAGCTCGAACACGGCCACGCAGCTGCAAAGCGGCCGGGGCAACGGCGCGATGGTCGAGCAGAACAGCTCGTTCTCGTCCTCGGTCCTGCAAACCCAGATCGCCAACTTCCATAAGGCCGAGGTCAACCAGACGGTCGCTTTGCGCAGCACCGCGGAGCAATGGCAGAACGGTAAAGGCAACGAGGCCAGCATCAGCCAGGGCGGTACCTGGGACAGCAGCGCTGACCAGCATCAGCACGGCAACGCCAATATCGCCGAAACCGAACAGGTCGCCACCCGTGGCGCCGACGCCGTTACAGAGCAGCTGGGCAACCGGAACTACGCCAACAGCTATCAGGCGCTGGCCAACGGCAGCAAGTCCGAGCTTTACCAGGACGGTAACCTCAACGATGCAAGCGTCAGCCAGTCGTTCAGCTCGAACGACCGCGCCATGATCGACCAACAAGGCAACGAGAACGCCGCGGAGATCGCTCAGAACTGGAGTGCTGGCTCGATCACCGAAGTCGAGCAGGTCGGCAACCTCAACAATGCATCCGTCAGCCAGACTGGCGCCAACCACGAGGCTTATACCTATTCGGGTGGTGACAACAACAACCTGAACGTGGATCAGCGCGGCAGCTACCAGAACGCCTTCGTTTATCAGCAGGGCAATGAGAACGACGCCAACCTCGCCCAGCGCGGCAATGGCAACACCGCCACTGCCAATCAGTACGGGTTTGGCAACGGCGCAGTGCTCGATCAGGACGGCCGTGATCAGGTCGCCACAGTTGGTCAGCATGGTAGCTACAACAACGCGACGGTGGACCAGCTGGGCAACTCCAACGAGCTGAACTTCAACCAGTCCGGTACGTACAACATGCTCAGCGCCGTGCAAGAAGGTGAAGGCAACCGCATCACCGGTTCCAGCAGCAACGCTGGTAACGACGTCGATATCGTCCAGGACGGCGATCTCAACCTGGCCAGCATCACCCAGGACGGTGTAAACAACATGGCCATTCTGTCCCAGTACGGCGAAAGCCATCTGGCGACCGTCATTCAAAATGGCACCGGCCATGAGGCCTTGGTCGACCAGAGCGGCATGGGCAACAACGCCCTGATCCGCCAGGCTGGCCTCAATAACATGGCGATCGTTACCCAACACTGATCCGCGCTACACCTCGCGACTGCCGGCCTTGCGCCGGCAGTTTCGTTTCTGGGGCCGCCGCCTGCGTTCCTCTGACTCACGCTCCCTTGGGCGATCGACCCGCAACCGAATTCGAATCGAAACGCGTACAACAGCTCCGATACGAGCCGCTTATTCGCTTGCTCGTTATCGACCGCTTCTCCCAAAACCGCCACGCGACAGCGTTGCGCCCTCACGAAACGATGAAATAAAACGATTTCTGTGGTATTTCCGCTGCGCTTGATCGACTGGCGCGGCACTGCTTCGAGCACAACGCCTGCCCGTTTGGACAAAGCTCAAAATAAAGCAGCCGCAACTGCAACAAGGGAGCACATCGATGAAATGCAGCCTCAGCACCGCCGTCTTCGCGGCGGGATTGACTTTCGCCAGCCAAGCCATGGCCGACCCAATGCTCTGGCAGAACAACAGCCTGACCTACCTCTACGGCAAAAATTTCGCCGTCGACTCAGGCGAGGATGGGCGTGAGGCCGATATCCAGCAGACCATTACCTTCGAACATGCCAGTGGCTGGACCTGGGGCGACATGTTCCTGTTCGTCGACCACAAGTGGTTCAACGGTCATTCGGGCAATGATGGCCGCACCTATTACGGGGAATTCAGCCCCCGTCTTTCACTGGGCAAGATCACCGGGCGAGACCTATCGTTTGGGCCAGTCACCGACGTTCTGCTTTCGGCGACCTATGAGCGAGGCGAAGGACGCAACCGCAACTACCTGCTCGGCCCCGCCATCGACCTGGCCGTACCGGGCTTCGATCGTCTGTCGATCAACACCTACTACCGTAAGCCGGACGGCATCACCGGCCAGGCCAGCGGCCAATGGCAGATCACGCCAACCTGGGCCATCACGTTCCCGCTGGGCAAGTCCGACATCCTCTTCGATGGCTATATCGACTGGGTGGTCAATGATGCCGGCTCCAAAACCAGCAACGACTTCGTCGCAAAGAACCTGCACATCAACCCGCAGGTCAAGTACGACCTGGGCAAAGCGCTGGACTACACCCCTGGCAAGCTATACGTCGGTATCGAGTACGACTACTGGTCGGACAAATACGGTGTGCAGGACAGCGCTGCGTTCAACACCGACAACAATGTCACCAACTTCATCGTAAAGGCCCATTACTGATCCTGGCGGCGTTCGGGCGCCGTCGCGAGCCAAACCGGCGGTTACGGTCAGGCTCGATGGCGGCATCAGTTCCTGCCGCGTAACGCTTCGATGCGCTCTGCCAGCGCATCGATCGTGAACGGCTTGGTCAACAGACCCATGCCCGGTTCGAGCTGACCGTTGCCCATCACGGTGCTTTCCGCGTAGCCGGTGATAAACAGCACGTTCAGCGCGGGGTCGGACTGGCGAGCGGCGTCGGCTAGCTGGCGGCCATTCATACCGCCCGTTAGCCCGACGTCCGTGACCAGCAGTGCAACCGGTTCGCCACTCTGAAGAATACTCAGGCCGCTTTTACCATCGATTGCCTGCAGCACCCGATAGCCCAACTCCTCGAGAACCTCCACCACCAGCAGGCGCACCGCCGGTTCATCATCGACGACCAGGATCGTCTCGCCTGACCCACCGCTTACCTGAAGTGTCGACTTGGGATCGATCACCGTATCGGCCTGCTGCACATTCGCGACTACGTGCGGCAGATACAGGCAGATCGTGGTGCCATGATCCGGTTCGGACTGGATCTTCACCTGCCCGCCTGACTGCCGGGTAAAGCCGTACACCATCGATAATCCCAGACCGGTTCCCATGCCCAATGGTTTGGTGGTGAAAAACGGATCGAATGCCTGCGCGGCGACTTCCTTGGACATGCCGACTCCGGTATCCGTGACGCATACGAGCACGTATTGCCCGGTCGGCACGTCGAGATCTATCGCCTTGCGGTCGTCCAGCCAGATGTTGCTGACACCGATCGTCAGCGTCCCACCGTCGGGCATCGCGTCACGGGCGTTGATGGCGAGATTGAGCAAGGCGTTTTCCAGCTGGTTGCGATCCACCAGCGTTGGAGACAGATCCTCGGCACACTGCGTCTGCAGCGTGATCGAAGGGCCGACCGTGCGGCTGAGCAGTTCGCGCAGGTCACTGATCAGCTCGCAGACATCGGTGGCCATCGGGTTGAGCGTCTGGCGGCGAGAAAACGCCAGCAAGCGGTGCGTCAGCGCCGCCGCTCGGCGGGTCGCGTTCTGGGCCACCGTCACGTACTGCGCGAGCGATTCGACACGGCCTTGCTCGATGCGCTTTTCGAGCAGTTCCAGGCTGCCGCCGATACTGGTCAGCAGGTTGTTGAAGTCATGCGCCAGGCCGCCGGTCAACTGGCCGACGGCTTCCATCTTCTGGCTTTGGCGCAGCTGCGCCTCTGCCTGGGCGAGCGCCTGCGCCTGTTCCTTTTCTGCGGTGATGTCGCGCCCCACGGCATTGATCACACCGTCCGCCGGCCGGGCCGACCAGGTGAGCCAGCGATAGCTGCCATCGGTGCAGCGGTAGCGATTTTCGTAATGCAGAAAGGAGCGCCCCTCCGACAACTGTCCAACGGTCGCACTCGTGTCCGCCAGGTCGTCCGAGTGGATGAAGTCGAGAATATTGGCACCCAGAAGTTGCTCCTCGGGCCAGCCCAGCAACCGTTCCCAGGCTGGATTGACCGCGATGATGTCGCCATCGAAACGGCAGCGAAGCATCACGTCGCTGGACAACTCCCAGAGCTGGTCACGGTCCTTGGTACGGGTTGCGACGTCCTCGCGCAGCGAGGCGGTTAGGGCTTGTAGGGCCTGCTCCGCGTTGCGACGTGCGGAGATGTCGTTGAACAGAACCGCGACACGCTGTTCGGACGGCTCGCCGATCGGCATCGCCTGCACCTCGAACCAACGCTGCAAGGCCTCGGCATGGTTCTCGAAACGCACCGGGCGGCGGCTCAGCGCCACCTCACCGTAGATATCGAACCAGTGCTGCTCATGTGCAGGCGCGAGGTCGCGCATCCATTTGCCGCCGGCATCGACCAGCCCGCTCTGGCGTACGAAGGCCGGATTGGTTTCAACGAACCGATAGTCGATCGGCTTACCCTGCGCGTCAAATTTCATCTCGATGATGCAGAAGCCCGCATCGATCGCCTCGAACAGCAGGCGGTAACGGTTGTCGCTCTCGGTCAATCGCCGCGCGGCCTCATCCTCCGCCGTGCGGTCACGCAGGATTTTCAGGAAGCCGAAATGCCCCTTCTCGCCAAACAGCGGCGTGAGCGTGCCCGCGCCATGTAAACGTGACCCATCGGCGCGGATATACCAACGTTCGTGGCTGGTGCTGCCCTGCTGCAGGGCGCGCTGCATCTGCTCGCGCAGCAGTTCCGCATTGCGGCCATCGCCGCTGAATAGGCGGTCGAAGGGTTGTCCGTACATCTGTTGCGCCGTCCAGCCGAAGATGCGCTCGGCACCCGAGCTCCAGGCCGTGATGATGCCGTCGCAATCGGTGGTGAGCATGGCGCAATCGCTGGCAGCGTTGAAAATTGCCTGTACTTGTTGGCCTGAATCAGGAATGGCGGTATCTCCTGTGGCGGGTCGAATTCGCGCCCGCGACGTTGCTGTGAGTGCTCGCCCCGCCGTGAAGATGCAAAGCCGCAGGCCAGAGTAGCGGTCAGCCAATGGCCGGTGAAGCTGCAGCGAAGAGTAACAGCGACAGGAAATGCTTCGACTCCCCTCGTCAGCCGACGCTACTCCGGCGTGCGGCTGAAAACCAGTGCCTTCAAACCACTGTCGGAGTTGACATCCGGGAACTCCGGCGGGTTCGGCAAACGCTGTTGAAATACCAAGTCCGGCGCCTCGGCAGCGACGCCTTCGATGATGAATTCGGGACCCACGTCGGGATCGTTGACGCAGGCCAGCACCGTACCCGTGGGCGTCAGCAGCTCAGGCAAGCGCCGAAGGATCTTCCGGTAATCCTTGTCGAGCGCGAAGCTACCTTTCTGGAACGATGGCGGATCGACGATGACCAGGTCATACGGGCCGCTTTTCTTCACCTTGCCCCACGACTTGAACAGCTCGTGGCCGAGGAAGCTGACCTTGCTCAGGTCATGTTCGTTGAGCCGATGATTGTCGCGCCCGCGACTGAGCGCGGCGCGCGCCATGTCGAGGTTGACCACATGCTCGGCGCCACCCGCGATGGCAGCGATGGAAAAACCGCAGGTGTAGGCGAAGAGGTTCAGTACCCGCTTGCCGTGCGCCTGTTCCTGCACCCAGCGACGGCCGTAGCGCATGTCCAGAAACAGTCCGTTGTTCTGCTTGATGCCGAGATCCAGCTTGTAGCGCAGCTCGTTCTCGCTGATCAGCCATTCGTTGACCGGCTCGCCCAGCAGCTGTTCCATGTGGCTGTCGGGCAGATAGCGGTGATGCAACAGCAGGCTATGCGCCCCACTGTTCTGCCACTCGGCACCTTGGGTGAGCGTCGACAAGCCGAGCCTTAACGCATCCAACTCGGCGTCCGCCGATGCGCGGAACAACGAAACCAGCACGATGCCCTGTAGCCAATCGACCGTCACATGCTCGAGCCCCTCCCAGCAGCGACCGCGTCCATGAAACAGACGGCGGGTCTCATCGGGCAGCTGCATCAAGGCAGTGGCGAGGTGGTTCTGCAAAGTGACAAGGGCATCGGCGTGCATGAAGGTCATCGTTAGTTAGAGAAAGCGCGCGATTTTAAACAGGATTCGAAGCGCTTGCGGACCTGCCGCCAATGCAGCCATCGAGAAACGCTCGCGTCCCCGGCTCGCCAAACGTACCGAGTCGACCAATAGCCCTACAGCTTCAGAAGGGTGCGCCGATAACGCGAACGTATGGGCGTTCTTCCGCCGTAGCCCCTTGTAACGAGCACAACCATGACCTTCTTGAAAACGATCCAGGCACGCTACCTCACCACTTTTGCGGCCTTCATCCTTGTCGCCATTGGCCTGACGCTGCTAGGCATCAACCAATTCGTCGCGCCTCAGCTGAAAGCCACCGAAGTCCAGTTGGTGGAAGAAAAGGTCGACGAAATCGCCCAGGCAATTCGTCTCAACCTGGCGCGGATCGAAAGCCAGTCCCGCGCCATTACCCAAACCGTCGCGCTGCTCGACAGCGACCAGATCGACGCGGTGCTGCCTGGGCTTATCGACCAGTACGGCGATCAGAAGGTGTTCGGCGGAGGCATCTGGCCGCTGCCCAACGCTCGGACGCCCGGCGTAGCGAAACACAGCACCTTCTATCACCGTGACGCCAGCGGTCAGCTGAAGATCAACACGCACTGGAACAGCGCCGAGTCGCTGAACTACTTCGAGCAGCCCTGGCACCGGGCCGGCGCGCAAACGCCTAGCGGGCGCTGCGCCTGGGCAGCCGCCTACAAGGACGACGCCAGTGCCGAACCACGCACCAACTGCGCCATGGCGATCAACAAGAACGGCAGCGTCTATGGCGTATCGACGATCGACCTGACGCTGGGCTTCTTCAATGAACTGGTTGCGACCAAGGAAAAGGAAATCCAGGGCCAGATCATGATCGTCGAGGCGGACGGCAAGATTCTCAGCAACCTGCCTGCCCTGAGCGAACAGATCGTCCTGAAAAACGTCTCCGAGCTGGCGTCACGCACGCCGTTCGTGGCGCAGATCAAGGCCGCGCTGGACCGTGGCGACCAGCGCAGCTTCACCGAGTTCGAAGGCCAGAATGGCGAGCAGACCTCGTTCTTCCTCAAACCCATCGAGGGCACGCCCTGGCTGCTCGCAACCGCGCTGCCCAGCCACCTGTTGACCGAGAAGACCCGCTCGGTGCTCGGCACCTTGGGCTGGCTGCAATTGCCGTTGGTGGGTTTCCTTTTGCTGCTGATGGTCGTCGCGCTGCGCAACCTGATGCGTCGACTGCATCTGCTGTCGGCCAACATCCAGTCGCTGTCATCCGGCGATGCGGATCTGACCCGCCGCATCGAGATCAAGGGCGACGATGAAGTCGACCGCATCGGTGTCGCAGTGAACCGCTTTATCGCCTATCTCCAGGAAATGATCGCCGACCTGGCCACCTCGTCCCGCCAGATTTCGGTCGAACTCGAACAGCTCAAGCAGCAATCCGATCACACCAACGGCATTCTGGCTCGCCATGCCAGCGAAACGGATCAGGCGGTGACGGCCATCACCGAAATGAGCTCCACGGCCGACTCGGTCGCCCAGAGCGCCAACGAAACCGCCAATTTCACCCAGGCTGCCAACGATCACGCCGCGCATTCGCGTCGCACCGTCGACGAAGCGGCGCAAAGCGTGCTGGCGCTGGTCAATGAAGTCGACTCGGCCACCGCGCGCGTCCAGGCGATGCAGCAGGACGCGCGCCGCATCAACGATGTATTGGGCGTGATCGGTGAAATTGCCGGGCAGACCAACCTCCTCGCGCTGAACGCCGCCATCGAGGCCGCCCGTGCGGGCGAGCAAGGACGCGGATTCGCCGTGGTCGCCGACGAAGTGCGCGCGCTCGCCGGTCGGACACAGCAGAGCACGTCGGAAATCAACGAGATGCTCGCGGCCTTGCAGAGCGCTGTCGATGCTGCGGTAGACGCGATGGAAAAAACCAAAGGCAGCTGCCAGGCCACCGCCGAGCGGACCACGCGCGTCAATAGCGGGCTCGATGAAATGGCCGATTCGGTCAACCGCATCCACGACCTCAGCGCGCAAATCGCTGCGGCTGCCGAGGAGCAGAGTGCCGTCAGCGGGGAAATCAACCAGAACATGGTTGCGGTGCGGGATATGGTCGACGAACTGGTGGAATCTGGCGTGACGGTGAGCAAGAGCACCGATGGCCTGTCCGCATCCAACGACCGCCTGATCGCCATGGTGAGCCGCTTCAAGCTGTAAATGCGAAAGCGCGCGGAAACGCTGCGGTCGACGATGGGTGATGAGGGCTTCAGTGCTGCCCCATTCGAGCAGCTTTTCGCGTCAGCGAAACGCCCACCACCCCGGCTTTTCACCTCGCGTCGCCGTCGCGGCGACGCCAGGAATGCCGCTCTAACGCGCTGGCCATGCGGAACGGCCTGGTAAAAGCCGAGTCGGATTGAATAACGGCGCCTCTCGCATATCATCTGCGCAATATCCCACCGCAGCGTCCATCGAGCGGCTTTAGCCCGGCTATTGTTGGGCGTACTTTGCCTCGTAATCGGCAACCGCTCTATGGTCGGAGCGCCAGAAGTAAAGGAACGCGGCGACCTTCTGCAGAGCCCGCGAAAGGAGTATGGAATGACCGAATCCCCTGATCTTACCTTCACCCAAGACGACGACTCGCCGCGTATTTCGACCGGCAGCGAAGGCCTGGATGACATCCTCGGCGGCGGTCTGGACCCCAACCGGATGTATCTCTACGAGGGCAGCCCTGGCTCCGGCAAGACCACTCTCGCGTTGCAGTTTCTGCTCGAGGGTGCGCGCCAAGGCGAACAGGTGCTCTATGTGACACTCTCGGAAACCAAGCGGGAACTGGAGCTCGTTGCCAAGCGCCACGGCTGGACGCTCGAAGGTATCGATGTGTTCGAGCTGGTATCACCCGAGGCCAGCCTCGACCCCGAGCTTGAACTGACGGTGCTGCACCCGGCCGAGATGGAGCTGAGCGAGACCATCAGGCAAGTCTTCGATCGAGTCAGTGAAACCAACCCGACCCGGGTCATATTCGACAGCCTGTCCGAGATGCGCCTGCTCGCGCAGAGCCCGCTGCGCTATCGGCGGCAGGTGCTGGCCCTCAAGCACTTCTTCACGACCCGGAGTTGCACGGTCATCCTGATCGATGACCAGACCTCGGAAAGCGGTGATTTACAGCTGCATTCGATCTCCCACGGTGTGGTGATGCTCGAGCAGCTGGCCATCGATTACGGCGCCGAGCGGCGGCGGCTGCGGGTGGTCAAGATGCGGGGCATCCAGTTCCGAGGCGGTTACCACGACTTCAGTATCAAAAAGGGTGGACTGGCTATTTATCCGCGGCTCATCGCCGCCGAGCATCATGCGGCTTTTACCGGCGAACTGACCTCCAGCGGCAACGATGAGCTAGACAAGATGCTCGGCGGCGGCCTGGAGCGCGGCACCAACGCATTGCTGATCGGCGCGGCTGGCGTCGGCAAATCTTCGCTGGCGCTGGGCTACGCCATCGCGGCGTGCCAACGTGGCGAGCAGGTTGCGTTCTTTGTCTTCGACGAAGGCATCGGCACCCTGCTGGCCCGTGGCCGGGCGCTGGGACTCGATATCGAACCCTGGCTCGAAAAAGGGCTGCTGCACCTGCAACAGATCGATCCTGCCGAGCTTTCACCCGGCGAATTTACCGCCGCGGTGCGCCACAGCGTCGAAGCACAAGGCGCGCGGGTGGTAGTGCTGGACAGCCTCAACGGCTATCTGAACGCGATGCCAGACGGCCGCTTCCAGATTTTGCAAATGCATGAGTTACTCAGCTATCTGGGCCAGCAAGGCGTGATGAGCGTGATGGTGATGGCACAGCATGGCCTGATCGGACCGATGGAAACGCCCGTTGATCTCAGCTATCTGAGTGATACGGTTATCATGCTGCGCTATTTCGAGCATGCCAGCGTAGTTCGCCGCGCGATGTCAGTGGTCAAAAAACGCAGCGGCCGCCACGAAAACACTATCCGGGAATTCCGACTTGGCGCTTCCGGCATCAAGGTTGGGCAACCGCTGTCGAACTTCAGCGGCATATTATCGGGCACGCCTGAGTACACCGGCGACGCCTCTCCTCTCATGAAAGACGAGCATGACGACGCCTGAGCCAAAAAGCCCGACCGTAGCCGTTTACGCCCCCATTGGACGGGACGGTCCCGCCTCGGCCGATCTGCTCCGCCGCAGCGGCATGGACGCTATCGTCTGCCACAGCGTCGATGAAGTGCTGAAGCACGCCGGCACGGATGCCGACGCGGTATTTATCGCCGAGGAAGGTCTTTTCGGTCAGGACCTCAATGCGCTGTCGGCCTGGGTCGATCAACAACCGACCTGGTCCGATTTCCCGTTCGTAGTCCTGACCAGCAAACATCAACAACCGGCCGTCGCCGCCTGGCGTCAGCGTATGGTGGCGGCGTTGCGCAACGTCTCGTTGCTCGAACGCCCGGTACAAAGCATCACCCTCAGCAGCGCGCTCCAGACCGCGTTGCGTGGAAGGCATCGCCAGTACGAGGTACGGGCGCTGATCGAGGAGCGCGAACAGGTATCCCTTGAATTGGAGGCGTTGGTCATGGAGCGCACCAGCGAACTGGAAAAGGCCAACCTCGAACTTCGCACGCAAATGGCCGAACGCGCGCATATCGAAGAGACGCTACGCCAGACACAAAAGATCGAAGCCATCGGCCAGCTCACCGGCGGCGTCGCTCACGATTTCAACAACCTGCTGATGGTCATCTCCGGCGGCCTCGACATGATCGACCGACGAGCGGACCCGGAGCGCCGCCAGCGCCTGATGGACGGCATGCGTCAGGCCGCACAACGCGGAGCCGCCCTGACCCGCCAGTTGCTTGCATTTTCGCGACGCCAGTCACTGGCTCCCGAGCCGGTAGACCTTGCCTTGCGCATCAGTCAGATGCGTGAGCTGCTCGACCGTAGCCTGCGTGGAGATATTCATGTTCAGGTGCAGTTTGCGCCGGACTTGTGGCCAATCGAGGTCGATCCCGGTGAGCTGGAACTGGTGATACTCAACTTGGCGGTGAATGCTCGCGATGCCATGCCCGAAGGCGGCTCGATTCTGCTGCAGGCAACCAATGCGCCGAACGAGCAGGTGCTGGGCTGCCGGGGTGATTTCGTCAGGCTGGCGGTGATCGATTCGGGTACCGGCATCCCGGATGATCTGCGCGAACGGGTATTCGACCCCTTCTTCACCACCAAAGAAATCGGCAAGGGCTCCGGCCTGGGGCTTGCTCAGGTCTACGGTTTCGCCCGCCAGTCCGGCGGCACGGTGTGGCTCGATACCGAATGCGGGCGAGGCACCAGCGTGATCATGATGCTGCCTCGCTCGGCGCATGTGCCGGATCAAGTGCACATCGAGGATGCCCGCATCGATGAATCTCCCGACGTGTCCGCAGGTAGCGTCCTGCTGGTCGACGACGACGAAGAAGTCGCCGCGCTGGTGGGCGAGATGCTCGAGCACCTCGGTTACCAGGTGATCCATTCCGGCAGCGCTGCCGCTGCCCTCGGGGCACTGGCGAACGGGCACCGAGTAGACGTTGTCTTTTCCGACGTGATGATGCCCGGCGGCATGAACGGCGTGGAACTGGCGCGAGAAATCCACACGCGGCAACTCGGCATTCCCGTCCTGCTCACCAGCGGTTACGCCGAGGCGGCGAGAAAGTCGGCGGAGGCCGAAGGCGTGCATGTGCTGGCCAAGCCCTACCGCCTCGAAGAGCTGGGCGCGGCGTTGAAACTTGCCATTGAAAGCGCCGAACTGACGAGCCTGGCCGCACTCTGATCCGCCTGCGGTTGTCCGACGAGACTCGCCGCGTCGCGAACTAACCACATGCAGGGCCGTCGAAACGCGTGTTCCGAGCCGCTGCGGTTCGCCCTGACTTATGCCGTTCGCCTGTCAATCAGAAGGAATCGTCCATGCCCGCCCCTCGGTATATCCCCTGTCCGCTTGCCCGCCCCACTAAACGGAGCACCGCAGCGCTGCTGGGCGTGTGGCTAATGGGTTGTTCGCTGCCCTTGCTGGCCGACACGCAATCTCTAATCGACCGCGATGCGCAGAACAAGCGCCTCACCGAACAGCTGATGGCCAAGCCCAATCACCTCTCCCCCGCCCCGAGCGCCAAGTACAACCACATCATCACCTACGGCCAGTCGCTGGCTTCTGCCGCCGAAGGCTGGCCGGCACTGTCGAAACAGCCGGGCTACGACAATCTGATGCTGGGCGATGCAACACGTTCGGCAACCTTCAGCGGCGATCGCTTCGTACCGGTCGGAGGGGCAGCATTCAAACCGCTCAAGGCGGTGGTGCAGTTCAAGCGCGATCCCAAGATCATTCTCGACGGCGATGCCATCGCGAAGCTGGAAAAGCACGCCCAGGAAGAAGGCGAGTCCGTTGAAGTCGGCGCGCTGAACATGGCGCGCCGGCTGTATCTGGAAAAGCACCGCGTCGAGGCCGATCCCGAGCATCTGTTCGTCGCCAGCAACGCCGCAACGTCCGGTCGCTCCATCGCCCAACTGTCCAAGGTTGGTGGCACCAACGAGTACCAACGGGTATTGCAAGCCGTCGATCAGGCCAAGCAACTGGCGGATGACGAAGGCGCGAGCTACAGCCTCAGCGCTTTGTTCTGGTTACAGGGCGAGTACGATTACGCCGAGGTTCAGGGCGGGATCAACGACAAGGAAACCTACAAGGCAATGATGCGCCAGCTGCGCGATGACCTCTACGCCGACACCGCGCAGGCCATCGGGCAGCAACGCATGCCTGCCTTCATCAGCTACCAGACCGATGCCAAGACGTCGGTCGTGGACGGCAGTCTCGACATCGGCATGGCCCAGTGGGAACTGGCGCAGGAAGAGCCCAACTGGTACCTGGCCGGCCCGGTTTACCCCTACGTGGACAAGGGCACGCATCTTTCGGCCAACGGTTATCGCTGGTTCGGCCAGATGCTTGGCAAGGTCTATCACCAAGTCGTGGTCGAGCGCCGCAACTGGGTGCCGTTGTCGCCGCTTGGCGCCACGGTCGAGGGCCGTGAAATCCTCATCGATTTTCACGTCCCGCATCCTCCGCTGACCTTCGACGAACCCTACCTTGGCCAGCAGGCACGAATGATCGACGGTCGCGGTTTCACCATGAGCGACGAGCAGGGTGAGGTGCCGATCGAAGGGGTCGAGATCGCCGCCGGTACGATCGTGCGCCTGACCGCCGGACGTGATCTGAGCGGTACGCCGCGCATCCGTTACGCCAGCCGCGCGGTCGGCGGCGCCGGCGAGCTGCGTGACAGCGATCCAACCCTGGCTGACGCCCACTACGAATATCTACCGGACGAAGGCATGTGGCCGGAAGCCAATATCGACGCGCTGGTGGACGAACCCTACCCGCTGCATAACTGGAGCATCGCGTTCGAGATCGAGGCCAAGGCCAACGAGGCCGTGCGAACGCGCTGACAGCTGATACATGCCGCCCCGAGCGCGACGTCAGCGCCCAGGCTTCGACCCAGCGATCCGGACCGCCAGAATCAGGCAAGTACTGGGCAGAATCCGCCTAACGCCTGGTTTGCGCGCCTCCCTAGCATTCACTCCACAGCACAGCAGTGCTGCATCCATGAATGCAATCGGAGGGTCTGCGCATGTCGAACATCAACGGAAAAGCCATCGCCATCACCGGTGCCAGCAGCGGCATCGGTGAAGCGACGGCGCGCCTGCTGGCCAGCCAGGGTGCGCGAGTGGTTCTGGGCGCACGGCGGCTGCAACGCCTCGAAGCGCTGGCCGCCTCGATCATCGATGACGGTGGCAGTGCGGTGGTCCGGGCGCTGGACGTTACGAACCGCGCCGAGATGCAAGGTTTTATCGATTTCGCTGAACAGCAGTTCGGGCGTGTCGACGTCATCGTCAACAACGCCGGCGTGATGCCGCTTTCGAAGCTCGAAGCGCTGAAGGTCGACGAGTGGGACCGGATGATCGACGTGAACATCCGCGGCGTGCTGCACGGTATCGCCGCTGGACTGCCGCTGATGCAGCGTCAGCGCAGCGGGCAGTTCATCAACATCGCCTCCATTGGTGCCTACGCGGTCAGCCCGACCGCTGCGGTGTATTGCGCAACCAAATATGCAGTACGCGCCATCAGCGAAGGGCTGCGCCAGGAGGTCGGTGGCGACATCCGCGTCACGTTGATATCCCCCGGCGTGACCGAATCCGAACTGGCCGAGAGCATCTCTGATGCAGACGCGCGCTCGGCCATGCGCGATTTCCGCCAGATCGCCATTCCCGCCGAGGCCATTGCCCGTGCGATTGCCTATGCCATCGATCAGCCAGCCGATGTGGATGTCAGCGAGCTGATCGTCCGCCCCACCGCCAGCCCCTACTGAGGACACGCCCATGAATGGCAATGCAAGCAGAACCCTGATAGCAGCTGGACTGGCATTGCTCGCTGGCTTGTCGACGGCCGCTTCCTGCGCAGCCGACGAGAGCGAGCGGCACGAGCGAGGCCTGAAGGTGATGGAGCGGCTCTCCGGCGGCGCCGGGCAACCGGTGCTCGATGCGTTGCAACAGGATTATCCCTTTCTCGCCGAGGGCGTTACCGCCTACGCGCTCGGTGATGTCTGGGCTCGCCCAGGTCTGGATGATCGCACCCGCCAGCTGGCGACCGTTGCTGCGTTCGCCGCGCAAGGCAACCTGCCGTACCTGAAGGTCCATGCCGGCTATGCGCTGCGGCTCGGGGTCACGCGCGATGAACTGAAAGAGGTGATCTATCTGACCACCGTTACCGCTGGTTTTCCGCGCGCCATCGATGCGGCGCAAGCGCTGCGGGAAGTGCCGGACCCGACAGCGACGCGTTGAGGCTCAGGCGATACTGCGTAGCCGCGCCATGTCCTTGATCGGGGAGGCGCCGAACAACCGGCTGTATTCGCGGCTGAATTGCGAGGGGCTTTCGTAGCCGACCCGGTAACCCGCGACCGACACCTCCACCCCTTCGGCCATCAACAACCGCCGAGCCTCCTGCAACCTGAGCTGTTTCTGGTATTGCAGCGGGCTCATGGCGGTCAGCGCCTTGAAACGGTGATGCAGGCTGGAACTGCTGAGATTGACCCGCCGCGCCAGATCCTCGATGCGCAGCGGCGCGACATAGTTCTGGTTGAGCCACTCGATGGCACGGGTTACCCGATGCGACTGGCTACCCTGCAATGCGACCTCCTGTAGATGCTGGCCCTGTGGCCCGCAGAGCAGGCGATAGAAGATCTCGCGCAGCGCCAGTGGCGCCAGTACCGGAATGTCCTTTGGCTTATCCAACAAGCGCACCAGACGCAGGGTCGCGTCGAGCAACGACGCGTCGATACGGTCCAGATACAGGCCGCGCCCTGGTGCCTCGTCCACTGCAGCGAGCTGGCCGGATTCACTGATCAACCCGGCAATCAGCGACGGATCGATGTCGAGTCTGATGCACAAGTAAGGCTCTTGCGGCGAGGCGCGCACTACGCAACCTCCCACCGGGAGCGTGACCGAGACCACCAGGTAATGCAGCGGGTCATAGCAGTACAGCTCGTCGGCCAAACGCACTTCCTTGCCGCCCTGCACGATGATGCACAGCGCCGGCTTGTGCACGCCCCAGACCGGCTCGCCCGGCTCCGCGCAGCAAATCAGATGCAGGGGATCAATGGCGGTCGGGTGCACGCCATCGCCATCGACGAAACGTTCGACTAGCTGCGCCAGCTCGGCGCGCTGTGCCAGGGTTTCATCGTCTGACGGAGCGATGAATGAATTCATGGGCAGGCTCCTTGATGCGAAGGGAATCAGCGTAGCTGTTGTTGACCCGCTATGCCGCCTGCCACCAATTATCTTCCAAAAAAAAGCCGGCGTTAGCCGGCAATTTTCGAAGCAATGAACGATCAGCTACGGGCGCGTTCTGCGTCGCGCAAGGCTTTGACCTGATCGTGGTTGCGTTGCACGCCCTGAAACTGGCGCTGGACCACCACGCGAATATCGGCTGGCAGGTCCTTTTCGAGCGCCTTGCGATAGCTCTTTAGGGCCACGTCTTCGCCACGCTCGCATTCGTTGAGAATCGCTTCGTCGCTTTTACCCGTGACCATTGATTTGAGGTCGACCCAGCGACGGTGCATGTCTCCCGCAACGCTGGTGGAAGTCTCCGGATCACCGCCCAGGGTACGCACCAGTTGCTGCAGTTCGGCGGCGGCCGTGGCGCAGTCTTGCGCACGCTGGGTCATGGTGGTCTTCAGCTGGGGGTTCTTAAGGTCCTCAGCACATTCGCGGAAGCCTTTCTCGCCGTCCTTGCTGGTTTCGATGAGATCGTTGAGCACGGAAATGGTGTCTTTGGTATCCATTGAATAGTCCTCCTGGGGCTTGCTAAAACGGCCGGAAACAGCACGGCCAACCTGTTAAGTCGACTGCCCCGCTTCGTCAAAGGTTCAGCCCGCCTGCCTCCGCGATGTGCCTGTCGATAACTTCGATCAACCGTTTCGCGCTCGCGATTGTCCCAAGAATGACTGCCGCCCCGGCACAAGCGCACATAACCCTGAGCCATCGCCGTCGAGCCCTGCGAAACATGCCGGAATACCTCGCCCCCGTTCCCCGTTGGGAACCCCACGAACGTCCATCCATGCCCGGTTCGCCGGCGATCCTGCTGCATCCGATGCCGATGCGCATCGCCTATGCCTGTGTCGCCGTGCTGGTCGGGCTGACCGGCGGCCTGGGCAACGCGCTGTTCATCGCCAACCTGCCGAGCATTCAGGGCGACCTTGGCCTGACGCCGTCGCAAGCCGCCTGGCTGCCGGCAGCGTATTTCATGGTCAACGTCTCCGCCAATTTGCTGATGATCAAGTTCCGCCAGCAGTACGGCTTGCGCCGCTTCGCCGAGATCGGGCTGACGCTCTATGCGCTGCTGAGCATCGCTCACGTTTTCGTCGAAGGGCTGGAAATGGCGGTGTTCGTTCGCGCTGCCAGTGGCCTGGCGGCGGCCACCACCTCTTCCCTCGGGCTGTTCTACATGTTGCAGGCGTTCCGCAAAGCGGATCTGCCAAAGGGGGTGATCCTCGGTTTCGGCATTTCTCAGCTCGGCACGCCATTGGCCTGGCTGATGTCGCCGGCATTGTTGGACATGGGCGAATGGCACCGCCTCTACGTGTTCGAGAGCGGCCTGGCGCTTTGTTCGCTGGCGGCGGTGGTGGTGCTCAAGTTGCCCCTAGGCGAACGCATCAAGGTCTTCGAGCCGCTGGATTTTCTCACCTTCGCCCTGCTCGCCCCGGCGCTGGCGTTGATCGCTGCGGTGCTGGCCCAGGGTCGAATACTTTGGTGGACCGAGCAGCCCTGGCTCGGCTACGCGCTGATCGTCGCGCTGGTGCTTATGTGCACAGCGTTCATGATCGAACACCACAGACGCAATCCCTTGCTGCATACCCGCTGGCTCGGCACCGCTGAAATGCTGCGCTTCGCCTTCGGTGCCTTGGCGCTGCGTCTGTTGTTGTCAGAGCAGACCTACGGCGCGGTCGGCCTGCTGCAAACTTTGGGCATGGGCACTGAGCAGTTACAGCCGCTGTATGCAGTGATTCTGCTCGGGTTGAGCATGGGTATCGCCGGCAGCGCGATGACCTTCAGCCCGACCACCGCCCTGCCACAAATCCTGCTGTCGATCGTGCTGATCGCAATCGCCAGTTTCCTCGACATCGACGCCACCAACCTCACCCGCCCGCACGACATGTTTCTTAGCCAGGGCCTGCTGGCCTTCGCCAGTGGCATGTTCCTCGGCCCGCTGCTGATCACCGGGATCGGCAAGGCGCTGCGCAACGGGCCGAATTACCTGGTCAGCTTCATCGTGTTGTTCACCATGACCCAAAGCCTCGGCGGGCTCGCGGCGCCAGCGTTGTTCGGCACCTATCAGGTGATGCGTGAGAAATACCATTCCAGCCATCTGACCGAGCAGGTGGTGCCGGGCGATCCGCGCATCGCGCAACGGCTGCAAGCCCAGAGCCAGGCGCTGGCGCCGCGCCAGAGCGACCCTCAATTGCGCCAGGCACAGAGCGCGGCGCAGCTGAGCCAAGCGACCACGCGCGAAGCCAACGTGTTGGCCTTCAATGATGTATTCCGGCTGATCGGCATGCTCGCCATCGGCGTGTTCGGCTGGACGCTCTACCACACACTGCGCATCGCGCGGCAGAACAGGAATGCCCCGCCTCCATGAGTGAAACCAAACGACCCGACGAAGAAGAAGTCTTGCAGACGGCTCAACCACCGCAGCCCTCAGCCGCGATGACGGACGCCGGCCCAGCGCCGGACGATCCGCCGAAGACGATCAAGCCGAGCCGGCGCACGGTCATTCTGATGGTACTGGTCGCCCTGGCCGGCATCCTGGCGATCCTCTACGCCTGGCAGCTGTGGCCGTTCAGCAACCGTGTCGCGGTCACCGAAAATGCCTATGTGCGCGGGCAGATCACCGTGCTCGCGCCGCAGGTCAACGGCTACGTCACCGAGGTGCCGGTGCAGGATTTCGAGCAAGTCGCGCGCGGCCAGCCGTTGGTGCGCATCGATGATCGACAGTATCGCCAGCTGGTCGAGCAGCGCCGTGCCGAGTTGGCTGCGCAGCGTTTCGAACTGGAGAACCTCGAACAAACCCTGGCCTCCAACCGCGCCACGCTGGCGTCACGCCGCGCCGAGTTGTCCGCCGCTGAAGCCGAATTGCAACGCGCCCTGGCCGACGAAAAACGCGTCAACGAGCTGGCCGAACGTGGCTCGGTCTCGATTCGCGAACGCGACCAGATCCGCGCCAGCGCCCGCGCAGCGGCGGCGAACGTGAAGCAGGCCCAGGCTGCCATCGCCATTGCCGAGCAGACGTTGAAGGCTAGCGAAGTCTCACGCGGCGGACTTCAGGCGCAAGTGGAGATTGGCGAAGCGGCATTGAAGCGGGCTCAGATTGACCTGGACAACACGGTCATCGAAGCGCCGCGCGACGGCCAGGTCAGCGAAGTCACGGTGCGCCAGGGCCAGTACGTCGCGGCCGGCTCGCAGCTGCTCTATCTAGTGCCGGAGCAACTTTGGATCATCGCCAATTACAAGGAAACCCAAACCTTCGCCATGCGCCCAGGCCAGCCGGTTTCCATTGAGGTCGATGCGCTGGACGGTGCTCGCCTGAGCGGGCGTGTACAGCGTTTGGCACCGGCCACCGGCTCGGAATTCAGCGTGCTGCGCCCGGATAATGCGACCGGCAACTTCACCAAGGTGGTGCAGCGGATACCGGTGCGCATTTCCATCGATCCGGACCAGCCGCTGAGCCAGCGTTTGCGACCGGGGCTGTCGGTGGTTACTCATGTGGATACCAGCGGCGACGTGACGACCGCCGAAACGGCAGCGGATGACAGGCGATGAATCGTCAGTTTCGCGTTCCGGGATTATTGTCGGGCCTGTTGCTGATCATGTTGGCGGGCTGCATGCCACCGAGGCAGCCGCTGCCAGCTGACGCCACAGTTACTCCACCAGCGCAATGGCGCGACGAGGCGTCGCGCACAGCCGAAATCTCCGCGAACTGGTGGCAGGCGTTTGGTGATCCCCAGCTGACGACTTTGATCGAAACCGCGCTGGCCCATAACACCGACGTGCTGATCGCCGCGTCGCGGGTCGAACAGGCACGCGAACAGATCCGTCTGTCCCACGCCTCGCTGCTGCCGAATCTGGACGCGGTGCTGGGTGCGCAACGCACGCGCGAGCTCAGCGTGCTCGGCATCGCCCACACCATGGCAGTGCAGCCCTCGCTGCAGGTGTCTTACGAGCTGGATATCTGGGGCCGGCTACGGCGTCTGCGCGAAGCCGCGGAACTGCAATATCAGGCCAGCGAGGCCGAACGCGACGCCGTGCGCCTGGCCGTCGCCAGCACCACGGCACGCGCCTATGTCTCGCTGCTGTCGCTGGACCGGCAGCTGTACGTGACTCGCGAAACCATCGAGTCGCGCCTGCAGGCGCTGCGCGTCGCCGAAGACCGCGCCAGCCTCGGCTACACTTCGCAGCTTGAACTGACGCAGGCGCAGTCCGAATACGAAGCCGCAGCGCAGCTGTTGCCCCAACTGGAACAGGCGATTCGCGAGCAGGAAAATGCGGTGCGTCTGCTCACCGGAGCGTTACCGGGCACGGTGCAGCGCGGCGTCGGATTGCTCGCACTCGATCCTCCCCAGGTGCCTGGCGTATTACCTTCGCAATTGCTGCGGCGGCGGCCGGATATCCATCAGGCCGAACTGCTGCTGGCGGCCAGCGACCTCAACCTGCAAGCCCAGCGCGACCGCTTTCTGCCACAGGTGCAGGTGTCAGCCAGCCTCGGCCAGCTGTTCGTCAATTCACTCAATTACGACCCGGTCCGCGTCTGGGATATCGGTGCCAGCGTGCTGGCTCCGATCTTCGACGCCGGGCGCCTCGAAGCGGGCGTGAACATCGCCGTCGCGCAACGCAATGAAGCGGCCTTCGCCTATCGCGCGACTGCGCGGCAAGCATTCGCGGAGGTCGAAAACAGCCTTTCGGCGGTGGGCAATCTGCGGCAACAGATCGAGCGCGTCGAGGCTCGCCGCGCAGTTCTTGAGCGCTCGCTGACCTTCGCTGAGGATCGGTACCGCGCAGGCTACTCGTCGTATCTGGAAACCCTCGACGCCCAGCGCAATCTGTTCAATACCGAACTGACCGCCGTGCAACTGCGCGAAAGCCAGCTCAATGCGCTGATCAGCCTTTATCAGGTACTCGGCGGTGGTTGGCAGGCCACCACCGAGCGTTGAAGGCTTAGCCCAGTCGCTGAGGGCTCAGCCCGGCTGACGCAGGGCCTTGCGATCCGTGTGCTGGGCTCCGCCGAGTGCCAATTCGACGACGAGGAATACCAGCAGACTGCCGCCGAGCACCGGCAGGCAGTAACCGAACAGCGCCGCGAGTGCCACCGTCAGCGCCCGAGCTGCCGGCGACAGATCGCGCAGCGCCGTGAGCACACCCGCGCTGCGCACCGGCGAGCGGCGGCGCCACCACACCAGGTATCCCCAGATCACCAGCGTCACCAGGCCGAGCGCGGTGACGGCAAGCAGTAGCTGATTGGCCAGGCCGAACAACGAGCCCATGTGCGCATCGATGCCCCAGCGCGTCAGCTTGGCCGCCAGCGGGAAAGTGGCGAAATCGATGCGATCGGTGACCGTCAATGAGCGCGGATCGATGGCTACCGCGTCGACCTGAGTCGGCCAGCTGCGGTCGATCTCGGTCACCGTCCAAGCTCGATCAGGGCCTGCCGCCGGGACGATTTCCAGCTTGCCGGCATCGATTCCAGCATGACGGGCCGCCGCCAGCACGGCATCGAACAGCGCGGAGTCGCTAGGTTCTGTCGCAGCCATCTGCATTCCGGCGTGAT
Source organism: Pseudomonas sp. IC_126 (assembly GCF_004331835.1). Taxonomy (NCBI): domain Bacteria; kingdom Pseudomonadati; phylum Pseudomonadota; class Gammaproteobacteria; order Pseudomonadales; family Pseudomonadaceae; genus Pseudomonas; species Pseudomonas sp. IC_126. Next base: position 67,284 of record NZ_SJSS01000004.1, read on the forward strand.
GGGCATGTTCACCCGTCGGTGCCACCGGCTCGCCGGTCAGTGCAGTGGACACGCTCGGCGTGGACATCCCCAGCGCCGCCCGCGCGACGCTGATGTTGTCCCCCGCCCAGCGCGACCACGTCAGCCCGGTGGCAGAAAAGAACAACAAGCCCACCACCAGCCACAGTCCCAACGTGGCATGCCAGCGGCGCAGCGGTTGCGTCCTGGCCACGCTCGCCTTGCGATTACCCTGGCGCCGGATAACCCAGAGCGCCAACCCACCCAGCGCTGCGACCCATAACCAGGAGGCGGCCAGCTCGCTATATATCCGGCCTGGCTCGCCCAGTAGCAGGCTGCGGTGAAACTGATCTAGCCATGTGCGCAGCGGCAATATCCCGGTGGTGCCGTAAACCAGCAGATCGCCGCGGATCTCAGCCGTTACCGGGTCGATGAATACAGCACGGCTCTCCGACGGACCCAGCTCCGACGCGCTGAACATCACCCGTGTCGTGGTGCCGGGCCGCGGTGCCGGACGCACCGCCGACAGCGTCGCCGCCTCGCCGATGTGCGCTTGTGCGACTTCGATTTGCCGTGCCAGGGGCAGCGAAGGTCCGCCACTGTCGACGAACAGTTGTTCGGCATAGAGCCGACTCTCCAACTGCGGCGTCAGCGCATAGATCAAGCCGCTCAAGGCCGCGATGAGGATGAAAGGCCCGACGAATAGGCCAACGTAAAGGTGCAGGCGGATCAGCAGCGTCAGCAAGGGTCGCTGCATCCGGGATGCAAGAGGCGGTGCCTCAGGCTGGGCATGGGAAGACGGCATGAAAGCTCACTCGAATCGAGAAATACAACCAACCCGGCGCTGCAGGATTGGCGAAGCGGACGACCGCTACCCGCGGTGGTCAGATTCAGCAGATACGATCAGGTGAGCGGAGAAGCACGAGGGTTGAGGCTGGGCCAGCGATAACGCAGCGACAACGGCGGTGCCAGGTCGAACGGCAAGGCATTGCGCTGCATCAGTCGCCGCTCGTGCAGCTCCGTCGCGGTGGCGGGGATTGCAGCCATCGATGCCGAGCCGGCACAACAGCAAGGCATGCCGAGGTGATGCAGTGGCTTCGGTGCGGACTCGCTGCCCTGCGCCGCGTGGTCAATAGCCGTCGCGTAGCCGTTATGCGCGGTGAAATGGGAAGAAACGTGCCCGCTGGCCTCGGCCATCGTACAGTGCCCGGACATGCCCAGAGCACCGCTCCCCATTAACGGCATCGCAAACAGATGCAGCAGCAGGGCCAGAGCGGCTATCCAGATCGGGGCGCGACGGGGACGGTGCATGGGGAAACTGATAGCTCCGGCAGGACGAAAACACGGCAATCTCACAGAGCAATGACTGAATAACGGCTCTGGAGGCGGTGCGTGGCGAATTGGATTGTAGATTTCCCGGTTGGTGCGCACCACGCCACGACGATAGAACTGGCCCGCCCGTATCCCGAACGCGCGCACTTCTTCGGCAAGGTAACCAGACATTCAGCAGTTTGGACGCTCAGCCTGCCGCTTCGTCCAAAAGCTTCGGCATTCCAAGCAGAAAGCCCTGCGCCTTGGTCACCTGCAGGCCGCGCAGGGTCGTCAGCTCTGCATCCGTCTCGACGCCCTCGGCAATGATGTTACTGCCGGTCTGTTCGGCGAAGCGGATCAGCGCAGCAGCCAGCGCGCAGGTATCGTTGTCGCTATCGACGTTGCTGATCAGGCTGCGGTCGAGCTTGATGACATCAGGCTTGAGCTTGAGGATGTGGCGAAAGCTGGCATAGCCGGCGCCCGCATCGTCGACTGCCAGCCGCAGCCCACCTTGGCGTAGCGGTTCGAGAATCGCGGCGAGCAGCGCGTAGTTGACGATGGATCTGTGCTCCGTTACCTCCAGCATCAGGCGATGCAGCGGCTGCTTGGCGAGCAGTGCCACTACCGAGCCATCCAATATGCATCGGGGCAGACATTCAGGGACAGGTACACATCTTCGGGAATCAACGGCAGCGCCTCGAGCGCCGTTTCGAGCAGCATGACTTCAAGTTTCGTGCGAAGCCCGACCTCGCCTGCCTCGCCCATCCAGAAGTCCGGTGAGCGGTATGGCTCGGGACGAAAGCGCGCCAGTGCTTCGTAGCCGATGATGGTGTTGTGCACCAGATGGAAGATCGGCTGGTAGACCATCCAGCAATCACGTTGGGCGATCACCGCCTTGATGCGCTCGAGTTTTTCATTGCGCTGCTGTTCGCTGAGCGCGTGTCGCTCGAGTACTCTTCCGGCAAAACGGGCGAACAGGCGCAAGGTTTCCAGGTCGGCCTCGTTCAGGGTTTCGTCGGCTTGCGTACTGAAACAGCAAAAGGTCCCGTAAAGCGAACCATCACTGAAGCGAATCGGTACGCTCATGTGTGCACCGACGGGCAACGCCCGGGTCGCCGGGAGTGCCAGCGCTTCCTGTAATTCGCCAGCGTTGCGGATGAGTTCCGGTAAACGTCCATCGACGATGCGCTGGCAGTAGCTTTCCTCTAGCAATCTGCCGTCGCCGACGGCCAGCGACATCGAGCGGTATTGCCCTTCGATATAACGAAATACCCGCCTTCCGTCCCGAAATTCTCCAATGAACGCCACTTCCATTCGTAGATGCTGGCGAACCAGCTCCAGCGCCTCGGTAAGCATCTCGCCAATGGACAGCCTGCCACGCTCAAACCCGTCGACCATCAACGACATATCGCTGCCGGTAACCCCATCAGAATCGCGGTTCAACATAACCATCCCTCGCCATCTTCCATCGGAAGAATCAAGGCGCCTTGGCGGCTTCAGAGAAATACGCAGCAGAGCCTTGTTTTGAGCCTAGTGCCCTTCTTGAGCTACTCCGCTTTCGTCGACGACCGGCGCTTGGTCGGCTTTTTTGGCGGCGCGTCAGAGGCTAATTCGACCCAAGTTGGTGCATGATCGCTGGCGTGTTCCTGGTCGCGAACCCAGCGATCCACGCCAGCGTCTTTCAGGCGCGGCGCCAGGTCTTTGCTGAGCAGAAGATGATCGATACGCAGGCCGGAATTCTTTTGCCAATGCTGGCGGAAGTAGTCCCAGAAGGTGTAGATGCGCTCGTTGGGATATTTGGCACGCAGGGCGTCGGCCCAGCCTTGGCTTAGAAGACGTTGATAGCACTCGCGGCTTTCCGGCTGCAGCAACGCATCCTTGGTCCACGAGCGCGGGTTGTAGATGTCCTCGTCGGTGGGCACCACGTTGTAATCGCCGGCCAGCACCACCGGATGTCCGCTATTCAGCAGCCCTCCGGCATGCTGAATCAGGCGCTCGAACCAGGCCAGCTTGTACTCGAACTTCGGTCCCGGCTGCGGGTTGCCGTTGGGCAAGTAGAGGCAGGCAACGATGATGCCGTGGGCTGCGGCTTCCAGATAGCGGCTGTGACTGTCGTCCGGATCGCCCGGCAGACCGCGGCGGATCTCCAGCGGATCGTCGCCGCGCGACAGGATCGCCACGCCATTCCAGGATTTCTGCCCGTGCCAGATCGCGCCGTAGCCGGCGGCGCGGATATCGTCGATGGGAAAGTCGGCGTCCTGCGCCTTCAGCTCCTGCAGGCAGACCACGTCGGGCTGCTCACGCTCCAACCATTCGAGCAGATTGGTGCGGCGCGCACGGATGCCGTTGATGTTGAAGGTGGCGATTTTCAGGGAGTCCACAGGCTGCCTCGCACCGATAGATGACCCTGTTGTGACTCGCGGTGACGGTGCGAGGTTCGCGTCAGCTGGCCTTGCGTGGAACTCTGCAGGACGACACGCCTTTTCGGCGATAACGGTGGGCTGAAGCCCACCCTACGGCGCTACGTAGTTCGGCTCAGACGTAGGGTGGGTCGGGCGGCGCTCCGCTTCAGCCCACCAAAAGCGCCCTGGAAGACGAGGATGGAAGGTCGGAATGTGCTCCGATCCACCCCAACATCGAGGTTCGGCTCAGCGAGTTTCCCAATAGCCCGGTGCGTTGTAGATCGCTTTCAGGTAATCGATGAAGAAGCGCACCTTGGCCGGCAGGTAGCGCTGCTGCGGGTAGACCGCCTGGATGTCGTAGGCTGGCAGTGCGTACTCGTCGAGCACCGTCACCAGCTCGCCGCGCTTGAGTTCGGCCTGGATTTCCCAGGTCGAGCGCCAGCCGATGCCCAGGCCCTGCTTGACCCAGTCGAACAGCAGCTCGCCATCGTTGCAGTCGAGGTTGCCGGCCACCCGCACCGCCACCTGTTTGCCGTCGCGCAGGAAAGTCCAGCCGCGCTGCTGCCCACCCTGCAGGTTGAACGCCAGGCAGTTGTGCCGCGCCAGGTCTTCCAGCTCGCGCGGTACGCCCTGACGCTCGAAGTAATCCGGCGCGCCGCAGACCACCCGTCGATTGGGAAACAGCTTGACCGCCACGTAGTTGGGGTCGGTGACCTCGCCGATGCGGATGCCCATGTCGTAACCATGGCGCACCAGGTCAACCACGCTGTCAGTGAAGTTGAAGGACAGCTGCAGATCGGGGAAGCGCGCCTGGAAGGCCGGCGCATGCGGGCCGATATGCCGACGACCGAATGCCGCCGGCGCCGAGATCACCAGATGGCCGCGCACCGAAGTGCGGTCCTTGGCGATGCTGGCATCGGCCTCGTCGAAGTCCTTGAGCAACCCGCGCGCACGCTCCAGGTATTGCTCGCCCAGGTCGGTCAGCGCCAGCCCACGTGTGGAGCGGTGCATCAGCTTGACGCCTAAGTGACGCTCCAGCGCATCGAGCCGGCGACCCATGACGACAGGCGTCACCCCCTCCTTCAATGCAGCGGCGGCGAAGCTACCGGCTTCTGCGACCAGTACGAAACTGTGTACGGCTGTGTAACGATCCATTCGATACTCCTGATATCGACAGAACTGAAGTTTCGACCAATTCCGCCTTTCGTTCCAGCCCTGCATCCTTGGGCCACGTATAAAAACTATCGAACAAGAAAACAGCCACGATCTTGCGAGCTAGAGACCTGCAAGGCAAAAGCAGGCGAGGAAGCGGAGTTTGCTGGTGCAAATGAGCATTCCGAGCCTGGTTTTAACGCAGCAGGGCCGACGCGCAGCAGATCGTGAACAAAATTCTAAAAGTCAGGAGGAACGACCCATGGCCCGAATGAGAGCAATTGATGCTGCCGTCGCGGTGTTGCGCAAGGAAGGCATCGACACCGCCTTCGGCATCCCCGGTGCCGCGATCAACCCGCTGTATTCCGCCCTGCGCGCTGACGGCAGCATCCGCCACATCCTGGCGCGCCACGTCGAAGGTGCCTCGCACATGGCTGAGGGTTACACCCGCACCAAGGCCGGCAACATCGGCGTGTGCATCGGCACCTCCGGCCCGGCCGGCACCGACATGATCACCGGCCTGTATTCCGCCTGGGCCGATTCCATCCCGATTCTCTGCATCACCGGCCAGGCGCCACGTGCCCGTCTGTATAAAGAAGACTTCCAGGCCGTAGATATCGAATCCATCGCCAAACCGGTCACCAAGTGGGCCGTCACCGTGCGCGAGCCGGCACTGGTACCGCGCGTGTTCCAGCAGGCCTTCCATGTGATGCGCTCCGGTCGTCCCGGCCCAGTGCTGATCGACCTGCCATTCGACGTGCAGATGGCCGAGATCGAGTTCGACGTCGACACCTACGAACCGCTTTCGGTCTACAAGCCGGCAGCGACCCGCAAGCAAGTAGAGAAAGCCATCGACATGCTCTGCGCCGCCGAGCGCCCGCTGATCGTTGCCGGTGGCGGCATCTACAACGCTGGTGCCGAAGAATTGCTGGTGGAGTTCGCCGAGACCGTTGGCGTGCCGGTGATCCCGACCCTGATGGGCTGGGGTTCGATTCCCGATGACCATCCGCTGATGGCCGGCATGTGCGGTCTGCAGACCAGCCATCGCTACGGCAACGCCAACATGCTGGCCTCGGACTTCGTGCTCGGCATCGGCAACCGCTGGGCCAACCGCCACACTGGTTCGGTCGAGGTCTATACCAAGGACCGCAAGTTCGTACACGTCGATATCGAACCAACCCAGATCGGTCGGGTGTTCTCGCCGGACTTCGGCATCACTTCCGATGCGGGCGCCGCGCTGAAGCTGTTCGTCGAAGTGGCCAAGGAACGCAAGGCTGCCGGCAAGCTGCCAGATCGCACGCCATGGGCTGCCGACTGCCAGGAGCGCAAGCGCACCCTGCTGCGCAAGACGCATTTCGACAGCGTGCCGATGAAGCCGCAGCGCGTGTACCAGTGCATGAACAACGCCTTCGGCAAGGACGCCTGCTACGTCAGCACCATCGGCCTGTCGCAGATCGCCGCCGCGCAGTTCCTGCACGTCTACAAGCCGCGCCACTGGATCAATTGCGGCCAGGCCGGCCCGCTCGGCTGGACCATTCCGGCAGCGCTGGGTGTGGTTGCGGCGGACCCGTCGCGCAAGGTCGTGGCGCTCTCGGGCGACTATGACTTCCAGTTCATGATCGAGGAGCTGGCGGTGGGTGCGCAGTTCAAGCTGCCCTACATCCACATCCTGGTGAACAACGCCTACCTGGGTCTGATTCGCCAGGCACAGCGCGGCTTCGAGATGGATTACTGCGTGCAGCTGGGCTTCGAGAACATCAACGCCGACCAGAGCGGCATGGAAGGCTACGGTGTCGACCACGTCGCGGTGGTCGAGGGTCTGGGCTGCAAGGCGATCCGCGTGTTCAAGCAGGAAGACCTGCAACCGGCCATCGAACAGGCCCAGACCTGGATGGCCGAGCATCAGGTACCGGTGGTGATCGAAGTGATCCTGGAGCGTGTGACCAACATCGCCATGGGCACCGAGATCGACGCCATCAACGAGTTCGAAGAGCTGGCCAACGGTCGCGAGGATGCGCCGACCGCGGTCGCACTGCTGGACTGATTTAGCAACGCAACAGGCAGTAAGCCGAGGGTGGATATCGCGAAGCCTATCCACCGAATAACTACCAGGCAGGATTGGAAGCGTCACGAGCGACGGCGAGGCAAGGCGGAAGCGGAGGAGAAAGCGGAGTTTACGCATGTAAATGAGCATTTCGAGTTCGCTTCCAACGCCGCATCGCCGAGCGCAGTAGCTTCCAACCCGTCCGGAAATGTCCCTACAGACAGGAGATACCCATGCCACGTTTTGCCGCCAACCTGTCCATGCTCTTCACCGAGCTGGACTTCATGGATCGTTTCGCCGCTGCCGCCAAGGCCGGCTTCAGCGGTGTCGAGTACCTGTTCCCCTACGACTTCCCCGCCGAGGAGATCAAGGCTCAGCTGGACGCCAACGGCCTGACCCAGGTGCTGTTCAACCTGCCAGCCGGTGACTGGGCAGGCGGCGATCGTGGCATCGCCTGCGATCCGGAGCGGGTCGAGGAATTCCGCGCCGGCGTCGACAAGGCCATCGCCTACGCCAAGGTGCTGGGCAATACCCAGGTCAACTGCCTGGCCGGCATCGCCCCCAAGGGCGCCGACATCGGCAAGCTGGAGATGACCCTTATCGAGAACCTGCGCTACGCGGCGAAGAAGCTCGAAGAGGCCGGCATCCGCCTGGTCATGGAAATGATCAACACCCGCGACATCCCGCGCTTCTTCCTGAACAACACCTCTCAGGCGCTGGAGATTCGCGACAAGGTCGGCAGCAGCAACCTGTTCCTGCAGTACGACATCTACCACATGCAGATCATGGAGGGCGACCTGGCCCGCACCATGGAAAACAACCTGGCGGTGATCAACCACGTGCAGCTGGCCGACAACCCTGGCCGCAACGAGCCGGGCACGGGCGAGATCAACTACCGCTTCCTGTTCGACCATCTGGACCGCATCGGCTACCAGGGCTGGATCGGCTGCGAATACAAGCCGGCCACCACCACCGAAGCCGGCCTTGGCTGGATGAAAGCGCATAACGCGATCTGAACTGACGCGACCCAGACGAATAAAGAGGAGAACACTCATGGCTAAAATCGGATTTATCGGCACCGGCATCATGGGCCTGCCCATGGCTCAGAACCTGCAGAAAGCCGGTCACAGTATCTTCGTTTCCACCCATCACGATCCCGCTCCGGCCGCACTGGTCGAGGGCGGTGCCGTGGCCCTGGCCAACCCGAAGGAAGTGGCCCAGGAAGCCGAGTTCATCATCGTCATGGTGCCGGACACCCCGCATGTAGAAGACGTGCTGTTCCGCGAAAACGGCATCGCCGAAGGCGTTGGCCCGAACAAGCTGGTGATCGACATGAGCTCGATTTCCCCGAGCGCCACCAAGCAGTTCGCCGAGAAGATCAACGCCACTGGCGCGCAGTACCTCGACGCCCCGGTTTCCGGCGGTGAAGTCGGCGCCAAGGCCGGCAGCCTGTCGATCATGGTCGGCGGCAGCGAAGAAAGCTTTGCCCGCGCCCTGCCGCTGTTCGAAGCCATGGGTAAGAACATCACCCGCGTCGGTGGCAACGGCGACGGCCAGACCGCCAAGGTCGCCAACCAGATCATCGTGGCGCTGAACATCCAGGCCGTAGCCGAAGCGCTGCTGTTCGCCGCCAAGAACGGCGCCGACCCGGCCAAGGTTCGCGAAGCGCTGATGGGCGGTTTCGCCGGCTCGAAGATTCTCGAAGTACACGGCGAGCGCATGATCAAGGGCACCTTCGATCCGGGCTTCCGCATCAACCTGCATCAGAAGGACCTCAACCTGGCGCTGGCCGGTGCCCGCGAACTGGGCCTGAACCTGCCCAATACCGCCAATGCGCAACAGGTGTTCAGCACCTGCGCGTCCCTCGGTGGCAGCGGCTGGGACCACTCGGCGCTGATCAAGGGCCTGGAGCATATGTCCAACTTCTCGATCCGCAAGGGTTGAAACAGCTCCGAGCCCGCTGAGTCGAACTAGCGCACCCACCTTCAGGACAGACAGAACCCAGGTGGTGGGTTACCGCGATACTCGACCTCAGCGGCGCTCCGAGAGTTGAACACGGGTGTGCAAGGCCGGAATCACAGCGTCCCCCACGACCAGGCCCTTGCGCAGCCGGCGTTCACCGCCGTTTTCGGACGGCACCCCTTTCGACCCGCTCGGCAGAAGGAGTCACGGCCCGATTGCCGGGTGGGTCGATTCCAAACCTTAGGGCTTGCATTGACGAGCCCTAAGGTCTGGAATCGGCCCCAGACCTCATACAAGGAACTTCACATGACCCTCGATCCCCAAGCCCTGCTGCGCGAGCTGTTCACCGCCGCCATTGATGCCGCCCATCCACGCCAGGTGCTGGCCGACCATCTACCCGCCGACCGCAGCGGACGGGCCATCGTCATCGGCGCGGGCAAGGCCGCCGCCGCCATGGCCGAAGCCATCGAAGCGGCCTGGGAAGGCGAGATTTCCGGCTTGGTGGTGACCCGTTACGGTCATGGTGCCGACTGCCGCAAGATCGAAGTGGTGGAAGCCGCACATCCGGTGCCGGACGATGCCGGCGAGCGCGTCGCCCGCCGCGTGCTGGAGATGGTCAGCAATCTTCAAGAAAGTGATCGGGTGATTTTCCTGCTTTCTGGTGGCGGCTCATCCTTGCTGGCGCTGCCGGCCGAAGGCATCAGCCTCGCCGACAAGCAGGCGATCAACAAGGCGCTGCTGCGCTCCGGCGCTCACATCGGCGAAATGAACTGCGTACGCAAGCATCTTTCAGCGATCAAGGGTGGGCGCCTGGCCAAGGCCTGCTGGCCGGCCAGCGTCTACACCTACGCGATTTCCGACGTACCCGGCGATGAAGCCACGGTGATCGCCTCCGGCCCGACGGTAGCGGACCCGACCACCAGCGCCGAAGCCCTGGAAATCCTTGCCCGCTACAACATCGAGATTCCGGCCAACGTGCGCCAGTGGCTGGAAGACCCACGCTCGGAAACGGTGAAGGCAGACGACCCCTGCCTGTCGCGTAGTCATTTCCAGCTGATCGCCAGACCGCAGCAATCGCTGGAAGCGGCCGCCGTGAAAGCCCGTGCCGCCGGCATCACGCCGCTGGTCCTCGGTGATCTGGAAGGCGAGTCGCGGGAAGTGGCCAAGGTCCATGCCGGCATCGCCCGTCAGGTAGTACTTCACGGCCAGCCGCTCCCGGCGCCCTGCGTGATTCTCTCCGGCGGCGAAACCACGGTGACGATCCGTGGCGAAGGTCGCGGCGGGCGCAACGCCGAGTTTCTGCTGAGCCTGACCGAGAATCTCAAGGGCCTGCCCGGCGTCTATGCGTTGGCCGGCGATACCGATGGCATCGACGGCTCGGAAGACAATGCCGGCGCGCTGATGACCCCGGACACCTACGCCCGCGCCGCGGCGCAGGGGCTCAGCGCGGCCGACGAACTGGCCAACAACAACGGCTATGGCTATTTCCAGGCGCTCGACGCGCTGCTGATCACCGGCCCGACCCGCACCAACGTCAACGATTTCCGCGCGATTCTGGTACTGCCACCGTCCGCCTGAAGATGGATCCAGCGCGTGTCTGCTGCGCGCGCCAGCTACGCGCGTCCCATAACAACAACTGCCGATAGAGCCTGCCATGACACCCGACAAGAAGGTCAAAATTCTCGCCACCCTCGGCCCGGCCACACGCAGCATCGATGATGTGCGCGCGCTGGTAGAAGCTGGGGTCAACCTGTTCCGCCTCAACTTCAGCCACGGCGAGCATGCCGACCATGCCGAGCGTTTCGGCTGGATTCGCGAGGTCGAGCGCCAGCTGAACCAGCCGATCGGCATCCTCATGGATCTGCAGGGGCCGAAGCTGCGCGTCGGGCGTTTCGCCGAAGGCAAGGTGCAACTGGTGCGCGGGCAGACCCTGCGCCTGGACCTCGACCCGACGCCTGGCGATGCCAGCCGGGTCAACCTGCCGCACCCGGAAATTATCGACGCCCTGCAGCCGGGCATGAGCCTGCTGGTGGATGACGGGCGTCTCAGCCTGACGGTGATCGCCAAGCATGCAGACGCCATCGAGACGCGCGTGGTGGCCGGCGGCGAGCTGTCCGACCGCAAGGGCGTCAACGTGCCCGAGGCGGTGCTGGAACTGAGCCCGCTGACCGAGAAGGACCGCCGCGACCTGAGCTTCGGTCTTGAACTGGGAGTCGACTGGGTGGCGTTGTCCTTCGTCCAACGTCCGCAGGACATTCACGAAGCACGCGAACTGATCGGCGACCGCGCCTTCCTGATGGCCAAGATCGAGAAACCGTCCGCGGTGCAGCACCTGCGCGAAATTGCCCGCCTATGCGACGCGATCATGGTCGCGCGTGGCGATCTGGGCGTGGAAGTACCGGCCGAAAGCGTGCCGCGCATCCAGAAGAACATCGTCCGCACCTGCCGCCAGCTCGGCCGGCCGGTGGTGGTGGCGACGCAGATGCTCGAATCCATGCGCTTCTCCCCGGCTCCGACCCGCGCCGAAGTCACCGACGTGGCCAACGCCGTGGCAGAAGGTGCCGACGCGGTGATGCTCTCGGCGGAAACCGCGTCGGGCGACTATCCGCTGGAGGCTGTGAGCATGATGAGCAAGATCATCCGCCAGGTCGAAAGCGGCCCGGACTTCCAGGCTCAGCTTGATGTAAACCGCCCGAGCGCCGAAGCGACGTTACCCGATGCCATCAGCTGTGCGATCCGCCGGATCAGTGGCATCTTGCCGATCGCGGTGCTGGTCAACTACACCGAGTCCGGGCGCTCCAGCCTGCGCGCCTCACGCGAGCGGCCCAGCACGCCGATCCTCAGCCTGACGCCGAACGTCACCACCGCGCGCAAGCTGACCGTGGCTTGGGGCGTCTACTCGGTGATCGATGCGCCGATGCAGGACATGGAGCATGTCTGCCTCAACGCACTCGAACTGGCCCGCACCCAAGGCATGGCCGGCACCGGTGATACGGTGCTGATCACCGCCGGGGTGCCGCTCGGCCAGCCGGGGACGACTAACTCGCTAAGGATCGAAACGCTCAACTGAGGCCGGTTACATGCAGGGTGCGCTCCGCGCACCAAGCGAGTCGAGGCCAGCGACGAACTGTGTCTGCAGACGCGGCCCTTTTGAGTCCTTATACGATGCGCGGAGCGCACCCTACGGGCCTTGTGACTGTGTTCATCCAGAACGGCGAGCTTCGGCTCGTCGTTCTTCGTTTACCAGCGCGATTCCTTCCTGCAACGCAGCCCACTCACCTCCTGCCATAACAGCAAATGCCCACTCTTAGCCCATCGCGTTGCACTCTTGCCGTTCTGAACGGCTTCAGTCAGATATTTCTGCAGGCACATCCCGGCTGCGGGTTCCTGATCCTGCTGGCTATCGCTTTTCATGCGCCCGCGTTGGTGGTCGGAGCAGTGATCGGCGCGCTGGTGGGCACCTCCAGCGCCGTCGCACTGGGTTATCGCCAGTCCGATATCGATATCGGACTCTACGGCTACAACGCGGCGCTGCTGGGCTTGCTGTTCGTGCTGTTGCTGGGGCTGTCGGTGCTCACGCTTGGGCTGATTGCGTTCGGGTCCGTAATCGCCAATCTGCTGCAGGTGCGCCTGATGGCTGCCATGCGCGAACGCAACTGGCTGCCCGGCTTCACCCTGCCCTTCGTACTGTTCGGCTGGCTTGCGCTGGGCCTGGCGGGGGCACTCGATCTGGTCACCCAGGCGCGGCTCGACGCGCCGCTGATACTGGATGGCCCGGGGCTGCTCTTCGCGGTCGCCTCGGGTACCGGACAGGTGATCTTCCTCGGCCAACCGCTGGCCGGTTTGTTGTTGCTGGTGGCCGTATGGCTGGCTGATCGCAAAGCAGCGGCCTGGATGCTTTGCGGCTCGGTCGGTGGCCTTGCCCTGGTGCTGATGGCAGGCGGTTCGGAGCAGCAGGCCCTCGCAGGATTGGCCGGCTACAACCCGGCCCTCGCCGCGCTGGCGGTCAGCCAGGTCCATCGTTCGTGGGTGGCGCCCTTGCTGGCGATCATCGCGGCAGTGCTGCTCAGGGCGGGATTCGACCGGCTGGGTCTGCCGCCACTGACCATGCCATTCATCATGGCTTGCTGGCTGGTCGCGCTGGGACAGCGCTGGCGATCCAGGCGAAGTGAACGCGTTTAGCCCTTGGTCGCACGCGGATCCTGATCGCGCGGGTAGGTCCGCTCTTCTTCGATCTGCCCGTCGAGGGTGTGAATCTTCACCGATGCGGTACGCAGCTTCATGTAGTCCCGCGTCTCGTTGACGATGTCCTCCTTGGTCGACGCCTCCAGCAACGCCCGCTTGTCCCCTTCCTCGCGCAGCACCCAGCGATCGCCGTCGTGCGTGATGTGGTAGTTCTCCATAGTTGCCTCCATAAGCTTCTCGATAGTCGAAGCTTGGAACGCGGGCGCGCGTAGCGGTTCGATACGTTGCGGCGAATGGGCAGGGTAACCATGACCGTAGACGGTCATTAAAACCGCACCTATCAGGGTTGTATTCACCAAGGGCCGTTGCGGCGCCCTTGATTCCGGTCAATTCCCGCCTGGAACGAATATCGCAAGGGTCACTACGACCCGTCCGGCTGCTGCGCATCGATTGCGAACACAAGAGAGACGGGCCCTCCCAATTACTGGAGTTATCCATGCTTTGTGCTGAACGACGTGCCCTGATCAAAGCCACCGTCCCGTTGCTGGAGACCGGTGGAGAAGCCCTGACCAATCACTTCTACAAGCTGATGCTGGCCGAGCACCCAGAAGTGCGTCCCCTGTTCAATCAGGCGCACCAAGCCAGCGGCGATCAGCCACGAGCACTGGCCAACGGCGTGCTTATGTATGCCAAGCATATCGATCGGTTGGATCAGCTCGGCGGGCTGGTATCCCAGGTGGTGAACAAGCACGTGGCCCTGCAAGTACTGCCGGAGCACTACCCTATCGTTGGCTCCTGCCTGCTACGAGCGATTCGCGAAGTGCTGGGCGAAGAGATTGCGACCGACGAGGTCATCGATGCCTGGGCCGCCGCTTATGGACAGCTCGCCGATATCCTCATCGACACTGAAGAACAGATGTACAGCGTGACGGCCGAGGCGCCCGGCGGCTGGCGTGGCGCACGCGCGTTCCGGATTGCTCGCAAGGTAGTCGAGAGCAGTGAGATCACCTCGTTCTATCTGGAGCCCGAAGACGGCGGCGCGGTCGTTGCACACCAGCCTGGCCAGTACATCGGCCTGCGCCTGCTGGTAGATGGCGAGGAGATACGCCGCAACTATTCGCTCTCCGCTGCGGGCAACGGTCGTGACTACCGCATCAGCGTCAAGCGCGAGCCTAACGGCGTCGCCTCCAACGCGCTGCACCGTATGGAGGAAGGCCAAAGCCTCGATTTGTTCGCGCCTGCTGGCGATTTCACCCTACAGCACAGCGACAAGCCCCTGGTGCTCATCAGTGGCGGTGTCGGGATCACGGCGACCCTGGCGATGCTCGAGGAAGCGGTCAAGACGGCTCGACCGATACATTTCATTCACTGCGCCCGCAATGCCGACGCTCATGCGTTCCGCCGGACCATCGACACGCTGGTCAAGCGGCACGGCCAGCTCAAGCGTTTCTATTGTTACGACGAGCATCAGGGCGACGACAGCCAACCAGACGCCGTCGGCCTGATGACCGAGGAGCGGCTGGACGCCTGGCTGCCTGCCGATCGCGATCTGGACGCCTATTTCCTGGGTCCTAAACCCTTCATGTCGGCGATTCGTCGACAGTTGCGAGCGCTCGGCGTACCGGAACACCAAGCCCGCTACGAGTTTTTCGGGCCGGCGTCAGCGCTGGAGTGATTCAACCCGGACGGGCCGCTTACCACCGGCCCGTCATCCGCACCATCGTCACGAGGTAATTACGATGACCCTGCAACCGCTCGACCCGCACCGTCTGCTCAGCATCGCCAATCTCTCCATGGCGATCGGCCTGGTTCTGCTTCTGTTCGGCGTTGCAGGTGCCTACGTCTTCGATCGGCATCTGGCTCTGGGCGCGGTGGTCGGCTGCCATGCGCTGGTGATTCTGGGCCCCACCGCACTCAAGATCGGCTATGTGATGCGGTTACTGGCACAGCGTCAGTTAACGCTGGCCGCTTAATAACTTTATAAAACTTCGATGTTGCCGTTTCGCTGTGCAACCATAACGCCATTAATAAAGAGCAGTTAGTAACCATTCGTCTGCCGCTTGTTCTTTTCTGGAAACTCCTGAGACGCAACCAAGCTCTGTATCCATGAAGGCTGGTGAAGTAGTACAGCCCCGCAGAAAGTCTCTATCCATCGAGGAGAAAAAGACATGGCAAACAAAAATCCTGGCAACTTTGCCAACGACCGCGAAAAGGCGTCTGAAGCTGGTAAGAAGGGCGGCCATAACAGCGGCGGCAACTTCGCCAACGACCGTGAAAAGGCCTCTGAAGCAGGCCGCAAAGGTGGTCAGAACAGCCACGGCGGTGGACGCAACAGCAACAGCTGATGCGCCTCGTTACAAAAAGGGCAAAGGGTAAAACCTTTGCCCTTTTTGTTTATCTGGTTAAATAATCGTTATTAGCATCACGACAATAAACCGACGCAACGATTAACGACCTATATGAGCCATTAATTAATAAATAAAGAACTGAAAAGGCCCCAGGACATGAGCCAAATAACCAACGAAACGCCGCCGCTCAATCCAGGCGATGAAGCCGTTCCGGGCACACCGGGAACTGGTGAAAATATCTGCCCGATATGTAACGGCAGTGGACGCAACGAGTCAGGAGAATGTCAAAACTGTGGCGGCACGGGTAAGGTGATCGAAGGTATCGGCGGGGCCTGATACCAGCCTTTCCAGCATCAGGAGCCAGCCAATGAGCGCCAGCATTTTCTCCGACCGAATCATTCAGAGCTTGCTGGATACCGATTACTACAAACTGACGATGATGCAAGCGGTGCTGCATCACTACCCCAACGCCGAGGTCGAATGGGCCTTCCGCAGCCGATCCAAGGAAGATCTGGCGCCCTACCTGAACGACATTCGTCAGCAGATCGAGGCGCTCGCTGAACTCAAAATCAGCCAGGACGAACTCGCCTTTCTCGATCGCATCCCCTATATGCAGCCGGATTTCATCCGTTTCCTCGGCTTGTTCCGCTTCGACCTGCGCTACGTGCGCGCCGAACTCGAAGCAGGCGAACTGGTGATCTACCTACGCGGGCCATGGCTCCATGTGATTCTGTTCGAAGTGCCGCTGCTGGCCATCATCAGCGAGGTGCGCAATCGAGCCCGCTACCCGAACGTAACGCTCGAACAGGCCAGCGCGCGGCTCGACGAAAAACTCCAGTGGCTGCGCGACGAAGCCACTGATGAAGAGCTGGCGGGGTTCAATCTCGCCGACTTCGGCACCCGCCGACGCTTCTCCTTTGCCGTGCAGGCGCTGATCGTCGAACGCTTGAAGCACCGATTTCCCGGTAATTTCGTCGGCACCAGCAATGTTCATCTCGCCCGGACGCTCGATCTAAAGCCCATGGGCACCATGGCGCATGAATGGATCATGGCGCACCAGCAGCTGGGGCCCAGACTCATCGACAGCCAGAGTGCCGCCCTGGATTGCTGGGCGCGTGAATACCGCGGCGCGCTGGGCATCGCCATTACCGACTGCATCACCATGGATGCCTTCACCGCAGATTTCGATCTGTATCTGGCGAAACTCTTCGATGGCCTGCGCCACGACTCGGGCGATCCCATCGAATGGGCAGAAAAGGCCATCGCCCACTATCGCCGTCTCGGTATCGACCCGATGACGCGGCAACTGGTGTTCTCCGATGGTCTCGACTTCCCCAGAGCGCTTGGCATCTACCGCGCATTGGCGGGACGCAGCAACACCAGCTTCGGTATCGGCACCCAATTGACCTGTGACATACCAGGCGTGCAGCCAACCAACATGGTGATCAAGATGACCAGCTGCAACGGCCAACCGGTGGCCAAGATCTCCGATTCGCCAGGCAAAACCATGTGTCGCGACGAGGCCTTCGTCGCCTATCTCAAACATGTTTTCGGCGTGAACGACGACCGTTGAATTCCGTACAGCGCGCCCGGCCAAGGCCGGGCGCGGAGATCTCACCATTGCACCGGGGGCAGCTTGGCCGGTAGCGTTTCTATGAACGGCTTGATACTGCCGCTCAGAGCAAATTCCCGCCGTTGCTCCTCGGCCAGCTTCAACGACCGCTGATTTGCCCCTGCAAATTGGCAATTTGCGATTGCAGGGTGCTGATATTGCGGGTCATCTGCGCCCGGAAGGCATCGAATTCGGCGGTATTGACGCCAGGCGTGGCAGAGGGCCGGTTGTCCAGCTCACTGCGCAGAATCAACATGTCCTGCTCCAGCCGACTGACCGCCTGGCTGCCGTCGCCTCGCTGTTTCAGCGCTGCGATGTCCTTGCTCAACCCGTCGATCCGGGCAGACAAATTACTCAGCCCATCGATCTGCGCCGACAGTTTGTTCAGCTCAGCCACCGAGCCCTGCAGACTCGCTACCGAAGACTTGAGCCCAGCCTGTTCACCGGCAACGCCTTTGACGGTCTCGGTGAGCGTTGCGGTAGCGGACTGATGATCCCGCACGTCGGTGGCGACGCGACCGATACGTATCCCCTGCTCATCCAGGCGCTGGTCCTGATTGCCCTGTTTGCCGGTCAGGCTCTGCTGTTGGGTCGTGATCGCACGTTGCTGCTCGGCCAGATCCAGCGCCTGTTTTTCCAATTGCTTGATGCGCAACTTCAAGGCTTCGCCTTCGGTCGTCACGTTGGACTCGGTGGCAACCATCTTTCCGGAAATATCCTGCAGCCGGCCGGCGGCGTCCTCGCTGATGCGCGCAAAGCTTTCCTGCGTGGCAACCAGTTGCACTTCCAGCCGGGAAATCTGCTGCATGCTCCACCAGCCCAGCGCCGCCAACAGGGCGAAAAGCGCCACGATCATGATCCACAACGGCGCGGTGCTGGCCGCACGGCGCTTATGCCGCACATCGTCGGTACGGCCACTGGCAGGCCGGATGACCGGATCGAGTTCAGGCGCAGGATAGGGGTCGCGGTCACGGCCGGCGGTGAGGCTGGGTACGTGGTCCAGTTCGTCGTGAGCATCGTTGCGCATGGGATACCTTTGGTAGCGCGAAGCGAGAGACAGCGCGCAGTATAACGATTCAGTGGAGCCACTTCAGCGGTGTGAATGAGGCAATCAGTGCACCTCGATCACGCGTTTGGCGCGGCCGCGGCTCAAGATCGTGCAGTCCAGGCGCAACAATGCGGTGCGATAACGGGACTGCTCCGTTGCTCTTGAAACAAGGCGAAACCGTCAAACCCAGACGCGACGGGACTGACAAGGAAATCCCACCGATGTGGGCGCTGCTAAAGCTGGACTTGGTACGCCCATTGCTTTGTCAGTCTTGCCATTGGATAGCGCTTTCCGACATGGATGTCGGGCCCTGAAATTCGTGTTCTGCGGCAGCATCAGAAGGACGAATCGCCATGGAGTTCAATAAGGCTTTACTGGATTGCATGCGGAACCTGCGCCGCCGGCTGCGCGACGAGCAGCAGCTGGACATCCGCCTGAGCCAGCCCGATGCCATTCAGGCAATGTTGACGGCCTGCCTCCGCTCAACAGATGAAATGACGCGCGAACTCGGCAGACAATTGGCCACCTTCACCGACACACATACGCCAGTTACAGCTAAACCGGCCTCAATCGGCGATGGCGGCAAGCGTGAACCTTCGGTACGTATCTATCGCGGGCAACGGGTTCTCGGCTGAGCGCTCAGTCCACCAGCCATTGCCTCGCCGAGCGCGTCAGCTGCCGGGTAAGTTCACCGAGCAACTCACCACCGTTGCGCCAATGATGCCAGTAGAGCGGCACGTCGATCGGCTTACCACGAAACACATCCACCAGAGCTCCGCTGGCAAGCTCGGCGCGCACCTGAAGTTCAGGCACCAGGCCCCAGCCCAAGTCACTCTCCAACAAGCGAACGAATCCCTCCGACGACGGGCAAAGGTGGTGGCTGAAGGCGCCGCTCAAACCCAGCGAAGCCAGATAGCGATGCTGCAGCTGATCATCCGGCCCGAAGACAATGGCCGGGGCCCGCAACAAGGCTTCCGCCGGTGCGTTGCTAGCGAGGTGACGCGCAATAAATGCTGGGCTGGCAAGGGCGCGATAGCGCATGGCACCAAGAAACTGACTGCGAGCTCCGGCCAAGGGGCGCTCCACAGCGCAAACACAGGCAGCCACTTCCCCGGCTCGCATACGCTTGAGACCTACCGCCTGATCTTCCAACACATGATCGAGCACAACCCCGTGCTCGGTGCAGAACGGAGCCACCGCTTCTGCCCACCAAGTCGCGAGGCTGTCGGAGTTCAAGGCGATGCGCAGCCGCTCGGGCAGACGGTTTTCATCCAGCTCCGGCACCTGACCCTGTAAATCGCGCTCCAACAGACGCACCTGTTGCACATGATTGAGCAGACGTCGGCCCACCTCGGTCGGCTGCGGTGGCGAGGCGCGCAGCAGTACCGGCTGGCCCAGCCGAGCCTCGAGCAATTTGATGCGCTGGGATATCGCCGATTGGGACAGTCCCAGCGCCTGCGCTGCCCGATCGAAACCAGCCTGCTCGACCACCGCAGCCAGAGCCGCCAGCAGTTTGTAATCGAACATCAGATTTCCTTATATGTCATCAGCATATTTCGTTTTCCTTATACGCAAGAGCCGCCGAGACTGCGAGCCGTCTTTCAATGGAAACAGGCAGCACGACATGTGGCAGAGTTATTTCAATGGGCTGTTGGTCACGGCGGGCTTGATCATCGCCATCGGCGCGCAAAACGCCTTCGTCCTGGCCCAGAGCCTACGACGCGAACACCATCTGCCTGTCGCCGCGCTGTGCATTCTCTGCGACATCCTGCTGGTCAGCGTCGGGGTCTTCGGTCTCGCCGCTGTATTGGCAGAGAACCCGTTGCTGCTGCAAATCACCCGTTGGGGTGGCGTCACGTTCCTACTGTTTTATGGCGTCATCGCCCTGCGCCGTGCGGCCCGACCGCAAGCCTTGCTTGAAGATGCCCAGCGCGCTCCGCGCTCACTGCGCAGCGTGCTGCTTGCGGCGTTGGCGGTCACGCTGCTCAACCCGCACGTTTATCTCGATACAGTGCTGCTGATCGGCTCCCTCGGTGCCCAGCAGCCCGAGCCCGGTGCTTACACTCTAGGTGCTGCGAGCGCATCGACCCTGTGGTTCCTGATTCTCGCGCTCGGAGGGGCCTGGCTTGCACCCTGGCTTGCGCGACCGATGACCTGGCGGCTGATCGATCTGGGAGTGGCGGGAATGATGTTCGCCATTGCCGCACAACTGGTTGTCTACGCCTGAGGAACACCCGCCCGGATCGGGTGTCCACGCAGAGGGCTTACGGCACCACCACACCCTGCCCTGGCCTTCACTGGGGCGCTCTGGCTTCGGTTTTCCACACAGTTGGCGCGTGGTTTTGCCACAGGGTGGGTGCTATGATCCCTGGTTCGCGGGTATGGAGCGGAATGCTTCAGCCCGCCATTACGGTCGTGCCCGTGAACGGCCGAAAGAATACGCACGCATGTAGCGAGCGAAGGGAACAACAGGCGTCAACGGACGAACATCAGTGCAGTAGTTTCCCCGTTCCGCGAGGCGCTGATCACCAGCGCAGACTGCCTCCTTCCGAGCCGCATCTATTCTCGACACCTGAGCAGGAGATACACCATGGCTTTCGAATTGCCGCCGCTTCCGTTTGAAAAGAATGCCCTCGAGCCGCACATTTCCGCCGAGACTTTCGAATACCACCACGGCAAGCATCACCAGGCTTACGTCACCAACCTGAACAACCTGATCCCGGGCACCGAGTTCGAAGGCAAGGATCTGGAAACCATCATCAAGACTTCGTCCGGCGGTATCTTCAACAACGCCGCTCAGGTCTGGAACCACACTTTCTTCTGGAACTGCATGGCACCGAACGCCGGTGGCCAGCCGACCGGCGCCCTGGCTGATGCCATCAACGCCGCTTTCGGCGACTTCGACAAGTTCAAGGAAGAGTTCACCAAGACCGCCATCGGCACTTTCGGCTCCGGCTGGGCCTGGCTGGTGAAGAAGTCCGACGGCAGCGTCGGCCTGGCGAGCACCATCGGTGCCGGCAACCCGATGACCGCTGGTGACAAGCCGCTGCTGACTTGCGACGTCTGGGAACACGCCTACTACATCGACTACCGCAATGCGCGTCCGAAGTTCGTCGAAGCATTCTGGAACGTAGTCAACTGGGACTTCGTCGCGAAGAACTTCGCTGGCTGAGTCGCCACGCTAGCAACACGGGACGGCTCACCCCGCTCCGTGGCGCTCGCAACCGAAATGCCCGCATCCCGGTGATGCGGGCATTTTCGTTTCAGGCACACGCGCAGCTGCCGGGTCCCGGCGAATGCCTAGACGGTATCGACTATGCTTGTCAGCCCGTCTCTCTCGGAGCTTTCCCAATGTCCAACACAGTGTTGCTCATCGGCGCATCACGCGGTCTCGGCCTGGGCCTGGCCAAGCAGTTCGCCAACGAAGGATGGCACGTGATCGCGACCGTCCGCGATCCACAGCGTGCGGATGCGCTGAAGACCGTCGCGAATGTTCGTATTGAAGCGCTGGACATAGACGATGTCGCCGGCGTTGACGCCCTCACCCAGCGGTTGTCCGGCATCACCCTGGACGTGCTCTACATAAATGCAGGCGTTTCCGGCTCGCGCGCGCTCTCAGCCGACACCGCCACACCCGAAGACATTAGCCAGCTGTTCATGACCAACACGATCGCGCCGGTGCGGCTGGCCAGGCACATGCTGCCGCTGGTCAATCCGCGCACCGGCGTTATTACCTTCATGAGTTCGATCATGGGCAGCGTCGAAACCGGCCCCGGCATGGGCATGCCGCTCTACGGCGCCAGCAAGGCGGCCCTCAACCATTTGACCCGAACCTTCGTAGCCGAACTCGGCGAAGACACGCGCCTTACGGTGCTGTCGATGCATCCGGGATGGGTCAGGACCGATATGGGCGGAGCGGAGGCACCGTTGGACGTCGAAACCAGTTGCCGCGGCATGGTCGAGCAGGTCAAGCGCGCTGCCGGTCAGGGCGGTCACCGCTTCATTGACTATCAGGGCGAGCCATTGCCTTGGTGAAGCAATGAACCGGTGCCGTTCAGACGCCAGAAACGACGATGCGAGTGGCAACGTTAGTCATCACTCGCATCGAGGGATCCACCAGCGATCCGGGGCTTGAGGCTTACGCCTTTGGCAGCGTCACTCCGCGCTGGCCCTGATACTTACCGCCGCGATCACGGTAAGACGTCTCGCACTCTTCATCCGATTCGAGGAAGAGCATCTGCGCGACGCCCTCGTTGGCATAGATCTTCGCCGGCAGCGTAGTGGTGTTGGAGAATTCCAGCGTCACGTGCCCTTCCCACTCCGGCTCAAGCGGCGTCACGTTGACGATGATGCCGCAGCGGGCATAGGTGCTTTTACCCAGACAGATAGTCAGGACGTTACGCGGAATGCGGAAGTACTCGACGGTACGGGCCAGCGCAAAGGAATTCGGCGGAATGATGCAGACGTCGCTCTTGATATCGACAAAGCTCTTCTCGTCGAAGTTCTTCGGATCGACGGTCGCCGAGTTGATGTTGGTGAAAACCTTGAATTCATCGGCGCAGCGCACGTCGTAGCCATAACTGGACACGCCGTAAGAAATCAGCCTTTCGTTACCCTCGGTGCGCACCTGGCGCTCAACGTAGGGCTCGATCATGCCGTGCTCCTGGGCCATCCGGCGAATCCACTTGTCCGATTTGATGCTCATGGCGGGCGTCCTGATTTGGCTGGTGGGCGTTAGATAAGGTGCGCATCTTACCGAGGCCATGAAGCCGGTTCAAAGGCCGTGACTCAGGACCTTGCGTCGCATCTCTGACGCTTTGGCCGGAAACTGAAAATAATGCTCGCATTGCGACAGAAATGGAGTATCTTTCCTTGGCTGCTGCTGCATGTGTCACCGTGAATCGCTACATGTTTAGATTTCGATCCGATCATTGCTACGACTCCTAACTCCTTGCACACAGTCACCGTTCGGGGTATTTGCCCGTTCAAATCATCTCTACATTGTTCAAGGAGACATTCAAATGTCCAATCGCCAAACCGGTACCGTTAAGTGGTTCAACGATGAAAAAGGCTTCGGCTTCATCACTCCGCAATCCGGTGACGACCTCTTCGTACACTTCCGCGCCATCCAAGGCGACGGTTTCAAGAGCCTGAAAGAAGGCCAGCAAGTTTCCTTCGTCGCTACTCGCGGCCAGAAGGGCATGCAAGCTGAGGAAGTTCAGGTTATCTAACCTGAGTCTTCTCTGAAAAAGCCCCGCTTCGGCGGGGCTTTTTTGTGCCTGCGATTTGGCTGAAGACACGATCACAAGCGCATACCTGCCCAGCGGAACGCTGGCTGAAATTGCGGATTGGCTTTCTAGAATGGAATCGGCGCAGGCACTTGTGTCGCTTGCCGCGAACCACGCCTTACACCGAAACCATACCAACCCGCAAAACTGCTTTTACCGTGCCCTGCCGCTAAAGGCTTCCGCCGCCGTGAAACGGATCAGTCGTCGGACACCACAATGTTCGGCATCGACTGGGCGATGATCTGCCCGCTCTGCGAGATTCGCGCACCGACTGTTCGCGCCACTTCCTGATAGATCATGGCGATCTGGCTTTCCGGGTCAGCAATTGCAGTCGGCTTGCCAGCATCGGCCTGGCTGCGGATAGCCATGGACAGCGGCAGCGAAGCCAGCAGGTCGACGTTGTATTCGCCCGCCAGCTTCTCGCCGCCCCCTTCACCGAACAAATGCTCGGCGTGGCCGCAATTTGAGCAGATGTGAATGGCCATGTTCTCCACCACACCCAGCACCGGAATATTCACTTTGCGGAACATCTCGACCCCTTTCTTGGCGTCGAGTAGCGCCAGATCCTGCGGCGTGGTCACGATTACCGAACCGGTCACCGGGACCTTCTGCGCCAGGGTCAGCTGGATGTCACCGGTACCCGGCGGCATGTCCACCACCAGATAGTCGAGATCGCTCCAGGCGGTCTGGGTGATCAATTGCAACAAGGCCCCGGAAACCATCGGGCCGCGCCAGACCATCGGCGTCTTGTCGTCGGCCAGAAACGCCATGGACATCAGCTGCACACCATGCGCCTCCAACGGCACGAACCATTTCTGGTCGCGAATCTGCGGCTTGGTCCCCTCGGGAATGCCGAACATGATGCCCTGGCTCGGCCCGTAAATATCGGCATCCAGCACGCCGACACGCGCGCCTTCGCGGGCCAGCGCCAGCGCCAGGTTGGCCGCCGTGGTGGACTTGCCAACACCGCCCTTACCGGAGGCCACCGCGATGATGTTCTTCACATTGGCCAGCGCCGGCACCTGGTCCTGCGCCTTGTGCGGCTTGATTACGCAGTCAACCTGGACGTCAGCACGCGTCACGCCTTCGAGCTGCTCGATCGCCATCGCAAGCATTTGCGCCCAACCGCTGCGAAACAGCCCAGCGGCATAACCAAGCTCGAGCTGCACGCCCACGCGATCGCCCTGAACCTCGATGGAACGTACACAACCGGCGCTCACCGGGTCCTGGTTCAAGTTCGGGTCGGTGTACTGGCGCAGTACGGCTTCGACAGCTTCGCGTGTGACGGTCATGACTACTCCCAAGAAAACCTAGTAAAACAGACGGGCATCTTACCCCGTGGTGCCGTATGGGCCCATCAACCGCGTCAACATGGCGCGGCACTCGGTATTCGACCGGCACCAGCCGCGCCAGTGCGGGTGAAAAAAAAACCTCGCACCTTTATAGTGACCGACTCACTTCGCAACCCCGACTGCAGATTTTCCCAATGTCCGAAGCTCGCCAGATCCTCGTTACCAGTGCCCTGCCCTACGCCAACGGTTCGATTCACCTTGGCCACATGCTCGAGTACATCCAGACGGACATGTGGGTGCGGTTTCAGAAACTGCGTGGCAACCAGTGCATCTATGTCTGCGCCGACGACGCCCACGGCTCGGCCATCATGCTGCGCGCTGAAAAGGAAGGCATCACGCCGGAGCAGCTGATCGCCAATGTGCAGGCTGAACACAGCGCCGACTTCGCCGACTTCCTGGTCGACTTCGACAACTTCCACTCGACCCACTCCGAAGAGAACCGCGAGCTGTCGAGCCTGATTTACACCAAGCTGCGCGACGCCGGCCACATCGCCACGCGTTCGGTCACCCAGTATTTCGACCCTGAAAAGGGCATGTTCCTCGCCGACCGTTTCATCAAAGGCACCTGCCCGAAGTGCGCGGCCGAGGACCAATACGGCGACAACTGTGAAAAGTGCGGCGCGACCTACGAGCCCACCGAACTCAAGAACCCACGCTCGGCCATTTCCGGCGCCACGCCGGTGCTGCGTGACTCCAAGCACTTCTTCTTCAAGCTGCCCGACTTCGAGGCGATGCTCAAGGAATGGACCCGCAGCGGCAGCCTGCAGGATTCCGTCGCTAACAAGATCGCCGAATGGCTCGATGGCGGCCTGCACGAGTGGGATATCTCCCGCGATGCGCCCTACTTCGGTTTCGAGATCCCGGACGAGCCCGGCAAGTACTTCTACGTCTGGCTGGATGCGCCCATCGGCTACATGGCCAGCTTCAAGAACCTGTGCGCACGCCGCCCGGAGCTGAACTTCGATACCTTCTGGAAGAAAGACTCCAGCGCCGAGCTGTATCACTTCATCGGCAAGGACATCATCAACTTCCACACCCTGTTCTGGCCCGCCATGCTCGAAGGCGCCGGCTACCGCAAGCCCACCGCCGTCGCAGTGCACGGTTACCTGACGGTGAATGGGCAGAAGATGTCCAAGTCGCGCGGCACCTTTATCAAGGCGCGCACCTACCTCGATCATCTGAACCCCGAGTATCTGCGCTACTACTACGCGGCCAAGCTCGGTCGTGGCGTCGATGACCTGGACCTGAACCTCGAAGACTTCGTGCAAAAGGTCAATTCCGATCTAGTCGGCAAAGTCGTCAACATCGCCAGCCGTTGCGCAGGGTTCATCCACAAGGGCAACGGCGGCCTGATGGTCGACCGCAATGCCGCGCCGGAACTGACCGACGCCTTCCAGACCGCCGCACCATCCATTGCCGACGCTTACGAGAACCGCGATTTCGCCCGCGCCATGCGCGAAATCATGGCGCTGGCCGACCGCGCCAACGCCTGGATCGCCGACAAGGCGCCCTGGGCACTGAACAAGCAGGACGGCATGCAGGATGAAGTCCAGGCGATCTGCGCCACCGGCATCAACCTGTTCCGCCAGCTGGTGATCCTCCTCAAGCCGGTGCTGCCGAACCTAGCCGCTGACGCCGAGCGCTTTCTGAACGTCGAGCCGCTGCGCTGGGCTGACCTGCAAACGCTGCTGACCAACCACCAGCTCAACGCCTTCACCCCGCTTTTGACCCGTATCGAGCCTGCCAAAATCGAAGCCATGATCGAATCATCCAAGGAAGACCTCGCCTCCACCGAAACCGCCGCGCCCGGCGCAACCCCTGAGGCTGGCAACGGTGAACTGACCAAGGAACCGATTGCTGCGGAAATCGCCTTCGACGCCTTTGCCGCAGTGGACATGCGTATCGCGCTGATCGAGAAATGCGAGTTCGTTGAAGGTGCCGACAAGCTGCTGCGCCTGACCCTCGACATTGGCGACGCCAAGCGCAACGTGTTCTCCGGCATCAAGAGCGCCTACCCGGACCCAAGCAAGCTGGAAGGCCGCCTGACCCTCTATGTTGCCAACCTGGCGGCGCGCAAGATGAAGTTCGGCGTCTCCGAAGGCATGGTGCTGGCCGCCGGTCCTGGCGGCGAAGACATCTACCTGCTCAGCCCCGACAGCGGCGCCAAGCCGGGTCAGCGCGTCAAGTAAGGACGTAGTACGAGAAGCCCGGTGCAATGCCGGGCTTCTTTTTCACGCTCACAACAGGTTCACCGCATCAAGCACTGCCACTGCCCGGAGGCGGTTATGACTGATTCACCTGACGCCAGCCGCTGCCCAATCTGTGGACAGCCAAATAGCTGCGGCCTAGCCAATCCCGCGACCGCTACCCAGCCCTGCTGGTGCTTCACCGCCGAGATCGCACCCGAAGCCCGTGAACGCATTCCCGACGACGCGCGAAACAGGGCCTGCATCTGCCCACGCTGCGCCAGCGGCGAGTCACCTACCAAACCCTGATGCGCCTCGACCGCTTCCTTGCCAACCTACCTCACTGCAGCCACCGCCAGGCACGCCTGTTGTTGGCCTCGGGCCGCGCCTCGGTAAATGGCAAGACGGTTTGCGACGGCACCCATGACATTCGTGTCTTCGATCGTATCGAGCTGGATGGCGAGGTGCTGCAGGCAGGCAAACCCGCGCGCTTCTTTATGCTGAACAAACCGGTCGGCTGCGTCAGCGCCACCGCCGATCCGCAATACCCCACGGTGCTGGATCTGCTGAACGAACAGGACAAGGAAGAACTGCACATCGCCGGTCGGCTGGACTTCAACACCACCGGACTGATGATCATCACCAACGACGGACTCTGGTCCCGGCGCCTCACCCAGCCGGAAAGCCTGCTGGGTAAAACCTACTTTGTGGAAACGGAAGACCCCATCGATCCGATCTGCGTCGACCGCTTCGCCGAAGGCCTCTACTTTCGCTTCGAGAACCTCACCACCCGGCCCGCCGAACTTGAACTGCTGGGCTCGCATCAAGCCCGCCTGACCCTGCATGAAGGCCGTTACCATCAGGTCAAACGCATGTTCGGCCACTTCAATATCAAGGTCATCGCCTTGCACCGCGAACGCATGGGCCCGCTGCTGCTCGACCCCACCCTTGCCCCCGGCCAGTACCGCAGCCTGACGCCTTCGGAAATTGCTCAAGTCTGAAACATTCCTCGACCCAAACGCCTCACCCGCTTCTCCTCTCCCCACCCTTCTGGTACAAAGGCTGCCTACGCGGGCGTCGTATAATGGCATTACCTGAGCTTCCCAAGCTCATGACGAGGGTTCGATTCCCTTCGCCCGCTCCAGATTTGAAAAGCCCTGCATTTGCGGGGCTTTTTCGTTTAGGGTTTGGCTTGTTTCTGAGGGGTTGCCGCCGGGCTTGGTGGAAAAATAAATCTGTCCCCTTTTTCCTTAAAACGGGCCATAGGGGCGATTTCAAAGGCAATACGGCTTGGCCATAAAGAGACCATTGTCAGCCTCTCTGATTTAGCCTAGATACGGACATACCGCATGCAGAACTTGATGCTCTATTAGATTATATTGCCGAAAAACTAAAAATACGGCTATAAAGTAAATGGGACGATGCATCGACTTTATGGATCGATTTCTAACACAAATGTTGCGTTCAGTTTGAGGCCTTAGGATATATATGTTTCTTTTTTTTCATGGACTGCAAACTGAGGAAAATGCCTCATTCTATAAGGGAACCCTTTTTGAAAAGCTATTAGCAGCATATCTAGATCAATCGGGCTACAACGTAGAATTAAGAAAAAAACACGCCAGCCTAGAATACGACATAGAAGGGACATCCAGAGCCACCGGACAAAAAATTATCGGCGAAGCAAAAGCACATAGCAAAAGCATGTCTGGACAAGTTGTTTCTGCATTCGTTGGAAAGCTGATCCCTCTAGGCTTGCTAAACAAAAGAATTCACGGTCTTTTTCTTTCCTTGTCGCCAATGACGCCCGAAGCTGACAATTATTTTTCAACAGTTAAAGATTTAGGCCTTAGCGCTAAGACCGGCAGCACACTATATGATGAAATTTCCACATCTCTTAAGCTACCCTCTGAGACTGAGCTGGCAAAAAAAATCGAACGACTTTCCCACAGCATAGTCGCCAACAATATTCTTACTACAGAGAATGGATATTACAAGCTCGCCATATTGAAACGAACTGATTCAGGCACTCCATCTTCCTTTGCTGTTTTTTCAGAAAGCGGAGATTTTGTCCAAGACAAAATATTTTGCGAGAAATTAAGAGACAGCCTTCCGGAGCTTTCCGGACTAGAACCAGCCGTTATTTCAGCCAGTAGCAAAACTATAACGAACGAAAACCGGCCTCGAGAAATCCAAAGGGGCCTGCCGGTCGGTACAGATTGGGCTGATTACAGGCTGCCAGCAGGGCCCGGAGTTTTTGTTGGCAGGAAAGCCTTCGTAGAAGAGCTTAGCGAGCATATCGAAGGCAATCATATCCCAAATGTAATTCAAGTGAAGAGTCGTTCCGGCGTAGGGAAAAGCTCAGTAATTTCTTTCTTTGAAAATAAACTGTCTTCCCTAGGCCATGTCACTGAGCTTCATGACTCCCGAGATGTAAAAACTGTCTATGACATATTCTCGCTAGTCGCTAGATTTACTCAAAGTTTAAAAATACCGACTAGCTATATTGAAATAGATGAGGCTCTTGCTGAGCTACAAGAACGGCTCAATGGGCGAAAAGCGGTTTTCTTTGTTGATCAATTCGAATCAACATTCATCAACCCCGAGATATATGACTGCTACGAATACATTGCAAGCGCTTTAACAAAACTAAACGGAAGCGCCTACATTGTCGTAGCCAGAAAAAACGACCAACTCACTACATATGACGATACAAAGGTATCCTTGGGGCGGATAAACAGCATCTCAAAAAGCTACACACTGCCCGACTTCGAAAGAGACGAATCAATTCTTCTTCTTGAAAAAATTAATGAGAACAATAACTACGTTTTAAGTAAAGAAATTCTTCCATATATTATCGAATTCGCGCAAGGCTTCCCATGGTTACTCAAACGAACAATTGCACATGTCCTCAAACTTACAAAACAGGGAGACTCCCATCGCGACCTTATCGGATCAGGTCTTAAACTAAACGACCTTTTTGAAGAAGAACTCGAAGGATTGGATGAATTTGAAAAAGGATACTTGACTAAAATTGCATCAAAGCTACCGGCGGACTTCAAAGAACTCCAGTATCAATTTGACGAAGACCCGATGCTTGTTAAGGTTTTAGACAAGCTTACGACGTCGCGGCTAGTCAGGCTAAGCGGCTCCACTTACGATACCTATAACGACGTATTCAAAGAATATCTTATATATCAAAAGCTTCCTGAATTTCGACTTCTTACAATTTACAGAATGTATCCGGGTGCAGTGATCAGCTTGTTCCGAAAAGTCATTTCCGCACACCACATAAATATCGATTATCTGAAGAATGAACTTGACGTAAGTGAGGGGTATGCTTTTAATCTTGTCAAAGAATTTAGGAACTTGGACCTTGTTGAGGCTTCTACAACAGGACAATGGATTATTCCGGCAAAAATCAAAGACCTGTACTCTCAAGGTCAACTAGCCGGATATCTTCGGCGCAAGCTTATGGACAACACTCTTGTAGAAAGCCTGTTGGGCAGACTGCTAGCAGGGGAACAGATTCTTGAGAATGACCTCCCAAGCCTATTTTCGACATCATATCCATATATCGAAGCATCAGATAATACCTGGCGACTTTATTCTACTATTTTGAAATCGTGGCTTCTATCCCTAAAAATTCTTACGGTAGACAAAAACGGAATCCTTAGAACAACGGATTATAGTCATGCGCAAGCAGCTGCAGAGCTCGGGAACTTAAAGCAGATTTCTGGACTGAGATCAGGAAACAAAGGACTGTTCTTCCCTGTGACCTCCTTTTCGAAGATGAAGGACGTGACATTACAGCTGATTGATGGGATTGATCCGACAGACAAAGAAGGTATAAAAGCGAAAGGAGACCTGAGAAACTCCGGTGTTCTGGTAGGAACTCAACTAGCTGTTTCCGACACTGATGAATTGGCTGAAGCTTTAACAGGGCAACTGCTTGACGATGGATATGCGGCTTTGTGGGAAGCAATTAATAATGGCCAGCCTTGCCTAGAGGTATTTACTAAAATTGCTGGCGAGGGACTGACCTTAGCAACAGTTAAGTGGCGTTTAAAAAAGGTTACCGCCTTAGCTAAGAAGCTAGGCATTATTCCAGAAAAACGTTTTAAATATTAAACGAACAAAGGGCACAGATTTATTTACAACCCGAATCATTGAGCAAGGAGGCGGCATGAGATCGGAGTGGGACGATGCGCCCGAGTACCTACGCAGCAGCCACCAAAATGTAGCCAGCCCACAATGAGTCACCAGAGAGAGAGAAATTCAGACGGCTAGTATTGAGTTCAACCATGCCGGAATCCGCCATACTTAAAGCGACGTGTATCAACAGACAGAGGAAGGCCAGAGCCACTAGCCTAAGCATAAGAAGTTCCTTCGAAGAGAGTTTACGAAACAACTGTATGCTGCGCGTTTCGCTTGCCTTGAGCTCTAAGCGGCGATGTTCCTTGCCTCGATGTATGCTTCTTACTTTAGCGAACCGTGATGCCGAAGAAACCGGCTGGCGTTGCCGCATTCCAGTTTTGTCGAAAAGTGTCGAAATCACTGTGACGTACTGCGCCGAAACGAGCAGGCGAATCAGCCGGGAACCGCATAACGACCCGCTTACAGACGGAACGACACACCAAGCAAAAGGGTTCGATTCCCTTTCGCCCTTCAGATAAAGCCCTGCACTCGCATAGCTTTTATTCGCTGGGCCTTTTACCTACACCGCACCTCCCATAACTGATCCAACCGCGTCGTAAAACTCTGGCTCATCATCTCCCGCCGCATCCCCCAATCCGGCGTCATAGGGATGCGGCCCGGCGTGAGCGTATCCCGCCCCCACTTCGCGTTGACCGCATCGAGCACGCCCATGACGCGTTCAGACGCGGCGGGTTGGGTTTCGGTGAAGAGGTCGTCGGTGTATTCGCCGCGTTGGCAGAGGTCCATCAGCAGCACTTCAGCTTTGCTGAAGGCGAAGCCCTCTCGTAGATCAGCTCCAGCCCGGCGATGGCGGCGCGGGTGATATACCGGATGTCGTCGGTGGGGTATGGCAGTTCGCAGACGATGCCTTTGGCGAACCTGGCCTCGTCGGGTTTGAACATGCCGGTGCGGATGCTGACGCGCACGCGCTTGCACAAAGACTGTTGGGCGCGCAGCTTTTCACAGGCGCGGGCCGAGTAGGTGGCAACGGCTTCGCGGATAGGCGCGAGTTCGCGTAGGCGGTCGCCGAACATGCGCAAGCAGCAGATTTCCTGTTTGGGTGGCGCGACGTCTTCCAGTTCAAGGCGAGGCGTGCCGCGCAGCTCGCGGAAGGTTCTCTCGACCACGACGCTGAATTGTTACGCAGGGACCAGCGTCGGCGTTGGCCAAGTCCAGGCGCTACGAATTCCCATGCTGCTGAGCGTTCGGTCATGCGTCGGCCCTCACAAAGAAAAGCCAGCCTGACCAGAGTATTCGGATTAATAAAAAAGCCCTGCATGTGCAGGGCTTATCGCCTAGGCGCCAATGTTTCAAATCTCCGGACAAGCCGGCAGCGACGTCCGGTTCTGAGTGCCATCGTTACGCGTGAACTGGCAGCCATAGGCGGGATTGGCAACGACACGTGGATTGATCACATCATCACCCGCCGGTTTGATGCCTTGCTGTTCCCATTGCAGCATCGCGGCCATGGCTTCGACCTGTTCCTGATAGGTGAAATCACAGTGGCTGGGTGCGCGGATGGCGCGTTGCACCAGGAGGTCGCCGTTGCCGTTGGCTTCGGCGTTGCGGCGGTAGATTTGTTGGTGTTTGAACGGCACGTACAGGTCGCCCAGGGTGTGGATGCTGACCACCGGGACGTTGAACTGGCCGTTCACCACCGGAATCCAGCGCAGGCCGTCCGGGCGGATGCTGTTGGCTGGGGGATGGCCGATCACGCGGATGATCGAGTCGTTGAACTCGCGCTCCTCGCGAGACATCGCCTTGTTCGTGTCGAACTGATAGCGGGTGGCGAGGTTGCCGGTTAGCGAATCGGCGAGAATTCCGTCTACCGAGCCATCCCGGCCGCCGGTCCCCAGTACGACGCTCTGCAGGCCGGTGCGGAAGCCTTCGGCGAAGATCGGGCGCTCACCGCCGCTGAGTTCGCGCACGATGCCTTCGAGTTTGAGTCCCTGAGCTGATGGCTCGGTCGGGTAGCTATTCCACAGCGCGCCGATAATCTGCGGCAGCTTCGCCTGGAAGTCCGTCGCCGGGAACATGGTCGGGCCCAGGCCGGCCAGATGCTGCGCAGCCAGGGTGAAGTGCATCAGGTATTCGAACTCGTAGACGTCGCCGGTCACGCCACACATGGGCACCGAGCCGCTGTAACGGACCCGATTGTTGGCTGTTGCATAGGTTTCCGCCTCCACTGCCGCTGCCGCGACGTGGCCACCCATGGAATGCCCGGTGATGTAGGTCTTGGTCGGCTGCGGCTTGCCGGTCAGGTTGCTGAAGGCCAGCGCCAGGGCGTTGGTATCTTCGACGCCGGCGCGCACATCGTAGTAGTTCTTGCTGTAACTGGATGCGGCCCAGGCGTAGCCCTGTTGCAGCAGCCATGGGCGGAACGGGGGTGGTCCGACGGTAAGTTCGGGATCAGTGCCACGATAGCCATGGGCGTACATGACGAGCATGCCGTTCCAGTTCGGCGGTACTTCGATCTGGTAGGACGAGCCTTGGTAAATGCCGGTCCAGCGCTCACTGGGCAGCCCAGGAAACGCCGCCAGCGGCGATACGATGGGAACAAAGATGCGCGAATCCTGCTCACGTGATTCGCTGTGGGACACCGGTGGTTTGATGGGTTTCGACCGAGCCTGAACATCGGCGGCGATGCCGATCGTACCCACCAGCATCACGCCGGCAATGACGCGCGCACAGGCTGAAGCCAACTTGCTTGGAAGCATGGGAAGTCTCCTGAATTATTGTTTTTGTTCTATTGATGCGAGCTTTTGCCAGAACTGCCAAGCGAAGCACTACGCGCACTTCGACTAAACGTGGCAGAAAGCTAGGACCTGTCAAATGCAGGAAATGCCGAGGAGACGACCGGTGAGTCGTATTGGGAATATCTCGACTGCCGGCGCGCTTATAAAGGCAACGGGACCGGTATCAGGGTGGGATTCCGATGTGCGCGAGCGAGTCGGCGGGCAATGACGACATTGCCCGCCTTAAGGGCCTTAGAAAGCCAAGCGCATACCAACGGTCAGGTTGCGACCGGGTAGCAATACATCGTCCTTGATGAACGAGGTGTGCTGGCGCGCCTTTTCATCGAGCAGGTTGTTGGCTTTGAGGTAGAGCAGATAGTCGGTCTGCTGCAACGAGCCGCTGTAGCTGAGACCAGCGCCAAGCATGTTGTAGCCGCCGGTTTCGGTCTCGTAGTCGGCCAGCTCGTCCTGACGCTGCACGCGATAAAACTCCAGCTGGCCGCTCAGGGCAGTGGCTAAGCGCTGATCTACACGCACCCCGAGACGATCTGACGGGATGCGCGGCAGATCGCCGCCGCCGTCGCGCAACTTGCCGCGCACGTGGTCGCCAAACAGGGTCAGGGCGGTGGCATCGGTGGCTTGGAAACGCACCTCGCCCTCCGCGCCGGTTAGCACGGCGTCGCGCTGGCGGTATTCGATCTCGCGATAGCCGCCGCCGATGTCGTTCCCGGTATCGGCGGCATAGATGAAGTCGTCTACCTCGTTGCGGAACAGACTGAAACTGAAGGTGGCGCGGCCTGCGAACTTGCGCAGCGTGAGTTCGGCGTTATGCGAGGTTTCTTCTTCGAGATCGACATTGCCCAGCTCGACGGTGCGAGTCGCCGCGTGCGGGCCATTGGCGTAGAGCTCTTCGGCTGTGGGCAGGCGTTGCGAGCGCGACAGCGAGAAGCCCAGGGAATACTCCGGCGCGAAGGTCCAGACCGCACCGGCTGAAATCGAGGTGCCGCTGTGATCGGTGTCCCGCTGGCCATCGGCCTCGATGTCCTGCCACTCATGCCGCAGTCCCAACTCGTAGCGCCACGCCCCGGCGGTGTACTCCTCGAGCAGGAACAGCCCGTGGTTGCGGGTCAGCGTCGGCGGCACGTAGGCCTCCTCCCCCAACGCTTCGAAGTCGCGACGCAGCGTTTGTGCGCCGACCACGCCGCGCCAGCCGAACAGCGGCTGATGGGTCAGTTCCAGGCGCGCGTCAGTGGCATCGTTATTGAAGCGCGTGCCTACTTCCCCACCTTCGATTTCCTCGTGCTGATAGTTGCTGTGTCCAACACGCAGGCGCGCCAGCTCGAAGCCCGGCAGCGGGTCACTCAGCTCGCCGCGCAGGTCCCAGCGCTTCTGATGCATGTCGACGTAAGGGACGCTGCCGTGCTCATGGTCATGCTCATCGTGGCCGTGCTCGTCGTGATCATCATGATCATCGTGACCGCCGCAATGCCAGTCGCTGCCGTGGGTATGGCAATCGGCATGTTCATGGGCCAGCAAACCGTAGCGGTTGTTCTGCTCGCCATAGGCCATGCCGATGTAACCGCGCTCACCGATGAAGCTGGCGCCAAGGGTGAAGCTGTCGGTGTCGTTGTAGGAGCCGGCCTGCTTGTCCGGCGAGCCTGGAATCTCGTACTCATCGGCCTGGCGCTTTGTGCCTTCGGCGCGCACGGCGAAGTTTCCACTGCCAGCAGTGATGCCGAACACACCAGCGCCTTCGTTCGCCACGCTATTGGTGCGCAGTTCCAGTTCGCCCTCGTAGCCCTTTTCCGGGACGTAGGTGGGAATCTTCTTGTCGATCACGTTGACCACACCGCCGATCGCGCCGCCGCCGTAGAGCAAGGTTGCCGGGCCCTTGAGCACTTCGATGCGCTCGGCCAGTAGCGGCTCGCTGGTGACGGCGTGGTCGGGGCTGATGGTGGAAGCATCGAGCAATTCGATGCCATCGCTCAGGACTTTCACGCGCGCGCCATCCAGGCCACGGATAACCGGGCGCGCCGCACCGGCACCGAAGCTGCTGGAACGTACACCAGGCAGGCTTTCCAGGGTTTCGCCCAAGGTCGCCTCACGCCGCAGCACCAGTTCATCGCCCTCCATGACCGCCGCCGGTGTCGTCATCTCATGGCTCTGCTTGGCCAGACCGCTGGCGCTGACCACGACGGGTTCGAGTTCGACCGGATCGGCCGCCCAGACCGCGGGGACGACGGCCAGGCTGATCGCCCAGGCCAGTGGGTGATGTTTCGGTTTCATACGACTCTCCAGAATGCAATGGCGCCGTCCAAGGCAGCCGGGCTGTGGTGATGCAGGAACGAGCTTCCTGAGCGGCGGAGAATCTAACATGTTATATCGTAACGATTAAGTATTTGTTCGGACGCTAGTAACCGGCCTTGCTTCGCGCTGGCAGCGGTTGTGTTCGGTCTGAAACGAAAAACCCCGGGAGCGAGCCCGGGGTTTTTGTATTCGCCGCCAGTTCAGGTGACGAGGTAATGCTTGTGGCGGACTAGACGTCCATCGTCGCGATCAACCGGCACGGTATTCCGCGTCAGCCGTTTCGAAGCGCTGCTGAATGGAAGCAGCCGGCTCCTTGCCCATCAGGCTCACGACATAGATGGCAATGCTCGCAAGGATGAACCCAGGAATGATCTCGTACAGCCCCAGGCCGATGAATTCCTTCCAGACGACCACGGTAATCGCCCCTACCAGCATGCCGACCAACGCGCCGTTACGGGTCATGCGCTTCCACAGCAACGAGATCAGCACGACCGGTCCAAAGGCAGCGCCGAAGCCGGCCCAGGCGTAGGAAACCAAGCCAAGGACTTTGCTCTCGGGGTTGGACGCAATACCGATGGCGATAAGCGCGATCAACAGCACCATGGCGCGACCGACCCAGACCAACTCGGTCTGCGACGCGCCTTTGCGCAGGAATGCCTTGTAGAAATCCTGTGTCAGGGCGCTGGAGCTGACCAGCAGCTGTGCGCTGAGCGTGCTCATCACCGCCGCCAGCACGCCAGAAAGAATGATGCCCGCGACCCAGGGGTTGAACAGGATCTTTACCAGCTCCAGAAAGACTCGCTCACCGTTCTCGGTCACCGCACCCGCTAGCGCTGGGTTGTCCGCGAAATAGGCAATCCCGAGGAAGCCTACGGCCACCGCGCCGGCCAGTGTCAGAATCATCCAGGTCATGCCGATGCGGCGGGCGTTGGGAATGGTCCTCACCGAATCGGCGGCCATGAAGCGCACCAGAATGTGCGGCTGGCCGAAATAACCCAGCCCCCAGCCGAGCAATGAAATGATCGCGATGAAGGACAGGCCCTTGAACATGTCGAAGTTCGACGGATCCTGCGCGGCGATGGTGTCCATGGCTGCGCCTACATCGCCGAGGGCGAGGATGACGAACACCGGTGTGATCAGCAGCGCGAAAATCATCAGCGTCGCCTGCACGGTGTCGGTCCAGCTCACCGCGAGGAAACCACCAATGAACACATAGAGAATCGTCGCCGCAGCGCCTACCCACAACGCCGTATCGTAAGACATACCGAACGTCGACTCGAACAGGCGCGCGCCAGCGACCACACCCGAAGCGCAATAGATGGTGAAGAACACCAAAATCACCAGCGCGGAGAAAATCCGCAACAGTCGACTGGTGTCCTCGAAGCGGTGCGAGAAGTAATCCGGCAGCGTCAGCGCGTTGTGATTGTGCTCGGTATGCACGCGCAACCGGCCGGCAACGAAAAGCCAATTGAGCCAGGCACCGGCGATCAGGCCGATGGCGATCCAGCTCTCGGACAGACCGGCAACGAAAATCGCGCCGGGCAGGCCCAGCAACAACCAACCGCTCATGTCCGAAGCGCCCGCCGACAGCGCCGTGACGAAGCTGCCGAGGCTACGGCCACCGAGGATGTAGTCGTCGAAGTTCTTGGTCGCGCGATAGGCGATGAAGCCGATGAGGATCATCGCCAAGATATAGATCACGAAAGTGATCAGTGTTGGGGTGCTCACATTCATTGTTATTTCCTTGTGCTGCGGAGGTTGTCCCCCGTCTCCACTGACGAAGCGCGAGCGCTAGGCTGCGCAGTGCTGGTAAACGGATGGTCGACAGGCCGAAAGCATAGCGTTTCGGCGCCGTCCGCGCTTGTGACCAGGCGGTATCGACAATTACCGACCAGTCGGCTTCAGGCCGACCCTGACAGGCCGATTTCCTGCCGGTCAGCCCAACACGCGACCCGCCGTGCAAAACGGATCGCGCCCGGCACTGTCTCACTTGCAACAGCCGCGCTCGTGCTGCGGCTCCATCGAAAGCGTTTCGGAGGCTTGCCATGACAGTCACTCTCGATATTCCGACCGGCACCTGCTCTGCCGTCATTCAGGGCACCACCTACCGCAGCGCGATAATGGATGTGCGAGTCAGCACCGATCCCGCCGCGCGCATGTCGGTCGCGCATATCGACGGTGCCAACACGCATGTCACCGAAGACCAGGCCGAACACCTGATAGCGGCAGGCGCCAAGGATGATCGCGAAAATCTGATCGCCGACGACTGAACGCACCCGGCGGCGTCCCGACAAAAAGAAACCCCGCTGCCGGTAAACGACAGCGGGGTTTGTCTTTTCAACGACCTTCAATCAGCGGCCGTGGTATTCGCTCGCTGCCTCTTCGAACCGTTTGATCATGCTGGGCGAGGCGCCCTGGCCAATCTTGCTGAAGACGACGACGGCGATGCTGGCGAGGATGAAGCCCGGAATGATCTCGTACAGCCCCAGGCCGATGAATTCCTTCCACACCACCACGGTGACAGCGCCAACGATCATGCCGGCCAGCGCACCATTGCGAGTCATGTCTTTCCACAGCAGCGAAATCAGCACTACCGGACCGAACGCAGCACCGAAGCCGGCCCAAGCATAGGACACCAGCCCCAGCACCTTGCTGTCCGGATTGGACGCGATGCCCAGCGCGATGAACGCGATCAGCAGCACCATCGCCCGGCCAACCCAGACCAGTTCCGTCTGCGACGCGTTCTTGCGCAGCATGGCTTTGTAGAAGTCTTGCGTCAGGGCGCTGGAGCTCACCAGCAGCTGCGCGCTGAGGGTACTCATCACCGCGGCCAGTACGCCGGAGAGGATGATACCGGCGACCCAAGGGTTGAATAGAATCTTCACTAGCTCCATGAACACGCGCTCGCCGTTCTCGCTGACTGGCCCGGCCAATTCAGGATGCCCTGCGAAATAGGCGATCCCGAAAAAGCCCACCGCCACGGCTCCCGCCAAGGTAAGGATCATCCAGGCCATGCCGATGCGACGGGCATTGGGAATGGATTTCACCGAGTCGGCTGCCATGAAGCGCACCAGGATATGCGGCTGGCCGAAGTAGCCCAGGCCCCAGGCCAACAGCGAAATGATCGCAACGAAGGACAGGCCGCTAAACATGTCGAAGGCAGCCGGGTTCTGGGTGGCGATGGTATCCATCGCGGCGCCCATGTCGCCCAGCGCCAGCACGACGAACACAGGCGTGATCAGCAGCGCGAAGATCATCAGCGTGGCCTGCACGGTGTCGGTCCAGCTCACCGCGAGGAAGCCGCCGATGAATACGTAGAGGATGGTTGCAGCGGCACCGACCCACAGCGCGACGTCGTAGGGAATGCCGAAGCTGCTCTCGAACAGACGCGCGCCAGCGACCACACCCGAAGCGCAGTAAATGGTGAAGAACACCAAAACCACCAATGCCGAGAAAATGCGCAGCATGCGGCTGTCATCTTCGAAACGGTGCGAGAAGTAATCCGGCAGCGTCAGTGCGTTGTTGTTGCGCTCGGTGTGCACGCGCAGGCGTCCGGCCACGAACAGCCAGTTCAGCCAGGCACCGGCGATCAGGCCGATCGCGATCCAGCTTTCCGAAAGGCCCGCGACGAAGATCGCCCCTGGCAGGCCCATCAGCAGCCAACCGCTCATGTCCGAAGCACCAGCCGACAGGGCCGTGACGAAACTGCCGAGGCTGCGGCCGCCGAGAATGTAGTCGTCGAAGTTCTTGGTGGCGCGATAGGCGACGAAGCCAATCAACAGCATCGCGCCGATATAGATCACGAACGTGACCAGAGTGGGTGTACTGATGCTCATCTTGTTCCCTCGTTAGTTATTGTTGATGGGCGCGAGGGTATTCCCGATCCCATCTGGCAGAGGGCGATGGCGGTTCGCGCCATCACCGACGACGGACCCAATCGGGTCCATCAGTGGCGGAAGAGCGATCCGCCAACTGTTCTATTGTTTGATCCGGCCGCCGAGGCGGCCGGAGTGAAACCAGGTGCCGCAAAGAAAGCCTGAAGCCCAAAAGCTTCGCCCCGAGGCGGGCCTCCCACAAAAGCGGCAAGTGCGCACCGCTACCCCCGTGGGAGGCGCGCCCTCGCGGCGAATGCGGGCCGCCTGGCCTGCCGAAGCACTCCTCCGTCAGTCGTCGCCAAGCGAAAGCAGCGAAGCGTTACCGCCTACGGCAGTGGTGTTGGTGGACGTGGTGCGCTCGTTGGTGAAACGCAGCAGGTAGCTCGGGCCGCCCGCCTTCGGGCCGGTGCCGGACAGGCCGCAGCCACCGAAGGGCTGCACGCCGACCACCGCACCGACCTGGTTGCGGTTGACGTAGAGGTTGCCGATCCGCGCCAAGGCCTCGATGCGCGCCGCAGTTTCCTCGTTGCGGCTGTGTATGCCGAGGGTCAGGCCGTAACCGGTGGCATTGATATCGGCGACGACCTTTTCCAGATCCGCCGCATCGAAACGCACCACGTG
This sequence comes from Pseudomonas sp. IC_126, assembly GCF_004331835.1. Taxonomy (NCBI): domain Bacteria; kingdom Pseudomonadati; phylum Pseudomonadota; class Gammaproteobacteria; order Pseudomonadales; family Pseudomonadaceae; genus Pseudomonas; species Pseudomonas sp. IC_126. Next base: position 107,903 of record NZ_SJSS01000004.1, read on the forward strand.
CAACACCGGACCGAAGTGTTCCTTCTTCAACTCGTGGATCCCGCCAATCTCGAACGCCACCGGTGCGACGAAATGGCCATTGTGGCTGCCCGGCAGCTTGGCTTCGGCGATCAGCTTGCCTTCGGCCTTGAGCTGCTGGATATGCGCCAGCAGACCATCACGGGCGTCGGCATCGATCACCGGGCCCAAGTCGTTTTCGCGCAGATGAGTCGGACCGACTTTCAGCTCGGCCATGGCGCCCTTGAGCAGTTCGATGACACGGTCGGCAATGTCGCGCTGCACATAGAGCACGCGCAGCGCCGAGCAACGCTGGCCGGCGCTGGTGAAAGCCGAGCCGACGGCATCCTTGACCACTTGCTCGGGCAGCGCGGTGGAATCGACGATCATCGCGTTCTGGCCGCCGGTTTCAGCGATCAGCGTGGCGATGGCGCCCTCCTTCTCGGCCAGTTGGCGGTTGATGATGCGCGCCGTGTCGGTGGACCCAGTGAAGCACACGCCCACCACACGTGGATCGCGGCAGAACACGCCGCCCAGGGTGGCGCCGTCGCCCGGCAGGAAGGCAAGCGCGTCCTTCGGCAGGCCGGCTTCGAACATCAGTTCCAATGCGCGCGCAGCGATCAGGCTGGTCTGCTCGGCCGGCTTGGCCAGGACGGTGTTGCCTGCAACCAGGGCCGCGGTGATCTGACCGAGGTAGATCGCCAGCGGGAAGTTCCAGGGGCTGATGCAGACGAACACGCCGCGGCCTTCGTGGAACAGCTCGTTACGCTCGCCGGTCGGGCCCTTGAGTTCTTCGCGACCCAGCTTCAGACGCGCCTGCTGCGCGTAGTAACGGCAGAAGTCGACAGCTTCACGCACTTCATCGATGCCGTCCTGCAGGGTTTTGCCGGCCTCTAGCGTGCACATGGACATCAGCTCGGCACGGTTGGCTTCCAATAGATCACCCAGACGCTCGAGAATCCGCGCGCGCTGCTCGACCGGTGTGGCGTTCCAGCGTGGCCAGAACGCGGCCAGACCGTCAACGGCCTGCTTGGCCTGCTCGGCGGTGGCGAACTGCGCGGTGCCGACTTCTTTGCCCAAGTCATACGGGCAGTGCACCTTGCTCGGTGTGCCGGAGAGCGTCTGCCCTCCAATGACCGGGGCCGCTTGCCACTGACGATCAAGGAAAGTCTGGTAGGCGCTGGACAGTTCGTTCCACTGAGTCTGGATGTTCATGTTGATGCCTTGCGAGTTGGTCCGGTTGCCGTACAGCGCCGGCGGAAGCGGAATGCGATGGTTACCGAGGGTCTTGAACTGACGCAGCTGGGTGACCGGATGATCGATTAGAGTTTCCACCGGCACGCGCGGGTCGACCAGTTGGTGGACGAACGACGAGTTGGCGCCGTTTTCCAGCAGACGTCGCACCAGATACGGCAGCAGGTCCTTGTGAGCGCCGACCGGCGCGTAGATGCGTACGTTCTTGCGGTACTTCTCGATCACCGTGTCGTAAAGCGCGTCGCCCATGCCATGCAGGCGTTGGAATTCGAACTCACGCGGCGCCTTCAGCTCGCCGACCATATTCAGGATGCAGCTGACGGTATGCGCGTTGTGGCTAGCGAACTGCGGATAAATCACATCACGGGTGTGCTCGGACAGGAGGTAACGCGCGCAGGCCAGATAGGAGGTGTCGGTGCCTTCCTTACGGGTGTAGACCGGATAGCCATCCAGTCCCTGGACCTGGCACTGCTTGATCTCGCTGTCCCAATAGGCGCCCTTGACCAGACGCAGCGGAATGCGCGCGCCCAGCTCCTTGCCCAGCAGCGTCAGCCAGACCAGCACCGGCAGACAACGCTTGGAGTAGGCCTGAATGACCAGACCGAACTCGCCCCAGCCAGCAATGGCCGGGTCGCGCATGAGTTTTTCGTACAGTTCCAGCGACAGTTCGAGGCGGTCGGCCTCTTCGGCATCGATGGTGATGCCGACATCGAGCGAGCGAGCCAGAATCGCCAGCTCGCGGACGCTCTCGAACAATTCGGTCAGCACGCGTTCGCGCTGGGCCACTTCGTAGCGCGGATGCAGTGCGGACAACTTGATGGATACCGACGGACGCGGGCCGGGTCCGACTTGCGGCTCGGCACCGACGGTTTTAACGGCCTGACGGTAGTCAGCCATATATTTGGCGGCATCCTCGGCGGTCAGTGCCGCTTCGCCGAGCATGTCGAAGGAATAGGTGTAGCCCTTCTCACGCTCTGGACGGCCGTTCTTCAGCGCTTCGGAGATGGTGCGACCCAGGACGAACTGCTTGCCCATCAGCTTCATGGCCTGGTTCATCGCCGCGCGGATTACTGGCTCGCCGGAGCGTTTGATGAGGCGACCGATGACATTCTTAGGACGGCCATCTGTGTTGTCCGGGTCGACCACCTTGCCGGTCATCACCAGGCCCCAGGCGGCGAAGTTAACCAGCACGTTGTCGCTCTGGCCGAGGTGACGTTCCCACTCGGCGGCGTTGAGCTTGTCGCGGATCAGCGCGTCGGCGGTGGCCGAATCCGGCACGCGCAGCAGCGCTTCGGCCAGGCACATGAGCATCAGCCCTTCGTGGGTATCCAGGCTGTACTGACGCAGCAGCGCATCGAGGGTGTCGACGGCGTTATCACGGCCGCGCACCGCCTCGATCAGGCTGCGTGCCTCACGGCGGATGGCTTCGATGCCCGCATCGCCGGGGTCGGCCAGCTGCAATAACTCGTTCAGGTAGGCCGCCTCGTCAACGCTGTAATTGGCGCTGATGGCGGGGAAGAATTCGGCGGCTTTCAGATTGGCGAAATCGCCCTGCAAGACTTGACCGGCTTTGAACATCGCGCCGCTCCTCTCGTGGAGTGTTGTTCGAATCAGATTAGCGGACACGCACGCCAGTGATTACACCGCAGCGGACGCCAAACGGTAGGGGAATCTACGGCGAGAGGGTTTTGTGTTGTTGCGCGAAGCTACTGAACTTTTGCAAAAAACTACGGGATTTCAAGACTGCACCGCACGTCTCAGCGTTAGCCAGAAAACTTCAGCGTTCGCTGCTACGCAGGCGCTTTGGCGTGAGTCCAAGATAGCGCCGGGTCGCGGTAGTCAGCGCACTCTGGCTGGAAAAACCGCACTCCTCCGCAATCCGTACCAATGGCAGCGGACTCTCGCGCAGCAGCCGAGCGGCGCGATCCAGACGGCTTTTCAGCAGGTATTGATGCGGCGTGAGGCCTACGCTGTCTTTGAACTGCGCGTGGAAGTGGCTGGGGCTCAGGCACGCGATCTGGGCCAGTTCGGCGACGGTAATGCGGCGCGCCAAGTTGGTTTCGATATGGGCATCCAGGCGGGCGATGTCCATTGCGCCGGTCGGCCGACGCGTCGATTCACCGAACACTCGCAGATGCAATGCCCGCAGCAGCACGCCACCCAGGGCACGCGCCAGCAATGGATCGCTGCCGTAGCGGGCCAGTTCGGCACCGGCGTAATTGAGCAGATTCTGAAAATCGGCATCCAGCGCCGGATAACGCGGGGTCTCGAACAGCTGGGCCAGCAGCCAAGGATCATCGGCGCTCAGGTCCTGCTCGTCGAGATCGATGATCAGCATGCGGTTGTCACCCTTGCCGGCGAACTCATGCTCGGCATGACCCGGCACCAGGCAGGCGCGCATGCGGCAGACTTCCCCACCAGAACCATCCACTTCGAACTCCGCACTGCCGGACAGCGACAGCACCAATTGGTGGTAATCGTGTGCGTGTTCGTGGGCCTGATCATCGAGGCGAAGCAGACGTGCGTTGAGCATGGCGGGGTACCTGGCTTGTCGCCGCACTCTACCGGAGCCGACCGGTTTTTTACAGTTGACGGGGATGCGCGGCCAATTGGATTGAAATCATTTGCCGCAGACCCATCTAAAGAGCACGTACTCGCAACAGGTGCCGCATGAACGACGACATCAATCACCAATTCGAGCAGGACGATTCATCCACTGGACTGGTACTGCCGGATCAGAACCTGCCGGACAAGCTGTACATCATTCCGGTACATAACCGGCCTTTCTTTCCCGCTCAAGTCTTGCCGGTCATCGTCAATGAAGACCCTTGGGCCGACACGCTGGAACTGGTTGGCAAGACGCCGCACCAGGGCCTGGCCCTCTTTTATATGGACACGCCGGCGCAGGACGCCGCCAGTTTCGACCCGGACAGCCTGCCCGAGCACGGCACCATGGTCCGCGTGCACCACGCATCGAAGGAAGGCGGCAAGCTGCAGTTCGTCGCCCAAGGCATGGCTCGCGTGCGCATTCGCGGCTGGTTGCGGCGCAAGCCTCCCTACCTGGTCGAGGTGGATTACCCGCAGAGCGACGAGGACCCGCGCGATGAGGTCAAGGCGTACGGCATGGCCCTGATCAACGCGATCAAAGAGCTGCTACCGCTCAACCCGCTATACAGCGAGGAGCTGAAGAACTACCTCAACCGCTTCAGCCCGAACGCGCCGTCGCCCCTGACCGACTTCGCCGCGGCCCTGACTACGGCGCCCGGCCTGGAATTGCAGGAAGTGCTCGACACCGTACCCGTGCTCAAGCGCATGGAAAAGGTGCTGCCACTGCTGCGCAAGGAGGTCGAGGTCGCCAAGCTGCAGAAGGAACTGACCGGCGAGGTCAATCGCAAGATCGGCGAGCGTCAGCGCGAGTTCTTCCTTAAGGAACAGCTGAAAATCATCCAGCAGGAATTGGGCATCACCAAGGACGATCGCAGCGCCGACGCCGACGAATTCCGCTCGCGACTGGAAGGCAAGGTGTTGCCGCCCGCCGCGCAGAAGCGCATCGACGATGAGCTGACCAAGCTGTCCGTGTTGGAAACTGGCTCGCCGGAGTACGCGGTGACGCGCAATTATCTGGACTGGGCAACCTCGATGCCCTGGGGCCTGTACAGCGAGGACAAGCTCGACCTCGAACGCGCACGGAAAATACTCAACGATCACCACGCCGGGCTGGACGACATCAAGAGCCGCATCATCGAGTTTCTCGCGGTCGGTGCGTTCCGCGGCGAGATCGCCGGGTCCATCGTGCTGCTGGTCGGCCCGCCAGGCGTAGGCAAGACCAGCATCGGCAAGTCCATCGCCGAATCGCTGGGGCGGCCCTTCTATCGTTTCAGCGTCGGCGGCATGCGCGACGAAGCGGAAATCAAAGGCCATCGCCGGACCTATATCGGCGCCCTGCCCGGCAAGCTGGTGCAGGCGCTGAAGGAAGTCGAGGTGATGAACCCAGTCATCATGCTCGATGAGGTCGACAAGCTCGGCAACAGCCATCAGGGCGACCCGGCCTCGGCGCTGCTGGAAACCCTCGACCCCGAGCAGAACGTTGGCTTCCTCGACCATTACCTGGATCTGCGTCTCGATCTGTCCAAGGTGCTGTTCGTTTGCACAGCCAACAGCCTCTATTCGATTCCCGGACCGCTGCTCGACCGGATGGAAATCATTCGGCTGTCCGGCTACATCACCGAAGAAAAGCTCGCCATCGCCAAGCGCCATCTCTGGCCGCGGCAACTGGAGCGGGCCGGCGTACCTAAAAATCGCCTGTCCATCAGCGACAGTGCATTGCGCCATTTGATCGAGGGGTACGCGCGGGAAGCAGGAGTGCGCCAACTCGACAAGCAGCTTGGCAAGATGGTGCGCAAGGCGGTGGTCAAGCTGCTCGACGAGCCAGACAGCAAGATCAAGATCGGCCCGAAAAACGTCGAAAGCTATCTGGGCATGCCGTTCTGGCATCCCGAACAATTGCTCACCGGTGTAGGCGTGGTCACGGGGCTGGCCTGGAACAGCATGGGAGGCGCCACACTGCCGATCGAGGCGACACGCATCCATACGCTGAACCGCGGGTTCAAACTCACCGGCAAGCTCGGCGATGTGATGAAGGAGTCGGCCGAAATCGCCTTCAGCTATGTGAACGCGCACTTGAAGGAATTCAAAGGCGATCCGAAGTTCTTCGATCAAGCTTTCGTGCATATGCATGTGCCCGAAGGCGCGACACCGAAGGACGGCCCCAGCGCCGGCATCAGCATGGCCAGCGCATTGCTGTCGCTTGCGCGTAATCAGGCGCCGAAAAAGGGCGTGGCGATGACCGGCGAGCTGACCCTGACCGGCCTGGTGTTGCCCATCGGCGGCCTGCGCGAGAAGGTGATCGCCGCGCGACGCCTGAAACTCTATGAACTGATCATCCCTGAGCTGAACCGCGGGGATTTCGAGGAGCTACCGGACTATCTGAAGGAAGGCCTGACGATGCATTTCGCCAAGCGCTTCAGTGATGTGGTCAAGGTGCTGTTCTGACGATCCAGTGCAGTGTCGGAGCCCTTCCATTCAGGCTCCGATAGCCGCAATCTTGACCACCGAGTTTGCTGGCGATCCGTGCCCAGGCATCGCCAGCAACCTGCTTCTTGGTAAAAGCACAGCCTTTACGATTGGCCGCAGGCGCCTTATGGTTCGACGCAAGCCCGCCTATATAGAGCCCCGTTCGCCCATGTCTACACTGCCCCGCCTGCTGTCATTCGCCTCCGTGCTGCTGCTTGCCGGCTGCGCCAGTAAGCCCTCCGGCAGTGTCGCGCTGAATGAAGACGCGGCCTGCCCGTTGTCGTTGCAGCGTGGCCAGATCTTGATCCTCAGCCTGCCCAGCAACCCGGCCACCGGTTATCGCTGGCATCTTCGTGAAGTTTCGTCCGAACAGTTGAAGAGCCTCGGCCCCGAGGTGTTCAGCTCGGCGAAAAACGATCTGATCGGCGGCGATGGTATTTCCACCTGGCGTTTCCAGGCCGAACAGGCCGGCGCAGGTCGGCTGTACCTGACCTATCAGCGCCCATGGGAGACCGAGGACGAGCCCGCAGGCCTGTTCGACTGCCGTATCGAAGTGCAGTAACCGCGACTGCCTTATCCGTGCCGATCGTCCAGTCGGCAACGGCGACACGAGCGGCTTTCCGCTACAATGCCGCCCCTGTTTTTCAGCCTGCCCAGACACCGCCGTGATCCACGACCCAGACCGCCTGTTCGCCCAGCCCCTCGCCCAACCCCAGGACTTCGCGTTCAACGAAGACGTGGTGCGCGTGTTCCCTGACATGATCAAGCGCTCGGTGCCGGGTTACCCGACCATCGTCGAGAACATCGGCGTGCTGGCGGCGCAATTCGCCCAGCCGAATACCTGCCTCTACGATCTCGGCTGTTCGCTGGGCGCGGTCAGCCAGGCGCTGCGCCGGCACGTGAAAACCGAAAATTGCCAAGTCGTTGCAGTCGACAACTCATCGGCGATGGTCGAGCGCTGCCGCGAATACCTGCATGCGCAGGACTCGATGTTTCAGGAATTGCTGCCCGTCGAGGTGATCGAGGCCGATGTTCTGGCGCTGCAGTACCAACCGACTTCGCTGGTGGCGCTCAACTTCACCCTGCAGTTCATCCCGCGAGAACAGCGTCCGGCTCTGCTCGGCGCCATTCGCCAAGCGCTGGTACCAGGCGGCGCGCTAATTCTCTCGGAAAAACTGCGCTTCGAAGACGAGCAGGAGCACGCGCTACTGACCGACTTGCACATCGCGTTCAAGCGCGCCAATGGCTACAGCGAACTGGAAATTGCCCAGAAGCGCAGCGCCATCGAGAACGTGATGAAGCCCGACAGCCTGGAAACCCACCGCCAGCGCCTGCTGGACGCCGGATTCTCCAAGGTGGTGCCGTGGTTCCAGTGCCTGAATTTCGCCTCGTTGATCGCCCTGCCATGAACCTCGATCTGACTCCCCTCGCCTGGCGCCTGGCCGGCACCCCGCTGGCCGCATGGGCCAATGGCCTGCAACAGCAACTCGACGCCAAGCTCGCCATCGGCCACGGCGATCTGCCGCGCTGGCGTCGTGCCGTCGATGCGCTGCCTGACATTCATCCCAGCGCTGTCGAACTGCGCGATGCTTTCCGTCTGGAGGCCGAGTGCAACGACGCCACCCGCGCCGTCACCCATGATGCGCTGTTCGGTCTGTCGCCATGGCGCAAAGGGCCGTTCGATGTGTTCGGCGTGCACGTCGACACCGAGTGGCGATCCGATTGGAAATGGGATCGCGTGTCGCCGCATCTCGATCTTGCCGGCAAGCGCATCCTCGATGTCGGCTGCGGCAACGGCTACTACATGTGGCGCATGCTCGGTGCTGGCGCCGACTCGGTGGTGGGTATCGACCCAAACTGGCTGTTCTTCTGCCAGTTCCACGCGATGAAGCGCTACCTCGAAGAACTGCCGGTCTGGCACTTGCCGATGGCTCTGGAAGAGCTGCCGGCCAAGCTCGAAGGCTTCGACACCGTGTTCTCCATGGGCGTGCTCTACCACCGCCGCTCACCCGTCGATCATCTCCTCGACCTGAAAGATTGCCTGCTCAAAGGCGGCGAACTGGTGCTGGAAACCCTGGTGGTCGAAGGCGACGAACACACCGCGCTGGTCCCCGAAGACCGCTATGCGCAGATGCGCAACGTCTGGTTCCTGCCCTCGGTGGCGGCGCTGGAATGCTGGCTGCGCCGTGCAGGCTTCGTGGATGTGCGTTGCGTCGACGTCAGCATCACCAGCGTCCAGGAACAGCGCAGCACCGACTGGATGCGCTATCAGTCGCTGCCGGAATTTCTCAACCCCCAGGATCACAGCAAGACCATCGAAGGGTTACCGGCGCCGATGCGTGCCGTGCTGATCGCACGCAAGCCATAGGCTTACGAGTTCGCTTCCTGGCACCCGCGTCGGCAACGCTGCTCCGCCACTATATGCCTTAACGGCATGCGCTCCCTCTCGACGAGCCGCGAGCGGCTCAGATCACGCCTGTCCAGTTGTTGGTCGCTGAGCCTGAGCAGGCACCGGTACAAGCGCCGTTTCCGCCAGGCCACGAACCAATCGGTCAATAATTGCTGAAGTTCGACTGGCCACATGGCCGGCATATAGAACTCCGGCACTGCTGGCCGATCCCGATCGCCAATCACGTCACGTTTGTGCTGCCGTTCTGGCTGACGTTCTAAATCTCGCATTGCATCCTCCTGCTAAGAGGGCGCATGGGCGCACCCGATACCAACCGACCGTCATTCGCGATCGGCAGAATCAGATTGAGCGCCCTTGACGATTCAGACAAACGACTACAATAAAACTTCAGGTTCAAGAAAATTGAAGGCCATCCCATGCCAGGTATGCCCGAAGAACTTCCCCAATCCGCCATGCCGCTGCTTGAAATCGATGTGCTGCGTACCTTCGTCTCGATTGCAGAAAGCGGCAGCTTCACACGAGCAGCCGGACAGATCTTTCGCACCACCTCGGCCGTCAGCATGCAAATCAAACGGCTGGAGACCATGCTTGGCTGCACGCTGTTCGTTCGCGAGGCCCGACGCATCGCACTGACGGCCGATGGCGAGCGCTTGTTGGGCTATGCCCGGCGGTTGCTCAAACTCAACGAGGAAACGGTCAACGCCTTCATTGCGCCGAGGCTGGTCGGGCGGGTTCGGTTCGGTACGCCGGGCGACCTCGGCACGCATATCCTGCCGGGCCTGCTGTCACTGTTCGCACGCACTCATCCGGGAATCGAGGTCGATGTATCTGTGGGTCGTAGCCTGGACATGATCCAACGCATCGATGCCGGCGAACTGGATGTCGCACTCATTAGTGTCGGCAACCTTGGCCAGGACGACTCGCGTGGCGAGACCATTCACAGCGAACCATTGGTCTGGGCTGGTCGAGCGGGCGGCGTCGCGGTCGAGCGCACCCCTTTGCCGCTGGCGCTGGCGAGTCCCGGGTGCTCATGGCGACGTCAGGCATTGGATGCGCTCGACCGTGCAGGCCGTTCTTATCGCATCGCCTATTCCAGCGAGCAATGCGCCGGACAGGAAGCAGCCATGATGGCCGACCTGGCGGTCGCGCCCTATCCGTTGAGCCTGATCAGGCATCCGCTGAAACGTCTGGAAGAAAGCAGCAGCCTGCCGAAACTCGGCGACTACCAGATAAAACTGCTACGCGCCGCAGACTGCAGCGAGCCGGTGGATGTGCTCTCGCGGCATGTCATTGCGGCCTTTATGGCGTATCACAAGTAGTCGGTCTGATCGGGTACGACAGGAGAACGAGAGGCGGTATGGCGAAATGGTTGATTGGCGCAGGTCTGTTGTTGCTTCTGCTCGGTGTGCTGCTGCACTACGTACCCGGGCTGCTGAGCTGGTTTGGGTGACATCCGCCTCGAGTCGGAGCGCAGCCGCACCTTCATTCCCATTACGTCGATGATCATTCTGAGCGTATTGCTGACAATTCTGCTGAATCTGTTTCGGCGCTGACAGGCTGTCGAGGCGACCGTAACGCAGGACCGCCGCACTCATCAGCCTCGTGCTGCGGCGGTGAGGATTAGGTGCTTCATTTCCTTGACGGCCTGCTTGAAGCCGACGAACAACGCATGGGCAACGATCGCATGGCCAATGTTCAGCTCGTTGACACCGCGGATCGCCGCGATGGGCTCGGCGTTGTGATAGTGCAGGCCGTGGCCCGCATTGACGATCAATCCGTGGCTCAGACCGAGCTCGACACCCTCGCGAATTCTCGCCAGCTCGCAAGCCCGTTCAGACACGCTATGGGCATCTGCGTAACGCCCAGTATGCAGCTCGATAGCCGGAGCGCCTATGCACGCTGCCGCTTCGATCTGCCGCGGATCAGCGTCGATGAACAACGAGACCTCCGCACCGCAGGCGGCCAGGCGAGCAATGGCATCACGAATGCGCGACTCCTGGCCAGCGACGTCGAGGCCACCCTCGGTGGTGAGCTCCTGACGCGTTTCCGGCACCAGGCAGACATGTTCCGGACGCAACTGCTCGGCGAAAGCCAGCATCGCCTCGGTCACGCCCATTTCGAAATTCATCCGGGTCTGCAGCGCGTCCTTCATCATCAGCACGTCGCGCTCCTGGATGTGCCGACGGTCTTCGCGCAGATGCACGGTAATGCCATCGGCTCCCGCCTCTTCGGCGTCCAGCGCCGCCTTGACCGGGTCTGGGTAACGCGTGCCGCGCGCCTGACGCAGCGTCGCAACATGATCGACATTGACGCCCAACAGAATTCGATTGGCTTCAGTCACGCGGGACCTCCTTTATGTTCATGAACAATTCACGGCTGACCAGAGGTCGACCACCCAGATGTGGCGCCAGCGCCTGGCGCATCAATCGCTTCGCTGCGGCTAGAGCGCCTGGCACTTCCCAATCGGCCTCGGCCATGGCCAGGAGTTCCGCGCCTTTGAATAACCCGGGCTGAAACTGACCGACAGGCTCGAGGCCGGTATCCGGCAACAATCGATAAAGCCCGGAGCTGACGATCGGCTGCCCAGCGATATCTTGATCGAGGGCGAACCCATAGCCGAGCTCGGTCAGCAATCGCCATTCGAAAGCACGAAGTATGGGTTCGAGCGGGCGCTTGGCCGCCAGCGCAGGCAATGTCGCGGCGTAGTGATCGAACATGGCCGGGTGAGCATCTTCAGCGGGAAGCAGGCGAATCAGCAATTCGTTGAGATACATGCCGCTGAACAGTGCGTTGCCGTCGAGCCAGTAGGCTTGGCTGACGCTTTCCAGCCGCCCGACATTCTTCAGCTCGCCACGCCCACGGAATTCCACCTCGAGCGGCACGAACGGCCGCGCCAACGTCCCTGCTTTCCCACGCGCCCCGCGAAGCACGGCTCGTAGTCGTCCTTCAGGCGTGAAGAAGTCCACCAAAGCACTGCTCTCGCGATAGGGACGGCTATGCAGGACGAAGGCGGTCTGGGGAAGCATGGAGTCCATGGGCTAAGCGCTTGGAAGCTGGAAAACTTGGGCCAATCCCTTGGCCCATACCTGCAATCGGTTCAAGCTTTCAGTCGCTCGCCCCGAGCCTCTCTTCTCGTCTTATCGCTTACTGGTAGCCCAGCGAATGCAGGGCTCGCTCGTCATCGGACCAACCGCTCTTCACTTTCACCCAGAGATTGAGCATGACCTTGGAATCAAACAGCACTTCCATGTCTTTGCGCGCTTCCTGACCGATGCGTTTGATCCGCTCGCCTTTGTCACCAATGATGATTTTCTTCTGTCCGTCGCGCTCGACGAGGATCAGCGCATGGATATGGAGAACATGCCCCTGCTGCTTGAAATCCTCGATCTCGACGGTGATTTGGTAAGGCACTTCGGCGCCCAGCTGACGCATAATCTTCTCGCGCACCAGCTCAGCGGCGAGGAAGCGGCTACTGCGGTCCGTAATCTGATCTTCCGGAAAGAAGTGCTCGCCTTCCGGCAGGTGCGACGCCACCAGCTTCTCGAACACATCCAGGTTCTGCCCGTGCTGAGCGGAAATCGGCACGATCTCGGCTCTCGGCAGTTGCTGTGCCAGCCACTCGAAATGCGGAAGCAGCTCGCCCTTGTCCTCGACGCGATCGGTCTTGTTCACCGCGACGATCACCGGCCCTTCGACATATTGAACGCGCTCCAGCACTAGCTGATCCTCATCGGTCCAGCGCGTGCGGTCGACGACGAACACCACCACATCGACATCCTTCAATGCCGAAGAGGCAGTACGGTTCATGTAGCGATTAAGAGCGGTCTCGCCGTTCTTATGCAGTCCGGGCGTATCGACGTAGACGGCCTGGACAGCACCTTCGGTCTTGATCCCGAGCATGTTGTGGCGCGTGGTCTGCGGCTTGCGTGAAGTTATTGCGAGCTTCTGCCCGAGCACATGATTGAGCAACGTCGACTTACCAACATTGGGACGACCAACGATTGCGACATAACCACAGCGGCTTACCGCATCGTCCTGCAGATGTTCATCAGTCATGGCCATTCTCCACGCCAAGGGCGATCAATGCCGAGGCGGCGGCAACCTGTTCGGCAATGCGCCGGCTGGCGCCCTGCCCTTGTGTCTTCTCGTTGAGCAGTGACACCTGGCACTCGACGAAGAACGTGCGGCAATGCGGTTCTCCCTGAATCGCCACCACTTCGTACTTCGGTAATTCACAGGCGCGCGACTGCAGAAACTCCTGCAAGCGGGTTTTAGGGTCCTTGTTGGTGTCGACCAGCGTCAGTCCTTGCAGTTCGTTGGCAAGCCAGGCGAGCACGCGGTCGCGTGCGGCCTCGATGCCGGCGTCCAGATAGATTGCACCAATCAAGGCTTCGAGCGTGTCGGCCAGGATGGACTCACGGCGATATCCACCGCTCTTGAGCTCACCCGAACCGAGGCGCAAATAGTCACCGAGTTCGAAACCTCGTGCGAGCACCGCGAGGGTCTCGCCCTTGACCAGCCGCGCGCGCAGGCGGGACAGCTGCCCTTCCTTGGCCTGTGGGAAGTGGCTGAACAGTGCCTCGCCAGCGATGAAGTTGAGAATGGCGTCACCGAGAAACTCCAGACGCTCATTGTTGCGTCCGGCATAGCTGCGATGCGTCAGGGCCAGCAGCATCAGCTCCTGGTCTTTGAATTGATAACCGAGCTTGCGCTCGAGACGGGCTAACGAAGTGCTCACGGCATCCTTAGGCGATATTCTTTATCGAAGTTCGCCACAAGATCGAGGTTACGGATCAGGGGCTCGCGTTTTTCGTAATCCAGATGGACCTTGAATTCATTGTTCTCGATGACGACTTTCATTGCTTCCTCCAGATCGAGGTCGCGAATGCCATTTACATCCATCCCCTTGCGGACATGGCTGTAAAAGTCCCGAACGGTGCGGACTTCCATCGTTTTGTCACTTTCGACTCCGCTGATGATCTTGTCCATGGACATATAGTCGAAATAGTGCGGCAGCATCTTGAAAGCAGTGCTGGCCACGAACGCCACCAGCGCAAGCATCATGATCCAGCTCAGCATGGACAGCCCTTTTTGCGAACGAGCAAAACTCATGTCGACCTCTATGTCGTACGTTACCCACCAATCGGGGCTGCTCAAATATAGCGAGCCGGGCCAGGGGAACCCGGCCCTGAATCACAGACTCAGTGAATCAAACCGACTCGGGAGAAGTGTGGCAGATTGCTGAACTTCGGATCCGGCCAACTCATCCACACGGCGAACGCCTTACCGACGATATTGCGGTCCGGAACCATGCCGGCAAACTCAGCGGGAATCGCTGCATCTTGCCAATAGCGGCTGTCGTTGGAGTTGTCGCGGTTGTCGCCCATCATGAAGTAATGACCTTCAGGGACGCGCCACTCGCGATTGGGCTCGACTCGGTAGCGACCCATCTCCTTGCGGATCTGATGCTCGACCTCGCCCAGCTGCTCCCGGTACAGCTTGGCGCTACCCAGGCTGCCCGGCTCTTCGCCGATCAGCACTTCGGGGACCGGCTTGCCGTTTATGGTGAGCCGCTTGTCGCTGCTGTATTGGACGATATCTCCCGGCAGGCCAACGACTCGCTTGATGTAGTTGATGTTCGGGTCACTCGGATAGCGGAAGACCATCACATCGCCACGCTTTGGATCGCTGACGTCGATGATCTTAGTGTCCACCACCGGCAGGCGAATGCCGTAGGCAAACTTGTTGACCAGAATAAAATCGCCGACCTCGAGCGTCGGTATCATCGAACCCGATGGAATCTGAAACGGCTCGATCAGAAACGAGCGAAGCACCAAGACGATCGCCAGCACTGGAAAGAAGGATTTGCCGTACTCGATCAGCACCGGTTCCTTGCTCAGGGCGTCCAGTGTCGACTGATCAGGCTGGCCAGCGGTGCGACCTTCATAGTTCGCTATCGCAGCGCGACGACGCGGCGCAAAGAACATTAGGTCGAGCAGCGACAGAAAACCGCATACTGCAACGGCAATCACCAGCAACAGCGGGAAATTGATCGACATATCAGCTATCTACCTTCAGCACCGCAAGAAACGCTTCTTGCGGGATTTCTACGTTGCCGACCTGTTTCATACGCTTTTTGCCGGCCTTCTGCTTTTCCAGAAGCTTGCGTTTACGACTCACGTCACCGCCATAGCATTTGGCCAGAACGTTCTTGCGCAACGCCTTGACGGTGCTCCGAGCAACGATCTGACCGCCAATTGCCGCCTGGATCGCCACGTCGAACATCTGCCGAGGGATAAGCTCTTTCATCTTCTCTACTAGGATGCGCCCTTTGTAATGAGCATTGTCACGGTGCACGATCAGCGCCAGCGCATCGACCTTGTCGCCGTTGATCAAAATATCCAAACGGGTCAAGTTCGCCGACTGAAAACACTCGAAGCTGTAATCCAGCGAGGCATAGCCACGACTGACTGATTTCAGACGATCGAAGAAATCCAGCACCACTTCACTCATGGGCAGGTCGTAGCGCACCTGCACTTGCGACCCGAGGAACTGCAGATCCCGCTGCACACCGCGCTTCTCGATACAGAGGGTAATGACGCTTCCCAGATGCTCCTGGGGCACAAGGATATTGGCCCTTACGATTGGCTCGCGCATGTCCTCGATCGACGACAGATCCGGCAGCTTGGACGGGCTATCGACGTAGAGGGTCTCACCATTCTTGAGCGCCAATTCGTAAACCACCGTGGGCGCGGTGGTGATCAGGTCCAGATCGTACTCACGTTCGAGCCGCTCCTGGATGATTTCCATGTGCAACATGCCGAGGAAGCCGATACGGAAACCGAAGCCCAGCGCATCGGAACTTTCAGGTTCGTACTGCAGTGCGGCGTCGTTCAAGGTGAGCTTCTGCAGCGCCTCGCGGAAATCCTCGAAATCATCCGAGCTGACCGGGAACAGGCCGGCATAGACCTGCGGCTTGACGCGCTTGAAGCCAGGTAGCACCTCGACGTCCGGCGTGTTGGACAGCGTCAGCGTGTCGCCGACCGGCGCGCCGTGGATGTCCTTGATGCCAGCAATGATGAAGCCCACTTCGCCCGCTTTCAGATCAGCAGTGCTGGTGTGCTTGGGGTTGAAGACTCCGACGCTATCGACCTGATGCACCTTGCCGGTGGATTTGACCAGTACCTTGTCGCCTTTCTTGATCCGACCATGGCGCACCCGCACGAGCGAGACGACGCCCAGATAGTTGTCGAACCAAGAATCGATGATCAGCGCCTGCAAAGGTGCGTCGAGCTCTCCAGTCGGTGGCGGAATGACCTCGACCAGACGCTCCAGGACATCATCTACACCCATGCCGCTCTTGGCACTGCAAGCGACAGCGTCGGTCGCATCGATACCAATGATGTGCTCGATCTCACCCTTGACCTTTTCCGGGTCCGCCTGCGGCAGGTCCATCTTGTTCAGTACCGGCATGACCTCCAGGCCCTGTTCGATTGCCGTATAGCAATTGGCAACCGATTGCGCTTCGACGCCCTGGCCCGCATCGACGACCAGCAGCGCACCCTCGCAGGCCGCCAGCGAACGGCTCACCTCATAAGTGAAGTCAACGTGTCCGGGGGTGTCGATGAAATTCAGCTGGTAGGTCTTGCCGTCCCGAGCCTTGTAGTAAAGCGTAACGCTGTGCGCCTTGATGGTGATGCCTCGTTCGCGCTCGAGGTCCATCGAATCAAGTACCTGAGCGTTCATCTCACGCTCGGTCAGACCGCCACACATCTGAATGAAACGGTCGGCCAGGGTCGACTTGCCATGGTCGATGTGCGCGATGATGGAAAAATTGCGGATATGACTCAGGTCGCTCACAGCTCAACACCCAATATGCCGCGGGCTGATTGCCCGCCGAAAATAGCCGCAAAGTGTACCTGATAGGTCTATTCAGCGCCACGCCGGACCCTGGAACACTTCCCGGCTCTGCAAATGTAGCGCCACGCTCGAAAAAACCCTTCCGATCACAAAAAAACGGCCCGGAGGCCGTTTTTTTCTTCGTCTATCGATCTACTCGGCGAGCTTGAATGTGATGAAGCTTGCTCGACCCTGGCGCAGCACCCGCATGGAGACCGAGCGGTTCTTCGGCAGCTGTTCTGCAACGCGGCCAAAGGTCGACGCGGAGTCGATGGCCTGATTGTTCAGATGGGTAATCACGTCACCTGGACGCAAACCGATCATTGCGGCAGGACCGTTCAGCACTTCACTCACGACCACTCCACCAGGCAAATCAAGGCTGCGCTTCTGCTCGGCGCTTAATTCAGACACTTTGACGCCAAGTCGATTGCTGCTTTTTCCTGTACGACTATCGGCTGCCGCCACTCCTTCGCCTTCTTCTGGCAAAGCTCCGATGGTGACGGTAAGCGTCTCGCGCTCGCCATCACGAACGATACCTAGCTTCGCTCTGGTGTTCGGCTTGATCGTACCAATCATGTGTGGCAAGTCGGCGGACATATCGATGTCTTTGCCGTCAACGCTGAGAATCACATCACCGACCCGTAGACCACCCTTGGCTGCCGGCCCTCCGTCCATCACCTGCGCCACCAGCGCACCGGCTGGGCGCTCCAGACCAAAGGACTCGGCCAGATCTCGGTTGACCTCCTGTATCACTACGCCCAGCCAACCACGACTGACCTTGCCGTCCGCACGCAACTGATCGGAAACATCCATAGCCACATCGATAGGAATGGCGAACGACAGTCCCATGAAACCGCCGGAGCGGGTGAATATCTGCGAATTGATGCCGATCACTTCGCCCTGCAAATTGAATAACGGCCCACCAGAATTGCCTGGATTGATTGCGACATCCGTCTGAATGAAGGGTACATAGCTTTCGTTGGGCAAGTTGCGGCCCGTCGCACTGACGATGCCAGCCGTAACCGTGTGATCGAAGCCGAAGGGCGAACCAATCGCCAGCACCCACTCGCCGACCTTGAGCGAACTGGATTGACCCAGCTTGACAGTTGGCAGCCCTGTCGCCTCGACTTTGAGCAAAGCCACGTCGGTACGAGGGTCGGCACCGACAAGCTTGGCTTCCAGCTCACTGCGATCCGGCAAGCGAACGATTATTTCGTCCGCATCGGCAACCACGTGATTATTGGTCAACACATAACCGTCAGCGGAGATGATGAATCCAGACCCAAGCGACTGAGCCTCACGCTGCTGTCCGCCACCCGGCATGCGCGGAATGCTGTGTTCGAAGAACTCGCGAAAAATAGGCGGCAGCCCTTCCAGATCTGGCATGTGCGGATTCGCACCACGAGCCGGTACCTTCTGCTTGGTGCTGATATTGACTACTGCAGGCGAAGCATTTTCCACCAATGGAGTGAAATCCGGCAGCTGTGCATTAGCCACCGAAGCCTGTCCCAAGAAAAACAACACAGCGAAAAAAGCGAAGCCGCTATTGCGTAGAACCTTCAACATCATTCTCCCTTGACGAAAACAAACCGGCCTGACCGTACCCTTCAGTGGTTGCCAGCATTGCGCGCAACACAATGGGCTGCAACCCCGGATCATCGGCAGCTCGCTGACTGCGCTTGCGTACGATCAGCCAGGAAGCAAGGAAACCGCCAACTCCCGAGAGCACTACATATGGCTCGGCAGCCGAAAGCTCAGAAGCAATGAGGGCAGGCGCCAGCAGCGCAATCAGCGGAAAAAGATAGA
Organism: Pseudomonas sp. IC_126; assembly: GCF_004331835.1. Classification (NCBI taxonomy): domain Bacteria; kingdom Pseudomonadati; phylum Pseudomonadota; class Gammaproteobacteria; order Pseudomonadales; family Pseudomonadaceae; genus Pseudomonas; species Pseudomonas sp. IC_126. The sequence continues at coordinate 126,342 of NZ_SJSS01000004.1, forward strand.
CAAGAAGGGCGCCGCGTAGCAATACGCTTTCACGGATGCCGACAATAACCGAATCGCCTACGTCCAAATGGAAATCGGACAACGCCCGGATCAGCCCACGCTGCTGGTGAACGCCAAGTTTATCCATCAGGCCTTGGCCACACCCGTTTTTGGCGGAACAGCCGGAGCAGGTGCTACTACGCCGTGTCTCAACCCAGACCGCGCCAGGCTCCACTGCAATTACGCGGCCGGGCTCCTCAATCATTGCGTCGCCTGATCGGACCCGGATCGCATCGACAGTGCCACTCGTTCGGCGGTGCCTAGAGGAATCTCACCAACAACCGTCACCATGACGTCGCCAGTGGTAGTTGAAATACGCTTGGATACCGCCACGGTCGGTCCCATCTGACTGCGCGCATCTTCGACGACAGCGCCCTCGAGCCGCTCGAGAAATACCGAGAAACGAGCAAGCCCGTCGCCATAGGACAGCCAGGCTACGGGCTCACCGGACGCGGGACTTGAGCGAACGTTCGAATCGAGAAGCTGAAACCCGGACGGAAGCCAATCCGATCGCCATTTGCTCGGTGTCGACTCCTGCGCGGCAATCACAGAGACTGGCTCACAGGCCGATCCGGCTTCTATGTCCGCGTGCTCGACAGACGAGGGCGAAAACTGGACGAACTGAAAGCGCTCCAGCAATTGGCCGCTTTCATCAAGCAACAGGGACTTGAGCGGCAGCGCTGTCTCTCGATCGAGATGCAACTCAAAACCGTAGCGGTGCTGATCCTGCGGTCGTATTGCCAGCGCCACCGTCGGACGCCCAGCCACCCGGGACTCACCTATTACCTGGAAGGTATACCAATCGGAAAGCTTTTTGGGGTCGAACTGCTGCTGGCGCCATGGCTTGGCATCTCGTATTTGAGACGCTAGATCTTCGCTGGCGCACTTGACCTGGCCGTCCACCAATGAAACTTCGACCGGCGGACCGTCAAGCTGCAAGAGGCGCTCGTGCAGCTCTTCCCCTTCCACCAACTGCCAGACGGCATGACTGGAAAAACTGCCGTTGCGCTCGTAAACGAAAGTCCCTTGATAGCTTTGCTTCTCCTCAGCCACCGCAAGGCGCTGCATCCACGTACTGGCATCAGCAGCGAAGGCCGGCATCGATAGCCAGCCTCCAAGCACCACACATAGCGGTATTACACGCATGTTGTTCCTTAACGTTCTTCCATACTGGCGGCACGCGCATATGGCAGTGCACCTTCAGAACCGCTACCGAAAGCGGCCTGCTGAGCATGCTGACGAACATACGCCGGCAACCGCTTTTCATGCCAGCCTTCCGAAGAGCCCTCAGCAGCTGCTGCTTGAGCTTCCGGTGCGCCTGCGCCTTCACTGTAGCCCGCCAATACCGCTGGCCCTTGGTTGGCCTGCGGCACGGCGATGCTCGGCTGCGCAGCCTGTTGAGCAATCTGTGGACCAGCAACTTCGCTCTGATTGTACAGGCGTACTCCGGCTAGTACTGCTACGGTTACCGAAGCTGCAACAGCAATACGCCCCATGTTGCGCCAGGCAAAACGCTGTGGCTTGGCCACTGTGATGGCCGGCTCGTCAGCTAGTGCGGCAGATACCGCCGAAGCGATGTCCAGGCGTGGCTCAATCAGCTCCTTGTGCATTGCGGCACGAGCAATCTGATAACGCGACCAGGTCGATCGCATTTCGGTGTCGCCATCGGCGGCGAGCACTCGACGTAATTCCAACTCGTCCGCTTCGTTATCCATCACCGCGGACAGCGATTCATGCAGGGCTTCACGACTCATGGCGGTTCCTCTCTTGGCTATCGCCGCTGTCTCAGGATTCATGCAACAGGGGTTGCAAAGATTTATCGATGGCTTCCCGCGCTCGGAATATCCGCGAGCGGACTGTACCCACCGGACACTGCATCACGTTTGCAATGTCTTCATAACTAAGACCATCAAATTCACGCAGTGTTAGAGCCGTGCGTAAATCTTCTGGAAGTTGCTGTATGGTTTTATGAACTGTGTCCTCTATTTCATCCCTGAGAAGCGCTCTTTCCGGCGACTCGATGTCTTTGAGAGCGTGGTCGCCTTCATAAAATTCAGCGTCTTCGGAACTGACATCACTGTCAGGTGGCCGCCTTCCTCGCGCCACTAGATGATTTTTTGCCGTGTTGATAGCAATGCGGTACAGCCAGGTATAAAAGGCGCTGTCCCCGCGAAAATTCGCAAGCGCGCGATAGGCTTTGATAAAGGCTTCCTGCGCAACATCCTGCGCCTCATGGGAATCATGTACGAAGCGCACGATCAACCCAAGGATCTTATGCTGATACTTCAGTACCAACAGATCAAAAGCCCGCTTATCTCCCCGCTGCACTCGCTCGACCAGTTGCTGGTCCTGCTCCTGCGTTAGCATAAACACTCCTCCCTGACCTGGAAGGGGTGCTGCGCCCGCCTGCGAGCTGACCTGCCAGAATAGACCCGGGCTTTACACAAAAGTTCTCCCCCTTCAAGCAAGCTTTTCTGCAACACACCTAACGGCATTGGCGAGCGACGCGTCAGGACGGATCGCCCTGATAACGCCCTCTTAGTATTCGCAGCAAAATCCAACCGCCCCTTGAACGATGGCCAGTCGGGTCGCCTACACAACTGTCTATAGAGACAGGCTTGCAAGAAAAGTTCCAAAGCATCAGCCACATAAAAACGGGCCGCTATTTTGCCGGGGATGCACCTCTATATACTAGGGCCTATTTCCGTTTCGCTGCGAGTCGCGTTGCCGCCGAAAATGAAGCCGGACAGGCGCGGAACGCAGCCTTGGCAATTCCCGGCAGAGCGCATGGCGTTTGTAGTGCCGCAGCCCCTCAGACATGAGATTCGAAATGAGCCAACATCATCAGTACGACGTTCTTGTCATAGGTAGCGGCGCCGCCGGTTTGACGCTTGCGCTCAATTTGCCTACCACGCTTCGTGTCGCGGTATTGAGCAAGGGCGACCTGGCTAATGGCTCGACATACTGGGCCCAGGGTGGCGTTGCGGCCGTGCTGGATGATACCGACACGATCGAATCTCACGTTGCCGATACTCTCATCGCCGGCGGCGGGCTGTGCAAGGAGGAAGCCGTACGATTCACGGTCGAACACAGCCGCGAAGCCATCCACTGGCTGATCGAGCAAGGCGTTCCCTTCACCAGGGATGAAGCCGATCGCGAGCATGGCAGCTTTGAATATCACCTCACGCGGGAAGGCGGACACAGTCACCGCCGCATCATTCATGCCGCTGACGCGACTGGCGCAGCCATTTTCAATACTCTGCTTGCCCGCACCCAAGACAGAGACAACATCGACCTGCTGCACCAGCGCGTCGCCGTCGATCTGATCACCGAGCGCAAGCTGGGCCTGAACGGCAAGCGCTGTCTCGGCGCCTATGTGCTGGATCGAGCGAGCGGCGAGGTGGATACCTTCCACGCAAGGTTCGTCGTGCTTGCGACAGGCGGTGCCGCGAAAGTCTACCTCTATACCAGTAACCCGGATGGTGCCTGCGGCGATGGCATCGCCATGGCCTGGCGCGCCGGATGCCGAGTCGGCAATCTGGAGTTCAATCAGTTTCACCCCACCTGCCTGTACCACCCCAGAGCCAAAAGTTTTCTGATCACCGAAGCATTGCGCGGCGAGGGCGCGATTCTCAAATTGCCGAACGGCGAGCGCTTCATGCCGCGCTTCGACGCCCGCGCCGAACTGGCACCACGCGACATCGTGGCTCGGGCGATAGACCATGAAATGAAGCGCCTAGGTATCGATTGCGTCTACCTGGATATCAGTCATAAGCCCACGGAATTCATCAAGGCACATTTCCCTACCGTCTATGAGCGCTGCCTGACGTTCGGTATCGACATCACCCGTGAACCAATTCCAGTGGTACCGGCAGCGCACTACACCTGCGGTGGCGTCGTAGTCGACCGGGCAGGAAGAACCGACATTCCGGGACTCTATGCCATTGGTGAAACCAGTTTCACCGGCCTGCACGGCGCCAATCGCATGGCGAGCAATTCACTTCTGGAGTGTTTCGTCTACGCCCAAGCCGCCGCTCAGGACATTCTTCGCGAGCTGCCATCGGTGCAGGCGCCAAACTCCCTGCCAACCTGGGATGCAAGCCAGGTTACCGACTCGGACGAGGACGTCATCATTGCGCACAACTGGGATGAGTTGCGGCGCTTCATGTGGGACTACGTTGGCATCGTGCGGACCAGCAAGCGTCTTGTGCGCGCGCAGCACCGAGTGCGCCTGTTGCTGGGCGAGATCGACGAGTTCTACAGCAACTATAAAGTCAGCCGCGATCTTATCGAGTTGCGAAATCTGGCGCTGGTGGCGGAACTGATGATCCGTTCGGCGATACAGCGCAAGGAAAGCAGAGGCTTGCATTTCACGCTGGATTATCCCGAGCAACTTCCGGGAGCGCAGGACACTATTCTGGCGCCGCCCACCTACGGCGACTGAACTTCAGCCTGACCCGCAGACGCCGATGTTGTGCCTGCAACATTGCATCTCGCGGAATGCAGACGCTCCGAACGAACCAGTCGCCCGGCACCTTGAAGCGCAACACCACTACCAGGGGCAGCGCGATGCTGTCGGGCCGCAACTGGACGGGTTGCCAGCCGGCGCGGCGGCTCCAGAGCGACCAGCCCTGCTGGTCGTGACGCAGACCGAGCCAGGAAGAATCACGAACCAGCAGGATATGCGACGGTACGATCCAGGCGGCATGCAATAGGCATAGTAACAAGCCGAGCAACCACAGCCAGAACGGAACCGGCATCACCAGCAGGATAACGATTGCCAACGAGAGTACTGCGATATAGAGCGCCAGCAGCACGCCAGATCTCTGCCAGCGGCATTCGAACAGGTGGCTACTTGGGCTGGACACGATCTAGGATCATGCGAACCATGTAGCGCAAATCTTCATCGTCCGGCTCGGCACGTTCCATGAACCAGCCGAACATGTCCTGATCCTCGCAACTCAGCAGCTTACGGTAGCGGCGCTGATCCTCTTCGTTCAACTCTGGATAAACCTCCTTGACGAAGGGCACCAGCAAAACGTCCAGTTCGAGCATGCCGCGACGGCTCTGCCAGAACAGGCGATTGAGTTCGGATTGTTCGACCATGCAAATACTCCTGAGTGAAGGGCCAGCATTATACCGACTGGCGCAACGGCCGGCGCCCTGTTGACGTCCGATGCGGAGTGGCAGCTGGTGCACACTGTGTTTTGTCGGCGTCCTGCTATGATGCCGGTCCTGATTCTCCACGGCGTCCCGTCATGACCGATACTGCTTTTTTCTGCGTCCTGTCGCACGAAGGTGTCCTGGCCGTACGCGGCCCGGACGCGAACAAGTTTCTGCAGGGACAGCTGACCTGCAACCTGAATTACCTCGACGCGCAACATTCGAGTCTCGGTGCGCGTTGCACGCCTAAAGGGCGTATGCAATCTAGCTTCCGCATTCTGGTGGAAGGCGATGGGTATCTGTTGGCGATGGATCGCGCCCTGGTGCAAACGCAGCTTGCCGAGCTCACCAAATACGCAGCGTTCTCGAAATCCAAGCTGTATGACGAAAGCGACGAATGGGTTCGTTTCGGCCTCAGCGCCGGGGACGGCGCCTTGGTCAGTCTCGGCCTGGATCTTTCCGCGAACGCGGATCAAGTGGTTTCCACCCACGGATTGATCGCCGTCCGCCTTGCCGATGGCCGCGCCGAACTATGGACGCGCGCGAAGGATGCCGAAACCACACGCCTGCGGCTCGCCGCCCAGCTTTCCGAAGCATCGATCGATTCCTGGTTGCTGGCGCAAATTCGTGCAGGTATTGGCCAGGTCGTAGCTGCCACCCAGGAGCTTTTCATCCCACAAATGATCAACCTCCAGGCACTGGGCGGGGTCAGCTTCAAGAAGGGCTGCTATACCGGCCAGGAAATCGTTGCGCGGATGCAATATCTCGGCAAGCTGAAGCGCCGTTTGCATCGGCTTGCCGCTGAAAACGCCGATACCACGGTGCCGGAACCGGGTGTCGAACTGTATTCACCAGTCCATGGTTCCAGCGTTGGGGAAGTGGTGTTGGCGGCAAGTGCTGCGGGCGGGCTGGAACTGCTAGCAGTTCTGCAGGAAGACGCCGCAGCCGACGGGCGAATATTCCTCGGCTCACCCGATGGTATTCCGCTGACCTTGCGCGACCTGCCGTACACCCTGAACGCGGACCGCGAAATCCAGCGTTAGCCTTACTTGCCATGCCCAACACAGAATCACCCATTAAGGAGAGACATGAGTACTCTTGCCGATAAAGTTCTGCAGGAACTGATGCAAGCGATCGAAAGTGACGAGCTGGTCCTGCCGACGCTACCGGAAGTGGCACTGCGAGTCCGTGAAGCTGCGGAAGATCCCGACGTGAGCATTCCGACCCTGGCCAAGGTGATCGGCAACGACACTGCTCTTACGGCGCGCATCATCAAGGTCGTGAACAGCCCCCTGCTGCGCACCAACCGGGAGATCAACGACCTGCAAATGGCGATAAGCCGTCTTGGCATCAATTACACCTCGAACCTGGCGACCGGCCTTGCCATGGAGCAGATGTTCCAGGCGACGACGGACGTGGTCGATCGCAAAATGCGAGAGGTCTGGAACAAGAGCACCGAAATAGCCGCCATTAGCCATGTTCTGTGCCGTAATTTCACGCGGCTTCCGGCTGATCAGGCGACGTTGGCGGGGTTGATTCATCAGATCGGCGTTCTACCGATCCTGACGTACGCAGAAGAACATAGCGCCCTGCTCAGCGACTCCATAAGCCTTAATCATGTCATCGATCGAATCCATCCGGTCATTGGGGAAAAGATTCTGCGCGCTTGGGAATTCCCCGAGCCAATCGCAGCGGTTCCCGGCCAGCATCTGAATTTCTCTCGCATCTCGGACAAGGTGGATTACGTCGACATCGTTCAGGTCGCTACCTTGCAGAGTTACATCGGAACCTCTCATCCTTACACCCAGCTCGACTGGAACCAGATTCCCGCATTCAGCAAGCTGGGACTCAACCCGAATACGCTGCTACAGGAGGACGAAGATCTGTCCGCCGCGATGGATGCGGCGATGAGCATGTTGCAGTAACCCCTCGCGGGTGCTGCCTGGCACCCGCAATCCTTCTCGCCTGCCGCGCCTGGACTCAGGTTGCTGACCGTTGGCCGCATGCAATGAACCGCTACCGCCGCGCCAAGTCACAAGATTAACGGCGTACTTGCCGTATCACGCTGGTGCGCCGGTCACGTCTCGGCCGCACCTGTCTGTCAGGTAGATGAAGGAGAACAAAAATGACCCCTAAAGCGTTCTTTTCTGGTGCTGCAGCAGTGCTATTCGGTGTGGCGGCAAACTTTGCATTAGCGGCGGAAGGTGAAAATTTCGTCGACGAAGCGTCCGCAAAAGGCATGGCGGAAATCGAAACCGCCAAGCTGGCGCTGGACAAAGGCACTGCTGAAGACGTCAAGACGTTCGCGCAGAAGATGATCGACGACCACACCAAATCGAATCAGAAGCTTGCCGAGATTGCCGGCCAGCACGACGATCTGGAAATGTCGGACGAAGCGGCTCTCATGGATAAGGCCAAAGCCATGATCCTCAAGCTGCGTGAAGGTGAGAATTTCGACCAAGCCTATGCCAACAATCAGGTCATGGCCCACGAACAAACCATCGAGCTGTATCGCGAATATGCAAAGAACGGTGAAAACGCCGAACTCAAGCAGTTTGCCGAAACGACGCTGAAGGAGCTGGAGCAGCACCTGCAGCACGCCCAGGAACTGGCCGCTGCCCACGGTGGTAACCAGTAAGACTGTCGATTGGCGCCGCAGACGCGGCGCCACGCTTCAGACGTCGCTAGGGAGTCGCCAGTCGATCGGCTCCTTACCTTGTTGTTTGAGGAACTGGTTGGCGCGACTGAAGTGTCCGTTACCGATGAACCCTCTGTGAGCCGATAGCGGCGACGGATGTACCGATTTGAGCAGCAAATGCTTGGTCGGATCGATCAGCTTTGCCTTGCTCTGAGCATGCGCGCCCCAGAGCATGAACACCACATTCGAGCATCGCTCGCTTACCACTTCGATGATTCTGTCCGTCAGGCGCTGCCAACCCTTCTTCGCGTGGGACCCTGCCATCCCCTGCTCGACCGTCAATGAGGTGTTGAGCATCAGAACGCCCTGATCCGCCCAGTGCTGCAGATAGCCATGGCGAGGGATGTCCAGATTCAGGTCGCGCTTGAGCTCTTTGAAAATGTTCTGCAGCGACGGCGGCGGCGCCACGCCTGGCTGTACCGAAAAGCACAAGCCGTGTGCCTGCCCGGCGCCGTGGTAGGGATCCTGCCCCAGAATGACCGCCCGGACCTGATCGACAGGGGTGGAATTCAATGCATTGAAGATCAACGGTCCCGGCGGATAGATGATCTTTCCAGCCGCTTTTTCGCTGCGCAGAAACGCACCCAGCTCCTTCATGTAAGGCTGCTCGAACTCGTTCTGTAACGCGGCCTTCCAGCTTTCTTCGAGTTTGACGCGATCAACCTGACTCATAGCGCTGCCCTGATTGCGAGGCGCTGAACCCTAAGCAAAGGATTGCGGGGAGTCAACGCGCGAGGCCGCCCAAGCATTCGTTTCGCGAAATGTTGCCTACCGCACACTTACATAAAGGTTCCCCCGTATACGACCAATGAATGCGTGACGAAAAGCCGCAGGGCACAGTAAAAAGCCTCTCACCAACAACAAATACAATAAGGACTCTGCAATGAAACGGATTACGCTCCTGGCTCTGGGGCTAGGGTTCTGCCTGGCTGCCGAAGCTGCCGATCCGATCACTCTCGGCCTCAACTACCCCCGCACCGGCAGTTACAAAGAGGAAGGCCTCTCGCAGATGCGCGGCGCACTGCTGGCCATCGATGAAATCAACGCCAACGGCGGCGTACTGGGCCGCCCATTGAAGCTGTCCACCCGCAACTCCGCGTCGCGCCCGGAAAAAGCCGTAGCCAACGTCGACAAGCTAGCCGACGAGGGGGCTGCCATGCTGTTTGGTGGCGCTTCGAGTGCTGTCGCCATTGCCGCCGGAAAGCGTGCCAAGGAACGCGGTTTGCTCTATTTCGGCACCCTCACCTATTCCAACGACACGACCGGGAAGGATGCCCATCGCTACATGTTCCGCGAGTGCAACAACGCCTGGATGAGCGCAAAGGTGCTGGGCCAGTATCTGAACCAGCACCTGCCCAACAAGCGCTACTTCTACATCACCTCCGACTACACCTGGGGCCATACCAGCGAAAGCTCTCTGCGCCAGGCAACCGGCACGCAGGACAGCAGCCGACATCCCAGCATCAGCACGGCTTTTCCCGGCGCACGCCTTTCCGACTATCGTGCCGCCCTGACCGAAGTAGCCAAAAGCGAGGCCGAGGTACTCGTGCTGGTGCTGTTCGGGGAAGACTTGGTCCGCGCGATGCGGATCGCCGATGAACTCGGCCTGAACAAGAGAATGCAGGTCGCGGTGCCCAACCTGACGCTGAGCATGGTCGAAACGGCCGGGCCGGACATCATGCGCGGCGTTTTGGGCACAGAGCCGTGGACCTGGCGCGTACCAGAGCTGGAGGGGTCGGTCGCTGGCAAGCAGTTCGTCAAAAGTTTCGACGAGCGTTACCAGACCCATCCATCCAGTTCCGCAGCCTCGGCCTACAGCATCGTTTACCAGTGGGCCGACGCCGCGAATCGCGCACGCAGCCTCGACAGCGAGCGAATCATCGCGGCGCTCGAAGGTCATCGTTACACCCTGCTCAAGGACGAGCAGCAATGGCGGGCCTTCGATCATCAGAACGCTCAGACGGTGTACGCGGTGAAGGTCAAGCCGCGCGAGGAAGTGCTCAAGGACCGCTTCAAGCAGGACTACTTCGAAATCGTTCATCGCCTGACCGGAGAGCAGGCTGCGCCAACCCTTGCCGAATGGCAGGCCGAACGCCGCTCTGGCAATCAGACGCTGGCGCTGCAATAGCTTGAAGCCGGAGCGGCGCTGTCCAGCCCAAGCCGCTCCGACGTTCTCTCCTTGCGCGCATCAGAGCGCGCACTGTCCTATTTGGTCTCAGCGGCTATTCCAATCGTTCTGGTCATACCTGGACGGATCGCGCCTAGACTTCATCTAACGGTTTCCGTCATGACCATCGTTCTGCAACACGCGGCTCAATCGCGTATCTGATGCAGACAAGTCGCACGTAGTTGATTCCGACGAGGACGTCCATCATGAGCAGCACCGCAGTTGAACCTTACAAGTCTGGGGTCTTCGATCTGACCCACAAGCTGACCGTAGAAAAGCATGGGCATACCGCACTGATCACCATCAACCACCCACCCGCCAATACCTGGGACCGCGAATCACTGATCGGCCTCAAACAGGTCGTCGAACACCTGAATCATGACGACGACGTGTACGCGCTCGTCATTTGCGGGCAGGGTGAGAAATTCTTCAGCGCTGGCGCCGACCTCAAACTCTTCGCTGATGGCGATCGAACCCGCGCTCGAGAAATGGCGAGACGCTTCGGTGAGGCTTTCGAGGCTCTACGCGAATTTCGCGGGGTATCGATAGCCGCCATCAACGGCTTCGCTCTCGGCGGTGGGCTGGAATGTGCACTGGCCTGCGATATCCGCATTGCCGAACAGCACGTACAACTCGGTTTACCGGAAGCCTCGGTCGGCCTGTTGCCATGCGCCGGAGGCACACAGGCGCTTGCCTGGCTGGTGGGTGAAGGTTGGGCCAAGCGGATGATTCTTTGTGGTGAACGGATAACAGCGGAAACGGCGATGCGTATCGGTCTGGTAGAACAAGTGGTGGAACCTGGCGAGGCTCGCGGGCATGCGCTGCTGCTAGCCTCCCGCGTGGCAAGTCAGAGCCCTGTGGCCATACGCAAGATCAAACCACTGATAGATTCCATGCGCAGCCGCGGACCAGTAATGCTCGCAGCTGCCGAACGCGAAGCCTTCGTCGATCTGTTCGAAGCCGAAGATACCCTGGAGGGCGTCAACGCCTTTCTTGAGAAGCGCGAACCGCGCTGGAGAAATCGTTAGCCCGTTATCACCGCAACGGCTCGGTCACGCCCAGGCTTGGGCGCACCCGAGCGTGCCGAAAAAGCGGGTCAACCTCTCAACGCCGATGATGCCGGCCGTTGAAATCACGACGCTGATGCATCCGGTAGTCACGCCCGTCACGAATCATCGGAGACCGACCAAAGCGTTGGGGGTGTTCGCGATGCCAACGTTGAGGACGGTCGAACCCTGACTTGCGTCCATCATTCCAACGTTGCGGCCGATGAATCTCACCGCGGCGCTCATGGCTCCAGCGCTGCCGGTCCGTTCCCCGATGTCGATCGTAATACTGCGGCGGTAGCTGACCCTGATAGCGCGGCGGCAAATTCTGCGGATATTGCCGGTGCTGCGAGTACGGGCTGCGCGGGTCGTACTGGTAGGCGCGGTTTTCGACGCGATAGCTGCCGCCATCCGGCTGATACACCCACACGCCACCTCGTGATTGCGCGCATGCCTGGGTCCCGAAGCCCAGACCAAGCAGCAAGATCACCAATGGAATCTTCATCGAATACCTCCAGCAGCCGCTCTGCTTGAACGTTGCGACCATGTCACATCAGACCACAGCAGAGGAACGGCTGACGAGTGACCTGACAGCTGGCGCATTTCCATATATGTCATGGCCCCGGTTCGAGCGGGGTCCGGGCAGTCGCGGCCTTGTATGGCCGCCATCGCTTCCCGATAATAGCGGCCTTTTAGCTCGGGCTCGTGCAGAGCACCACAGGAACCCGCATGACCGAACTCGCCCTGATCATGGTTAGCGCCATCCTGGTCAACAATTTCGTGCTGGTACAGTTTCTCGGCCTGTGCCCGTTCATGGGCGTCTCGAAAAAGATCGAAACCGCCATCGGCCTGTCGTTGGCCACTACCTTCGTGCTGACATTGGCCGCGATGTGCAGCTATCTGGTGCAGCAGTACGTACTCAAGCCTTTGGACCTGGAGTTCCTGCGCACCATCAGCTTCATCCTGGTGATCGCCGTGGTGGTGCAGTTCACCGAAATGGTGGTGAACAAGACCAGTCCTCTTCTATACCGCGTGCTGGGCATCTTTCTGCCGCTGATCACCACCAACTGCATCGTGCTCGGTGTCGCCCTGCTCAATGCCAACAAGTCCGAATTCACCTTCATCACCGCGACCGCCAATGGCTTTGCCGCCGGCCTGGGCTTTTCCCTAGTGCTGGTGCTGTTCGCCGCCATGCGTGAGCGCATCGCCATCGCCGACGTTCCCAAGTCGTTCCAGGGCGCGGCCATCGGCATGGTCACCGCCGGCCTGATGTCGCTGGCGTTCATGGGCTTCACCGGGTTGATCAAGCTATGAGCCTGGTTCTGATCGCCGTGCTGGCGTTATTGGCACTGTGCCTGGTGTGCGGTGCGATCCTGGGGTTTGCGGCGGTGCGCTTCCGCGTCGAAGGCGACCCGATCGCCGAGCAGATCAACGCCCTGCTGCCGCAGACCCAGTGCGGCCAGTGCGGCTATCCGGGCTGCAAGCCCTACGCCGAAGCCATCGCTGGCGGTGACAAAATCAACAAGTGTCCGCCAGGCGGCGAGTCCACCATCCAGGCGCTGGCCGACCTGCTGGATGTCGAGCCGGAGCCGCTGGATGCCATGGAAGGCGAAGTACCGCCACGCGTCGCCTACATCCGCGAGGCCGAGTGCATCGGCTGCACCAAGTGCATCCAGGCCTGTCCGGTGGATGCCATCGTCGGCGCCGCCAAGCAGATGCACACCGTGATCGTCTCTGAATGCACCGGCTGCGACCTCTGCGTCGAGCCCTGCCCAGTGGACTGCATCGACATGATCGAACTGGGCAGTAACCTGCAGAGCTGGAAGTGGGACCAGCCGCTGGCACCAGGCCAGTTGATCGCCAGTGACCGGGAGCAGGCCGCATGACCTCGCTGAACGTCTGGGACATTCATGGCGGCATCCATCCACCGGAGTGCAAGGATCTGTCCAACCGCGCGCCGATCCAGCGGATGCCACTGCCTGCGCGGCTGATCGTACCGCTCGCCCAGCACCTGGGCGCCCCGGCCGAGCCCTGCGTGGCGCTCGGCGAGCAGGTGCTCAAAGGCCAGAAGATTGCCGAGGCCAGCGGCTTCGTCAGCGCGCCGGTGCATGCCCCCACCTCGGGCACCGTCAGCTTCATCGGCCCGCAGCCCTACCCGCACGTCTCGGGGATGACCGCCACGGCCATCGTCATCGACAGCGATGGCCGCGACCAGTGGATCGAGCTGCAGCCGCATACCGATTATCGCCAGCTGCCCCCTGCCGAGCTGCTGGACATCATCCGCCAGGCAGGTATCAATGGCCTTGGCGGCGCCGGCTTCCCCACCGCGGTGAAGCTGACCGCACCGCCCACGCAGACGATTCGCACGCTGGTCATCAACGGCACCGAATGCGAGCCCTACATTACCGCCGATGACCTGCTGATGCGCGAGAAGGCCGCCGAACTGATCGCGGGCATCGAGATCCTCGAATACCTGATCCAGCCGCAGGAAGTGCTGATCGGCATAGAAGACAACAAACCCGAGGCGATTGCCGCCGTGCGCGCTGCCGTCGCCAATCGACCCTATGTGGTTAAGGTCTTTCCCACCAAGTATCCCTCCGGTGGCGAGAAGCAGCTGATCCAGATCCTCACCGGCGAGGAAGTGCCCAGTGGCGGCCTGCCGGCTGATATCGGCATGCTCTGCCAGAACGTCGGCACCTGCGTCGCCGTCCACGATGCCGTACTGCTAGGCAAGCCGCTGATCTCGCGCATTACCACCCTGACCGGCGAAGCGCTCGTCCGGCCGATGAACATCGAGGCGCTGATCGGCACGCCAGTGGCCGAACTGCTGGACTTCACCGGCCTCGACAGCGGCAAGCTCAACCGCCTGATCATGGGCGGCCCGATGATGGGCTTTACCCTGCCGTCGATGGACGTGCCGCTGATCAAGACCACCAACTGCCTGCTGGCCAGCACCCTGGCCGAGCTGCCGCCACCGCCGCCGGCCCTGCCCTGCATCCGCTGCGGCGAATGTGCTGAGGTCTGCCCGGCCAGCCTGCTGCCGCAACAACTGCATTTCTTCGCCCTGGGCCAGGAGCACGAGCAGCTCAAGGCCTACAACCTGTTCGACTGCATCGAATGCGGCGCCTGCGCCTACGTCTGCCCCTCGAGCATTCCGCTGGTGCAGTACTACCGCGCCGCCAAAGGTGAGATCCGCGCGCTGGAACAGAAACAACAGAAAGCCGAGCACTCCAAACAACGTTTCGAACTGCGCCAGGAACGTCTGCGCCGCGCAGAAGAGCAGAAGGAAGCCGATCGCAAGGCCCGCGCCGAACGCGCCGCGCGTGCCAAGGAAGCCCAGGCGCAAACCGCCAGCCAGGACGACCCGGTTACCCGAGTCCAGGCGCAGAAGGTTGGCCTGTCCGAAGAACAGAAGAAGCTCAAGATCGAAGCCAGCATGGCCCAGGTCGCCTTGAAGAAAGCCGAAAAGCAGCTCGCCGCCCATGCCACGCCCGAGCTGGAAGCACAGGTCGCCGAACTGCGCATCGCCGCCAGCAGCGCTCAACAGGCGCTGGACGCTGCCAATGCCGCCGCTCCGCCTGCGCAAGCCACACCCGCCCCGGCCAACGACGAAGCGGCCAAGAAGGCCAAGATCGAAGCCGCCATGCTGCGGGCCCAAGTACGCAAGCTGGAAAAACTCGAAACCCGCGATGACGAGCAGCAGGCCGAACTGACCCGCCTGCAAGCCCAACTGACCGAAGCCGAACAAGCACTGGCCGGCGCGCAGCAAGGCGCACCCACCGCCCCGAGCAAACCGGCCGGCGACGAGGTATTGAAGAAAGCCAAGATCGAACTGGCGATGAAGCGCGCCGAACTGAAGAAGGCCGAGAAAGCCGGTGCCGACGAAGCTGAGCTCAGCAAGCTGCGCGATGGCTTGGCCAGCGCCGAACAGGCCCTGCATGCGGCCGAAGAAAAATCCTCCAAGCCCGCACCGGAGCTGGTTCGTACCGAAAAGCGCCCGATAGACGAGCAGGCCCGCGCGCTGAAAACCGAAGTAGCCTTCGCCCGCGCCGACCTGCGCAAGCTGGAGCGCGACTCCGACAGCGACGCCACCCGTGTCGAGGCCGCGCGCCAGCGTCTGAACGAGGCCGAACGCAAATTGCAGGAATACACCGACTCATAAGTAGCGGCGCTCCAGGCGCAACTATCCGGGAGCGGCCATTCGTGAAACCGCACCCTGCACCTATTCGACCGGAGAGCCAATGGCCCTGCCACGCATCACTTCACCGCACGCCACCGGCAGCAACCGCACCCAGCGGGTCATGCTGCTGGTACTGGCTGCCACCCTGCCCGGCGTGATCGTCCTCACCTGGCTTTATGGCGCCGGCACGCTGATCAACCTGTGCTGGGCCAGCGCCGTCGCGCTGGGTTTCGAAGCGCTGTTGCTCAAGGTTCGGCAACGTCCTGTGCAGTTCTTTCTGCGCGATGGCAGCGCCCTGGTTACCGCCGTGCTGCTGGCACTGGCGCTGCCGCCCTACTCGCCCTGGTGGCTGACGCTGATCGCCACCGGCAGCGCCATCGTCTTCGGCAAGCAACTCTATGGCGGACTGGGGCAGAACCCGTTCAACCCGGCGATGATCGGCTACGTGGTGGTGCTGATCTCTTTCCCGGTGGAAATGACCACCTGGCCCGTACCCCACAGCGTCGGCCTGGGCGCCGGCTTGCAGCATATCCTCGGCATCGCCGCACTGCCCGATGGCTGGAGCCAGGCCACAGCATTGGACGTGATGAAGCTGAACAGAAGCCTGACCGTCGAGGAGCTCTGGGCCAACCCGGCGTTCGGGCACTTCGGCGGCATCGGCTCGGAGGTGGTTAACCTGGCGTTCCTCGCTGGGGGGCTGTTCCTGCTGCACAAGCGGCTGTTCAGCTGGCACGCACCAGTGGGCATGCTCGCGGCGCTGGCGGTGATGAGCCTGGTGTTCTGGAACGGTTCGGGCTCCGACAGCCACGGCTCGCCGCTGTTTCACCTGCTCAGCGGCGCCACCATGCTCGGCGCCTTTTTCATCGTTACCGACCCGGTAAGCGGCGCTACCAGCAACCTGGGAAGGCTGATGTTCGGCGCCGGCGTCGGCATCCTCGTCTATGTGATTCGCGCCTGGGGCGGCTATCCGGACGGCGTCGCCTTCGCCGTGCTGCTGATGAACCTGGCGGCGCCGACCATCGACTACTACACCCGCCCGCGCACCTACGGCCACCGCAAGGCCGAGCGCGGCTTCAAGCTGGGCGAATGACAATGATCCTTCCCGAACTCAGCCGCTCGATGTTCAAGAACGCTCTGGTGCTGGGGCTGTTCGCGGTCGTCACCGTGGGCGCGGTGACGTTGCTGCAACAGTTCACCGCCGAACGCATCCAGGCTTCCGAGCGTGCGGCGCAACTTCGAGCGCTGAACGAAATTCTGCCTCGTGGCAGCTACGACAACCAGTTGCTCGACAGCAGTGTCGATATCCAGCATCCGCTGCTCGGTTCCCGACAACCGCTTGCGGCCTATATCGCCCGCAAGAACGGTGAACCCGCCGCAGTGATCCTGCAGGCCATCGCGCCGGATGGCTACAGCGGCGCGATCCACCTGTTGGTCGGCGTACTCGCCGATGGCCGCGTCGCTGGTGTGCGAGTAGTCCGGCATCGCGAAACGCCCGGCCTGGGCGACAAGATCGAGCTGGCCAAGAGTCAGTGGATACGCAGCTTCGAGAATCGCTCACTGACCGACCCCGCGTCATCCGGCTGGGCCGTGAAGAAGGATCGGGGCGAGTTCGACCAGTTCGCCGGCGCCACCATCACGCCGCGTGCCGTGGTCGGCGCCGTGCACCGCGCTCTGCAGTATTTCGATGCGCACAAGGATGAACTGCTCGGCGCCAGTACCCACCCGGTTGAGCCCGGGCAGGCGCTGCCGGAGTTGAGCGAGCCCGACGAAACGACCAGTCATACCCGCGCTGGCGGCGCTGCAACCCGTGATGACATGCAGATCACTGATCCACAGCCCGAGCAGACAGGTGACACGCCATGAGCACGCCCAGCTATCGCGAATTGAGCATCAACGGTCTGTGGAAGAACAACCCGGCGCTGGTGCAGCTGCTGGGCCTCTGCCCGCTGCTCGGGGTCAGCAACTCAGCGGTCAACGCCCTTGGCCTTGGCCTTGCCACAGCGCTGGTGCTGGCCTGCTCCAACCTCGGCGTGTCGCTGGTGCGCGGTGTGGTCAACACGGCGGTCCGCCTGCCGGCCTTCGTGATGATCATCGCGGCGCTGACCACCTGTATCGAACTGCTGATGCAGGCATACACCTACGAGCTGTACCAGATCCTCGGCATTTTCATCCCGCTGATTACCACCAACTGCGTGATCCTCGGTCGCGCCGACGGCTTCGCCGCCAAGCACAATCCGCTGATCGCTAGCTTCGACGGCCTGGTCATGGGACTGGGGTTCGCTCTGGTGCTGCTGGTGCTGGGCGGCCTGCGCGAACTGTTCGGCACCGGTGCGCTGTTCGCCAACATGCACCTGCTGTTCGGCCCCATCGCCGCCGACTGGCAGATCACCGTGATCAGCGACTACAAGGGCTTCCTGCTGGCGATCCTGCCACCGGGCGCGTTCATCGTGCTCGGTCTGCTGATTGCCCTGAAGAACCGCATCGATTTCCAATTGGCCGAACGGGCCAAGGCGCAGCAGCCGGAAGTACAAGTGCAGAGCCGCCGGGTGCGGGTAACCGGAGTGATCGAGTAACCATGAACGCCGAAAAACGCCGGGAGATCTTTCGTCGCTTCCACGAGGACAACCCCGAGCCCAAGACCGAGCTGGCCTACAGCACGCCGTTCGAATTACTGATCGCGGTGATCCTCTCGGCGCAGGCCACCGACGTCGGCGTCAACAAGGCCACGGCCAAGCTCTACTCGGTCGCCAACACACCGGAGGCGATCTACGCGCTGGGCGTCGAGGGGCTGTCGGAGTTCATCAAGACCATCGGCCTGTACCGGGGCAAGGCGAAGAACGTCATCGAGACCTGCCGCATTCTGATGGAGAAGCACGGCAGCCAGGTCCCGGATAATCGAGAAGACCTCGAAGCCCTGCCCGGCGTCGGTCGTAAGACCGCCAACGTGGTGCTCAACACGGCATTCAGGCAGTTCACCATGGCCGTCGATACCCATATCTTCCGCGTATCCAACCGCACCAACATCGCACCTGGCAACAACGTGCTGGAGGTCGAACGCAAGCTGATAAAGTTCGTGCCCAAGGACTACCTGCTCGACGCCCACCACTGGCTGATCCTGCATGGGCGCTACGTCTGCAAGGCGCGCAAACCGCAGTGTGGCAGCTGCCGAATCGAAGACCTGTGCGAATACAAGCACAAGACTTCCGACGATTGAGCGAGCAAGTGCAAAACCTATCGGGCGATTGAAAAAATCTTTTTTACTGCCTTGTTTTTTGTCGCTATAAGGTGCGCCAACAACGCGCCTTAGCCGTGGAGTGAACAAGTGTCCGAGAAAGAAGATATCCAGATTGAAGACGACTTCGCCGGTGAAGACGAAGACGATACCGCTGAGGCCCCGGTGGAAGTGGCCAAGACCAACCTGACCAAGCGCCGGATCATCGACAATCTGCTCGAGGAACGCCGCCTGCAGAAGCAACTCAACGAGTTCGACTTCGATCTGTAAGCAAAAAGCCCCGACTTCGGGGCTTTCTTCGTTCGGTCAGATCGTAAGAGTCAGTCCCCGCGGGTCGGCGACAACAGCTCGACCTTGTAGCCATCCGGATCCTCGACGAATGCCAGGATGCTGCTGCCATGCAGCATCGGCCCCGGTTCTCGAGTGATCTTGCCGCCACGGCTGCGAATGTCTTCGCACGCCTTGTAGACGTCTTCCACTTCCAGGGCGATGTGCCCGTAGCCGGTGCCCAGCTCATAGCTCTCGACGCCCCAGTTGTGGGTCAGCTCCAGCACGCTGTTGTGTGCCTCATCACCGTAACCAACGAACGCCAGGGTGAACTTGCCGTCGGGGTAATCCTTGCGGCGCAGCAGGGTCATGCCCAGCACTTCAGTGTAGAAGGCGATGGATCTGTCCATATCGCCGACGCGCAGCATGGTGTGGAGTAGTCTCATCAGGTTTCTCCTCGTCTAACAACCTGTTCACGATCTAAACGCAAACCCCGGCTCGTGGCCGGGGTTGCGGTGTTTCTGTAGGCGCGAGCAGCCCCGCACCTACAAGGTCTCAGAGCGGCGAACGACCCTTGCCGGCGGCGATGCGCAGACGCAGTGCGTTGAGCTTGATGAAGCCCGCGGCGTCGGCCTGGTCGTACGCGCCAGCATCGTCCTCGAAAGTGGCGATATTGGCGTCAAACAGCGACTCGTCGGACTTGCGACCGGCGACGATCACGTTGCCCTTGTACAACTTCAGGCGTACCACGCCGTTCACCGTGGCCTGGGAAGCATCGATCATCTGCTGCAGCATCAGACGCTCCGGGCTCCACCAGTAGCCGTTGTAGATCAGGCTGGCGTACTTGGGCATCAGCTCGTCTTTCAGGTGAGCGACTTCGCGGTCCAGGGTGATGGACTCGATGGCGCGGTGGGCCTTGAGCATGATGGTGCCGCCGGGAGTTTCGTAGCAGCCGCGGGACTTCATGCCTACGTAGCGGTTTTCCACGATGTCCAGGCGACCGATGCCGTTCTCGCCGCCAATACAGTTCAGCTCGGCCAGTACGGTAGCCGGGCTCAGCTCCTTGCCGTCGATGGCGACGATGTCACCGTTGCGGTAGGTCAGCTCGATGTAGGTCGGTGTATCCGGCGCGGCTTCCGGCGACTTGGTCCAGCGCCACATGTCTTCTTCGTGCTCGGTCCAGGTGTCTTCCAGCACGCCGCCTTCATAGGAGATGTGCAGCAGGTTGGCATCCATGGAGTACGGCGACTTGTTCTTGCCGTGGCGCTCGATCGGGATGGCATGCTTCTCGGCGTAGTCCATCAGCTTCTCGCGCGACAGCAGATCCCACTCGCGCCACGGCGCGATGACCTTCACGCCCGGCTTCAGCGCATAGGCGCCCAGCTCGAAACGCACCTGGTCGTTGCCCTTGCCGGTGGCGCCGTGGGAAATGGCGTCGGCACCGGTCTCGTTGGCGATCTCGATCAGGCGCTTGGCGATCAGCGGACGGGCGATGGAAGTACCCAGCAGGTACTCGCCTTCGTAAACGGTGTTGGCGCGGAACATCGGGAAGACGAAATCGCGGACGAACTCTTCGCGCAGGTCATCAATGTAGACTTCCTCGACGCCCATGGCCTTGGCCTTGGCGCGAGCCGGTTCGACCTCCTCGCCCTGGCCAAGATCGGCGGTGAAGGTCACTACTTCGCAGTTATAGGTATCTTGCAGCCACTTGAGAATCACCGAGGTGTCCAGGCCACCGGAATACGCCAGGACTACCTTCTTTACGTCGGCCATTGCCATCCACTCCCGGGATTGAAGGAAAGCGGCAATTCTACTGGTCGCGACGCGGGTTTTATAGGGGCGCGAGCGTCGCTGCGGCTCAGGACGACGGAGTAGCCTGCTCGGCCGCTGCGGTCGTGGTGACCGGCGCACGCTCGAGGCGCAAGGCCACCCGGCGGTTCTTCGCACGATTGGCCGGTCCGTTGTTGGCCACCAGGGGGTAGCGCTCGCCATGGAAACGCACCGTGATCTGCTCTTTCGGCACGCCATTGGCGATCAGATACTCCTCGACAGCCAGCGCACGGCGACGGGAAAGGTCGCGGTTGGTGAGCCGATTGCCGCTGTTGTCCGAATGACCATCAAGCTGGATGCGATTGACGCTCGGGTCGGCCTTGAGAAATTGCAGAATGATGTCGAGCTTGGCACGCCCCACGTCATCCAGCGCCACATCGCTGGTGGGGAAACCGACCTGCGACTGACGAATCTGATCGAAGTTGACCGGCAGCAACTTGGCCGTACAAGCGCGGTAGTCTTCATACGCCTTGCCGAAACGCGCCGGCAACAGACGCACCTCGAGCGCTTCACCACCATGACGCGTGTGATGGCGCACCACCGGGCTACGCCCTTCCAGCAGGCCACTGAGCAGCTGCCCAGCTTGCAGGTGCGAGCTGTTGAACGGAATCTCGCCGCCGCCCACCGACACCATTCCCAGGTTGATATCGCTGCGTGCGGGATGCCAGGGTGCCGCTGCCGCCAACAACGTCGCCGAGCCGTTGCCCAACCAGCGATCCGGCGACTGCAGACGGAAAACAGCCTGCTCGCCTGCCCGGCGGACGAACTCACCGGTGCCGAAACCGGCAATCGGCTGTACCAGCCGGCATTCGAACTGATCGCCCTCGACCTGCCACTCCACCCTCTCCAGACGGGTCTGGAAAGTAAGGGCATTGGCCGGCGAGGCCAACAGGCAAGCCAGGATAAGAAGGCGCAGTCGCACGATGGACTCCAGGGGCAAAGCAGTCTCATGGGTATCGGACCGGGTCGGGGAAACTTGAGGCGCCGGGGCCGGCGACGTGGCTGGGCCAAATCGTGGTATCGCACGGCGCAACACGCATCCGTTAGCATTCACCTCCGAACCAACATGAGTAAGCCGAATGATCGTCCGCCCGAAAATCTGCGCCAGGAGCTCCCCCATCAGCTGGGCTTTTGCGCTCGTGCTGCTCAGCGGCTTCCTGGGCGGATGCACCTTGCCTGATCTCGACGGTCGCATCGCCTCGTCCGCGCTGAACCAGAGCGAAAGTGCAGATACGGCGCTCGGCCGCGCGATATCGCCGCGCGGGCAGGCCCATCCGGGCAAGACCGGCATTCATGCGCTGATTGACCCGCACGACGCCTTCGCCGCCCGGGCGTTACTGGCCAGAAGCGCTGAAAAGACATTGGACGTGCAGTACTACATCTGGCGCGGCGACATCACCGGAACCCTGTTGTTCGATGAGCTGCGTGCCGCCGCGGAGCGAGGGGTGCGGGTCCGCCTGCTGCTCGATGACAACGGCACTGCCGGGCTCGATGCCGAGCTAGCGGCGCTCGATAGTCATCCCAATATCGAAATCCGGCTGTTCAATCCCTTCGTGATTCGCACGCCCAAGGCGATCGGTTACCTGACCGATTTCATGCGAGCCAACCGCCGCATGCACAACAAGTCGTTCACCGCTGATAACCAGGCCACCATCATTGGCGGGCGCAACGTCGGCGACGAGTACTTCGGGGCGACCGATGGCGTTCTATTCGCTGATCTGGATGTGCTGGCCATTGGTTCGGTGGTCGCTGACGTCTCCAGCGACTTCGACCGCTACTGGGCCAGCGACTCCTCGTACCCGGTCGACCTGATCCTGCCCGAAGCAGGCGCGCAACAGTTACAGCACTTCGCCGATGCAGCCGCCAGCATGGCCAGTGCCTCTGCCGCTACCGAGTATGTCCGGGCGATCCGCGATTCGGCGTTCATTGCGCACATGCTACGCGGTGATCTGGCATTCGAGTGGGCCGCTACCCGGATGGTCAGCGACGACCCGGCCAAAGGCCTCGGCCAGGGCGAACCCGATGGGCTGCTGACCCACCAGCTCGGCGAAATCCTCGGCGAGCCGCAAGGGCACATCGAACTGGTCTCGCCCTATTTCGTACCAACCGCCGCCGGTACCGAGGCCTTCGTACAGATGGCCGATCGCGGCGTGCAAATTCGCGTGCTCACCAACTCGTTGGCGGCCACGGATGTTGCGGCCGTGCATGCCGGTTATGCCAAGCGCCGCAAGGATCTGCTCGAAGCGGGCATTCGGCTCTACGAGATGCGCCGCACATCGCCGAAAAACGACCACATCGAAGGCCGCGGCCCATTCGGCAGCTCCGCCTCCAGCTTGCATGCCAAGACTTTTGCCGTGGATCAGACGAGGGTATTCGTGGGCTCGTTCAATTTCGATCCACGCTCGGCCAACCTCAACACCGAGCTGGGCTTCGTGATCGAAAGCCCGAGCATGGCGCTGGCCATCGAACAGGCATTCGACAAAACCATCCCTGCCAGCTCTTATGAAGTCAGGCTAAGCGAATCAGCCGAACTTTATTGGCTGGAGCAACGCGATGGTCAGCAGTTGCGCCATGATAGCGAGCCGGAAACGAGCGTCTGGAAAAGAGCTGGCGTATCGTTTCTGTCGATTCTTCCCATCGAGTGGATGCTTTGAAGCCGAACAGCGCATCACCCCGCCAGACAGCCGAGGCCCCCGAACGCGTCTCGGCGCCAAGCCCGAGCGCGCTGGTCGGGACGTCGCTGATCATTTGCGAACACTGCGATTCGGTGTACCAGCGCCCTACCCTGGCACGCCGGCAGACAGCCCATTGCCAGCGCTGCGGCGCGCTACTGGAAAAAGCCCGACATCTGAACGCCGATCAACTGCTGGCGCTCACGCTGGCTGCCGCGATCCTGTTCCTGTTCGCCAACGCCTTTCCCATCATGCAGATAGGCATGCAAGGACTCAGCAACGAAGCAACCCTATGGGGGACCGTCGAAGCGCTAGCCCAAGGGCAGATCACGCCCATCGCGCTGGTCGCGGGCCTGAGCATCATCTTCGCGCCGGGCCTGCAGATCATCCTGCTGGCCTGGGTGCTGGTACATGCACGTAGCGGCCAGATCGCACCGGGCTTCCGAACCTGCATGCGGGCGCTGGAACATCTGCGGCCCTGGAGCATGCTGGAGGTGTGCCTGCTGGGGATTCTCGTCGCCATCATCAAGCTCGGCGGCATGCTCGACGTGCATCCCGGTATCGGCCTCTGGGCCATGGCCATTCTGACCATCCTTATCCTGCTGATAGCCGGCCGCGACGTGCGCGGCCTGTGGGACGACCTGCAGGTGCCGATACGATGACACAACCTCCCTACGCCTCGGAGTTGGGCGTGCAGCTGTGCCACGACTGCGGCCTGGCATGCCGCGCGGAAGATGGCGACTGCCCACGCTGCGACGCGCCACTGCATCGACGCAAACCGAACAGCATTCCGCGCACCTGGGCGCTGCTGGTCGCCGCGCTGGTCCTCTATGTACCAGCCAACACGCTGCCGGTGATGTACACCGATATGTTTGGCAACGGCAGCGAAAACACCATTCTCAGCGGCGTGATCGAGTTCTGGAAAGACGGCTCCTGGGACATCGCGCTGCTGATCTTCATTGCCAGCGTCGGCGTGCCCTGCATGAAGTTCTTCGTGCTCGGCATGCTGCTGATCAGCGCCCAGCGGCGCAGCCGCTGGGCCATGCGCGAACGCGCGCGGCTGTACCGTTTCATCGAAATCATCGGCTACTGGTCGATGCTCGATGTGCTGGTGGTCGCGCTGGTCGCGGCACTGGTGCAATTCCGCGCGCTGAGCACCATCGAGCCGCGCCTGGGTATTTTGTTCTTCGGCCTGGTCGTGGTGCTGACGATGATGGCCTCGATGAGCTTCGATCCGCGATTGATCTGGGATGCAGAGAAAGACGATGTCAGATAACCCCCACCACACCGAATCACCTGCCGGCACGCCCGAGATCAGGCATCGGCCGGTCCGCGTCTCGCTGGTCTGGCTGGTGCCCATCGCCGCCGCGCTGGTGGGCTTTTCCATGGTCATGCAGAACTGGCTTTCTGCCGGGCCGCAAATCACCGTGAGCTTCGAGACCGCCGAAGGGCTCGAAGCCAACAAGACGCAGGTCAAGTACAAGAACGTGGTCATCGGCCAGGTCACCGCCATCAACCTCAGCGAGGATCACACCCGTGTCATCGCCACGGTCGAACTGGATCAGCACGCCGAGCCCTTCACTCGTGAAGACACCAAATTCTGGGTGGTGCGGCCGCGCATCGGCGCCAGTGGTGTATCCGGCGTCGACACCCTGCTGTCCGGCGCCTTCATTGGGGCCGATGCCGGGCGCGCAGAGGAAACCCGTCGCGAATTCCTCGGCTTGGAAGCACCGCCACCGGTGACCTTCGGCGCCGAAGGCAAGCAGTTCACCCTGCGCAGCGATAATCTCGGTTCGCTCGGTGTCGGCTCGCCGCTGTACTTCCGCCGCCTTCAGGTCGGCCAGGTGATCTCGTTCGGGCTGGCCGACGATGGCAAGGGCGTCCAGGTTCAAGTATTCGTCAACGCCCCTTACGATCGCTTCGTCACCGACGACACGCGCTTCTGGAACGCCAGTGGCGTAGATGTTTCCGTCGCTGCAGATGGCCTGCGGGTTAACGCCGAATCGCTCTCTACCATACTCGCCGGAGGCATCGCCTTCCGCGCCCCTAACTACAGCCCCGACGCCAGCCCGGCCGCGCCGGACAGCGAGTTCACGCTGTTTGCCGACGTGCGCCAGGCGATGGCGCCCGCCGACGGCCCGCCGCGCTATGTGCAGATGCGCTTCGACCAGACGCTGCGCGGGCTGAACGTCGATGCGCCGGTGGAGTTTCTCGGCGTGCCCATCGGCCGCGTGGTTTCAGTCAAACTCGACTATGACGAAAAGAACAAAAGCTTCCCTGCGGTGGTCGGCGCGGTGATCTACCCCAGTCGGCTGGGCGCCGCGCATGACAAACTGTCCCAGACCCTGGGCGGCGATACTGAAGAACACACCGCCCGCCTCATGCAAATGTTCGTCGACCGCGGCCTGCGGGCGCAGGCACGCACCGGCAATCTGCTCACCGGCCAGTTGTACATCTCACTGGATTTCGACCCGCGCGCGCCCAAGGTCGCCTTCGATCAGCATGCCCGGCCCATGGTCATCCCGACCATCGCCGGCAGCTTCGACAAACTGCAGGAGCAACTGCAGGCCATGGTCGACAAGCTCAGCAAGCTGCCCATCGAATCGCTGGCCGACAACCTGAATGGCAGTCTCGACGAGCTGCGCCAAACGTTGAAGCAGGTCAACGGCGATGTCCTGCCGCAACTGCAGCGCACCCTGGAGCGATCGGAACAGACCCTGCAGAACGCCAACCAGGCGCTTGCTGAAGACTCGCCACAGCGCCAACAACTAGGCGATACCCTCGATGAAGTCCAGCGCGCCGTGCGCTCCGTGCGGACACTGTCGGACTACATCAGCCGTCACCCCGAATCGCTGATCCGCGGCCGCAGCGGCGACGAAACACCGGCGAACTACAAAGGCCAAGCCACCTCGCGAGAACTGAATTCGGAGCACCAGCCATGAACCTGCGCCCCTCTCTGCTCATGCTCGCCGGCGCGTTCGTCCTGAGCGCCTGCAGCTCGACCCCGACGCGCTATCACACACTCATCGCCGCCCAGCCGCACATGACCGAAGCGCCAGCCGAAGCGGCCGGATTCCAGTTGCAGGTGCTACCGGTGCGCATTCCGGTACAGACGGACCAGCCGAGCCTGGTGGTGCGCGAAAGCGATGGCCGCCTGGCGATCCTGGAAACCGCGCTTTGGGCCTCGCCCCCTGCAGACGAATTTCACGATGCGCTGGCGATCGAACTGGAACAGCGCCTCGGCGTGCGTGACCTGGCAGGTCTGCCTGGCCGGACGAACGTTCCAGTGTTGAGCCTGCGCACCGACGTTCGTCGCTTCGATTCGCTGCCCGGCCGGCATGCTGCCCTGGACGTAATGTGGAGCCTGGAAATGAGCGAGCGCGGCCGGCAGAGCCGGGCACTGACCTGCGCCAGCGTGATCCATGAACAGGCCGGCAGCGAGGTGGACAGCCTGGTACTGGCCCACCAGCGTGCCATCGCCGGGCTGGCGGCTACCATCGCCCGAACGGCACGCCAATGGGCAGCGAATCCCGACAGCGGCTGCCCGCAGCCATAGCTGCCGGTACCGCCCGAGGCCCGCTCCATCCAATCGAGCTAATAGTCTTCCGGTCGGAAGCGGGCCAGAGGATTTTCCGGTAGCATTCGCGCACGTTCGATCCGCCTGGAAATCTGCATGTCCGACCGTATCACCCTTCTTCGTCCCGACGACTGGCACATCCATCTGCGCGACGGCGCAGCGCTGTCGCACACCGTGGCGGACGCCGCGCGCCAGTTCGCTCGCGCGATCATCATGCCGAACCTCGTGCCGCCGGTGCGCAACGCCGCCGAAGCCGATAGCTATCGCCAGCGAATCATAGCCGCCCGTCCGAAGGGCAGCGCCTTCGAGCCGCTGATGGTGCTCTACCTGACCGACGGCACGCAGCCTGACGACGTGCGCGCAGCCAAGGCCAGCGGCTATGTGTATGCCGCCAAGCTCTACCCGGCTGGCGCGACGACGAACTCGGCGTCCGGTGTGACCCGCATCGACAATATCTTTCCAGTGCTGGAAGCCATGGCCGAGGTCGGCCTGCCGCTGCTGGTCCATGGCGAGGTAACTCGCTCGGAAATCGACATCTTCGATCGCGAGAAATACTTCATCGAAGAGCAGCTGAGTCGGATCACCGAGCGCTTCCCGACGCTGAAGGTGGTGTTCGAGCACATCACCACGCGCGATGCGGTGCAATTCGTCGAGGCCGCCGGCAGCAACGTAGGCGCCACGATCACCGCACATCACCTGCTCTACAACCGCAACCACATGCTGGTGGGCGGGATTCGTCCGCACTTCTTCTGCCTGCCGATCCTCAAGCGCAACGTCCATCAGGAAGCCCTGCTCGACGCCGCAACCAGCGGCAGCCCGAAATTCTTCCTCGGCACGGACTCGGCACCTCACGCCCAGCATGCCAAGGAAAACGCCTGCGGCTGTGCCGGCTGTTACACCGCCTATGCGGCGATCGAGCTCTATGCCGAGGCATTCGAGCAGCGCAGCGCACTGGATCGCCTGGAAGCCTTCGCCAGCCATTTCGGCGCCGATTTCTACGGTCTGCCACGCAACACCGAGCAGATCACGCTGGTGCGCGAACCTTGGAACGTGCCTGGCCACCTGCCCTTCGGGGAGCACAACGTCGTGCCCCTGCGCGCGGGCGAAACTCTGCAATGGCGTCTGGAGGCAAGCGCATGAGCGAGGATTCGTTCGACGACGAATTGGAGAACAACCTCTCGGGCAAACCGCGCTCGCCCATGGCGCAGCGTTTCCGCGGTTTCTTGCCGGTGGTGGTCGACGTCGAATGCGGCGGCTTCAACTGCGCCACCGACGCCCTGCTGGAAATCGCTGCGGTGACCATCGGCATGGATGAACAGGGCCTGCTCTATCCGCAGGAAACCATGTTCTTCCGGGTCGAGCCCTTCGCTGGCGCCAATATCGAAGCCGCCGCGCTCGAGTTCACAGGAATCAAGCTAGATCACCCCCTGCGCATGGCCGTCGCCGAATCCCACGCGATGGGCGAGATCCTGCGCAGCGTCCGCAAGGCGGTGAAATCGGCCGGCTGCAAACGCGCCATCCTGGTGGGCCACAACAGCAGCTTCGACCTGGGTTTCCTCAACGCGGCGATCGCCCGTTGCGACATCAAGCGCAACCCCTTCCACCCCTTCTCCAGCTTCGACACGGCGACGCTTGCCGGCCTCGCCTACGGCCAGACCGTCCTGGCCAAGGCCTGCCAGGCCGCGGGCATCGACTTCGACGGTCGAGAGGCTCACTCGGCCCGCTACGACACCGAAAAGACCGCCGAGCTGTTCTGCGGCATCGTCAATCGCTGGAAGGAAATGGGTGGCTGGGAAGAGTTCGACGAGTGAAGCCGACAAGAGCGCTGGAGGCGTGAGGCTGGACGAAAAAGCGACTCGGAGCGGCCCTTTCACCCAGCTTTCCCGCCTCCAGCCCGTAGGGTGGGCTTCAGCCCACCAAACCCCGCGGTCGACACGGTTGCTATCCCGCCTTGGTGGGCTAAAGCCCACCCTACCCTTACAAACGAAAAGGCCAGTCACGTGACTGGCCTTTTGCATCGGGGTCCGCTTACAGCGGCTTGCCGCGATTGCCGTGTTCGCTCACGAAAGCCTGCATGGCCTTGAGATCGTTCGCCAGCACGGTGCAACGCTCAGGACGCTCGAACAGATCGGCCAGGTGCGCCGGCAATTCCAGCGCCTTGCCGACACTGGCCTTCTCCACCGCCTCGGGGAATTTCACCGGATGTGCAGTGCCCAAGGTCACCATCGGCGTCGACAGGCTGCGACGGCATTCACGGGCGGCGTAGACGCCAATTGCAGTGTGGGGGTCGAGCAATTCGCCCGTTTTGGCAAACACTTCGGCAATGGTCTTGCAGGTCTGCTCGTCGTCCACGGCCAGGGAATCGAACAGCTTGCGTGCTTCGGTCCAGCGCGCTTCCTCGACCGACAGCTTGCCGCTGGCCTTGAAGGCGCTCATCAGCTCGGCCACGGAAGCGCCATTGCGGCCGTGCAGGTCGAACAGCAATCGCTCGAAGTTGGATGAGACCATGATGTCCATGGACGGCGACAACGAGGGATGCAAGGTGTCCTTGTCGTAGCGGTTGCCGCTCATGAAACGGTGCAGGATGTCGTTGCGGTTGGTGGCCACCACCAGTTGGCTGATCGGCAGGCCCATGTTGCGCGCCAGGTAGCCGGCGAAGATGTCGCCGAAGTTGCCGGTCGGCACCGAGAACGCCACCGAGCGCGCCGGACCGCCCAGCTGCAAGGCTGCATGGAAGTAGTAGACGATCTGGGCCATGATCCGCGCCCAGTTGATCGAGTTCACCGCCACCAGACGGGTGCCCTTGAGAAAGCCCTGGTCGGCGAAGCTGTCCTTGACCATCTCCTGGCAGTCGTCGAAGTTGCCTTCGATGGCGATGTTGTGGATGTTGTCGCCGAAGATGGTGGTCATCTGCCGACGCTGCACTTCCGAAACGCGGTTGTGCGGATGCAGGATGAAGATGTCGACGTTATCGCAACGGCGGCAACCTTCGATGGCCGCCGAGCCGGTGTCACCCGAGGTGGCGCCGATGATCACCACGCGCTCGCCGCGCTTGGCCAGGACGTAGTCGAGCAGGCGACCGAGCAGTTGCAGGGCGAAATCCTTGAAGGCCAGGGTCGGGCCGTGGAACAGCTCCATCACCCATTCGTTGCCATCCAGCTGGCGCAGCGGTGCCACGGCACTATGGGCGAATACGCCATAGGTTTCTTCGAGAATCTGCTTGAAGTCGGCGTCAGGAATGCTGTCAGCCACGAACGGGCGCATCACCTTGAATGCCAGCTCGTGATATGGCAGGCCGGCCCAGGAAGCGATTTCCTCGACAGTAAAGCGCGGCAGGTTTTCCGGCACATAGAGGCCGCCGTCGCTGGCCAGCCCAGCCAGCAGCACGTCTTCGAAATTCAGGGCCGGAGCCTGACCACGGGTACTGATGTAGCGCATATCGTCAAACCTTCGATTTGAGCTTGAAGCCTGAAGCTTGAAGCCCGGCGATTCGCTCTGACTTCCGGCTTCCAGCTTCCAGCTCTGGTTAATTCAGCTGTTCCACACGAATCCGCACGACCTTGTCGACCACATCATCAAGCGTCTCGAGTGCCGATATGGCTTCATCGATGCGCTGCTCGACCACACGATGGGTCACTAGAATGACCGGCACTAGCCCGTCATGGACTTCCGCTTCCTTCTGCATGATCGATTCGATATTGATGCCGCGCTCGGACAGGATGGTCGCGACCTGGGCCAGCACGCCTGGATGATCCTTGGCCTGGATGCGCAGATAGTAGGCGCTCTCGCAGGCGGTGACCGGCAGGATCGGATGAGCCGACAGGGAATCGGGCTGGAACGCCAGGTGCGGCACACGGTTGTTCGGGTCGGTGGTCAGCGCTCGCGCCACGTCCACCAGGTCGGCAACCACTGCCGAGGCGGTTGGCTCCATGCCGGCGCCTGCACCGTAATAAAGCGTCGAGCCCACCGCATCACCATTGACCATCACCGCATTCATCACGCCATTGACGTTGGCGATGAGGCGATCAGCGGGGATCAGTGTCGGATGTACGCGCAGTTCGATACCCGCGTCGGTCCGGCGCGCGACGCCCAGGTGCTTGATGCGATAGCCCAGCGCCTCAGCGTAATTCACGTCGGCTGTAGTCAGACGCGAAATGCCCTCGGTATAAGCCTTGTCGAACTGCAGTGGGATGCCGAAGGCGATGGAGGCGAGGATGGTCAGCTTGTGCGCGGCATCGATGCCTTCTACGTCGAAGGTCGGGTCGGCCTCAGCGTAACCCAGCGCCTGCGCTTCCTTGAGCACATCCTCGAAGGCCCGGCCCTTCTCGCGCATCTCGGTGAGAATGAAGTTGCCGGTGCCATTGATGATACCGGCCAGCCAGTTGATACGGTTGGCCGCCAGACCTTCGCGGATCGCCTTGATTACCGGAATGCCGCCCGCAACTGAAGCCTCAAAGGCGACAATGACGCCCTGCTCGCGGGCACGGGCGAAGATCTCGTTGCCATGCACGGCGATCAGCGCCTTGTTGGCCGTGACCACGTGCTTGCCGTTCTCGATGGCCTTGAGCACCAGCTCGAGCGCCAGGGTGTAGCCGCCGATCAGCTCGACGACGATGTCGATTTCAGGATTGTTGGCGACGGCGAAAACATCGTCGGTAATGGAAATGGAGCCGGTGTCGCACTTGGGGTTGAGCTGCCGGGTTGCGATCTGCGCAACCTCGATTCCACGCCCGGCACGGCGGGCAATCTCCTCGGCGTTGCGCTTGAGCACATTGAAGGTTCCGCCACCGACGGTTCCCAGCCCACAGATGCCAACTTTCACCGGTTTCAAGCTGCACTCCCCATTCCCAGCGAACGGCCGGATGCACCAGCCGAACAAAAGAGTCGCACATTACGAATCGGCGGGGTTTTAGTCAAATCGCTGCGCGAGCGGCGGGTTGGCGAAGCGCTAGTCCTTTGCCCCATCCAAGCCCAGGCGCTCATGCCACTGAGCCAGCGACTCGTCTGGATAGTCGGCGAAACACCTGTCGGTATCGAACACCTGCGGCTCGACCCAGCTCGCCTTCGAGTCAAGCATCAGGTGAGTATGCTCGGGGGGCGTGGGAAGATCGGTGTCGATAGCCGATGCATGGGGGTGCACCAGCTCCGGCCAGTTGGGATCCCACAACCAGAGCGCGCTGCCGCAGTGCTTGCAGAAATGACGCTCACCGTCGCTGACACGAACTGCACCGGACTGCGGATCGGCCATGCGCGCCCGATAGACGCTCAGGTGCTCGCGCCCTTCGACGTTCAGCGTACGGTGATCGCCGCCCAGGTTGATCGCATAGCCGCCACCACCTGCCGTCTTGCGACAGATGGAGCAGTAGCAGCGCATGAATGGGTAAGGCGTAGCCGACTCCAGCGAGAAACGCACGGCTTTGCAGTGACAGGAACCTTCAAGCTTCATGATCGCGCCCTCCGTCGGTATTGCAGACTTTGAGCGCTGGGAGCGAGACAGTTCAGTTTGGGCCGACGGACGTCGCCAGGAAGACGCCGCCTCGTGCGATCACTTGGCCTTGAGAGCGATTTCAGCCAACTGGGGCGCTGGCTGGTAGCCGGGAATGATCTGCCCATCGGCGAGCACGATGGCCGGCGTGCCCTGCACACCTATGAGCTGGCCCAGCTCGTACTGCTCGGCGATCGGATTGTCACAGGTGGCTGCGGAAAGCTCCTGACGGGCCTTGGCCTTGTTCATCGCCTCTTGCGGGTCCTTGGCGCACCAGACGCTGGTCAGCGTATTGGCGCCGTGGCTACCCATTCCCTGGCGCGGAAACGCCATGTATCGAACTTCCACTCCCAGACGGTTCAGTTCCGGCACTTCGCTATGCAGCTTCTGGCAGTAGCCGCAATCGGTGTCGGTGAACACCGTGATGTGGGTCTTGGGTTTTTCCGGCGCGAAGATCACCATCTCATTGAGCGGAATCGCATCGATGGCTGCGGCGACCGACTGGCTCTGAGCCTGTTCGGTGAGATTCCGCGCCTGACCATCCTTGAACTGAAACAGATAGCCCTGAATGATGAACTGCCCATCGGCGCTGGCATACAGTTGGCGACCGCCCTTGAGCTGCACTTGGTAGACACCGGGCATGGGGCTTTCGGCGATGGCCTCGATCGGCATATCGGGCTGGATGGACTGCAACGACTGACGGATCGCCTTGTCCGGATCGGCAGCCATGGAAAAGGAACTGGCCAGGCCCAAAGCCACGGCAGCGAACAGACGAATCACGCGCATGGAAACTCCTGGCGACATCGATCAAGGGGGTGGGCGCGAAGATTATCATAGCCACCATCCAAGCAACTGCCGGGACGGTCTTGCATGGTGGGTTTGTGGGCTACAGCGCACCTCGATAGTGGCCGCTGACTCAACAAGCTCGGCATACACGTTGTGCTCAAACATTCAATTCGGCCAGCAGATAGGGACTTCATTCGACCGATGTTCGCATGCTACTGCCCCCTTACTCGAGTCCGATCAGCCTCGCGGATGATGGCGGGCGTGCAGCTCCTGCAGGCGTGCACGGGCGACATGGGTATAGATCTGGGTGGTCGACAGATCGCTGTGACCCAGCAGCATCTGTACGGTGCGCAGGTCAGCACCATGGTTGAGTAAATGCGTGGCGAACGCATGGCGCAGCGTATGCGGAGATATCGCCGCGCTGATACCTGCCACCGAGGCATGCAGTTTGATCCGGTGCCAAAAGGTCTGACGAGTCATCTGAGTGCCACGCTGGCTTGGAAACACCACATCGCTTGGCTTGTCGCCCAGCAACAGGCCACGAGCCTGACGAAGGTAACGCTCGATCCAGTGCAAGGCCTCTTCTCCCAGCGGCACCAGACGCTCTTTGTTGCCCTTGCCGAGAGTCCGTAGCACCCCCTGACGCAGGTTGATCTGGTCGAGGCTCAGCGAAATCAGCTCGGTCACCCGCAGCCCGCAGGCATAAAGCACTTCCAGCATCGCCCGATCACGCAAGCCGAGAGGGTCGCCAAGATCCGGGGCGGCCAACAACGCTTCGACATCCGCCTCAGACAGCGTCTTGGGCAAGGGTTGCCCCAGCTGCGGCAGATCGACCTGCAAGGTCGGATCGACACTGATCGATCCCTCGCTCAGCAGAAAATGATAAAAGCTACGTAGGCCAGATAGAAAGCGCGCGGTGGAGCGCGCCTTGTAGGCGTTGGCCTGACGCCAGGCGAGATGATCGAGAATGATCACGCGCCCGGCATCTTCCAGCTTCAGGTCACGCTCGGCCAGCCAGCCGTTGAACAGCGCCAGGTCACTGCGATAGGCATCCCGCGTGTTGTCCGACAGTCCCTTCTGCAGCCACAAGGCATCCAGAAAACGGTCAATTACAGGAGCATCCAAGGCAGGCATGGCAGTATCCGAAAGACTCGACGCGGCAGTGTTTCACAAGGCGCCAGCAAACAGCCAGCGTGGTCAGACGTGATCAGGCAATACCGGCACCGGCCGGTTGTCTTCGCCCACTGCGACGAAGCTAAAGGTGCCCTTGATGGCCAACTCGCGTCCGTCGTGATACATGCTCTCGACGAACACCTCGACGTCCACTTTCAGGCTGGTATTGCCCACTTTAACCACGCGACCAATCAGCTCGACGATGGAGCCAGCGGGAATCGGGTGATTGAAATCGATTCGATCGGAAGACACGGTAACCAGTGGCAGCCGGCAGAAGCGTGTCGCAGTAATGAACGAAACCTCGTCCAGCCAGGCCAGTGCGGTGCCGCCGAACAAAGTGTTGTGATGATTGGTGGTCGGTGGGAACACCGCCTTGGTCACATGCGTGACGGACAGATCGGTACGACGCTGAACTTCAATATCTCTTGGGGTCATGCCACTTCTCGCAAGTAGTGTGGCCACCGTGCTGCGAATCTTGTCTTTGTTGTCACGCTACCAGGCACGCCGGCAGGGAACGGAATCAGGGTTTAACGAAACTTCAAAAAACATCGCAATAACGAAAAAGCAGCCCGAAGGCTGCTTTTTTCTTACAAGGAGCGCAGTCCTCAGGACAGCTTTTCCTTGATACGGGCTGCCTTGCCGGACAGCGCGCGGAGGTAGTACAGCTTGGCCTTGCGAACATCGCCGCGGCGCTTGACGCTGAGACTGTCAACCATCGGGCTGTAGGTCTGGAAGGTACGCTCCACACCCACACCGTTGGAGATCTTGCGCACGGTGAAGGCACTGTTCAGACCGCGGTTACGCTTGCCGATCACGACGCCTTCGAAGGCCTGCAGACGCTCACGCTCGCCTTCCTTTACCTTGACCTGAACGATCACGGTGTCGCCGGGGGCGAACGGAGGCAGTTCTTTGGTCATCTGCTCGGCTTCGATCGCCTGGATAATCTTGTTGGTCATGCTGTGTGCTCCTGAGACAAGCCCTTGTAGCCTGCCATCGATACGTTAACTATCGTCCCGCTGATGGATGTATTCCTTCAGCAGCTTCTGTTCTTCTCCAGAAAGCGAGCGGCCATCCAGAAGATCGGCACGGCGTTCCCAGGTCCTTCCGAGGGACTGCTGCAAACGCCAGCGCCGGATGTGTTCGTGATTGCCGCTGAGCAGCACCTCTGGAACACGTTTATCCGCATACACTTCCGGTCGCGTGTAATGCGGGCAGTCGAGCAGGCCGTCGCTAAACGAATCCTCCTCGGCAGAATCAGCATGACCCAGCGCTCCAGGAAGCAATCGGGTCACCGCATCGATCAGCACCATGGCCGGCAGTTCGCCACCGGACAGCACGTAATCGCCAATCGACCATTCTTCGTCGACATGCGTTTCGATAAAACGCTCGTCGATACCTTCGTAGCGCCCGGCGATGAGGATAAGCCCCTCCTCCCTCGCCAGTTCACGGACATCGGTCTGTTTCAGCTGACGTCCTTGCGGCGAAAGGTAGATCACCTTCGCCTTCTCGCCGGCGGTCTGCCTGGCATCTGCCAAGGCAAGCTCCAGCGGCTTGATCTTCATCACCATGCCGGGGCCACCACCGAAAGGGCGATCATCCACCGTCTGGTGGCGATCTTCGGTATAGGCACGCGGGTTCCAGCATCGCAGCTGGAGCAACCCCTGCTTCACCGCGCGACTGGTAATACCGTAGTCACGGATGGCAGCGAACATGCCTGGAAACAGACTGATCACTTCAACACGAAAGCTGGACATGTCGCTCAGAAATCCGCGTCCCATTCGACATGCATCTCGCCTGCTTCTAGATCGACCTTCAACACGCAAGGATCGGTATAAGGCAGCAGCCGCTCACGATCGTCCAGGCTGCCGTCACACGGCTTGACCACCAGGACATCGTTGGCACCGGTTTCGAGCAGATGGTCAACCCGTCCGAGCACTTCCCCGAGCTGGTTGATGACCTTCAGGCCCTGAAGCTGATACCAGTAGTATTCCTCTCCGGTCAGTGGCGGAAGCTCACTACGAGGAATGCAGATCTCGAAGTCGGCGTAGGTTCGCGCAACTTCCCGATCGGTCAACCCTCTCAGCGTAGCCACCAGGATTTTGCCCTGGAGACGCCCACTAACCAGCTCGACCTGCTTGACCTCGTCACCTCGCCTGAGCGTCCAGCGACGATAATCCAGCAGATTGTCGATCGGATCGGTAAAGGAATAGACCTTTACGTCACCACGCACGCCATGCACCGAAACGATTTTGCCGATTACGATCAGATCTTCGGCCGGAGCAGACGTTGCGTTCATGCGATTCAGGCAGCGGCCTTGGCAGCTTCCTTCAGCAGCTGAGCAACGCGCTCAGACGGCTGTGCGCCCTGGCTCAGCCAGTAAGCGGCACGCTCCTGGTTTACAGACAGCTTCACTTCCGCACCCGAAGCGATCGGGTTGAAGAAACCGATACGCTCAACGAAGCGACCGTCGCGCGCATTGCGGCTGTTGGTCACGGTCAGGTGGTAGAAAGGGCGCTTCTTGGAGCCGCCACGGGCGAGACGAATAGTTACCATGTGAACATCGTTCCTGTAGTCGGTGCTAACTTAAGGCACACACTTAAAATGGGCCTGGGCCCGAAAGGCCGCGCATTTTACGAGTAAAAGCAGCAAGCTTCAAGCCGCAAGCTACAAGTAAATGCAAAACCCGAACGCGCCGGATCATTTACTCATTGCCTGACAGCCCGGGGCTTGCAGCTGTCGTTCAGAATTTCGGCATCCCGCCGCCGGGGAACATGCCGCCCATGCCGCGCATCATCTTGGCCATGCCGCCCTTGCCGGTAACCTTCTTCATCATCTTCTGCATCTGCTTGTGCTGCTTGATCAGCCGCCCGATGTCCTGCACTTGCGTGCCCGACCCCATGGCGATGCGGCGCTTGCGCGAGCCGCTGATGATGTCGGGGTTGCGACGCTCGACGGGCGTCATTGAGTTGATGATGGCTTCCATCTGTTTGAACTGCTTTTCCGCAGCGCCCTGGGCGTTACCCATCTGGGATAGATTCATGCCACCGATCGAGGGCAGCTTGTCCATCAGCCCACCTAGGCCACCCATGTTCTTCATCTGCTGCAGTTGATCGCGGAAGTCTTCGAGGTCGAACCCCTTGCCCTTCTTCAGCTTCTTGGTGAGTTTCTCGGCCTTCTCGCGGTCGAGGGTCTGCTCGGCCTGCTCGATCAGGCTGAGCACGTCGCCCATGCCGAGAATGCGCGAAGCGATGCGATCCGGATGGAAGGGTTCGAGCGCATCGCTCTTCTCGCCCATGCCGAGGAACTTGATCGGCTTGCCGGTAATGTGACGCACCGACAACGCGGCACCACCACGAGCATCACCATCGACCTTGGTCAGCACCACGCCGGTGAGCGGCAATGCTTCACCGAAGGCGCGGGCTGTGTTCGCGGCGTCCTGACCGGTCATGGCGTCGACCACGAACAGCGTCTCAGCCGGGTTGATGGCGGCATGCACAGCCTGGATCTCAGCCATCATCTCGGCATCGATGGCCAGGCGACCGGCGGTATCCACCAGCACCACGTCGATGAACTTCAGCTTGGCTTCGCGGATCGCGGCCTGGGCGATCTCTACCGGCTTCTGGCTGGTGTCGGAAGGGAAAAAGGTCACCCCGACTTCAGCGGCCAGGGTCTCGAGCTGCTTGATTGCCGCGGGACGGTAGACGTCGGCAGACACCACCAGTACGGATTTCTTCTTACGCTCTTTGAGGAATCGCGCAAGCTTGCCCACCGTAGTGGTCTTGCCCGCACCCTGCAACCCGGCCATCAGCACTACGGCGGGCGGCGCCACGCTCAGTGCCAGATCTTCGTTGGCCGCCCCCATCAGCTCTTCCAGCTCGGCGCGGACGATCTTCACGAATGCCTGGCCCGGGGTCAGGCTCTTTGATACTTCCGTTCCGACAGCTCGATCCTTGACCTTGGCGACGAAATCCTTGACCACCGGCAGTGCGACGTCAGCTTCGAGCAGCGCCATCCGCACTTCACGCAGGGTGTCCTTGATATTGTCCTCGGTCAGCTTGGCCTTGCCGGTAACATGGCGAAGCGTCTGGGAGAGGCGGTCGGTTAGGTTTTCAAACATGTGCCGTTTCCACGCTGGATGTGGTTAAGGCAGCGATTATAGAAGCTGCAAGCCTCGGGCCGGTACCCCGCCGACCATGCTTTTCATCGTCACAGGCCAACCAGCGCCAACAACTGGGCACCGCATCATCCGATAACGCGCCCACACACCGAGCTACGCGGCACCATACCGCTCGCCTGCACGCTTTTTTGCGCTGAGTGTTTATGCCACACTCAGCGCCTTTCGAGCCTGTTAACAGACCTATGCACCCTCTGCTACCGAGCCTAGCTGCCGCCTGCCTTTATGCTGGCGTCACCGGATACCAAGGCCTACGCCTGGCGCAACGCACCGTGCCGAATAAGCGCCTGCTTATCGTCCTGGGCGCCTTGGCGCTCGTTGCGCACGGGGTGAGCCTGTTCATCCAACTGCTGTCGCCGAGCGGACTGCACCTGGATTTCTTCACGGCCTCGAGCCTGATTGCCGCAGCCGTGATTCTCCTGATTCTGCTCGCGCTTCATCGCATGCCAGTCGAGAATCTTCTGCTGCTTCTTTTTCCGCTCGGTTGTCTGACAGTGCTTTTCGCCCAGTTCGCGCCGTCCGGCACCGCGCCGGCCATCAGCGAGGAGCCAGGGATACTGGCGCATATCCTGTTTTCCATTCTTGCTTACGGGATGCTTACGATTGCGGTCTTTCAGTCACTGCTGCTGCTGCTGCAGGACCACCACCTCAAGCACAAACACCCGTCCGGCCTGATCAAGAACTTCCCGCCCCTACAAACCATGGAGAGCCTGCTGTTCGGCTTCCTCCTCGCCGGCTGGCTGCTGCTATCGGCATCACTGATTTCCGGCTGGCTGTTCCTCGACAATCTGTTTGCCCAGCATCTTGTGCATAAAACACTGCTATCAGTCATCGCCTGGGTAATCTTCGGCCTATTGCTGTGGGGGCGCCATCAGCTTGGCTGGCGCGGCTACAAGGCCATTCGCTGGACGCTGGCGGGCTTCTGTCTGCTGATGTTGGCCTATTTCGGCAGCAAGCTGGTCCGCGAATTCATCCTGCACATCTAGGGCCACCACGTGGAAAATCTACATCCCGGCTTTCTGGTTGGCCTGCTGGTCTTCCTGCTTTTGTGCTCAGCTTTTTTTTCAAGTTCCGAAACCGGAATGCTCAGCCTCAACCGCTATCGCTTGCGCCATCAGGCAAAAGAAGGTCACTCCGGAGCCAAACGAGCCATCGAATTGCTGTCCAGGCCCGACCGCCTGCTGGGCACCATTCTTGTAGGTAACAATTTCGTCAATATCCTCGCCTCTTCGATCGCGACAGTTCTGGCGATGCAATTATGGGGCGAGGCCGGGATTGCCATTGCCACCATCGGC
This sequence comes from Pseudomonas sp. IC_126, assembly GCF_004331835.1. Lineage (NCBI taxonomy): Bacteria > Pseudomonadati > Pseudomonadota > Gammaproteobacteria > Pseudomonadales > Pseudomonadaceae > Pseudomonas > Pseudomonas sp. IC_126. The sequence goes on from NZ_SJSS01000004.1 coordinate 166,126, forward strand.
CTGACAATCATCTTGTTGATCTTTGGTGAGATCACTCCCAAGACACTAGCGGCCCTGCGCCCAGAGGTGGTCGCCTATCCAGTCAGCCTGCCGTTGATGCTGCTGCAGAAGGTGCTGTATCCGCTGGTCGCACTGCTCGGCTGGATCAGCAATGGACTGCTCAAGCTGCTCGGTGTGGACCCGTCCAAGAAAGGCACCGATAGCCTGTCCACCGAAGAGCTACGCAGCGTGGTGCGTGAATCCGGTAGCGATCTGCCGCTGAATCGACAGAACATGCTGCTCGGCATTCTTGACCTCGAACGGGTGACTGTCGACGACATCATGATCCCGCGCAACGAAGTCGCCGGCATTGATCTTGAGGATGACTTGGAAACCATTGTTGGCCAGTTACGCACCACACCGCACACCCGTCTGCCAGTGTTCCGCAAGGACATCAACCAGATCGAAGGTATCGTGCACATGCGGCAGATCGCCCGCCTGCTCAGTCACGACCAACTAACCAAGGACAGTCTGCTAGAAGCCTGCAACGAGCCCTATTTCGTCCCCGAAAACACCCCGCTCTCTACCCAGTTGCTCAATTTTCAAAAACAAAAGCGCCGCATCGGCATCGTGGTGGATGAATATGGCGATGTACTGGGGATCGTTACCCTGGAAGATATTCTCGAAGAGATCGTTGGCGAGTTCAGCAACCAGGATGCCTTGCGCAGCCCGGATATACACCCCCAGGACGATGGCACCTTGGTGATAGACGGCGCCGCCTATCTACGCGAAGTAAACCGAGCGCTGAGCTGGCAATTACCCTGCGACGGGCCGAAGACGCTTAATGGATTGATTACCGAAGCGCTTGAGCATATTCCAGATAGCGGTATCTGCCTGCAGATCAAGCAGTATCGATTCGAAGTCTTGCAGGCCGCAGACAATCGCGTCAAAAGCGTGCGCGCTTGGGTGGCCGAAGATATCCAGGAAGAACCGAGCGACACGCCATAATTCGTTGCGTCGCCCGGTCCCGCCTTTCAGAATTCGATATCGATAGCCGAGGCCACCCGCATCGCCTTGGCACGCGCAGCCTCGATCGACACGTCGCGAGCCAGGGCCACTCCCATTCGCCGCTGCCCGCTGACGCCCGGTTTGCCGAACAGACGCAGTGCCGTATCTGGCTCGACCATCGCGGCGGCCAGATTGCCGAAGCTCACCTGCTCGGACTCACCCTCCACCAGCACCACGGCCGAAGCCGATGGTCCAAACTGACGGATCGCCGGAATCGGTAGTCCAAGGATCGCCCGGGCATGCAGCGCAAACTCGGAAAGATCCTGGGAGACAAGGGTCACTAGGCCCGTATCGTGCGGCCTGGGTGAAACCTCGCAGAACCAGACCTTGTCACCCTTGATGAAAAGTTCGACACCGAAAATACCGCGTCCACCCAGCGCGTCGGTGACCGCCAGCGCAATGCGTTCAGCCTCGGCCATTGCGCCTGCAGTCATCGGCTGCGGCTGCCAGGATTCCTGATAATCACCCTTTTCCTGACGATGCCCAACCGGCTGGCAGAAGGCGGTTCCAGCTGCATGCCGAACGGTCAGCAGCGTGATTTCATAGTCGAAATCGACGAAACCTTCGACGATCACCCGCCCTTTCCCGGCTCTACCGCCAGCTTGCGCATAGTCCCAGGCCGTGACGATATCGGCTTCACTTCGCAGGACCGATTGCCCCTTGCCGGACGAACTCATGACAGGCTTGATCAGGCAGGGGAAGCCGAGCAAGGAAGCCGCCGCGCGACATTCCTCCAGCGAGTCGGCGAAACGGTACGGCGAAGTCGGCAGACCAAGCTCCTCAGCAGCCAGGCGGCGAATACCTTCGCGGTTCATAGTGAGCTGCGCGGCCCGCGCGGTAGGGATGACCGTATAACCTTCGCGCTCCAGCTCCACCAGCGTCGCGGTGGCGATCGCTTCGATTTCCGGCACGATGAAATGTGGTCTTTCCTGCTCGATGATCGCCCTCAGCGCAGCGCCGTCGAGCATATCGACGACATGATGACGATGCGCCACCTGCATGGCCGGAGCGTTGGCGTAACGGTCCACCGCAATGACTTCCACGCCCAGGCGTTGAAGCTCGATGACCAGCTCCTTGCCGAGCTCACCGGAGCCACAGAGCAGCACACGGGTTGCGCTGGCCGACAGCGGAGTACCTATTCGGGGCATGGAAGTCCTCGTTATGCAGACACTAATAAAGTCGCGCCGACGCGTTGCGCTTCGGCGTCAGAACAGCAGCCCGCTGACGCGTGCCCGCTCGTGACAACGCAGCAGCACCTGCCGCCGCTCCGGATTGCCCATCTGGCTCCAGCGGCGGATTTCGTCGATGCTGCGCTGGCAGCCGGTGCAGAAATCGTCTTCGTCCAGCGCGCAGATGCTGACGCAAGGAGACGCAACCGGCTTATCGTCAGCAATCAATCGTCTTGCTCCGCCAGATCTCGCGCGTAGCGCTGGGCGTTGTGTACGTAATGCGCAGCGCTCGCTTCGAGCATCTTCTTCTGCTGTTCGGTCAGCTCGCGAACCACTTTGCCGGGCGACCCCACCACCAGCGAGCCATCGGGGATCTCCTTACCTTCGGCAATCAATGTGTTGGCGCCGATGATGCAGTACTTGCCGATCTTCGCCCCGTTGAGGATCACCGCGTTGATCCCGACCAGGCTGTAATCGCCGACAGTACACCCGTGCAGCATGGCGTTATGCCCAACGGTGACGCCGGTCCCCAGCGTCAGCGGATAGCCCATGTCGGTGTGCATGACACTGCCGTCCTGCACGTTGCTGTTTTCGCCGACATGGATCAGTTCGTTGTCGCCACGCAGCACCGCACCGAACCAGACGTTGGCCCCTGCATCAAGGCGGATCTTGCCGACCAGAGTAGCGTTTGGTGCGACCCAGCTCTCGGGATGGGTTTCGACACGGGAATCACCCAGGCGATATTTCACGATCATGACCTCTTCTGGCTCAAATCGATATAAGAAGCGGGAGGGCTGTGCATTTCGATCCCGGCGTCGTATACCAGGTTCACCAGCTCGACGATCATGATGGCCGTCAATCCCCAGATTTTGTATTCGCCATAGTGGTAAGACGGGACGTACCAGGCAACACCCTGGTAATCGATTCGGTGGGTCACCTCCCGCGCGTCCTGGCAGAAAAAGTCCAGTGGCACGGAAAACACCGAGGCAATCTCAGCATCGTTGGCGCGGTATTCGACATAGTCCGGCACGATGCCGACATAAGGCGTGACGTGGATACCATGCAGCGATACGAGGCTGCTCAGCGGTCCGACGATTTCTACTATCCCCGGAGCCAGGCCAACTTCTTCCTCGGCTTCGCGCAATGCGGTATGGACTAGATCTCGATCTTCGGGATCACGCCGGCCACCGGGAAATGCCACCTCGCCGCCATGAGTGGATAGACCACTGGCGCGCAGGGTCAGGACCAGCTCCGGCGAATCGCCACGGGTGATGGGCATCAAGACCGCCGCTTCGGGCATCCGGCCTTCCGGCTCCAGAAGATGCGGGGAATAGTCACGCACCCGTTGGAGTATTTTGTCCAGCATGAAACGTCTCTTTCCGTCTTTGGCAAGCATCATGGCATGAATCACCGAGGCGCCCAAGACAGGCGCAACCAAAACCGTGCTCGACGGCAATCGGCAGTGGCACGAATGGACTTCTCACGACAAACTAGTTCTGAGCGGTAGCTCGTGCGTGTTCGACCAAGGCTGTAACGATGATCCGTAGACCGAAGGAAGCGCGATGAAATACTGCAGCCAATGCGGCAGCACAATCACAGAACAAATACCTGACGGAGATAACCGAATCCGCTTCGTCTGTGCAGCCTGTGACACGATTCACTACCAGAACCCACGGATCGTTGCCGGTTGCCTGCCCGTCTGGGGCGACTCTATATTGCTCTGTCGGCGCGCAATCGAGCCACGGCGTGGCTATTGGACATTGCCGGCCGGCTTCATGGAAAACGGCGAAACCATGCAGCAGGCAGCGGAGCGAGAAACGTTGGAAGAAGCCTGCGCCAGAGTTACGGGCCTGCGTCTCTATACGCTGTTCGACCTGCCGCACATCAACCAGGTCTACACGTTCTTTCGCGCCGAGCTGCTCGATGATCGATTCTGTGCAGGAGACGAGAGTCTCGAGGTCAAGCTTTTCAGCCAGGCCGAGATCCCTTGGTCAGAGCTGGCTTTCCCGACCGTGGGCCGTACCCTAGAATACTTTTTCGCCGACCGGGTGCAGCAGACCTTCCCGGTGCGCAACGAAGCCATCGCACCTATGCCGATGGCGCGCAGACAGGTCTGATGTCGTAAGGATTCAGGAACGCCTCATGCGCTGGCTGTTAGCGATCGTCTGCTTCACCTTTGCCACTCTTTCCCATGCCACCGCTGCGCCAGTCTTCGATGCCTCGTTTATCGACAAGGTGCTGGTGGTCAAATCGGAACGCCAGCTGCACTTGATCAGCCGGGGCGTGACGATGAAAAGCTATCGCGTCTCGCTGGGGAAACAGCCCGGTCCCAAGCAGCGCGAAGGCGATCAGCGAACGCCGGAAGGGTTGTACTGGATCAATTGGCGCAAAACGTCCGACAAGTACAACCTGGCGATGCATATCTCCTACCCGAACGCCAGGGATTTGGCCCGCGCCCGTGCCGACGGCGCGCGACCAGGCAGCATGATCATGCTTCATGGCACGCCGCTGGATGAGGAATACCCCGAGTGGTTTTTCCATACCCTTGACTGGACCGAGGGCTGCATCGCGCTGAAGAATGACGACATGCGTGAGATATGGAATCTGGTGAAAGACGGCACGCTGATCGAGATTCGTCCGTAGGCCAGTCGAAACTCCGACGCTGCTTCGTCTTCTCAGAAAACCATATCCGACAACCGCCAGACCTCGAACGCAGGCGTTTCGTAAGGATGCGCACGCTTGAGCGCCTTGACGCTGTCGTGGATCAATTCGTCGGCGACTACCAGTTCCACCTTCCACTCGGCAACCGGCTGCACCTGGCCCTGCTGCCCGAGGAACGGCTGGCTGCCTTCCAGCGGTCGATACTGGCCGTGCCCGAGCACCTGCCAGCAGCAATGGTCATAAGCCCCAATGCGACCGCCGCCCGCTGCGAAAACCGCTTCCTTGACTTCGCCCAGATGGCTTTCGGGAACATAGAAACACAGCTTGTACATCAGCCTCTCCGGAACCAGGGGCGGAACAGATGCCCGCTTACAAACCAATTTGCCAGAAGCCGAAACATCAAGCACTGCTACCGATCAACGATCAGACGTGTCCCCGCGGGCTTGGTTCAGCGAAACGCTGGTGACTGGTTCACAAAAAAGCCCGGAGCACGCGCAGGTGTCCGGGCTTCTCTCAGTACTGCATGGCTTCAGTCGACCCAGACCCGCGCGTTGCGGAACATGCGCATCCAGCCACCGTCTTCCTGCCACTCATCTGGGCGCCAGGAGTTGGTCACGGCACGGAAGACACGCTCCGGGTGCGGCATCATGATGGTCACGCGACCGTCGCGCGTGGTCAAACCTGTGATACCGCGCGGGGAGCCGCCAGGGTTGGCCGGATAACGCTCGGTGACCTTACCATGGTTGTCCACGTAGCGCAGGGCAACGGTGCCGGATAGATCCGCCTCGAGCAGTGCTTCCTCGCTTTCGAACTCCGCATGCCCTTCCCCGTGCGCAATCGCGATCGGCAGACGCGAACCGGCCATGCCCTGAAGGAAGATCGACGGCGAATCCTGCACCTGGACCATGGCCACGCGCGCCTCGAACTGCTCGGAACGGTTGCGCACGAAATGCGGCCAGGACTCGCTACCAGGCACCAGCTCGTGCAGATTGGAAAGCATCTGGCAACCGTTGCAGATACCCAGGCCGAAGCTGTCGCTGCGCTCGAAGAAAGCGCTGAACTCCTCGCGCGCACGGCTGTTGAACAGGATCGACTTGGCCCAGCCTTCACCGGCGCCGAGCACGTCGCCATAGGAAAAACCGCCGCAGGCAACCAGGCCTTTGAAGCGTTCCAGGCTGATGCGTCCCGAGAGAATGTCACTCATGTGCACGTCCACAGCGGCGAAGCCGGCGCGGTCGAAAGCGGCCGCCATCTCGGTCTGGCCGTTAACGCCTTGCTCACGCAGGATCGCCACCTGCGGTCGCACGCCGCGCTTGATGTAGGGCGCGGCGATGTCCTGGTTGACGTCGAAGCTGAGCTTGACGTTGAGGCCGGGGTTGTCCTCTTCCAGCAGCGCATCGAATTCCTGATCGGCGCACTCGACGTTGTCGCGCAGGCGCTGGATGCGATAGCTGGTCTCGCTCCACTGCTGTTGCAGTAGGCGGCGATCTCCACTGAACACTTCGCTGCCGGCAAGCCGGATCGAGATGTAGCCATTGTTGGCCGGCTGGCCGATCACCGCCACGCAATCGCCGAGGCCGGCGGCGCTGAACTGTGCCAAGACGATTTCGGTATCGTCCTGGCGCACCTGGATCACCGCGCCCAGCTCTTCGTTGAACAGCACGGCCGGAATCTCGTCCGCATCGTCCAGCAGACCGTCCAGGTTCAGGTTCAGCCCGCAATGACCAGCAAAGGCCATTTCCAGCACAGTGGTCAGCAGACCACCATCGGAACGGTCGTGATAGGCCTGCAGCAGGCCATCGGCATTCAACCCCTGGATCACCGCGAAGAATGCCTGCAGATCCTCAGCATCGTCGACGTCCGGTGCCTGGCGGCCAAGCTTGCCGTACACCTGGGCGAGGATCGACGCGCCCATGCGGTTCTGGCCACGGCCCAGGTCGATCAGGATCAGGTCGGTGGCGCCCTTGTCCAGGCGCAGCTGCGGCGTCAGAGTCTTGCGTACATCGACCACCGGCGCGAAGCCGGAGACGACCAGCGACATGGGCGAAGTGACGCTCTTCTCAGCGCCCTCCTCGTCCCAGCGGGTCTTCATCGACATCGAGTCCTTGCCCACCGGAATGGTCAGGCCCAACTGCGGGCACAGCTCCATGCCGACGGCTTTGACCGTGTCGTACAGGCGTGCGTCTTCACCCGGGTGCCCTGCGGCGGCCATCCAGTTGGCGGACAGCTTGATATCGGAGAGTTTTTCGATGCGCGCGGCAGCGAGGTTAGTCAGGGTTTCGCCGATGGCCATGCGCCCGGAGGCCGGGGCATCGAGCAGCGCCAGCGGGGTGCGCTCGCCCATGGCCATGGCTTCGCCAGTGTTGACGTCGTAGCTGGTGGTGGTCACGGCGCAGTCAGCCACCGGCACCTGCCAGGGGCCGACCATCTGATCGCGCGCCACCATGCCGGTGATGCTGCGGTCGCCGATGGTGATCAGGAAGCTCTTGCTGGCTACCGCCGGATGGCGCAGCACCCGGCCAACGGCGTCATCCAGATAGACCGAGGCCGCGCTGAAATCATCACCCAGTTCGGCTTCGCGGTTGGCGCTGCGGTGCATGCGCGGCGTCTTGCCGAGCAGCACGTTGAGCGGCATGTCCACCGGCTTGTTGCCGAAATGGCTGTCGGCCACGGTCAGGTGCGGCTCTTCGGTAGCCTCGCCGACCACCGCGAATGGGCAGCGCTCGCGCTCGCAGATGGCCTTGAAACGCTCGAAATCAACGGCGTCCACCGAGAGCACGTAGCGCTCCTGGGATTCGTTGCACCAGATCTCGTGCGGCGCCATGCCCGGTTCGTCGTTGGGAATGTTGCGCAGATCGAAGCGGCCGCCGCGGCCGGCATCGTTGACCAGCTCGGGGAAGGCGTTGGACAGACCGCCCGCGCCGACGTCGTGGATGAACTTGATCGGGTTCTGTTCGCCCTGCTGCCAGCAGCGGTCGATCACTTCCTGGCAACGACGCTCCATTTCCGGGTTGTCGCGCTGCACCGAGGCGAAATCCAGATCCGCCGAGCTGGCGCCGGTGGCCATGGAAGAGGCCGCACCGCCGCCGAGGCCAATCAGCATCGCCGGGCCGCCGAGCACGATCAGCTTGCCGCCGACCGAAATCTCGCCCTTCTGCACGTGATCTTCACGGATATTGCCCAGGCCGCCGGCGAGCATGATCGGCTTGTGATAGCCGCGCACTTCTTCGCCGCGAGGGGTTTCGATGCTTTGCTCGAAGGTACGGAAATAGCCAGCCAGCGCCGGACGGCCGAATTCGTTGTTGAACGCGGCGCCGCCCAGCGGGCCTTCGATCATGATGTCCAGCGGGGTGACGATGCGCTCGGGCTTGCCGTAGGGCTTTTCCCAGGGCTGCTCGAAATCGGGAATGTTCAGATTGGACACGGTGAAGCCGGTCAACCCGGCCTTGGGCTTGGAGCCGCGACCGGTGGCGCCTTCGTCACGAATCTCGCCGCCCGAACCGGTGGCTGCGCCGGGGAAGGGTGCGATGGCGGTCGGGTGGTTGTGGGTTTCCACCTTCATCAGGATATGCACCGGCTGGCGGTGCGCGGCATATTCGCCGGTCGCGGCATCCGGGTAGAAACGCCCGGCCTCGTGGCCGACGATCACCGAGGCATTGTCCTTGTAGGCCGACAGCACGCCCTCGGAATGCATCTGGTAGGTGTTCTTGATCATGCCGAACAGGGACTTGTCCTGGCTCTCGCCGTCGATGTCCCAGCTGGCGTTGAAGATTTTGTGCCGGCAATGCTCGGAGTTGGCCTGGGCGAACATCATCAGCTCGATGTCGTGGGGGTTGCGCCCCAGCCCTTCGAAGCTGGTCACCAGATAGTCGATTTCGTCATCGGCCAGGGCCAGGCCCAGCTCGACGTTGGCCTGCTCCAGCGCGGCCCGGCCACCGCCCAGCACATCCACTGCGGTGAGCGGCTTGGGCTGTGCGTGGCTGAACAAATTGGCGGCGTCTTCGAAGCGCTCGAGCACCAGCTGGGTCATGCGGTCATGCAGCGCAGCGGCGATCAGCTGTGCCTCGGCATCGCCAAGCTCGCCTTGTACGTAGAAGGCGATACCGCGTTCCAGGCGCTGGATCTTGCCGAGACCGCAGTTGTGGGCGATATCGCTGGCCTTGCTCGACCAGGGCGAAATGGTGCCGAAACGCGGCACCACCAGGAACAGCCGGCCAGCCGGCTCCTGCACAGGGACGCTCGGGCCATACTTGAGCAGCCGGGCGAGCACTTGCTCCTCGTCCGCACCAAGCGTGCCGGATACTTCAGCGAAATGAGCGAACTCGGCATACAGCCCGCTTACAGCGGGGACCTTCGCGGTCAGTTGTGCCAGGAGCTTGCCGTGACGGAAGGCGGAAAGAGCGGGAGCGCCGCGCAGGATCAACATCGTCGGAACAGCCTCGGAGAGGGAGCAGTCGGGCCGCGTATTCTAGCCTATGACGATGGGCAAGGGGCAGTTCTCAGGGTACGCCGTAGGGTGGGCCGGGCGGCGCTCCGCTTCAGCCCACCAAAGTCCAAAAGATCCAATGGGTGGGCTGAAGCCCACCCTACCCTCGCTGCTCTTTAATGCAGTATCTGGCTTAAGAACAGTTTCGTCCGCTCATTGACTGGGTTGGTAAAGAACACCTCTGGATCGGCTTGCTCAACGATCTCGCCTTTGTCCATGAAGATCACCCGGTCGGCCACGGTGCGGGCGAAGCCCATTTCGTGGGTCACGCAGAGCATGGTCATGCCGCTCTCGGCGAGGCCGACCATGGTATCCAGCACCTCCTTGACCATTTCCGGATCCAGCGCCGAAGTGGGTTCGTCGAACAGCATGATCTTGGGCTTCATACACAGGGCACGAGCGATGGCCACGCGTTGTTGCTGGCCGCCGGAAAGCTGCCCGGGAAATTTGTCAGCCTGTTCCGGAATGCGCACGCGCTCCAGGTAATGCATGGCGATCTCTTCCGCCTGGCGTCGCGGCAGCTTGCGCACCCACATGGGCGCCAGCGTGCAGTTCTGCAGCACCGTCAGGTGCGGGAACAGATTGAAATGCTGGAAAACCATGCCCACTTCGCTGCGAATCGCCTCGATCTGCTTGAGGTCGTTGGTCAGCTCCACGCCGTTGATCACGATGCGGCCCTTTTGGTGCTCTTCGAGCCTATTGAGGCAGCGAATAGTGGTCGATTTGCCCGAGCCGGAGGGCCCGCACAGCACGATTCGCTCGCCCTGGGTGACGCTCAGGTCGATGTCCTTGAGTACATGGAACTGGCCGAACCATTTGTTCACGCCCTGCATCTGGATGACCGGTTCGCCGGAGCGCTCAGGCTGCCCGGCTTGCAGTGATGTATCGCTCATGGTGTCTCTCCTAAGTCCGGTGGCTGGTGTCGAGCTTGCGCTCCAGGTGCATGGAATAGCGCGACATGCCGAAACAGAAAATCCAGTAAACCAGCGCGGCAAAGACGTAGCCCTCGGTGGACATGCCGAGCCAGGCAGGATCCGAAGTTGCGCGTTTGATGCTGTTGAGGAAGTCGAACAGGCCGATGATGATCACCAGGCTGGTGTCCTTGAACAGCGCAATGAAGGTGTTGACGATGCCGGGAATGACCATCTTCAGCGCCTGCGGCAGGATCACCAGGACCATGCTGCGCCAGTAGCCCAGACCCATCGCCGCCGCCGCTTCGTATTGGCCCTTGGGTATCGCCTGTAGACCGCCGCGTACCACTTCTGCGATGTAGGCGGCCTCGAAGAAGATCACCATCACCATGGCCCGCATCAGCTTGTCGAGGTTCATCTCCTCGGGCAGGAACAGCGGCAGCATGACCGATGACATGAACAGCACGGTGATCAGCGGCACGCCGCGCCAGAATTCGATGAAGGTGACACACAGCACACGGATCGCCGGCATGTCCGAGCGGCGCCCCAGCGCCAGCAGGATGCCCATCGGCAAAGCGCCAGCAATGCCCACTGCGGCGATCACGATGGTCAGCATCAACCCGCCCCAGCGCGACGTCGGAACCGTTTCCAGACCGAAGAAGCCGCCGTGCAGCAGCCAGTAGGCCAGCAACGGATAGAGCAACAGATAGCCGATGCCGTAATGCACCTTGCGCGGCATCTGCCGGAGGAACAGAGGCGCCGCACCGAGAATCGCCAGCCAGGCGGCGGTATCCACCCGCCAGCGCAGCTCCGTCGGGTAGAAGCCGTACATGAACTGACTGAAACGCGTTTGGATGAACACCCAGCACGCGCCCTCCCGGCTGCAGTCGGCGCGCGTCTCGCCGGTCCAGTCAGCCTTGATGATGGCCCAGTCGATGATCGGCGGGACGATCACCCAGATCAGATACAAGCCGACCAGCGTCATCAACGTATTGATCCAGCTGGAAAATAGATTGGCCCGTAGCCAACCGACCACGCCGATGTTGCGCGAAGGTGCCGGCAGGTCAGGCTTGAACATATGAGTCGTCATGAGCCTGCCCTCACCGTTCGATCAGCGCGATGCGCTTGTTGTACCAGTTCATCAGCAGCGAAATGCTGATGCTGATAGCCAAGTAAACGCTCATGGTGATTGCCATGGTTTCGATCGCCTGACCGGTCTGGTTGAGCACCGTGCCAGCGAACAGCGAGACCATGTCGGGGTAGCCGATGGCGGCCGCCAGCGAGGAGTTCTTCGCCAGATTGAGGTACTGGCTGGTCAACGGCGGGATGATCACGCGCAAGGCCTGCGGCACGATGACCAGCCGCAGCACCCGACTAGGTCGCAGCCCCAGCGAAGCGGCCGCTTCGGTCTGGCCATGGCTCACCGATTGAATGCCGGCGCGCACGGTTTCGCCGATGAAAGCTGCCGTGTAGATCGACAGTGCCAGCACGATGGACACAAGTTCGGGAATCACCACCCAGCCGCCACGAATGTTGAAGCGTTGCAGTTCCGGAATCTCCCAGAGGAACGGCCCGCCAAACACCAGTGCACACAGCCCTGGAATCCCGAGGAACAATCCGAGACTGGTCCAGAACACTGGAAATGACTGCCCCGTGGCATGACGCCGGGCCCGCGCCCAGCGGTTGAGCAGGACGATGGCCGCCAATGCTAGGAACATCGCGATCCAGAACGGCCAGAAGCCTTCCCCCGCGCTCGGCGAAGGCATCTGTATGCCCCGGTTGTTGACGAAGATGATGTCCCACAGGGACAGGCTGTCGCGCGGCCCGGGCAAAGGGGCCAGCACAGCGAAATAGACGAAGAATATCTGCAGCAGCGGCGGAATGTTGCGGAAGATCTCGATATAAACAGTGGCGATCTGGCGGATCAGCCAGTTCGGCGACAATCGGCCTATTCCGAGAATGAAGCCGATGATAGTCGCCAGAATGATGCCGACTACGCTCACCAGCAGCGTATTGAGCAGACCGACCCAAAAGACCCGGCCGTATGAGTCGCTTTCGCTGTAGTCGATCAGGTGCTGAGGGATGCCGAAGCCGGCGGCGTTGTCGAGAAATCCGAAACCGGAATTGATGCCCCGGTGGGCAAGATTGGTCTGGGTGTTGTGAAACAGAAACCAGCCGATCGCGATGACAGTAATAACGGCGATGACCTGGAACAGCCAGGCACGCGCCTGTGGATCCGTGAGCAGCGAGCCGCGCGCCGCCCCCGATTTGGCAATGGTTCGCATCAAGAAACCTCATTCGGCGGCGCCGGTACGAGCGCACCGGCATCGCTCATCCTTGAAACAAGGCCGACTATGCGCCGGCCCGGCTCGATCAACGCACCGGCGGTGCGTACTGGAGGCCCCCATTGTTCCAGAGCGCATTCAGCCCGCGTTCGATCTTCAGTTCACTACCGGAGCCGATGTTGCGCTCGAACACTTCGCCGTAGTTGCCGACTTGCTTGACGATCTGCACTGCCCAGTCCTTCGGCAACTTCAGATCCTTGCCATATTCGCCTTCAGCACCGAGCAGACGCGCAACATCCGGGTTCTTGGTGTTTTTCGCGGTGTCCTCGACGTTCGCCGCCGTAACGCCAAGCTCTTCGGCATTGATCATGGCGAAGAGTGACCAGCGCACGATATCGAACCACTCCTCGTCACCTTGGCGCACCGCAGGGCCGAGCGGCTCCTTGGAGATGACTTCCGGCAGCACGATGTAATCGTCCGGTTTGGCCAGCTTGATGCGCTGGGCATAGAGCTGGGATTGGTCGGAGGTGAGCACGTCGCAGCGTCCGGACTCCAGCGACTTGGCGCTCTCATCCGAGGTGTCGTAAGTGATGGGTGTGTAGTTGAGGCTGTTGGCGCGGAAATAGTCGGAGAGGTTCAGTTCGGTGGTGGTGCCAGCCTGGATGCACACAGTGGCGCCATCGAGTTCTTTGGCGCTGGACACGCCGAGCTCCTTGTTCACCAGAAAGCCCTGGCCATCGTAGTAGGTGACGCCGGTAAAATTCAGCCCCATCGCCGAGTCGCGCGAACTGGTCCAGGTGGTGTTGCGCGAAAGCACGTCGACCTCACCCGATTGCAGTGCGGTGAAGCGCTCCTTGGCGGTCAGCGGGCTGAACTTCACCTTGCTCGCATCGCCAAATACCGCAGCCGCTACCGCGCGGCAGACATCCACATCGATTCCCTTGTACTCGCCCTTAGCGTCGGCATATGAAAAGCCCGGCAACCCGTCGCTGATACCGCACTGCACGAAGCCCTTGCTTTTCACGGCATCCAGGGTCGCCCCTGCCTGAGCCAAGCCGCTGGCGCCCAAAAGTGTCGCGGCACCAAGCACGGCCAGTGTGGATTTAACCCTTGTCATCGAAACCTCCAGTTTGCTTTTTTATTCTGCTGGGTCGGGGTCTTCCGCCTGCATCGCAATATGCCTGCCGACGTAACGGCCGAAGGACCTGACCTGAGTCTAGCCGCCGATTGATGATCGGCAACTCCTCCCGATGCGTTCGCCTGCAAGAACGCAGACGACACCGGCGCAGATGGCGCAAGGGCCAAAGCAAGCGGCATACCAGATCGAGCGAAAGCGCATTTCCCGCTATCTTGCCGCTTCATCGCACGGGCCGGTGCAGGTAACCTCGCCGCATATTGCCGCATTCACCTTTCGCGCCTGCCCCAACTTGAGGCGGGCGCCCAGACGGAGCCCAACATGAGCGACCCCTTGATCATCGAACCTGCCAACACCGCGGACTCATGCGTCATCTGGCTGCACGGCCTCGGTGCCGATCGCTACGATTTTCTACCGGTGGCCGAAGCGCTGCAGCAGCGCCTGCTGCAGACACGCTTCGTGCTGCCTCAAGCGCCTACCCAGGCGGTGACGATCAACGGCGGCTGGGCGATGCCAAGCTGGTACGACATCATCGCCATGAGCCCGGCTCGGGCCATTAACCAGGCCCAACTCGAGCAGTCGGCGCAGGCCGTGATAGCGCTGATCGAGGCGCAGCGCGACAGCGGGATCGACCCTAGGAGAATTTTCCTGGCAGGCTTTTCCCAGGGCGGCGCGGTGGCCTATCACACCGCCTTCCTGCGCTGGGCCGGGCCGCTCGGCGGGGTTATGGCGTTGTCGACCTACGCGCCTACCTTCAACGATGATCTGGAGCTGTCGCCATTACAGGCGAGCCTGCCGGTGCTCTGCCTGCACGGATCGAGAGATGACGTCGTGCCGCCCGCTATGGGACGAGCCGCTTATGAATGCCTGGTGCAAAACGAGGTTTCGGCCCAGTGGAAGGACTATCCAATGGCCCACGAAGTGGTGCTCGATGAGATCCGCGACATCGGCGATTGGCTCACTGCGCGCCTCGGTTGATCGGCAAGACAGGCGAGCGCGCAGCTGAAGAAAATGTGATGCCGCGCGCCTGTCCTGATCACAAAACAAGGCTACGCTTGGGGTTGGTAGAACAAACTCGATGCGCCTGCCATTGCAACGCACATCGCGGCCAGACGAAGCCGACCCTGCCGGTCATTACAAGGCCCTTGCGATAGTCATGACGAATAAGCCTTCCAGCCGGATATGGCAGCAATGAAGCTTGCCGAACGGCGGGCCGAGATGCGGCACCTCAAACAGGCGCGCCTTCTGGAGCATGTCGACGAACCCTGCCTGCGGCTGATGCAGGAGGCTTTCGAGCCGTGCACGCTCGCCGCCGGAGACGTTCTGCTCACGCCACTGGAGCACAATCAATATCTTTACCTGGTTCTCAGTGGCGAACTCGCCGTCCACCTCGACTCGCTCGATAGCCCACCCGTACGCGCCATTGGACCTGGCGATTGCGCCGGCGAAATCAGCTTCATGGACAATCTGCCGCCATCGGCTTACGTCGTTGCGCTCGAGTCTTCGGAACTACTGCGGCTTCATCGCCGCTCGATGCCGCTGCTGACGCGGTCGCCCAGACTGATGCAAAACCTTGCCGAACTGCTTTGCCAGCGTGTTCGCCTGAGCGATCGTCTGATCATCAACAGTGAGCAGAATGCCAACGTCGACACCCTGACCGGCTCTTTCAACCGCCGCTGGCTGGAACATATTTATAACCGCGAGAGCACCCGCTGCGCCTTCAACGGCCAACCGCTGTCGCTCCTGATGCTCGACGTCGACCGGTTCAAGGATTACAACGACCGACACGGACATCTGGCTGGCGACCATGCGCTTTGCCTTGTGGTCGACACGCTTGGGAAGTTGCTCCGTCCGAGCGACAGCCTGGTGCGCTACGGAGGCGAGGAGTTCGTGATCCTGCTTCCCGATATGGGACTGGTCGATGCACGCAACGTTGGCGAACGCCTGCGCCAGAGCCTCGATGAAATCACTTCGTTCCGCTCGCCGATCGGCACGCTGCCGGGCGTCACGATTTCTATCGGCGTCGCGCCGATGCAACCCAATGACGATTTGAAAAGGCTGATCCATATCGCCGACCAGGCGCTTTATCAGGCCAAGGCGCAAGGACGAAACTGCGTCTGCGGCTGACGAGCGGGCAACTGCGATGGCGGCTCAGAGCAAGTCTTCGCCGTATCTGCTTCTTGCATTACACTGGCGGGCGAACCTTATAGACAGAGACGGAAACCGTGCTCAAAGCACTCAAGAAAATTTTTGGCAAAGGTCCGGCAGAGCTGCCAGCCGCCCAGCCTGCCAGCGACACCTCGACACCTATCGACACTCCTCGCCCTGCGCGCCCTGAAACAACCGAGCAGTCGGTCGACGCAGCAGCGCCCAAGCCTCGCCGAGAGCGCTCACGCAAACCCGCAGCCCCCCCCGCCCCTGCCTGGAAACTGGAAGACTTCCAGGTCGAGCCTGCCGAAGGCAAAACGCGCTTTCATGACTTCAAACTCGCCCCGGAACTGATGCACGCCATTCATGACCTGGGTTTCCCGTATTGCACGCCGATCCAGGCACAGGTTCTGGGGTTCACACTCAAAGGCCGCGATGCAATCGGTCGCGCACAGACCGGCACAGGCAAAACTGCGGCCTTCCTGATTTCCACCATCACCCAGCTGTTGCAGACGCCGCCGCCCAGCGACCGTTACATGGGTGAGCCGCGGGCGCTGATCATTGCGCCGACCCGCGAACTGGTGGTGCAGATTGCCAACGACGCACTGAACCTGACCAAGTACACCGGCTTGAACGTGATGAGCTTTGTCGGCGGCATGGACTTCGACAAGCAACTCAAGGCGCTGGAGTCCCGCTATTGCGACATTCTGGTGGCTACACCGGGACGCCTGCTGGACTTCAACCAACGAGGCGAAGTGCATCTGGACATGGTCGAGGTGCTGGTACTCGACGAAGCCGACCGCATGCTCGACATGGGCTTCATCCCCCAAGTTCGCCAGATCATTCGCCAGACGCCACCCAAGAGCGAGCGCCAGACGCTACTGTTTTCCGCCACCTTCACCGACGACGTGATGAACCTCGCCAAGCAGTGGACCACCGATCCGGCGATCGTCGAGATCGAAGCGGTTAACGTTGCAAGTGATACGGTCGAGCAGCATGTCTACGCCGTAGCGGGCAGTGACAAGTACAAGCTGCTCTACAACCTGATCACTCAGAACGACTGGACCCGCGTGATGGTGTTCGCCAACCGCAAGGACGAGGTACGCCGTATCGAGGAGCGCCTCACCCGTGACGGTATCAGCGCCGTGCAGATGTCCGGTGACGTGCCTCAGCACAAACGCATCCGCGCCTTGGAAGGCTTTCGCAAGGGCAAGATTCGCGTCATGGTGGCAACCGACGTAGCCGGGCGCGGCATTCATGTCGACGGCATCAGTCACGTGATCAACTTCACCCTGCCGGAAGTACCCGACGACTACGTGCACCGCATCGGCCGCACCGGTCGAGCCGGCGCCAGCGGCACCTCGATCAGCTTTGCCGGCGAGGATGACGCCTTCGCCCTGCCGGCCATCGAAGCATTGCTGGGCCGCAGCATCAGCTGTGAAATGCCACCCGCAGAGCTCCTGGCGCCCGTTCCGGCCAAGCGCTGAGTACCTCAGAAAGCGAAAAGGCGAAGCCGCTGCGGCTTCGCCTTTTTTATGCCCGAATTGCCCTGTCACTGCAGTCGAACTGACGCAAATCACCCATCAAGTCCTATAAGCACCTACAGTGAAGGAAACCCTTCACAGCAGGAGCCAAGCATATGGTCGACATCGACACCATGCTGATACTAATCATCGCGAGCTTCATCCTGATGGGCGCCGGCTTCAACTTTCGCGAGCGGGGATGGGGTGTCGCGCTACTCGGGCTGGGCATCCTGTCGATGCTTTCCACCCTGTTCTACAAACTGCAGATCACCTTCGGCTGACGTTACTGCCGCCACCGCTCGGCGGCGGCCTGGTCGCTACAGCGCCCTTCGACCCAGCGCGGGCCGGACGGGGTGTCTTCCTTCTTCCAGAACGGCGCTCGAGTCTTCAGGTAATCCATGACGAAGCGGCAACCGTCGAATGCCGCTTCGCGGTGTGCGCTGGCGGCGCCGACGAAGACGATCGGCTCACCTCGCTCGAGTCGTCCGACCCGGTGCAGGATCACCAGCTTGAGCAAGGGCCATCGCGCAGTCGCCTCCTCGATGATCTTCTGCAACGCCTTTTCCGTCATGCCCGGCGCGTGCTCGAGAAACATACCGGCGACATCATGCCCATCGTTGAAATCGCGAACATAGCCGACGAAGCTAGTTACCGCGCCGATACCGAGATTGGCCGCGTGCAACGCATTGAGTTCGGCGCCCGGATCGAACGGGTTATGCTGGACACGCACGCTCATATCAACCTCCGGTCACGGTGGGAAAGAATGCCACTTCGTCGCCGTCGGCCAACGGCTCATCGAGTCCGCACAGCTCCTGATTGCGCGCGCACATCAGGCCCCCCTCGCTCAGTACCGACCATTCGCTGCCGCGTGCCAGCAGTTGCTGTCTGAGGTCGTCCACGTGCCGAAGCGATGTATTCCACTCCAGCTGCTCGGCATCGAGCCCAAGGGTTTCGCGATAACGAGCGAAATACTGCACGTGAATCATGTCGACACCTGCCAATGTCCGCTTTTCCCGCCCAGCTTCTCCAGCAACCGCACCCCTTCCACGACCATGCCCTTGTCGACGGCTTTGCACATGTCGTAGATGGTCAGCGCGGCAATGCTCGCCGCGGTCAGCGCTTCCATTTCCACACCGGTCTGGCCGGCCAGTTTGCAGCGCGCCTGAATACGCACGCAGTCGTCCCCTTCGGGCTGCAAGTCGACCTTGATGCTGGTCAGCAACAGTGGATGGCAGAGTGGTATCAGTTCATGGGTCTTCTTTGCCGCCTGGATGCCGGCAATGCGGGCGACCGCGAATACGTCGCCCTTGGGGTGTCCGCCCTGCTGAATCATCTGCAGGGTTTCGGGAAGCATGCGGACCTTTGCCTCCGCCACCGCCTCGCGTGCCGTAACGGCTTTGGCGGTAACGTCGACCATGTTGGCCCGCCCCTGTGAATCGAGATGGGTGAGCATTGCTAACCTTTTTGTTATTGGGACAGGCCGCCAGTCTAACCGATGGAGGCTGGAGGCTGGACGAAATGCCCGCCGCCGTCCAGCTCTCCAGCGCTGCCATCGGTCTTTGTGCTTTGGTTACATATGGGCCTCTGCGTATTCGGCGAGCACCGAACGAGGCACGCCCTGCAAGGTAATGTGCATGCCGTGTGGGAAGTCCTTGAAGCGCTCCGTGAGATAGGTCAGTCCCGAACTGGTAGCTGAGAGATAGGGCGTGTCGATCTGCGCCAGGTTCCCCAGGCACACAACTTTCGACCCGCTACCTGCCCGCGTGATGATGGTCTTCATCTGGTGCGGCGTAAGGTTCTGGCACTCGTCGATGAGGATCAGGCTCTGCTGGAAGCTACGGCCACGAATGTAATTGAGCGATTTGAACTGCAGCGGCACCTTTTGCAGGATGTAATCGACGCTGCCGTGGGTGTTCTCGTCATCCATGTGCAGCGCTTCGAGGTTATCGGTGATCGCGCCGAGCCAGGGCTCCATCTTTTCCGCTTCGGTGCCAGGCAGGAAGCCAATGTCCTCATCCAGCCCCTGTACGCTGCGCGTCGCGATAATCCGGCGGTAACGCTTGCTCGCCACGGTTTGCTCGATGGCGGCGGCCAGTGCCAGGATGGTCTTGCCGGAGCCCGCGGCGCCCGAGAGATTGACCAGGTGAATGTCTGGATCAAGCAAGGCAAACAATGCCAGCGCCTGATGGATATCCCGCGGACGAAGCCCCCAGGCCTCCTGATGCAGCAACGGCTCCTGATGCATGTCGAGCAAGAGCAGCTCGTCCGCCTTGATGCCCTTGATCCAGCCGACGAAGCCCTGCTCGTCGAGGATGAACTCATTGATGTGCACGGCCGGCAGGTTGTCGATTAGCTGTACACGGTGCCAGGTTCGTCCATGTCCCTGATGGGTATCGACCTTGCTGACGCGATCCCAAAACGACCCGCTCAGGCTGTGATAACCGCGCGACAGCTGGCCCACGTCGTCCACCAGCTTGTCGGTGTGATAATCCTCCGCGGCCACGCCACATGCCCGCGCCTTCAAACGCATGTTGATATCGTTGGTGACCAGCACCACCGGAACACCCGTGTGACGCCGCTGCAGGTCCACGACCTGGTTGATGATCTTGTTGTCGTTGAGGTCTTCCGGCAGTGCGCTGGAGTCGGCGCCCTTGCTCATGAGAATCGACAGGCTGCCGCAGGGCCCGCTCTTCTCGCGCTGAATCGGCACGCCGAGTTCGACCTCCTCGGGCGTCGCGTCGCCAAGCACCTTGTCGATCAGACGGATCGCCTGGCGGCACTCTGCCGCCACGGTGTGCTTGCCGGTCTTGAGCTTGTCCAACTCTTCCAGAACCGTCATCGGAATGGCGACCTGGTGTTCCTGGAAATTCAATATCGCGTTGGGGTCGTGAATCAGAACGTTGGTATCGAGAACGTAAAGGGTGGGCTGAGTAGCGCGGGGTCTGCCGTAGTCATCCATACACGATCACCTTTTCGGAGCCGGACGACGGAGGGCCGAATGCTCTCCGCCGCAGAAAAACCACCGTGCGCAAGGTGAGCGGACTTGGGAGGCAGGGGCTTGGGGCCACCCAGAGGCCGCCACCTGTGAGTGCAGGTTTCGGCGGTCTTGATGTCGTAATACCGCAAAATTGATGACAGGAAAAAGTCTTTTTCCATTCGCCGACGTTTTTTTATCGAAACGACGAATTGCGCTTGGCGGGCTTCCAGACGCTGACTAGGCTCAATAATCAACCCGGACACTTTTGCAGCACCG
This sequence comes from Pseudomonas sp. IC_126, assembly GCF_004331835.1. Lineage (NCBI taxonomy): Bacteria > Pseudomonadati > Pseudomonadota > Gammaproteobacteria > Pseudomonadales > Pseudomonadaceae > Pseudomonas > Pseudomonas sp. IC_126. Next base: position 186,744 of record NZ_SJSS01000004.1, read on the forward strand.
GTTCACCTCCGCCGTCACGTGAACCAACTCCGAGAAGTCCGCCAGCTCGGCTTTGTAGCGATCAGCCGAATACGCTTGGTGGGTGACGAGCGTGACGACGCAGCTGTATTGCGCGCGGCCGACCCGCCACAGGTGCAGGTCTGCCACATCCGTATCGGGCACCGCCTCCAAACGCTTCTGCACGCGCTGCACCAGTGGATCATCCATTTCGCGATCCAGTAGCGCCTTGCCGGTGTCGCGCAACAGCCCTTTGGCCCAGACCAGAATGACCACCGCCCCGATGATGCCCATCAGCGGGTCCAACCAGTTCCAGCCGAAATACTTGCCTCCCAACAGAGCGATGATCGCCGCGACCGACGTCAGCCCGTCGGTCAACACGTGAACGAAGGCCGCGTGGCGATTGAGATCCCGCCCTGGCGCCGCCTCATGGCCGTGGCCGTGGCCGTGGCCGTGGTGATCATGCTGCTCGCGCAACAACCAGGCCGACAGCAGGTTCACAGCCAGCCCGATGAACGCCACCCACAGCGCCTCGTCGAAACCGATCTGCGCCGGCGACCAGAAGCGCGACAGCGACTCGCCGATCATCATCAGCGCCACCACGACCAGCAGCACGGCACTCGCGAACCCCACAAGGACCTCGATTTTCCAGGTCCCGAACGCGAAGCGCCGATCATTGGCGTAGCGGCGCGCCAGCAGGTAGGCGATCGCCGCCATGCCGATGGCCACCATATGAGACGCCATATGCCAGCCATCGGCGAGCAGCGCCATGGAATTGAACAGGTAGCCAGCGGCGATCTCTGCAGCCATGGTCAACCCGGTCAGCACCACGACCGCCCAGGTCTGTCGCTCGGCCCCTTGTTCGAGCGGACGATAGTCATGAGACGGCGTCCAGTGTGAATGATTGCAGTCGGTCATAAGCGCTCCTGAATCCGGCATGCCGAGCTTGCCCCCTTCCCCCACGGCAAAGTCAAGCTTTTGGTTAATCGAGTCCATAGGTGGAGCCATGGCACCGATAAAGCCTAGAATCGGCCCCCTTCAAAGGAGACCGATGCATGCTGATGGTGATATCGCCGGCCAAGACACTGGATTACGACTCCGCACCGACGACCCAACGTTTCACTCAACCCGAGCACCTCGACCACGCCCAGCAGTTGATCGAAGGGCTGCGCGAACTGTCGCCGCAACAAGTCGGCGAACTGATGCATCTTTCGGACAAGCTCGCCGCTCTGAACGTTGCCCGCTACGGCAGTTGGACGCCCGAATTCACACCAGCCAACGCCAAGCAAGCGCTTCTCGCGTTCAAGGGCGATGTCTACACAGGACTGAATGCGAGCGACTTTTCCGAACCGGATTTCGATTTCGCCCAGAAGCACCTGCGCATGCTGTCCGGGCTTTACGGGGTTCTGCGTCCGCTCGACTTGATGCAACCCTATCGATTGGAAATGGGCACCAAACTGGTCAACAGCCGAGGCAAGGATCTGTATGCCTTCTGGGGCGAGCGCATCAGCAACTGGCTAAACGACGCATTGGCGGCACAAGGAGATGACGTCCTGCTCAACCTGGCTTCAGATGAGTATTTCGGCGCGGTCAAACGCAAGGCCTTGAATGCCCGCGTCATCGATGTCGATTTCAAGGACATGAAGAACGGCCAGTACAAGATCATCAGTTTCTACGCCAAGAAAGCGCGCGGCTTGATGAGCCGCTATGTGATCAAAGAGCGCATCGAGCAGCCCGAGCAACTGAAGGACTTCGCTTACGATGGCTATCGTTACAGTCCGTCTGACTCATCCAGCGACCATTTGGTGTTCCTGCGCGACGTTCAGTCCTGAACCCGCCCTCCCCTCGCGGCGGATGAAAGCCGCGGGGGTTCTTCCGCTCCCTCTCTCGCCCTGCCATTCATCGCTGATCACTACGCCGTCTAGCGTACGTCGCCGTCTAGTTCGCGGTCTGGCGAGCTTTATTCGTCAATTCAAAAAAACTCCCCGATCAGCGGCAGCTACTCAGGGAACTATCCGAAGGCACCGGCAATCATAAGCGCGTACCGGCATTTCCAGATGGAAAGGGACGTCGCACATGAACGTGCAGTGGATTTCAAAACAGAGCTCAACGGATCAGCCAGAGTGGCCCTCTACGGTCGTTGCATATGATCCGCTGAGATCAGACCGAAGCAAGATAGGGACTCACCGCCATTTGCCTCACGCGCCACAATCAGCGGGGCGGAGCGCAGCCGAAAACAGTGCACACCTGCCCGTATCGGATTGGAGGGCTTGCGGCCACCCATTTCGGAGCGGTGATCAGCGCCGCAGCACCAAGAGCGTCTGCGGTCCAGACAAAACCACATATTCCATGCTCGGACCACGCAGTGGCTCCGAAGGCAGTTTCATTGCTGGAAAAAATAGCCTGGCGGCGAGCCGCAGCTGAAGGCCAACCAGAAGCGTAGGACGCGCACGAATCCGTGCAGCCAAATGGACAAGAAGAACTCCCCTTCTCAACGATTCAGGAGAAACAACATGATTCCGGTCATCCTCTCAGGCGGTAGCGGTTCCCGGCTCTGGCCTCTTTCGCGCAAAGCGTTCCCCAAGCAGTTTCTCGCCCTCACGGCTGAGCAGACGCTGTTCCAGCAAACCATCGAGCGGCTCGCTTTCGAAGGCATGCAGCCGCCTCTGCTGGTTTGCAACCAGGAGCACCGCTTCATCGTCAAGGAGCAACTGGCCGCACGCAAGCTGAGTATTCAGGGCCTTATGCTCGAGCCTTTCGGCCGAAATACCGCACCGGCAATCGCCATCGCGGCGATGAAGCTGATTGAAGAAGGCCGCGATGAACTCTTGCTGGTTCTCCCAGCGGATCATGTGATCGAAGACCACAAAGCATTCCAGCGCTCGCTGGCGCTTGCCACGAACGCGGCGGAAAACGGTGAGATGGTGCTGTTCGGCATCCCCGCGACTAGCCCAGAGACCGGTTATGGCTACATCAAGTGCGATCACAACGAGCGCAATGGCTTGCCGGAAGGCGTCAACCGCGTCACCAACTTCGTCGAGAAACCTGACGAAGCGCGTGCCCAGCAGTATGTCGAGTCGGGTGATTACTATTGGAACAGCGGCATGTTCCTGTTCCGCGCCAGCGTATTCCTGGAAGAACTGAAAAAACATGACCCGGACATCTACGACACCTGCTGGGCCGCGCTGGAGCGCAGCGCCAAAAATGGTAATGAAGTCCTGATCGATCCGGAGACCTTCGCCTGCTGTCCAGACAACTCGATCGACTACGCAGTGATGGAAAAGACCGAACTGGCCTGCGTCGTGCCCATGTCGGCAGGCTGGAGCGATGTTGGCTCCTGGTCATCGCTGTGGGACGTGCTGGAAAAGGACGAGAACGGCAACGTGACCAGAGGCGACGTGATCGTCGAAGACAGTCGCAACTGCCTCGTTCACGGCAACGGCAAACTGGTAACCGTGGTCGGCCTGGACAATATCGTAGTGGTCGAAACCAAGGACGCGACGATGATCGCGCACAAGGATAAAGTCCAGGACGTCAAGAAGCTGGTGAACAAGCTCGATGACATGAAGCGCTCCGAAACGGTGAACCATTGCGCGGTGTATCGCCCTTGGGGCTGGTATGACTCGGTCGATATGGGCGGTCGCTTCCAGGTCAAGCGGATATGCGTCAACCCGGGCGCGCAGCTTTCCCTGCAAATGCACCATCACCGCGCTGAGCATTGGATCGTCGTATCCGGCACCGCCCAGGTGACCTGCAATGACAAGACCTTCCTGCTGACCGAGAACCAGTCGACCTATATCCCGGTAACCTCCATTCACCGACTGGCCAACCCCGGCAAAATTCCACTGGAGATTATCGAAGTTCAGTCGGGCAGCTATCTCGGCGAAGACGACATCGAGCGACTGGACGACGTATACGGTCGCGCCCGTGACGATGTAGCAAGTCATTCGGCCCGCTGAATCACGCTGCACCAAAGCCGCGCCAGCGTCAGGCGCGGCTTTGTCGTATCTGAACGAAGTGCAGCTCCATTTGATGAATACTCAGTTCAGACGAAACATAGCGCTGTTACATAAGCAGGGAACACCATCGAATCATCGGGTGTTACGCTGACAATCTGTTAGCCCAGCGCCTTGCGATAACTTTCGCATACACTTGTTCATGCCCCATGCTTGCAAAGCAGCCGGCCAGCCCATTAAATAAAGCCATCGCCAGACTTATCTGCCCGTGCCGCTATCGGCATCGGTCAGTGCATCGGCGCCGAAACTATAGGAAGGAAAGATAAAGAGTGACCAAAGATGAATTACGCGCCGAACTGGAACGGCAGGCCAAGCGCTTCCAGACCGTATATGGGGGCGAAGTAACCACCTACGCCGCGCAGCCCGACCCCGAACGCAAGCCTTGGCGGAAAAAGCAGACAGTTCACGATCAGGTGTTCCAGAAAGAATTGGAAAAAATAGAAAAAGAACTATCGCAAAAGGTAACCGAGACCGAATAACTCTTCGGTGCTCGGCCCGATTGCTATTCAAAGCGACCCGAGCCGAACCACCCTTCTTTATTTTTCCGGTCAGCGCTTCCCACCGAGCAACGAGCCCATCAAACCCCTTGCCAATTGCCGTCCTAATTGCGACGCCGCTTGGCGCATGGCGCTCTTGAACATTCGCTCGGCAAGATCACCGAAAGCGTCACCTGCTTCATTCTTTGATGCCGGGGTGTTCTTCTGTGGCTCGATCTTGCTTGCCTGCCCTACCCGCTCGCGCAGGATTTCATAGGCGGACTCCCGATCGATTGCCTTCTCGTAGCGTGTGCGCAACGGTGAATCGGCAATTAGTGCACGTCTTTCCTCATCGTCGAGCGGCCCCACTCTCGACTCTGGAGGAGCGATAGCCACGCGCTGGGCCATGGCCGGCGTGCCATTGTCTTCGAGCCCACCCACCAGCGCCTCACCGATTCCGAGGTCGACCAGCGAGTCCAGCGCGGAAAACGCTGGGTTGGCTCGGAAACCCTCGGCTACCGCACGCAAGGCCTTTTGTTCCTTGACCGTGTAGGCCCGCAACCCATGCTGGATACGCAGCCCCAGCTGCGCCAAAACATCATCTGGCAGATCCGCCGGCGACTGGGTAACGAAATAGACGCCCACACCTTTGGAGCGAATCAGCCGAACGACCTGAACCAGTCTGTCCTGCAGCGCCTTCGGGGTGTCATTGAACAGCAGGTGCGCCTCATCGAAGAACAGTGCCAGCAGCGGACGGTCCGCATCGCCGCGCTCGGGCAACTGTTCGAACAGCTCGGCCAGCAACCACAGCAGAAACGTCGCGTAGATCTTGGGTGCCTGATGCACTAACCGGCTGGCATCCAGAAGATGAATCCTGCCGCGCCCATCGTGCGCAGGCTGAAGGATATCTTCCAGCGCCAGCACCGGCTCACCGAACAACGCTTCGGCGCCCTGCTGCTCCAGGCCCGCCAGCCGCCGCAGCAATGCCTGTGACGACGCATTGGTCAGCAGCGCCGCATCCTCACCCAACACCTCGGGTTGCGCCTTAAGGTGACCGAGCAGTGCCTTGAGGTCCTTCAGATCCAGAAGCAACAGGCCTTCCCGATCAGCCACCTTGAACGCTGCGTAGAGCGCGGCCTGCTGGCTATCTGTCAACTCGAGCAAGCTGCCCAGCAGCAGCGGGCCCATTTCGGTAAGCGTGGTACGCAGCGGATGTCCGCTCAGGCCGTACACGTCCCAGAGCGTCACGGGATAGGCCTGCGGTTGGTGGGCGAGCCAAGGCATGTCGGCGATGCGCTCGGCAATCTTTCCCTGGGGCGCTCCAGTCGCACCCAGCCCACACAGATCGCCCTTGATATCCGCCGCAAACACCGAGATGCCCGCATTGCTGAATTGCTCGGCGAGTCGCTGCAGGGTCACCGTCTTGCCAGTCCCTGTCGCGCCAGCGACAAGCCCGTGACGATTGATCAGCCGAAGCGGATGCGTATTGGCCTCACCGGTGGCATCCACACCCAGCACGACGCGATCGTTATGTTTCATCTGACCGTCTCCAGAACGGATAACCGTGGATGACCGAGCAACGCCAGCCGGGCGCCTCACCCATCATTCAGTCGGCGGCGCCGCCGAGGCGGCGACCTCAGCAGCAATCCGCTGTTTCCACAACGCTTCGGCGCCAGGAAAGTCGGTTCCGAGTTCAGCGCCGAGATGCTCCGGATCGTAGCGCTGGGTACAACCACTCCCAATGATCGGCGGCGCGCTAGCACCGGCCTTTGCCAATGGATCGGTCATGCATCCTCCCGTACCGAAAACGGTGGTCAGTTGAATACCAGGGTCTTGTTGCCGTGAACCAGCACACGCTCTTGCAAGTGATAGCGCAAGCCACGCGATAGCACCATCTTTTCCACGTCTTTGCCCAGCCGCACCATGTCCTCGATGCTGTCGCGGTGACTGACACGCACCACGTCCTGCTCGATAATCGGCCCGGCATCCAGCTCTTCGGTTACGTAATGGCAGGTTGCGCCGATCAGTTTGACCCCTCGCTGCGCAGCCTGATGGTAGGGCTTGGCCCCTACGAACGAAGGTAGGAAGCTGTGGTGGATGTTGATCACGCGCTGCGCGAACTCTTCACACAGCTCGGCCGGAAGGATCTGCATGTAGCGGGCAAGCACTATCACATCGGCCTGATGTTCACGCACCAGACGCGACACCTCGGCAAACGCCTCTTCCTTGTGTCCTGGCTTGACCGGCACATGGAAGAACGGAATTCCATGCCACTCGACCATGCTACGCAGGTCGTCGTGATTGGAAATCACGCAGGGAATATCGCAATCCAGCTCACCGCTGTGCCATCTGTGCAGCAGATCGGCCAGACAATGCGACTCGCGACTGGCCATCAGCACCACGCGCTTGCGCTGTTCCGAGTCGGTAATGCGCCACTCCATGGAGAACTCACGCGCTATCGGCGCGAACGCCTGATGAAAACCTGCGAGATCGAACGGCAACGAATCAGCACGGATTTCATGACGCATGAAAAACCAGCCACTCTGATGATCGGAGTGATGATTGGCTTCGGTGATCCACCCATTGTAAGTGGCCAGGAAATTACTGACCTTGGCGACAATGCCAACGCCATCGGGGCAGGCAATAACCAGCCTGAACGTGCGCATGAAAGTTAACTCCGGCTATAAAAAGGTGGCGCATTCTAGCGCAGCGAAGAAAACCGTAACCACATGATCGCACCAGCGCGCACCCTTCCCCGGTGTTCGCCGCCGGGCCACCATTTTAGGTACACATGAACCCCAATAACCTGAGGGTTATCCTATACAGCGCCCGATACCGGTTTCGTAATATTGTGTCGCGGACAGCGACTCCGCCGATGCAGAGCGGGGCGCCTGGTAACCGGGACCTGACGTAGCGCTAACTTCAAGGAAGAATTATTTCGCCGAAGACTAACTGAACGGCTTTAACGGCCAATTTCAAAGAGAACCATAGTCAAACTTTATTCAACGCTATATTTACTTGAGCATTGCGGCTGTCTATGATTACCAACACTTGCGTTCAAACCTATACCAAGGAAGTCACATGTCGCTAATCAATGAATACCGCGCCACTGAAGAAGCCATCAAGGAACTGCAGGAACGCCTGAAATCTCTTTCTGCAGACGACAAGCTGAAAAAAGAGCTTGAATTCGAAGGCAAACTGCGTGAACTGATGGGCGAATATCAAAAATCGCTTCGCGACATCATTGCGCTGCTTGATCCGGATGCCCGAAACAGCAAGACACAACGTACCGCAAAGGCACCAGCCGCAACCAAGCGCGCCCGCCGTATCAAGCAATACAAGAATCCGCATAACGGCGAAGTGATTGAAACCAAAGGTGGTAATCACAAGACGCTGAAAGAGTGGAAAGCGCAGTGGGGCTCGGAAGAGGTTGAAGGTTGGGCCACTCTGCTCGGCTAATTATTCCGCTACAGCTGAAAGCCATCTGACGCCTCATGCCACGCATGCGGATCAAATGGCTTTTTTGTGTCCGCTCAAATCAGCGAAGGTACCGCTCACGCAAGCCCTGGGCATACGAAGCCCATTGCTGAAGTAGCTGCGCCTGCTGCGAGGTCGCGGTCGTCAACTGCGCTTGCAGAGTACTTTCGAATTGCTCCAGCGTATTGGGCGCCCCAAACTCGGGCGCGGTTAAGCGTTGCCGGCAGAACTCATCCCATTGCTGCTTCTCGGCCGCCGAAAGGCATTCAGGAAAGTTGCGTGCGCGGTAACGAAAATGCAGTTCCGGTAGACGCGCATCATCAAACGGCGGCACTTCGCTCGAAGTCTGAGCCGGCACCAGATTTCTGACCTGTTCGCACAGACGCCGATCACGCTCGCCCAGGAAAGCTTCATAAAGTTGTTGCTCAGGATCCGCTAAGTCAGCGAACCCCTGCTCTTGATAAATATCGGCGAGTTTCGTGCTCCATTCTGCCTTTCGGCCGCGCAGATCGCGCGCCCTGGTTTCGCAACAACGCAGATCCAGGCCCAGTCGATCGATATCGGAGGCGCGCAAGACATTCATGGGCACCAATACGGGGCAGCGGTTCACATGTACCAGTTTCAGCGGGGTTGGCAGCTTCTCGCCAAGATCTTCCCGCCGGGTATACAGCCGCTCGCGGAGATCATCGGAAGTTTCTTCCCACAAAGGTGAGCATTCGGAGTTGAGGTCGCAAACAATCAGTGCGTTGCGATTACGTGGATGCCAGGCCAGCGGCAGAACTATGGAGAGATAATGCCGAGCGGCAGAAAAGCGCCCCGAGATATGTACCATCGGTTTCAAAAGCTCGATCTGCTCGATGACTGCATTCTTGCGGCGCAACCTATATAGGTAGTCATAGAGCCGGGGCTGACGATCCCGTATCAAACGGGCCAGTGCGATGGTTGCTCGCACATCCGATAACGCGTCATGCGCCTGTAGATGTTCGAGGCCGTTGGCCGCACTTAGGCGCTCCAGCTTGAGCGTCACTCGTCCGTCCTCCTCCGGCCAGACCAGTCCTTGGGGGCGTAGTGCATAAGCGGTGCGAACCAGATCGATCAGATCCCAACGGCTGTTGCCGCTTTGCCATTCGCGTGCATACGGGTCGAAGAAGTTGCGGTACAGACTGTAGCGCAGCACTTCGTCATCGAAACGCAGCGTGTTGTAACCCGCACCACAGGTACCCGGCAGCGCCAGCTCCTGATGCAGGTGAGTAATGAACTCCGCCTCACATAAGCCTTTCTCGGCCAAGGTCGTGGGGGTGATGCCGGTTACCAGACACGCAGCCGGATGCGGCAGGATGTCGTCGCTGAGGCGGCAATAGATATTCAGCGGCTCGCCAATTTCCTCCAACGCCTCGTTGGTACGGATACCGGCAACCTGCAGCGGCCGGTCGCAACGCGGGGAAATACCGGTGGTTTCAAAGTCATACCAGAAGATGCTGGATGTCACGTGGGGCGTCCCTATCGGTGTTCGGGCGCCAGTCTAGCAGCGCACCATTTCCGGCGTGCTGACCGGGACCACGAACGATCAGCGCCACCCACCAAAGCCCGGCCACGCAACCGAATCGCTCAGCCACCGTGGCAGTGATCCTCGTCGACGGCCGTGCGCCGTGGAGCATCGTTGAGCGGCAGGCGGGCCGGCGGGATGCTCGACATCGGACGAAAGCTGAAGTAATGATGCAGCGCGTCGATCATGTGACGTATTTCGCTGGGCGCGGAGACTAGTTCGAAACCGGAATCGAAGCTGCCCGGCGTGACGTCCTCACGGGACCAGCGGCAGGTTGCACTGAAGTCGACGCAACGCAGCTGGCCATGCTGACCGGGAATCTTCAGACGCATCTCGAAGCGCGCATCGACCATCATCGGATAGGGACTGATGAGCATCAGCCCGGTCTCTGAAAGGTTGCCGATGAAACCTAGTGGCTTGTCGGTGAAACGATTGAAAACGTTGAGGTAGTACGGCAACTGGTGCCGCTGGATACTGCGCTGATTGGTCATGTTCATCGTTCCCTGCCTGCCGCACGTTTTGATTGCCGTGACCATCGCCCGCCGCTCAGCTGCAGCTCTGACTGATACGACTGGCCAACTGCCGCCGCGCCGCCCCTATCTCCTCATCACTGTAGTAGACCCGTCCTCCGTTTGCATCGGCACGAAAGTAGCGGCCACCTCGGGACAGACTCGACAATTCCTGACGCAACTGACGGCACGTCTGCTCGCGCTCGGCACGGCGTGTGCTGGCGGCGTCATCGGCCAGCTGCTGCTCTTGCCGACGGGCCTCGTGAAATCGTTCGGTACGCGCCTCCCGCTCGCGAGTCGCGTCGTCACGCTCGATGACCTGCGGTCGCACCTCGACCTGCTCAGCACCGGCGCGCGGCTGCGAGCCGAAATGTACATTTCCCTGGGAATCTACCCAGCGGTAAATACCAGCCGTTGCACACGGCGCGACCAGCAAGCCTGCGAACAGTATGGATGCGACACGCATGGGTTCCTTCCCGTCCAGTCACGATGACCAGCTCAGTTTCACGGTTTGACGGGATGGGTCACTACCCGCTCCTCGGGTTGATAGTGCCCCAACTGACGCAACGTCTCCAGTCTGGCGCGGCCACGGAAGGCGTATTCGCTAGCTGGATAACGGGCCTGGATGAATCGATAGGTTTCCGCCGCATCGACGAACAAGCCCTGGCGCTCCAGGCATTGGCCACGCAACAGCGAAATTTCCGGCTGAAGGTTGTCACGGGGACGACTGCGACGCTCGGCCTGGGAGAGTTCGAGCATCACCTTGTCGCAATCGTCGTTGCGGTAATGGGTATAGGCGGCATCAAGATGGCGGTCGAGTGCACTTCTGCTGCTACAGCCTACGCTGAGAGTGGCCAGAAAAAGAATGGCAAGGGTTCGCATGGGTTAGTAATCCTCCGATGCCGGCTTATCGACCATGACGAGAAAAACTGCAGCCCGCTCGGCGCCCGAACGATGTGCCGTCCCGCCCCTTAAAGAGTAGTGAAAGCCAACGATGACTACAGCCGCACGCCATAGTAGCCTCCGGCCCATTCAGAAAAAGGAGCAATGAATGACTTCGCGCCGTACCAAAATCGTCGCCACGCTAGGCCCGGCCAGCAGCTCGCCGGAAGTACTGGAAAAAATGATCCTGGCCGGACTCGATGTCGCGCGCCTGAACTTCTCTCATGGTGCGCCGGATGAGCATCGCGCCCGGGCGCAACTGGTACGGGATATCGCCGCACGACATGGCCGCTTCGTCGCGCTGCTGGGCGACCTGCAGGGACCGAAGATTCGCATCGCCAAGTTCACCAACAAGCGCATCGAGCTGGCCGAAGGCGACAGCTTTCGCTTCTCCGTCACCCACCCGCGCGACGCTGGCAACCAGGAAGTGGTCGGCATCGACTATCCGGACCTGGTCAAGGATTGCAGCGTCGGCGACGAGCTGCTGCTCGACGATGGCCGTGTGGTCATGCGCGTCGATGCGACGACCGCCGATGAATTGCACTGCACCGTGCTGATCGGCGGTCCGCTGTCGGACAACAAAGGCATCAACCGTCGCGGCGGTGGCTTGACCGCACCCGCGCTGACCGCCAAGGACAAGGCCGACATCAAGCTGGCCGCAGATCTGCAGCTGGACTACTTGGCTGTCTCATTCCCGCGCGACGCCGCCGATATGGAACTGGCCCGCCGCCTGCGCGACGAGGCCGGCTCCAGCGCCTGGCTGATCGCGAAGATCGAGCGCGCCGAGGCGGTTGCCGACGACGAAGCCCTCGACGGGCTTATCCGTGCCAGCGATGGCGTGATGGTCGCTCGCGGCGATTTGGGCGTGGAAATCGGCGATGCCGAGCTGGTTGGCATTCAGAAGAAGATCATTCTCCACGCACGTCGCAACAACAAGGTGGTGATCACCGCGACCCAGATGATGGAGTCGATGATCCAGAGCCCGATGCCGACCCGCGCCGAGGTTTCCGATGTAGCCAACGCCGTGCTCGACTACACCGATGCGGTCATGCTGTCGGCGGAAAGCGCCGCTGGCGAATACCCGATCGAAGCGATCAAGGCGATGGCGCGCGTCTGCGTCGGCGCCGAGAAACATCCGACCAGCATCAAATCCGGTCACCGCCTCGGCCAGCGCTTCGAGCGCAGCGACGAGAGCACCGCGCTCGCGGCGATGTACACCGCCAACCATTTCCCAGGCGTCAAGGCGATCATCAGCCTGACCGAAAGCGGCTATACCACGCTGATCATGTCGCGCATCCGCTCCTCGGTGCCGATCTTCGCCTTCACCCCGCATCGCGATGCCCAGGCCCGCGTGGCGTTGTTCCGCGGCGTGCAGACCGTTCCGTTCGACCCAGCCGCACTGCCGGCCGACAAAGTCAGCCAGGCGGCGGTAGACGAACTGGTCAAGCGCAACATCGTGCAGCCGGGTGATTGGGTCATTCTGACCAAGGGCGACAGCTATCACGACTCCACGGGCGGCACCAATACCATGAAGATCCTACGCGTCGGCGATCCACTGAGCTGACAACCACGCCGAAAGGCATGGCCCGTGCTGCCATGCCTTTTCGGCACGCTTCATTTTCAACCAATCGCGGGCGTCCTCGCTCAGGCCTGACGGACCAGGAACGCATCGCTCAGGATTTGCCCTCGGGCTATCCCCGCCAAAAACATGTGCTTGGCGCTGTCCTCGACGAAAGCGGCGCCGCCGCAGATCAAAACCCGCGCCTGCCGCGACGCTACTCGCAGCGCTTGCAGCACGTCTTGCGCCTGCCTCCGCTCGAAATATTTCACGCTCAGATTTTCGTGCTGCCCGGCGAGACGCTCCAGTTCGGCTCGCAGATAGGATTCACCCCGACAGAAATGCAGCAGCCGAACAGGCCCGGTGTGCCCCTGCCGCAGCGCTTCGCGCAAGATGGACCAGAGCGGCGCAAGCCCAGTGCCGGCAGCCAATAGCAGTAAGGGCTGGGTCTGCCAGCCGACGTCGTAATGCAGCGCGCCCTGGTGCAGCTGGCCGAGACGCAGGCTATCGCCGAGAATCAGGTTGCGCGCCGCCTCGCTGAAGGTTCCGGGTCTGGCGCAGTCCAGGTGGAACTCGAGCCAAGGCTCTTCGCCCGGAACGCTGGCGAGCGAATAGGAACGCGCGATACCGTCGCCAGTCCACAGCAGCGCATGCTGACCCGGACGGTAGCGCACAGGACGATCGGGCATCAGGCGCAACCGAAGAACATCCCCACCGAGCCAGTCGAGCCCCTCCACGCGCGTCGCCACGCCCTCTCGCTGGGGGTCGAACGGGGCGACTTCGACGTCTTCGGTCACGGTGCATTGACAGGCGAGCCGCCAGCCCTGCAGACGTTTACCGACATCGAGCGCATCCGGGCGAGCATCCTCTGGTTCACCCGCCACGCACCGTACCAGGCAGGCATGGCAGCGCCCCGCACGGCAGCTGTAAGGCACGTTCAGACCCGCGCAGTTGAGTGCATCGAGCAGGTTGCTGCCCTCACTCACGCGCCAGGACCGAGCCCCGCAACGGATCTCAGGCATCGACTGCCGCCCAGCTTGCTTCGCAGCGGTTACGTCCATTTTCTTTGGCGCGGTACAGCGCCTCGTCCGCCCGTTGCAACGCCTCGCCCAGATCATCGCCAGCATTGAGCAACGTAAGCCCGACCGACAGGCTGAGATGCCCTGCCTGCATATTCACATCCAGTGGCTGGGCATTGGCGAACGCCTCGCGCAGGCGCTCACAACAGGCACTGAACTGCTCGGCGTCGGTGTGCGGCAGCAGCAACACGAACTCCTCGCCGCCGTAACGAGCGAGTATGTCGCCGTCGCGTAGACACGAGCGCGCCACCGAGGCGAAGGTCTGCAGCACACGATCACCCGTGGCGTGTCCGTGCAGGTCGTTAATCCGTTTGAAATGATCGAGATCGATCAGGGCGAGACCGGATCGGTGCCCCGCACGCAGCCTGTTCAGTTCCTCCTCGGCTCGCCGGAGAAAATGCCGACGGTTGTACAGCCCGGTCAGCTCGTCCGTGGACGCCAAATCCTCCAGCTGCCTCATCATGCCGCGCAGCGTCTCCTGATGCGCCTGGAGGGCGAAACGACGCTGGCGCATGCGCTGACGCAGCTTATAGACGTACCCGACGAACAGGCACATCCAGATCAAAGTGACCAACAACACACCGGTCTGCAGCAACGCCACCTGCGGGTCGCGCAGTTGTCCCAACTGAGCGTCATACAACGACATGCCGACGAAGCTGAGCAGCGCCAGCACGGCGTAGCGGGTGAAGACCTTTGGATGGAGGAATACCGCAAACATCAGCACCAGCACATAAAGCACCAGCAACGAGCCGCGGTTGTCGCCGAGATTGAACAGAAAGAAGGTCAGCCAGATCAGCGCAACCAGCACCTGCGGTTCGGTCAGGCTGGGGTCGCGAAAGCGCAGATTGTGGCCTCGGTAGAAGATCCCGAAGAACACCAGTTGGCTGACCAGAATCATCACCGAACCGACTATCGCAGTGTCCAGCGGCGCCTGGTAGAACCCACCGGCAACGGTGGTCCAGGTCAAAAGCAAAGCAAGGCCATAGGTGCCGGCCGCCATGCCGAAACGCTTGGTCACCAGTTGCTGAAGCGCCTGCTGATCGCTTTCGTCACGAAGCGTGCGCATGGAATCCATCCCATAGTGGCAATTCGACGCACTTTACGCTGACCGAGCGAAAAAGCCCATAAGCAGCCGTTTCGATGCTGCGGCGAGATATCGATCGACTCGATTGCGACCATTCTGTCGCCTTCTGCCAACAAACCTTCATATACCTTGCGCCTGTATGAAGCCTGCGGCTCGTTCTCTCGTTTGATGATCGATTGACGGCCGCGCCGCCCCGGTTCCTCTGTGCATCCCTTCACCTTTGGTCCGTCTGTGTACCCGCCCGGTCGGCGGGTTATACTGCCGCGCCTTTTTTATCCCGCGCGTGTCGGTCTCTTCTCGACACGCCCGTCTCCGCCCCGCCAAGAGGACGCGCTGCATGACCGTGATCAAGCAAGACGACCTGATTCAAAGCGTTGCAGACGCTTTGCAGTTCATTTCTTACTACCACCCCGTCGATTTCATCCAGGCGATGCACGAAGCCTATCTGCGTGAAGAGTCGCCAGCCGCGCGTGACTCCATGGCGCAGATTCTGATCAACTCGCGCATGTGCGCCACCGGACATCGGCCGATCTGCCAGGACACCGGCATCGTCACCGTATTCGTGCGCGTGGGAATGGACGTGCGCTGGGACGGCGCCACCATGAGCCTGGACGACATGATCAACGAAGGCGTTCGCCGCGCCTACAACCTGCCGGAAAACGTCCTGCGTGCTTCGATCCTGGCCGACCCGGCAGGTTCCCGCAAGAACACCAAGGACAACACGCCCGCCGTCATCCATTACTCCATCGTCCCTGGCGATAAAGTCGAAGTAGACGTCGCAGCCAAAGGCGGCGGTTCGGAAAACAAGTCGAAGATGGCCATGCTCAACCCGTCCGACTCCATCGTTGACTGGGTGCTCAAGACCGTTCCGACCATGGGTGCCGGCTGGTGCCCGCCGGGCATGCTCGGCATCGGTATCGGCGGTACCGCCGAGAAGGCCGCGGTGATGGCCAAGGAAGTGTTGATGGAGTCCATCGACATCCACGAGCTCAAGGCTCGCGGCCCGCAGAACCGCATCGAAGAGCTTCGCCTTGAGCTGTTCGAGAAGGTCAATCAGCTGGGTATCGGCGCTCAAGGTCTGGGCGGCCTGACCACCGTGCTCGACGTCAAGATCATGGATTACCCGACCCACGCCGCCTCGCTGCCGGTGTGCATGATCCCCAACTGCGCCGCCACCCGCCACGCGCACTTCGTGCTCGACGGTTCCGGCCCGGCCGAACTCACGCCGCCGCCACTAGACGCCTACCCGGAAATCGTCTGGGAAGCCGGCCCGAGCGCGCGTCGCGTCAATCTCGACACCATCACCCCGGAAGAAGTACAGAGCTGGAAGCCGGGCGAAACCGTCCTGCTCAACGGCAAGATGCTCACCGGTCGCGACGCGGCGCACAAGCGCATGGTCGACATGCTGAACAAGGGTGAAGAGCTGCCGGTGGACCTCAAAGGCCGCTTCATCTATTACGTCGGCCCGGTCGATCCGGTGGGCGACGAAGTGGTTGGTCCGGCTGGCCCAACCACTGCGACCCGTATGGACAAGTTCACCCGCCAGATTCTTGAAAGCACCGGCCTCTTGGGCATGATCGGCAAATCCGAGCGCGGCCCCATCGCCATCGACGCGATCAAGGACAACAAGGCCGTCTACCTGATGGCAGTTGGCGGTGCTGCCTACCTCGTGGCCCAGGCGATCAAGAAGTCCAAGGTGTTGGCCTTTGCCGAACTGGGCATGGAAGCCATTTACGAGTTCGAAGTGAAGGACATGCCGGTGACCGTCGCTGTAGACACTAACGGCGAGTCAGTGCACATCACCGGGCCTGCGATCTGGCAGAGCAAGATTGCCGAAAACCTGGCGGTTGAAGTGCAATAACTTCAACTAGGTGCCGCTATTGCCGGCGCAGAGTGATGACGAACCCCGCTATTAAGCGGGGTTCGTTTTTCAGGGCATGTCGTTTTTGAATGACCTACCGACTCCATGATCATCGGTGATCCCATGGGAGAGCATTCACCGTGAGGCGCGTCTCACCGAAGCGGCACGGTGCAGGCCTTTTACTTACAGCAGTGACGTCACTGCCGGGCTTGGTGCAGCCTGATAAACAACGCCTCGACTTTTTCCCGCGCCCACGGGGTTTTGCGCAGGAAGGTCAGGCTCGATTTGATACTGGGATCGCTCTTGAAGCAGCGAATATCGACGCGCTGCGCTAGCCCATCCCAGCCGTACCGCGCCTGTAGCTCGACAAGGATGGCTTCGAGCGTCACGCCATGGAGCGGGTCTTTTGTGGGTTCTCGCACTGAGGGCCTCTGAATCCGAAACCGTCCGAAACGGCCAATAGCAAAAGACCCAGCGAATGCCAGGTCCTTCGTCCCGTCAGCATCTTACAGCGTGATGCGCGTACCGAGCAGCTCCAGAAACGCTGCCAGCCACGCCGGATGCGCCGGCCAAGCCGGTGCCGTGACCAGGTTGCCTTCGGTATGCGCCTGATCGACCGGGATGTCCACGAATTCACCGCCGGCCAGCTTCACTTCCGGCGCGCAAGCTGGATAGGCGCTACAGGCACGGCCCTTCAGCACGCCCGCGGCGGCGAGCAACTGAGCGCCATGGCAAACCGCAGCAATGGGTTTTTTCGCGTCGTCGAACGCCCGTACCAGGTTGCATACCTGCTCGTTCAGTCGTAGGTATTCGGGTGCGCGACCGCCAGGTATCACCAGCGCGTCGTAGTCTTCGGCACGCACCGAAGCGAAATCGAAGTTCAGCGCAAAATTGTGGCCGGGTTTCTCGCTATAGGTCTGATCGCCTTCGAAATCGTGAATCGCGGTGCGCACCGTATCGCCCGCTTTCTTATCCGGGCAGACGGCATGCACGCTGTGCCCGACCATCTGCAGCGCCTGGAACGGCACCATGGTTTCGTAATCTTCGACGTAATCGCCGACCAGCATCAGAATCTTCTTCGCAGCCATCGAAACACACTCCCAGTCAGTGTTGGTTAACGGCCAACGCCCGGTCAGCCGCTTCGGTTGAATATGTTGATCACCAGTCGATCAAGCAACCCCCACATTCTTTGATAAAGGCGCAGGCGCAGCGGGCGGGCGTGCCAACGTTGCAGGTCGATCTCCAAACTGTGTGAAAAGTCTCGCTCGAAGCTCTCCGCCACCTCGGTGCTGAGCGATTTATCAAGCGCCTCGAGGTTCGCTTCCAGATTCCAGCGCAGATTCCAGTGATCGAAGTTGCACGACCCGATGCTGACCCAGTCGTCGACCAATACCACTTTCAAGTGCAGAAAGTGTGGCTGATATTCATGAATACGCACGCCGGCCCGCAGCAGTCTCGGGTAGTAGCGCTGGCCGGCGTAGCGCACCGACGGGTGATCGGTGTTGCGACTGGTCAGAAGCAAGCGCACTTCGACGCCGCGCCTTGCCGCACGCATCAGCTCTCGGCGGACCCTGCCCGTGGGCAGGAAATAAGGGGTCGCCAGCCAGATGCGCCGTTCCGCGCGCTGCAGGTTTCGCAGCAGGCTATGAAGGATGTCGCTATGCTGCCGCGCCGCCGCGTAGGCAACCCGCCCCAGCCCCACTCCACCACGGGGGTTGGCCGGAATTTTCGGAAGCCGTTGTGGCAGCGGCAACTGCCAGATACGGCGCTTCAGGCATAGTGTCCATTGCGTGTCGAACAGCCGCCGCCAGTTCTCTATCAATGGCCCCGCGATTTCCACCATCGCCTCGTGCCAGTGCTCATCCGGTTTGGTTGGGTTCCAGAACTCGTCGGTAGCCCCGGCACCACCGACAAAGCAGCAACTGTCATCAATGATGATCAACTTACGATGGTCGCGATGCAGGTTGCGAAATCGCAGCCGCAGTTTCAGCGGGTTGTACTGACGCAGCTCGACACCCGCGTCGGATAGCCGCTGCCGCGCCTTCTGCCCCAGCTTCAAACAGCCGAAGCCATCGAACAGGCAACGCACCCTCACACCACGCGTGGCCGCAGCCGCCAATGCGTCGATCAGCAGATCGGCGCACTGGCCGTCTTCTACCAGATAAAGCTCAACGTCGATCCGTCGTTCTGCCGCCTCGATGCATTCCAGTATCCGCGGGAAGAATGCCGGACCGTCGATCAGCAAGCGAAAACGGTTGCCGTCTCGCCAAGGAAAAATCTCCCCGGCGAGCATCACGAGAGGAGCCTCCGGGCAACCGAAGCCGCGCTCCGAGGGAGGATTTCGTTATAGCGGCTAGACATTCATTCCGTGTCCTGATGAGTTCTCTGCGGCGTGCTTCCGATGAGCAGCCAAACGCAGGAGCGATGGCCCAGCGCCGTTGCGGCACGCCTGTTATAGGTCCGTACGGCAGCGCAGAGTTCCCGGATATAACGGTCCGACATCTCCGCCACGAGCCGAACGAGACCGGTTCAGACATACCGAAAACGCCGATGGTGCTTTGGCAGCCATGGACCTTCACCCTAACGGCAACTCGATCACGTCACAGCCCGATGTCAACTAAGGCGGCAAGCATCTCAAGGGACTGTTCAGCGTTATCGTGCAACAGCGAAGCAGGAAAAGATTCTAAACTCGTCCCCATGAACTATCTCGCACACCTCCACCTTGGCGGCCCGCAGCCCGGCGAGTTGCTCGGCAGCCTGTATGGCGATTTCGTCAAGGGCTCCTTACAGGGCCGCTGGCCCGCCGATATCGAAGCCGGCATTCGCCTGCACCGGCAGATCGATGCGTTCACCGACAGCCACCCACTGGTACTACAGGCCAAGCAGCGTTTTCCCGGCGAACGGCGACGCTATGCCGGCATATTGATCGACCTGTTTTTCGACCACTGCCTAGCCGCGCACTGGCATGACTACGCCGATGAGCCCTTGCAGGACTTCACCACTCGCGTGTATCGGGTTCTACGAGAGGAAGCCGAGTTGCCCGGCAAGCTAGCGCAGATAGCGCCACGCATGGCCGCTCAGGACTGGCTCGGCAGCTACCGAAATTTCGCCGTGATGGAACAAGTCGTGGCAGGCATGAGTAGCCGGTTGTCGCGTCCGCAAGGCCTCGCCGGCGGGTTCGAGGAGCTGGAACGGCTCTATGTGCCGCTCCAGCAGGATTTCCACGACTTCTACCCGCAGTTGCAGGCGTTCGTTCGGCTCAGCGAAGCCGAGACGAAGTAACCATTAGCTGTCGTAACCGGGGCATTGCTGATCGAGCTTGCGCAGCAGCGCCGGCCAAGCCAGCGCGCCGCCCATGCCTTGCTTGCTGCGCGTAACACCGGCAGCCATGGCCTTGGCTCCGGCGAGAATCTGCTCGGGGATCGGAATCAGCTCGGCGCCGCCAGTCTGGGCCATCACCTGTATTTCGCAGGCACGCTGGAAGATGAACATCATCAGAAAGGTATCGGCAATGCTCCCGCCGCAGGTCATCAGGCCATGATTGTGCAGGAGCATGAAGCCGGTTTCGCCGAGATCGGCCTGCAAGCGGGCCTTTTCATCATGGTTGAGCGCCACGCCTTCGTAGCCATGCGTGGAAAGGCTGGCGAGTACGAACAGCGCTTGCTGGCTGATTGGCAACAACCCCTGCTTCTGCGCCGACACCGCCACGCCGGCAGCGGTATGGGTGTGCATCACGCAGGCCACGTCGTGACGCACCTTATGCACGGCGCTGTGGATGGTGTAACCCGCCGGATTGATGTCGTAGGGCGTGTCCATCAGCTTGTTGCCGTCCAGATCGATCTTCACCAAGCTGGAGGCCGTCATTTCGTGAAACATCAGCCCGTAGGGGTTGATCAGGAATTCATCGGTGTCAGGGATCTTCGCCGAGATATGGGTAAAGATCAGGTCATCCCAGCCATGCAGGGCGACCAGTCGATAGCAGGCAGCCAGATCGGCGCGGGCCCGCCATTCGGCGGCACTGACCTGATTCTTCAGCGATTGGATCGAATGCAGAGCGGTCACGGGCACCTCTTCTTGTTGTTTTACGGTGCCTGAATTCTAGCCAGCGTCTGCCTGTTCGGAAGTCGCCTTTGCAGCCAGCCTGATGTCCGCAGAGGACACGCTCAGCCCCGCAGGGCTGCAGCGAAACGTTCCAGCCAAGGCTCGGCGTCGCTTTCGGGCGTGACCGTTTCACTGGCATCGAGGCGTAGCATCTCCTGCGTTTCACGCATACCCAGCTCGGCGTAGAGTTCACGGATCAGCTCGCCACCGCCACAGAAGGTATCGCCATAGCTGGCGTCGCCCAGCGCGATGACGCCGCCAGGCATGCCCTGCCAGACCGGAACCTGATCGCGGATGGCCGTATACAGCGGAATGAAGTTGTCGGGCAGCTCGCCCATGCCAGTCGTGGCGGTTACGACCAGCAGCGCCTGCGGGCCGAAATCGAGAATCTGAGGCAGCTGCGCGCGCGGATCATGCCAGGCGTCGAAACCCGCCGCCTTCAGCTTTGCGGCGGCATGGCGGGCGACGTCTTCGGCTGTGCCGTAGACCGTACCGGAAAGGATGGCGACTTTCATAATGGGCTCCGTTGCGAATTGAAGCCGAGCATTATGCCGTATTTGGCACCGACGCCCCGCTTGGGTGGAGCTACGCTGATAACGGTGGCGCGCAGACTCTAGGCGACAAGGGAATTAATCGTCCAGCAAGTTGTCGCAAGGCGGTCCTGACAGAGGATTTGCGGACGCAGCCACAAGGCATGGGCAGGCCTGCTGCCATTGAGAGGGAAATCTGATGCCAGAAAAGACCGTACTCACCAGCGCCGAGCTGGCGTATATCAATCAACTTACCAGCGGCCCGCAAACCGAATCGGGCGAAGCACGGGGCGGTTTTCAGCTCGACGGCGGCGAGCGCGCCAACGGCCTGCTGCTGCAGCTTGCAGCGAAAGCCAACCTGACGCTCGACGCGGAACTCGACGACTACTGCATGTCGTTCCCGCTGCAGCTGACCCGCGACGAACTTCAGACAATCCGACTACAACTCGCCCCCCCCACCATATACGAGCGTGGGCCGGTTCTTCGCGCCTGGCGCCTGCACCTGGACGAACCCCTGCCCCTGCTCTCCGATAACGGTGACGAGACCGCGCTGAGCGTCCATGAGTTATCACCCAACGGGCTGCTGGTGGACGCCGGCCCCCAAAAGGCACCCAAGCATCTGCATGTGAGGCTGGCGCTGCCTGGCGAGACACCGTTCATGATCGACGCACGCCGGGTACGCGTTGCCGAAGACGGGTTGGCGGCCTATGAAGTCGAACAGCCACATGGCAAGGACGCCGAACGCATCCGTTCGTATCTGTACGAACAGCATCAGCGCCTGCATCCAGAGTTGCAGCCGGAACTCCCGGTCGACATGCTCGTCGACACGCCCAGCCATTCGTAGGGCTCGCTCCTGTTTCATACCGCGCAGCTTCGCCAGACGCGGCCATTCAAAGGCTGCAGAGTACTGCCAGAAATCACCCTGGTGTAAGCTGACGGGCCATGCGTGGCGCCAGCATCGCAGCCGTGCGCGATCGTTCACCAGCGACAGTCGACCCCAGAAGACATGACCCAGCCAACGGCCCCAATCCTGATTACCGGTGCCAGCCAGCGCATCGGCCTGCATTGCGCTGAACGCCTGCTCGATGATGGGCAACCGGTGGTCGTCACTTACCGAACAGATCGACCGAGCCTCGCTCGGCTACGCGAACGCGGTGCCGTGACCTTGCAGGCGGATTTCTCCGGAGCGGCGGGCATTCTTGCCTTCATCGCAGCTCTCAAACAGCAGACCCGCCATCTACGTGCGATCGTCCACAACGCATCGGACTGGCTTCCCGAAGCATCGGGCGAGGAAGCCGAGGTGTTCCAGCGCATGTTCGACGTGCATATGCTCGCGCCCTATCTGATCAACCTTCACTGCGCGCAGCTGCTGCGGCATGGAGGTCCGGCCGATATCGTCCATATCGGCGACGATGTCACCCGTATCGGCAGCAAGAAACACACCGCCTATGCCGCCAGCAAAGCCGGGCTGGACAACCTCACCCTTTCGTTTGCCGCCAGCCTGGCACCGGCCATCAAGGTCAATGGCATCGCGCCGGCCCTGATACAGTTCAACGAAGGCGATGACGAGGACTATCGACGCAAGGCGCTGGCAAAATCCGCGCTGGGTATCGAGCCAGGCGCCGAGGTGATCTACCAGAGCCTGCGTTATCTGCTCGATAATCCCTACGTCACCGGCACCACACTGACCGTCAATGGCGGCCGTCATTTGATCTGATTTGCGAAGGAATCCCATGCCTAGACTGGAACCCGCCATGGCGCGCATCCGCGTCAAAGATCTGCGATTACGCACCTTCATCGGCATCAAGGAAGAGGAAATCCTCAACCAGCAGGACGTGCTGATCAACCTGACGATGCTGTATCCCGCAGCGGATGCCGTGCGCGACAACGACATCGAATGCGCGCTGAATTACCGCACCATCACCAAGGCGATCATTCAACACGTCGAGAACAACCGCTTCGCCCTGCTCGAACGGCTCACTCAGGAAATCCTCGACCTGGTCATGACGCATCCGCAGGTGCGTTACGCCGAGGTCGAAGTGGACAAACCCCACGCGCTGCGCTTCGCCGAATCGGTGTCGATCACGCTGGCCGCGCATCGCGACTGAGCATCCCGCACCGGAAGGCGGGTCGGCCTCGTTGTCTGGCCCATGGCAACCGCCAAGGTTATGATCCCGCCCACGTCTGCAACGCCGAGGCCCACGACATGAATGATCAACAACGCACCGAACTCGAAGCTGCCGCATTCCGCCGCCTGGTCCAGCACCTGCGCAGCCGTCCCGATGCGCAGAACATCGACCTGATGAACCTGGCCGGCTTCTGCCGCAACTGCCTGTCGAAGTGGTACAAAGCCGCCGGCGACGATCTGGACATCGAAGTCAGCCTCGACGAGGCGCGCGAAGAGGTTTACGGAATGCCCTACGCCGAGTGGAAGAAGCGCTACCAGAAGGAAGCCACACCCGAGCAGCAGGCCGCCTTCGACAAGGGGCAAAACTCATGACCAGCCTTGCTGACTTCCGCGCCAGCCTGCGCAATCGCAAGCACCCTTTCAGTGAGACGCTGGCCTATATCGATAGCGTCTATGACTACCAGCCAAGCCGCTTCATCAACGGCAACGTGGAAAACGCCGCCGGAGAAAACGAAGGCTCTTGTAAGACGCTTGGGCTGGCAGTGCTTGAAGGATTCACCACCGAAGAGGCGCTGTTGGCGTTCGGCGAGCATTATCAATCGGTGCTAGCCAACCCCAGCGGAACCGACCACCGCAACATCCGCGCACTTATGGAAACCGGCCTGCCGGGCGTGCGCTTCGATCAGCAGCCGCTGACAGCCAAGGAATAAAAAGGGCCGGCCAGGCACTTGGGGAAGGCTTGATAATGGACGGCCCTGAAACCAAAGAGGCCGGGCAAGTCTGACGGTCCGAAGCAACGCCGGCCATTTCGTAATCCCGATTGCCGGAATAGGCAGGTGCTATTGGACCAAGGCTGCAAAAACAGGCCGGTGCGGTTCCGCCAAATCGAAACTGCAGGGATTGCCGCAACGGTGAGCCGACCTCAATCGTGGAGTCACCTTGCTGGCGTTGCCGAATGCTTTGCATAGACCCTGTCAGGCTTTTCCCACTCAGCCAAAGCCGGTAAGGTCCGAACCGTCTTACCGGAGTACTCCACATGCCCATCGCTGCCCTTTCCGGCCCACAGTACCTGCGTGAAGGCCTGAAGCTAATCCTGAGCCCAGGGCTACGGCTGTTCGTCATCCTGCCACTGTCGGTCAACCTGCTGCTGTTCAGCGGGCTCATCTATATCGCTCTGCGCCAGTTCGGCGTCTGGGTCGATGCGTTCATGCCGAGCCTGCCCGAGTGGCTGATTTTTCTGGAGTACATCCTCTGGCCGCTGTTCGTGATTCTGGTGGTGCTGATAATGTTCTTCACCTTCACCATGCTCGCCAACATCATCGCGGCCCCGTTCAACGGCTTTCTCGCTGAAAAGGTCGAAACGGTGGCGCGCGGCGAAGACAGTTCGCCACCGTTCAGTTGGGCCGAGTTGCTGGCCATGCTGCCGCGCACCATTGGCCGTGAAGCACGCAAGCTGGCCTATTTCGCCCCGCGCGCGCTAGCACTGCTGATTCTCTCGTTCATCCCGGTGGTCAACCTGTTCGCCGCGCCGCTGTGGCTGCTGTTCGGCATTTGGATGATGGCCGTGCAGTACATCGACTATCCGGCAGACAACAACAAGCTGAGCTGGGCGGAAATGATGGTCTGGCTGCGTCAGAGGCGCTGGAAAAGCCTGAGCTTCGGTGCGGTGACCTATGCCGCGCTGCTGGTGCCGGTGTTGAACCTGCTGATAATGCCTGCCGCTGTAGCGGGCGCGACCCTATTCTGGGTTCGAGAAGGCGGCCAGAAACACTTGGTGCCTGTCGCCACTCAGTGAACTGCGGGAGGGGTTGCTGTCTAGATTCGAACACATCGAATTCAGGAGCCCTTCCCAATGGCGCTTTCCGCACTATCGATAAATTGCACACTCAAAGCCTCCCCCAACACGTCGTCCTGCAGCTTGCTGCTGAGCCAGGCCGAGCGGGAATTGGAAAAGCTCGGCGTGTCCTGCGAGCAGCTACGCGCGGTGGATTTCAACATCAAACCGGGCGTGACCTCTGACGAAGGCCCGGGCGATGACTGGCCGATGATCCGCGAGAAGATACTCGCCGCAGACATTCTTTTGCTGGGCACGCCCATCTGGCTGGGGCATCCGTCCAGCATCTGCCAACGAGTACTCGAGCGTCTCGACGCATTTCTCAGCGAAACCGACGATCAGCAACGGATGGTCTCTTATGGTCGGGTCGCCTGCGTCGCCGTGGTCGGCAACGAAGACGGCGCCCACCACGTAGTGGCCGAGCTGTACCAGGGGCTGAACGATGTGGGCTTCAGCATCCCCGCCAACGGCTGTACCTACTGGGTCGGCGAGGCTATGGGTTCGACGGACTACAAGGATGCAGGCCCGCGCGAGAAAACCGCCAATACCAATGCGATGCTGGCTCGCAACGCCGTGCACTTGGCGAAACTGCTCAAACAGTCTGGCTACCCCGGCGCTGAATGACAGCACGGGAGCAAGCTTGCCGGCGATGCCGCACGACGGCGCGTTCGCCAGCAAGCCGGCTGCTGCTTTTTTCACACCACCCCGTAGGCTCAAGCCAACGTCTTCAACGCCTCACGGCTGAACGGCAGGATGTCCTGCATGCGTCCGTCACGCACTTTCAGCGCCCAATCCGGATCGCAGATCAGCGCGCGCCCTACCGCAACCAGATCGAACTCCTCCTTGTTCAGACGCTCGAGCAGGCCTTCGATATTGGCCGGCTGCGCCACTTTGTCGGTCTTGACCATGAACTGCAGGAACTCACCGTCCAGCCCCACGCTACCCACGGTGATGGTCGGCTTGCCGGTGAGCTGGCGTGTCCAGCCGGCCAGGTTGAGATCCGAACCTTCGAATTCCGGCTCCCAGAAACGACGTGTAGAGCAATGGAAGATGTCCACGCCTGCAGCCGACAGCGGTGCGAGGAATTCGCCCAGCGCTTCTGACGTGGTCACCAGGCGTGCGGTGTAGTCCTGCTGCTTCCACTGCGAGAAGCGGAAGATGATCGGGAACTCCGCGCCCACCGCAGCCCGCACCGCGCTGATCAGCTCGATGGCGAAGCGCGAGCGGTTGGCCAGACTGCCACCGTATTCATCGGTGCGCTGATTGCTACCTTCCCAGAAGAACTGGTCGATGAGGTAGCCATGAGCCCCGTGAATTTCGACGCCATCCATACCGATGGCCTTGGCATCCGCAGCCGCCTGGGCGAAAGCCGCGATCACGTCCTGGATGTCCTGCTTGGTCATGCCGTGGACGACGACCTGATCGTCCTTGCGCTTCTCCATCGGCCCATACCCCAGCACTTCCGGCTCCGGCTCGGTACCCTTGCGGCGCACATTGCCGACGTGCCAGAGCTGTGGAACGATCTTGCCACCCGCAGCATGCACTGCCTCGACCACCGCCTTCCAGCCAGCCAGAGCATCCTCACCATGGAAGCGCGGCACCTGCGGATAACCATTGGAAGCCTGGTGGCCGACCGTGGTGCCCTCGGTAATGATCAGCCCAACACCCGAAGCGGCACGGCGACGGTAGTACTCGACGACATCAGCAGTCGGCACACCGTTGGGCGAGAAGGAACGGGTCATCGGCGCCATTACCACGCGGGTCGGCAGTTGCAGACTGCCAAGCTGGAATGGCTGAAACAGGGCATTTACGGCTGCGGACATCGGTGTCTCCTTGTTGATTCGGGGTTCAAAAGCGACCGGTCGTCTCACCGTTCGCCACAAAAAATCAGCGCAACGTCAGCAGACGCTCCAGCTGGGTCAGAAAGCTGTTCAGCGGCACGACACTGCGACCCACTTTCATGCGTAGCAGCGCGCCTTCCCAGGCGTTGCCGATGAATTCGGCAAGCGCCTGACAATCAGTGCTCCGATCTATTTCTCCTGCATCGCGGGCCTGCTCGAGGCAGGCCGCCAGCACCTCGACGGAGCGCAGCAGAATGGCTTCCACCTGACACCCGATCGGCTGCGACAACTCGGCCATCTCGAAGCTCAGGCTCCCGATAAAGCAGTGATATTCCGGAGATTCCTGGCGAGCGAAATGCGCGACCAGTTCAGCGTAATAAGCGAGGACTCGCTCACGCGGACTCAGCACAGGGTTGGTCAACACAGCCTGGTAGCGCGCCAGACGTGGCGTATAGAGATGCTCCAGGGCCTGCAGGGCGAAATCTTCCTTGCTGGCGAAGTAGTGATAGAACGACCCCTTGGGAATGCCGGCAGCCTGGACGATCTCCAGCACACCGGTGCCGTGATAGCCACGACGGGTCATCACCTGCGCGCCTTTAGCCAGGATCAGTTCACGCTTGTCGATTCGAGCTCGGCTGTTCATGAAACCGAGCATATGACCGGTCGTCTCGCGCGAACAGCATCATCCATGGCACTTATTTCGCCGATACGATCGCGACGATGGCGGGGCGTTGATTGTGCGAAGAAGGAAAAGCGCAGCGGCAATACCGCCGCGCAGAGAAGCGAAGGATCAGACGAGCGCGTTTTCGATCGCCTGGATCAGCGCTGGATCGTCCGGGGCGGTACGAGGCGAGAAACGCGCCAGCACACGGCCGTCCTTGTCGACGAGAAACTTCTCGAAATTCCAGCTGATGTCACCGGGGAAATCGGCCCCTTCGCCCGCCAGCAGGCGGTAGAGCGGATGACGTTGCGGGCCGTTGACTTCGAGCTTGCTGCTCAACGGAAAACTGATGCCGTAGTTCTCACTACAGAATCGCAGGATCTCCGCGTCGCTGCCCGGCTCCTGCGCGGCGAACTGGTTACAGGGAATACCGAGCACACCGAAACCACGATCCTGATAACGCTGATGCAACGCCTGCAACCCGGCGTACTGAGGAGTCAGGCCGCACTCGGAAGCCACATTGACCACCAGCGTCAGCTGGTTCTTTAGCGGCGCAAGGGACAGCTCCTGGCCAGCGAGGCCGGGTAGGACCAAATCGTGGAACGCGCTCATTCGCTCTTCTCCAGAGGGTAAAAAAAGCGCTCCGGCATTACCGAAGCGCTTCGTCGCTCGACCGCCTCGGTCGGGCCTTTCGCCACCCGCTTGCTGCGAGGGGATCAGTGGTGATGACCACCTTCGCCATGGATGTGGCCATGGGCAACTTCTTCTTCGCTGGCATCACGCACGTCGACGATCTTGACATCGAAGTTCAGGCGCTGACCAGCCAACGGATGATTACCGTCGACGATTACGTCATCACCTTCGACGTCACGGATAGTGACGATCTGCATACCGCCGTCCGGACCGGATGCATGGAACTGCATGCCGACTTCCAGCTCGTCAACGCCTTCGAACATGGCGCGATTGAGCGTCGCTACCAGCTCCGGGGTGTACTCACCGTAGGCATCCTGCGGCTCGATGGCGACCGTCACATGATCACCGCCCTGTTTGCCTTCCAAGGCCTTTTCCAGGCCAGAGATGATGTTGCCTGCACCGTGCAGGTAGACCAGCGGCGCGCCGCCGGCCGAGCTGTCGATTACCTCACCAGCGTCGTTGGTGAGTGTGTAGTCGATTGACACAGCCTTGTTCGCGGCAATCTGCATGAGGCAAAACCTTTTGCTGGGGAATGTGATGTCGAAGTTTAACCGCGAGCTGCGACGATTGCGAACCGAGCCCGGATAAACGGGACCAGCAACTGGTTGACAAAACCCTACGATGCGAGGTGCCGCATACAACCTTTGGAGAGCATCGGTCAGCCATGAGCTATGTCAGTATCCATTCACGCAAGCTAAGCGAAACTTCCAATAATTAATGCGCGTCCCGAGGAGCACCGATGTCGGCTCGAAACATCCTGGTGATTAACTGCGGCAGTTCGTCGATCAAATTCGCACTGGTCAACGAAACGCAAGCGACCTTCCCTTTGCAAGGCCTGGCAGAACGCATAGGCAGTCCTGAAGCGGTGCTTCACTGGCAGCGGGGAGACGACAAGCAGACGCTGGAAATCCCGGGCGCCGACCATCGCGCCGCACTGGAGCGATTGTTACCGCTCGCGCAGGAAGCGGCCGGCGGCAAGCTCGACGGCATCGGACATCGGGTCGTTCATGGCGGTGAACATTTCACCGGCTCCAGCCTGATCGACGAGCACGTGCTCAAGGCCATTCGTGACAGCGCCCAACTGGCGCCGCTGCACAACCCGGCCAACCTGGTCGGCATCGAAGCCGCCATCGCGCTGTTCTCTACCCTGCCGCAAGTCAGCGTATTCGATACGGCGTTCCACCAGACCATGCCCGAACACGCCTTCCGTTACGCCGTGCCCGAGTTCCTTTACAAGGAGCACAACGTCCGCCGCTATGGTTTCCACGGCACCAGCCACAACTATGTCAGCAAGCGTGCCGCCGAAATGACCGGGCTGGCAGCGGGTGACAGCTGCTGGCTGACCGCGCATCTGGGTAACGGCTGCTCGACCTGCGCCATCGTCAACGGCGAAAGCCGCGACACCAGCATGGGCCTGACGCCATTGGAAGGGCTGGTGATGGGCACGCGCAGCGGCGATGTCGACCCCAACCTGCACAGCTACCTGAACCGCACGCTGGGCTGGAGCCTCGAACAGATCGATCGCGTGCTCAACCATGACAGCGGCCTGAAGGGCCTGTCGGGCCTGTCCAACGACATGCGCACCCTGTACGAGGCACGTGTTGCCGGCCATCCGGGCGCCAATCTGGCCTTCGAAGTGTTCTGCTATCGCCTGGCCAAATCCCTGGCGAGCATGGCTTGCGCCCTGCCGAAGCTCGACGGCCTGATTTTCACCGGCGGCATCGGGGAGAACTCCGTAGCGGTGCGCAGCCGCACCCTGGAACACCTCAAGCTGTTCAATTTCAAACTCGACGAAGAAGCCAACGCACGTTGCACACGTGGCGTCGGTGGAGAAATCCAGGCCGCAGGCAGCCCGCGCGTTCTGGTCGTTCCTACCAACGAAGAACGCCAGATCGCGCTGGACACGCTGGCATTGCTCGACGCCTGACAACCCGCCGACACGAACGCGCCTCTGCAAAACCCGACGACCGAGAAAGGCGTCGGGTTTTGTCCAATCAGCATCGCCTTCGCCCTTTGCTCGACAGGAGATCACCATGCATACGCTCTTCCTCGCCCCCTGCGGTTTCGGTGGCGGCCTCAACTCCATCAGCCTCGGCCTGATCCGTGCTTTGGAACGTGCCGGGTTGAAAGTCGGTTTCTTCAAGCCCATCGCCCAGCCCTTTCCGCTCGATCAGGGCCGCGAGCGCTCCTGCGTGCTGGTGGAAAACACACTGAACATCTCTTCGCCAGAGCCGCTCCCGTTGGAACAGGTGGAGCGCCAATTGGCCGATGGCGAACTGGACCTCCTGCTCGAAGATGTCGTCAGCCGCTACCAGGAGGTTGCAGCGGGCAAGGACGTAGTGATCGTCGAAGGCATGGTGCCGACGCGAGAGTTCAACCACACCTCGCGAATCAATACGCACCTGGCCAAGAGTCTGGATGCGGAAATCATCCTGATCGCCGCGCAGGGCAACGACACGCTCAAGCGCCTGGCCGAACGCATCGAAATCCAAGCGCAGTTGTTCGGCGGCGCCAAGGACCCGAAGGTGCTCGGCCTGGTCCTGAACAAGGTCAAGAGCGACGACGGCGTGGCGGCCTTCGTCGAACGCCTGAAGGAACAGCTACCGCTGCTCGGCACCCAGGATTTTCAGCTACTCGGCGCGATTCCCTTCGCCGAGGAGTTGAACGCCCTGCGCACCCGGGACATCGCTCAGCTGCTGGATGCCAAGGTGCTTCACGCCGGCGAGGCCGAACATCGTCGCGTGAGCAAGATCGTCCTGTGCGCCCGGGCAGTTCCCAATACCGTGCAGTTGCTCCAGCCCGGCGTGCTGGTAGTCACGCCGGGTGACCGCGACGACATCATCCTCGCTGCCAGCCTCGCCTCGCTCAACGGGGTCGATCTCGCGGGCCTGCTGCTGTGCAGCGACTTCGCTCCAGACCCACGCATTCTCGAACTGTGCAAGGCGGCCCTGGACCGCGGCCTGCCCGTGATGACCGTGCAGACCGGGTCCTACGACACCGCGACCAACCTGTTCGGCCTGAACAAGGAAACCCCTTCCGACGACATCGAGCGCGCCAGCCAGGTGACCGACTTCATCGCCACGCACCTGCAGCCCGACCTGTTGCACACACGTCTCAGCGTACCGCGTAGCGAGCTGCGCCTTTCGCCACCGGCGTTCCGCTATCAACTGGTCAAGCGCGCCCAGCAGGCGAACAAGCGCATCGTCCTGCCGGAAGGCAACGAGCCGCGCACCATTCGCGCCGCGGCTATCTGCCAGGAGCGAGGCATTGCCCGCTGCGTCCTGCTGGCCAAGCCGGATGAAGTGCAGGCGGTCGCACGCGAACAGGGCATCAACCTGCCGGCCAGCCTGGAGATTCTCGATCCGGAGCTGATCATCGATCAGTACGTCGAGCCCATGTGCGAGATGCGCAAGGCGAAGGGGCTCACCCCGAGCGATGCGCGCGAGCAACTCAAGGACACCGTGGTGCTCGGCACCATGATGCTGGCGCTGGACGAAGTGGATGGCCTGGTTTCCGGCGCCGTGCATACCACCGCCAACACCATTCGCCCGGCGCTCCAGCTGATCAAGACCGCCCCTGGCTACAGCCTGGTGTCCTCAGTGTTCTTCATGCTGCTGCCGGATCAGGTACTGGTCTATGGCGACTGCGCAGTCAATCCCAATCCGAGCGCCACGGAGCTCGCGGAAATTGCTCTGCAGAGTGCCGAGTCGGCCGTCGCCCTCGGCGTGAATCCGCGAGTAGCCATGATCAGCTACTCCACCGGCACGTCCGGCAGCGGCGCTGAGGTAGAGAAAGTCGCCGAAGCCACACGCATCGCCCAAGAGCGCGCACCCAACCTGCCAATCGACGGCCCGTTGCAGTATGACGCCGCGTCGGTCGCCAGCGTCGGCAAACAGAAAGCACCCAACAGCCTGGTTGCTGGTCAGGCGACCGTGTTCATTTTCCCTGACCTGAACACCGGCAACACCACCTACAAAGCGGTTCAGCGTAGCGCCAACGTGATCAGCGTCGGCCCAATGCTGCAAGGCCTGCGCAAACCGGTGAATGATCTGTCTCGCGGCGCACTGGTGGATGACATCGTCTTCACCATCGCACTCACCGCGCTGCAGGCCGATAGCAACGGCAGCAGGCCTGAAGCATGAAACACAAGCTTGGCGGCCCTACCAGCGATAGGGCCAGCCAATCCGTAGGGTGGGCTTCAGCCCACCAAAGCGCGCCCAAGTAACCTAAGGTGTGCGGGCGGCGCTCCCTACGTTCTGTAATGGAGCGCCGCCCGCTCCCCTGCATTTTTCCTATCTGCTTGAAAACGTCGCTAGGCCGGCATTCGCGACAGTTGCAGTTCGGCGCGCAATCGCTACCCTTGGCGCCTCGAATCAGCCGTATCGACGAGACGACCTATGCTGAGCTTCCTTCCCGCCCCCCTGCGAGGCACCCTCGCCGGCCTGACCCTGGCGCTGAACACGCTGTTCTGGTGCTGGCCGCTATTCTTCCTTTCGCTGCTCAAGCTGGCGCTGCCGATTCCTCGCGTTCAGCGCGCGCTGCGCTTCGGGATGCACTGGATCGCCGAATCCTGGATGGCGGTCAACGGCTTCTGGATGGATCGGGTGCGGCGCACCGAATGGGATGTGCAGGGGCTAGAAAAGGTCGACATGCAACACTCGTATCTGGTCACCAGCAACCACCAGAGCTGGGCCGACATTCTGATGCTGCAGTACCAGCTGAACCGACGAATGCCGATTCTGAAGTTCTTTCTCAAACAGGAGCTGATCTGGGTGCCGGTCATCGGCCTATGCTGGTGGGCGCTGGAGTTTCCCTTCATGAAACGCTTCACGAAGGAGTACCTGACCAAATATCCGGAAAAGCGCGGTCAGGACCTGGCCACGACCCGTAAGGCATGCGAGCGCTACCGGACCAACCCGGTGTCGGTGTTCAACTTTCTCGAAGGCACGCGTTTCACAGAGGACAAGCACACCGAGCAGGCTTCGCCCTACCGCTATCTGCTCAAACCCAGAGCCGGCGGCATTGCGTTCGTGATCGATGCGATGGGTGAGCAACTGACTTCGCTAATCAACGTCACCATCCACTACCCCAATGGCAATCCGAGCTTCTGGGATCTGCTCTGTGGTCGGATCAGCCAAGTGGTGATGCGCATCGACTCGCAGCCCATCCCGGCTGAGTTCCTGCACCGCAGCTACGATCAGGATGAGCGTTATCGACTCAGCTTCCAGGAGTGGGTCAACGAGCTATGGAGCGAAAAGGACGCCAAACTCGAAGAGCTGCATCGCCAATATCCGCCAAGTCGCTAGGGTCTGGTCCCGTTTCGCGGCCGCGACGGAGCCAACTCCATTGAACCCGGCGGCACCCGATCTCAACGGTCGAGTTGCTGCCAGTCTATGCGCCGAGGAAAGACCAGGGCGTCCTCGACGGCCAAGCCTGGCGCCACCAGAAAGCCCTGCATGACCTGGCAGCCATGGGCGATCAGCCAATCGCGCTGAGCCAGGGTCTCAACCCCCTCGGCGATCACTTCCAACTCCAGGTTCCGCCCAAGGTCGATGATGGTGCTGACGACCGCCGCGTCACGGGGCGAGTCGAGCATATTGGCAATGAACAACCGGTCGATCTTCAGCGTATCCAGATCGAAATGGCGCAGATAGGCCAGTGACGAATAGCCGGTGCCGAAGTCATCCACCGCGACTTTGACGCCTAGTTCCCGCAA
Source organism: Pseudomonas sp. IC_126 (assembly GCF_004331835.1). Taxonomy (NCBI): domain Bacteria; kingdom Pseudomonadati; phylum Pseudomonadota; class Gammaproteobacteria; order Pseudomonadales; family Pseudomonadaceae; genus Pseudomonas; species Pseudomonas sp. IC_126. Next base: position 220,793 of record NZ_SJSS01000004.1, read on the forward strand.
TTGCCGAAGCTTGTCACAGCTCTGTTCCAGGTCCTGCATCAGCGCGCCTTCGGTGACCTCCAGCTCCAACTGGCGCGGGTCGAGCTGATACTCATCAAGCAGACGGCGTAGCTCGCCTATCAGTCCAGCCCGGGCAAACTGCACCGGGCTGACGTTGAAACTCAGTATCAGCTTGTCGCCGAAGCGCTCGCGCCAATCTCGACATTGAGCCAGCCCTTCACGCAGCGCCCATTCGCCAACCCGATCGATCAGTCGAGTCTCCTCCAGCAAGGGGATGAAGACGTTGGGTTCGACTTCGCCGCGTCCGGCGTAATCCCAGCGCAGCAAAGCCTCGAATCCGCGCAGTTCGCCGGTCTCGAGTTCTATCTGCGGCTGATAGGCCAGCGCGAAACCATTGCGCTCGATGGTGCTGCGTAGGTTTTCCTCCATCATCAGACGCGCATGGGCGCGGCCATTCATTTCGCTGGAGAAGAAGCGGTATTGCTGGCGTCCGGCGCGCTTGGCCTCATACATGGCCATGTCCGCCGAGCGGAGCAGCTCTTCAACGCTCTGCCCGCAATCGGGGAAATGTGCGATGCCGATGCTCGCGCCCAAGGTGACGTCGGTGCCGTTGATGGTGTGCCGGACCGAAATCAGTTCGATGAGCTTCTCTGCAACTTTCGCCGCGTCTTCGGGATGATCGAGGGAATCCAGCAAGGCGGTGAATTCGTCCCCGCCCATCCGCGCGATGATGTCGTAGGGACGCATGCAGGCTTCCAGCACCCGCGCGACGCGGCAAAGAATCTCGTCGCCGGCATCGTGGCCTAGCGAGTCGTTGATGCGCTTGAAGCCGTCGAGGTCGATATAAAGGATGGCCATGCGCTTGCCGTTCCGATCGATCCGCGCCAATGCCGACTCCAGCGCCTGATGAAACCCACGCCGATTCAGCAGCCCGGTCAGCGAATCGGTTACCGCCTGGGTTTCCAGCTGGACGTGGAGGTTACGCACCACCGACATGTCGAGCGCGATCACCACCATCGAGCGCTGTTGGCGAGGCAGTGGCGAGGAGGACAAGGCAACCGGCAAGGTACCGCCATTGGCGGTGTAGAGCTGCGCCTCGTGCAGGCGGTAGGTGTTGCCGCTACGCCACTGCTTGTAGAAGTCGGTATCGCGCCAGACTTCGGGCATTTGCGGGGAGGCCAGATGATCGACCAGCGCAGTGCCCTGCAGATCATCGACACTGGTGTGCAGCATCTGCGCGATCGCCGGATTGGCGAAACTGATGTAGCCATCCTCACCCACGACCAGGATGCCTTCGGCGGCGTTGTTCAGCACCGAGGCGTTGAAGGCGCGCGCGCTGTCGAGCTGCTGGGTCAGCAGCTGCAGATCGCGCCGGTTGTGTTCATGGCTGAGCAGGGTGTTGATCTTGTGCTTGAGCACCTGTGGATCGAAAGGCTTGAGGATGAAATCAACCGCACCCGTTGCGTAACCGCGCAGCACCGACTCGCGGGTATGCGCAATGGCCGAGACGAAGATGATCGGTGTGTAACGTGTATGCGGGCTGCCACGCATCAGGCGCGCCACTTCGAAGCCATCCATGCCTGGCATTTGCACGTCCAGCAAGACCAATTCCACGTCCAGATCGAGCAGCGCCTGCAACGCAGCCTCGCCGGAATTGACCGTATGCACCTGCCAGTCGCCATCACCGAGCAGGGCCTCCATAGCCACCAGATTCGCTTCGCGATCGTCCACCACCAGCAGCGTGCGGGTACGAGGTTGTGATTTGGCTTGTGCCCGCGCCATTACCTGACTCTCCTGCCCGCTGCGCAGTTACTTCCGATTTCAATGGCGGCGGCACGGCGGCCGACTCTGGACGAACGATGCGTCACGTACTTCTCCTCATGGACTCTCGTGAGGGCCATCGACGCGCCCCAGGCAGCGTCGCAGCAACTCGACCAGCTTGGCGCGTTCGACCGGTTTGAACAGAAAATCGTCGGCACCTGCAGTAATGCTCTGATCGCGGACGGCCGGATCGGCTCCGGCCGCCAGCGCCACGATCGGCACCTGACAACCATAGTCGTTTCTGAGCTGGCGTATCAGTGCAGGGCCGTCATTATTGGGCAATGCCATGTCCACCAACGCCAGATCGAAGGCATCCTCATCGAATCGTTCAAGCGCTTCGGTGCTTGTCGTAGCCGGCACCACTTGCAGCCCCTGCTCGTCGAGCAGGGCGCTGATGGCGTATATCGACCGCACGTCGGAATCCACCAACAGCACCCGTCGCCCCAGCAAGGGATGCTCCACCTCGTCCATGTTCAGCGCCACAGCTTCAGCCTCAGCCACAGCGGGCTTCAATGCATCTTCCATATGCTCCAGTCCCTCTGTTTTTGACAACGCAACCGATGAGTAACGCCGTAGCCGCTCCAGATTCTTTTCTGAAAGCGGTGCCCGGCTGTTCAGTATGACTCGTGCATCTTTGAGCGAACGTAGCCTGTCGAGCGCCTCGAGCAGCTCCAGGCCGTCTTCGTTAGGCAGATCGAAATCGATGACCAGTACCGTGAAGGCATGCTCCGCATAGGCCAGCCGCGCATCTTCGCTGCTCTGGCAGTCGGTGACACGGTATCCGAGACGCTCGAAATGCTCATGCAATTGACGTCGCCGCTCCGGTTCGGTTTCCACGAGCAGCAATCGCGTTGGACTGGCTTCCTGCCGAGCCAGGTCGACGAACAGGCGTTCGAGCTCCGAGTGCGTCACAGGTTTGAGCAAATAGCGCGAATTGTCATCGGACCAGCCATGCGGCTGCGGCACGCACGAAATGATGTACACCGGCGTGCCCTGGTGCCGGGCATCCTCTCGCAGGACCCGATGGACCTGCCAGCCACTGATATCGGGCAACAGGATATCGAGGATGACGGCCGCGAAACGGTCGCGCTCCAACGCCTCCAAACCTTCTTGTCCGGTGCCGCAGACGGTGCTGGGAAAACCATGAGATTGCCCGACCTCAGCTACCACAGAAGCGAAATCGGCATCATCCTCGACGATCAATACGCCGCCGCCCTGGCCTCGGAGCTGAAACGGCCGCAGCGTCCGGATCTCCGTGGTTGCGGCCAGTCTCAGCGGCAACTCGATAGTGAAACTCGAACCCTGACCCGGCGCGCTTCGCAGATGAATACCGCCGCCCAGCACTTCGGCCAGCTGCCGTGCGATGGCCAATCCCAGCCCGGCGCCGCCGTATTGCCGGCTGATCGAGCCGTCGATTTGCTGGAAGGCCTGGAAGATCCGTTCGTGCTGGTCTTCAGCGATGCCAACACCGGTATCGGTCACACAGATCTGCAGCATGTCTTCATCAGCAGGCTGCTCGGCCGGCTTGCAGGTGACATGGATATCCACGAAGCCCTGCTCGGTGAACTTCAATGCGTTGGTGACGAGATTGCGCAGAATCTGCTGCAGGCGTGCGCGGTCAGTAACGATCGTCACCGGCACATCCGGCGCGATTCGGGTACCGAGCGCCAGCCCGTTCTGCTCGGCCATCGGCTGGAGCCCATTGGTCAGTTCCGCCAGTAGCTCAGCCAGATTGAGCGGTTCCGGCTTGATCTGCATATGGCCCGCTTCGATCTTGGCCAGGTCGAGCACATCATTGATCAGCTGCAGCAGGTCATGCCCGGCCCGATGAATGATATCGGCGTGCCGAACCTGCTTCTCGGTCAGATTGGCCGCCGCATTCTGCCTCAACTGATCGCTGAGGATCAGGATGCTGTTGAGCGGCGTACGCAGCTCGTGAGACATGTTTGCAAGGAACTCGGACTTGTAGCGATTGGCAACGACCAGCTCGTTGGCCTGATCGCGCAGACGCCGCTCCGCCGCCTTGCGGTGACCGATATCGATCACCACGGCCTGCACCAGCTGCTCCTCACCGCTGCGCAGCGGCGACAGACCTACCTCGACGGGCAACAGACGACCATCGCTGTGACGACCGAACAGCTCGCGGTTTTCACCCAGGCGGCGCGACTCGGGTTCCTGGGCGAAACGATGGCGTATCTCGAGATATATCTTGCGCATCGACTCGGGGATCAGCAGCTCGACCGGCTCGCCCACCAGCTCTTGCCGGCTATAGCCGAACAGCAGCTCGGTCTGTCGATTGACCATGACGATTCGCCCTTCCTGGTCGAACAGAATGAAGGCATTCGGCGACGCCTCGACGACATTGCGGAAGCGCTCTTCGTCCCGTTTGCGCTGTTGCAGATCGACCAGATTGAGCAGGTGGTGGATACCGTCATCGCGATTGAAGCTGGTCAGGCTCAGTGAAACCGGTATCGGCGTGCCATCTTCCCGTAACGCGTGGCTTTCCTGATTGCTGGTTTCCAGCCGCTGCCCACCTGCAGCCTCGCTTAGCACGCCGGGTACATAACGGCCAAGACGCTCGCCAGCGAGCAGACCAGCACTGCTTCCGAGCAGCGCAGCGGCGCTCTGGTTGGCCAGTTCGATTCGCCCCTGACCATCGCACATCAGGGTCGCCACGGGCAGTTGCTCGATCAGCTGACGGAAGCGTGCCTCACGCTCCTGAAGTTGCGCACCGAGCGCCTGGCTGTTGCGCAGCGCCCGTTCACGCAGGTAAAGGTAGCCGCCTATCAACAGCGCAAACAGCACCGCCGCGGACAGTCCAGCCGCCAGGTTGAAGGCCCCGCTGGCTCGGGTCAGGATGGCTTCGTACTCCGGCGTACTGGCCACATCCAGTTGCCAGCTACGGCCGTACATATAGATATTTCGGGTGCGGCGGAAACTCGCATCGGCGCTGACCGGTGCACGGCCCATCAGCAGCGGCTCCTCCGGGGCCCCGGCGTCGAACAGCTGTATCTGAAACAGTTTGCTCCGCGAGCCCAGCACGCCTTCCAACAGGTCGGTCAGCCGAAAGGCACCGTGTAGCGTGCCGGCGAAGGCGTTCTGGCGCTCCTCCAGGGTGGTGATGGGCTCACCGACCCGGTACAGGGGAAGAAACAACAAAATACCCACCTGAACGTTCTGCCCGGTCTCCTGCTTGAGACGCAAAGGCCCCGTCAGCATTGGCGTGCCAATATTACGCGCGGCAACGACGGCTTCCCTGCGGGTTCCCTCGCTCATCAGGTCGAAGCCCAGCACCCGGCGATTACGCCAGTCGAGGGGGTGTATGTAGTCTGTGATCAGATATTCAGCGCGCTCACCGGCCGGATACATGCGGACGTTTCGGCCACCGTCGCGCATCTTCTCCAGCACCGAAGCCAGGTTATCCGCACGCGCATGACGCGATAAAGCGATCGCCTGGATGCCGGGATAGAAGTCCTGTAGCTGAAGCTGATCGGAAGCGCGAGTCCAGTCTTCCAGACTGACGGTATCGCTCCCAACGAACAAGCCGGCCAGACCGCGCATGACCATCTCGTAGGCACGCATGCGCTCACGCAGACTAGTCTCGAGGTCGTTGACCACCAGATTGAATCGCTGCGCTTGCTCTGCGTGGATACGCGCTTCCTGAACATGCCATTGCCAGCCGACCCATCCCCCGAGCCCCGCCATCAGAACCAGCGTTACTACCAATGGCAGCCAAGGCTTACGGGAATGGAGAGCGGAACGATCATCCATTCGACCTCCTCAGTGCCACTACTATGGCTCGCTGTCACGAGCTTCAGAGTCGCGTATCGTCCAGAGGTTCAATGGCGGATAGAGAAAAGATATAAAAATGGCGTCACTTAAATGCCACAGGCGAGACCGTTGCAGTCCCGCCTGTTCGAAGCGACTTACAGCGGCCGCAAGTTGATCTCTACACGACGATTCTGGGCGCGACCGGACGCCGTATCGTTACTGGCGATCGGCTGGCTCGGGCCCGCGCCATAAGAGGAAATTCGTGACGCGGCGACACCATTGCCTTCGAGGTAGGCGGCCACGCTACGGGCACGACGGTTGGACAGGTCCTGATTGAGCTGTTGCGAACCGGTGCTGTCGGTGTGTCCGACGATATCGATGCCGTTCTTGTTGAACTCTTTGAACACCTGGACGAGAGAGTTCAGGGTTGGATAGAAGCTACTGGAGATATCAGCCGAGCTGCTGGGGAAGGTGATGTTGCCTGGCATGATCAACGTCAGGTTATCGCCTTCGCGCTGAACCTGAACGCCAGTGCCTTGCAGCGTCTGACGCAACTTGGCTTCCTGGGTATCGACGTAATAACCATAGCCACCGCCAGCAGCACCGCCGACCGTCGCGCCGATCAGAGCGCCCTTGGCACGGTCCTTCTTGCTGGACGTGGCGGCACCGATTACCGCGCCGCTGACCGCGCCGATACCGCCATAGATGCCTGCTTTGCCGGCCTCGCGCTCGCCGGTATAGGGATTAGTGGTACAGCCCGCCAGCAGGGCGATGGTGGCGGCGGCTACGGTCAGGTTGCTGAGCTTTTTCATGATTACTTCCTTCATCTCCGGGACGTCAGCCTGCCGGCAGTGAATCCGTCACAGGCTGAAAATGCGGCGCTAGGTTAACACCCGACTGAGCGCAGAACCGGAACGGACCGACGAACCCGCACCGGATCAATACCTGGCAAAAAGATTTTTGCGCATCGTCCTCAACATCGAAGGCGGTGGCGTTCAATTGCATTCGTCGAGACGCTACAGCCATCTAACTGTTCCATCCCTCGATGGTGGCATAATCGCCGCCCCGCAGATCGCGCGGCCAACTCAGCGAAACTGGACATCGCCTCTCACTGGCTTCGTCTTGCGTAATCAATGCCCGGCGTAGACTGTGCGATGCCGCAACGCTTCATGGCCGATCGGCTATGAATTCAGAGCTGCAAGGCCTGTCGGGCGAACCAACATGCGGCATTGCAGTTCTGACAGTCTCAGAAACCGAATTTTTTCGTAAACAGCCAATAGTTGTTTTGTGCGGCACGTACGGCGTGCCGCTCAGCCGGAGAGCCGAACCATCGACATTGCGGATTTGCAGCGCGTCTTCGATGCCTTGCCTGGAAACTTTCTCGTGGTCGCCAATGATGCCGACTACACGATGGTGGCCGCCAGCGAAGAGCGCCTGCGGGCGACCATGACGCGTCGTGAAGACGTCATTGGTCATCCTCTGTTCCATATCTACGACGGCGGAACGACTTCGGTATCGAGCTCGTCCGGCGTCAACCAGCTGCGTGCATCACTGGCTGAAGTGACACGCACCGGGCTCGCGCAACAGCTGAAAACGGTCGGCTATCCGCTGCGCGTCCCGCATGACGAACGCGACCATTACGAGAATCGTTACTGGGACGTCGTCAACGTTCCGGTGCTCGATGAACAGGGCCAGGTCGCCTACATCATTCACCAGGCCGAGGATGTCACCGAAAGTCTGCTCGAGCAGGAATCGGCGGCGCTGCGTCTGCGCGAGAGCGACGAGCGTCTGAATGCGGCATTGTTGGCGTCCGGCACCGGCACCTTCTATTGGGATTTACGTAATAACCGCCTGGACATGGACCTGCCCATGCAGCGGCTATTCGGCCTGGAGGGGCTGACTTCGGGTTGGCTCGACGATCTCCTCGACAGGGTTCATCCAGACGATCGGGCTGCCATTGCCCAGCAGTGCGAACGCTGCGCGCGCTACGGTGACGATCTGGAAATGCAATTCAGAGTCCTCCTGCCGGAGGGCACCGAGCGCTGGATATTCGATAAGGGGCAAACTTTCACCGATAGCAACGATAGACCCACGTACATGGTTGGTGCCTGTCTCGACATCACCCAGCACAAACGCACCGAGCGGGCGCTGCAGCGCCTCAACGAAACCCTCGAACAACGGGTCAACGCCGAAGTAGCCGCGCGGGCGAAAACCGAGGCGGCGCTGCGCCAGTCGCAGAAAATGGAAGCGGTAGGCCAACTGACCGGCGGCCTCGCCCACGATTTCAACAACCTGCTTGCGGGTGTAATCGGCTCGCTGGAGCTGCTGTCCGTACGCCTGCAGCAAGGCCGCACGGGGGACTTGGAGCGCTACATTCACAGTGCGCTGACCTCAGCCAATCGGGCAACGGCGCTAACCCATCGCCTGTTGGCCTTCTCCCGTCGACAGACGCTCGACCCCAGCCCTACCGATCTGAACGCCCTGATAGAAGGGATGATGGAGCTGCTGCAGCGCACCATAGGCCCGTTGGTAAGTTATTCGACGCAGCTGTCCGATGATCTTTGGTTGACACTCTGCGACACCAATCAGCTGGAAAACGCGCTGCTGAACCTGACCATCAACGCCCGCGACGCAATGCCCGATGGCGGTCAGCTGACATTGACCAGCGAAAACCTAGTGCTGGGCGAGCCGCTCACCGAAGAACTCGCTCTGCCGCCAGGTGAATATGTTGCGCTCGGCGTACGCGACACCGGTGTCGGCATCCCGCCGGAGAGACTCGGCTATGTCTTCGATCCGTTCTACACCACCAAACCGCTGGGTGAAGGCACCGGGCTTGGCTTGTCGATGGTCTACGGTTTCGCCAAGCAATCGGGCGGTGCCGTGCGTATCGAAAGCACCGTGGGCGAAGGAACCAGCGTCTGGATTTACCTGCCCCGCTATCACGGCCAGTCGGCCAGCCTGCACGCGCCGGCGACGCCTGAGCCGGCCTCCACATCGGTCGAGGGCCGAACCGTTCTGGTGGTGGATGACGAGCCCAACGTTCGCACCCTGGTAACGGAGGTCTTGCAGGAAATGGGGCTGAACACCCTGGAGGCTGCCGAAGGCCCAAGCGGCTTGCGTATCCTCGATAGTGATGCACACCTGGACCTGCTGATTTCCGATATCGGCCTTCCCGGCGGCATGAACGGGCGCCAGCTTGCCGATGCGGCAAGGGAAAAACGGCCGTCCTTGCGCGTACTGTTCATCACCGGATACGCCGAGAGCTCGGTACTGGACCGTAGCAACACCATGTCGGATTACGAAGTCCTGACTAAACCCTTCACCATCACCGACCTCGAAGAAAAGGTTCGCAGCATGTTGGAGCCTGGCCAGGATACGGGCTAGGTCTAAACCGACGAAATCGCGCTGTTGCCCTCTTCCAGCCAACGTGCGATGTCTACCCGTATACGCTTCTTGTCCAGCTTGCCGACGCTAGTCTTGGGAATTTCGTTGACGACCGCGATCTGCTGCGGGATCGCCCACTTGTTGATATGCCCCTGCTCCACCGCAGGCTCCAGAAAGCCCTGCAGCGTCCGCGCATCGAGCTGCTTGCCCTCGCCCAGCACCAGCAAGGCGAAAGGTCGCTCGCCCCAGCGCTCATCCGGCACGCCTACCACTGCCACGTCACGCACGGCATCGTGGCGGCTGATCAAGCCTTCCAGCGCCAGGGAAGAAAGCCACTCGCCGCCGGTCTTGATGACATCCTTGATGCGATCGCGAATATCGATGTTACCCATTTCGTCGATGGTCGCGACGTCGCCGGTATGCAGCCATCCGCCCGCCCACAACTCTTCGCTCTTTTCCGGATTTCCGGCATACCCCTGAGTCAGCCATGGCGCGCGCAACACCAGTTCGCCTTGGGACGCGCCATCGGCCGGCAGGAAGCCGCCGTCGGGTCCCTGAATCGCGGCATCGACTAGCACCACTGGTATTCCCGCCTTGAGTCGATAGCCGATTTGCTCGTCTTCGCTGGCCTGACGCAACTCATCGTTGATATGCGCACCCGAGATCAACGGACAGGTCTCCGACATGCCATAGGCGGCCACCAGCTGCATGCCGCAGGCACGCGCCGATTCGTAGAGACCGCGAGTCAGCGCGCTGCCGCCGATGGTGAGCTTCCAACCGCTGAAATCCACGCCCTGGGCTGCCTTGGCGTTGAGCAGCATCTGCACGATGGTCGGTACGCAGTGGGAGAAGGTCACCTTTTCCCGGCGCCACAGCTCGATCAGCAACTCCGGATCGTAACGCCCTGGATAGACCTGTTTGAGCCCCAACATGGTCGCAATGTACGGCAGCCCCCATGCATGGACGTGGAACATTGGCGTGATCGGCATGTAGACGTCGCCGGCCGCTAACAACTGCGGGTTCTCGCGACAACCGACCGTCACGGCCCCGGCCAGGGTATGCAGCACCAGCTGACGGTGGGTGAAATAGACGCCCTTGGGGTCACCGGTCGTGCCGGTGGTGTAGAAGGTGGTCGCCACCGAATCTTCATCGAAGTCCGGGAAGTCGTAATGCGGCTCCGCCTTCTCCAGCAGGCTTTCGTATTCACCGATGCAGTTGGGCAGGTCGCAGGTCTTTTCGTCGGCATCGGTGATCAGCAAGGTCTTATTGACCGTAGTGAGCTGTCCGGCGATCGCCTGATACAGCGGCGCAAACTCGCTGTTGACCAAAACGAAGTGATCCTCGGCGTGATTCATGGTGTAGAGGATCTGCTCGGGTGATAGCCGTACGTTGATGGTATGAACCACCGCACCGATCATCGGGATCGCGAACATGCATTCGAGGTAACGATGGCTGTCCCAGTCCATGACCGCCACGGTGTCCCCCGCCTTGACTCCGGCGGCGGTCAACACGTTGGCGAGCCGGGCGATGCGCTGATTGAGGGTGCGATAGTCGAACCGCAGTTGGTCGCGATAGACGATCTCGCGGGTGCGCTCGTAGCGCTGCCCCGACAGCAGCAGGCTCTTGATCAATAGCGGATATTGGTAGGCATTGGCGGCGGGTTTGATCACTCGGGTCTGCAACATAGGGGCTTCCTTTTTATTGATGTTATGCGAGGCACGCTAGGGTCTGAATCCGGCTATCGATTCTGCCGGCGCCTTTGCCGCCGGACTGCGCTGCACCTCTCCACTCCGACCATCGGCATCGCAGCCGTTCACCCTCCGAGCCGCCACTGTGCAACAGCAGATTGCACAGGTGCCGATCAAGCGATCTCGCTTGCCGCCAGACGCACGCCGAGGCCGATCAGCACGGCGCCAGTTACCCGGTCGAACCAGTGCCCCATACGGGAAAAACCGGCGCGGACGCGCTCACGGCTGAACAGCCAGGCCACCAGGCAGAACCACAGGCCGGTCGCGAACGCCAGATATACCCCATAGCCAGCCTGAACGGCGAGCGGGGTATGAGGGTCGATAACCACCGTGAATAGCGACAGAAAGAATAGCGTTGCCTTGGGATTCAGGCCGTTGGTGACGAATCCCACCATGAAAGCGCGTCGGCTCGAGTGCACGCCACCGGCGCCGGAAGGCGCCAGCTCGTCGACACCCATCGGCTTTGCGCGCAGCGCCTGGAAGCCGAGATAGAACAAATAACCGGCCGCCAGCCACTTGAACAGGTTGAACAGCACGATCGACTGCGAGACGATCAGGCCAATCCCGAGCAGCGAATAACCAACATGCAGCAAAATTCCGCTGCCGACACCGATGGCCGTCCAACTGCCGCTCCGCTGACCGCGGGTCACGCTTTCACGCACGACCACCGCAAAGTCCGGTCCGGGGCTGGCCACAGCGAGCAGGTGCACCAGCGCCACGGTGAGAAATTCCATCCAGTACATCTATCGACTCCGCTATTTCCGGGCATCTGCCTGCTGATTCATACGAGTAAAGTCCATGACCAATCGCCGCGCCGTATTCCTCGACTTTTCCCCGCTCGACCAGGGTGACCTGGACCTGACGCCATTGCAGTCAGCCTTCGATGAGCTGATCTGCCATGCACAGACCAGCGAAACGCAGCTCATCGAACGGCTGCAGGGCGCCGAAGTCGCCATCGTCAACAAGATTGCGCTGGACGACAGGGTGTTCGCCGCCTGCCCCGACCTGAAGCTGATTCTGGTCGCCGCGACCGGTGTCAACAACATCGATCTGCCGGCTGCCAGGCAGCGCGGCATCGTAGTCAGCAACTGTCAGGCCTATGGTACGGCCACCGTGGCTCAGCACACCCTGATGTTGTTACTCGCGCTGGCTACGCGACTGCCCGACTACCAGGCGGCCGTGGCCCGCGGTCGCTGGCAGGAGAGCGGGCAATTCTGCCTGCTTGATTTCCCCATCGTCGAGCTGGCGGGCAAGACCCTCGGCGTGCTCGGTCATGGTGAGCTGGGCAGCGCCGTGGCCAGACTGGCCGAAGCGTTAGGCATGCAGGTGCTGACCGGCAATTTGCCGGGGCGCCCGCCGCGTGCGGATCGCCTGGAGCTCGACGCACTGCTGCCTCAGGTAGACGCCTTGACGCTGCATTGCCCGCTCACCGAACAGACCCGCAACCTGATCGGCACCCGCGAACTGCAGCTGATGAAGCCATCGGCATTCGTCATCAATACCGCCCGCGGCGGCCTGATCGACGAGCAGGCGTTGGCGGACACGCTGCGCAGTGGGCATCTGGGCGGCGCCGCCACCGATGTACTCATCAGCGAGCCACCGAGCAATGACAACCCGCTGCTGGCGGCGGACGTGCCGCGTTTGATCGTGACGCCGCACAGCGCCTGGGGCAGCCGCGAAGCGCGGCAGCGCATCGTTGGGCAGATGGTCGAAAACGCCGAGGCGTTTTTCGCCGGCACACCGAAGCGCCAGGTCGGCTGACGCACCGCTTATGCAGCCGGCGACAAGGCTGCTAAGCTCGCCCGCTTTTGCCCGGAGGCAACATGGATCCCCGAAGCGAAGTGCTGCTGCGCCAGGCCGACCTGTTCAGCGGAAACCTGCTGCTCGCCGGCTTGCAGCCCGATGATCTGCTCGGCCAACTGCCCGAAGCCACTGGCTGGAGCTGGCACGCCGGGGATCACCAGCGGCTGCAGGCTCGTTTCGCCGGGCGTTGTACCTTCGGTGTTGAGCCCCCCACGACTGCTTTCGAGGCAGCGGTACTGTTTTTGCCCAAGTCCCGAGAGCTGACCGATTACCTGCTGAACGCACTGGCAGCCAGACTGCCGGGCGGCCTGCTCTATCTGGTCGGCGAAAAGCGCGCCGGTGTCGAACGGGCCGCCCGACAGCTGGCACCGTTCGGCGAGGCGCGCAAGCTCGACAGCGCCCGCCATTGCCAGCTTTGGCAGGTCCGGGTGGAAAACAGCCCGCCGGTGCCTGACTTGCAGGCTCTGGCGCAACACTTTCAGCTGGAACGGCCGGATGGCTCATTGCAGATCGTCAGCCTGCCTGGCGTATTCAGCCATGGCCGGCTCGATCGCGGCACCGAATTGCTGCTGGACCAACTCGGCGGCTTGCCGACCGGCCGACTACTGGATTTCGGTTGTGGCGCCGGCATCATCGGCGCGTCGCTGAAAAAGCGCTATCCGGATAGCGAAGTCGTGCTGCTGGACGTCGATGCATTCGCTGTCGAAAGCAGCCGCATGACGTTGGCAGCCAACGACCTGGAAGCCGAGGTTATCGCCGGCGATGGCATCGACGCCGCGCCGGACGGCTGCAGCGCCATCATCAGCAATCCGCCATTCCATCAGGGCGTGCATACCCACTACGAGGCCAGCGAAACCCTGCTGCAGCGCGCCGCCAGTCATATTCGGCCCGGCGGTGAGCTACGCCTGGTGGCTAACGCCTTCCTCAAATATCCACCCTTGATCGAGACCCATCTAGGGCCCTGCGAAACCCTCATCAACGCGGACGGCTTTCGCATCTACCGCGCCAAACGCGGCTGATTGCCAGCTCTGACTTGCACAACGCGGCATGCTTGGGCAAACTCCGGCCCGTCCTGGGGGAGTAGTCTCCGGCGAGCGTCCTGCTCGCCTGGCATGCGTCAACATACTTGGTCCACAGACCATGGCGCATGCGACCCGCACGGGCTGCTTCAGCAGTCGTGCCCGGTTTGACAAGACCCATGACACGTACACCTGACCCGGGGCGGGCAGGCGTTGCGTGTCATGGTGATTTCGTCGACCCGCCCCTGCAAGGAAGTCCGCTTGGAATCGTTCTACATCCCCACCCTGATCGTTGCGCTCGCCGAGATTGGCGACAAGACTCAGCTGCTCGCCCTGCTGCTGGCCGCTCGTTATCGGCGCCCGATGCCAATCATCTGGGGCATCGTCGTCGCCACTCTGGCCAACCATGCCGTCGCCGGAGCTGTGGGCAACTGGGTATCCTCGCTGGTCTCCCCCTCGATCCTGAGCTGGATTCTCGCCGCATCCTTTGCCGCCGTGGCGCTGTGGACGCTGGTACCGGACAAACTCGAAGAAGACGAAGCCTCGCGCGGACGCCGCTTCGGTCCTTTCGTCGCCACCCTGATCGCCTTCTTCCTAGCGGAGATGGGTGACAAGACCCAGGTGGCGACCGTCATGCTCGCCGCGCAGTATCCCGATTTCATTTTGGTGATCATCGGCACGACGCTGGGCATGCTGATCGCCAACGTACCGGTGGTACTGGCCGGTAACTTCGCCGCCGACCGCATGCCGCTCACGCTGATCCGCCGCATCGCCGCCATCGGCTTCGCAGCCCTGGCGTTGTATGCCGTTTACCAGGCCTTGAGCTTGAGCGGCATGCTTCCAGTCTGATACGCAGCGCAAATTGCCGCATCGCTGGTGCTGCTAGAGTGCGACCTCACCGCGTTCTAGCGGCATTGACGGGAGCAGGCGGCATGTCACCGGAGGAACGAAAACGGCGGGTTCGGCAGCACATCGACCTGAGCTGGAGCAAAGGCCGACTGGCGTTGGCCGAACAGCTACAAAGCCGTTATTTCACCTATAAGAGTTCGTTCATTGCACAGCCGGTCAACAACGCCGGCTTCGGTTTGATCGTGCGCGAAATTCGCCAGGCAATACCCGATCTGGAAGTCGTAGTGGACGAATGCCTCAGCGAAGGCAACCGCGTGGTTACCTCCAGTACGCTGTTCGGCACCCTGGAGAAAGCGGTGTTCGGACTGGCACCAAGCAACAAGATCCTGACCATCGCCGCCATGTCGATCTGGACGCTCAATCCGGCTGGCGACATCGAAGAAATCAACACGCTGTTCGATCTGGAAAGCGCCCGTAAGCAGCTGGGCATGGAAAGTCCGATTCCGGTTACGTTGCCGCTGACCTGATCGGTCAGCGGCACGACGAACTCAGCGGTTTTGCTCGTACAGCGGCATCACCTTCGGAATGGTTTGCTGCAGCGCCTGCGTGCGGCTGCTCGAGGACGGGTGCGTGCTGAGGAATTCTGGCGGTGCCGAGCCGCCGGCGGCGCCCATTTTCTGCCACAAGCTGACCGCCGCGTTCGGGTTGTAACCGGCGCGCGCCGCCAATTCCAAGCCGATCAGATCAGCCTCGTTTTCGTTGTTGCGGCTGTTGGGCAGCGTCATCAGATACTCGACGCCCATGTTGGCCAGCTGCAAGCTGCCGTCACCGACGCCAAAGGCCGACCCAATTTGCGTCGCCATTTGCACACCGTAAGCCTTGGACATCGCCTCGCGACCGTGCTCACGTAGCGCGTGGGCGATCTCATGGCCCATCACGGCAGCGATTTCGTCGTCTGTCAGTTTCAACTTCTCGATGAGCCCGGTATAGAAGATGATCTTGCCGCCCGGTCCGCAATTAGCGTTCAGCTCCGGGCTGTCGATGACGTTGACCTCCCAGTTCCACTGCGCCGCATCCGGGCGGAACGCCGGAACTTCGGCAATCAACCGCTGGGCAATGGTATTCACGCGCTTATTGATCGCGCTGTTTTTCTCGAGCACGCCCTTCTGGGACGCCTCGCTCAGGGTCTCCTGGTAGGACTGGGCATACATCTGATTGACCTGATCGGTCGACAACATGCTGAACATGTATTGCTTGCGTTCGACTCCGACTGCACCACCGCTGGTGGTATTGACCGCCTGGCAACCCGCAAGCGCGGAGGCTGCAAGAAAAAGTGTTAATGAATGCGGTTTGGGCATGTCGCGTCTCCGGTGATTTCTGCGCCGTATGCTAGAGCGAGCCCGCCTGCCGGGCAACCGAGCCATCGGCATAACGCTCACCGTCCCGCATTACCGTCTTGGCCAACATGGCCGGCATCACTGGCGCAGCGCGCTCAATGGTCACAGTGGACGCCTAGTTCACTGGCGTCAGGCACTCTGGAGCGTCCAGTTTGGGGTCGTTGATAAATGTCGCCAAGGGGCGCTCTCGCAGTGGCGGCTGGGGCGTCGCCAATAGCGCCTGAAGCGTCTCCATGGGGGTTTCGGGATCGAGCCAGACAGTCATCCCTGCCTGATCCAGCATCAGCGGCCGCCGTTGATTGGCCGCCGGCAGCGTCACCACCGCAGCGCTCAAATAAGTGTGACCCTGCACCGGATAGGCCTCCCAGATCGCGGCGAAATACATCAGGGAATCTTCGGCGGTCATCCAGAACGGCCGCTTGCGTGCCGTGCCGCGCCATTCGTAGAAGCCATTGGCCGGCAGCACGCCGCGACGAAGGCGAAAGGCGTCACGAAACATCGGCTGCTCGGCCAGTGTTTCCGCCCGCGCCTGGGCCGGTGTCCGTGTGAAGTCAGTGAGCCAGGCCGGGGTCAGCCCCCAGCGCACACTGTCGAGCTGAAGCTCGTGGTTCAGCTGCCGCAGCAACAGAACCGACGCGCCAGGCGCCAGGCTCCAATGCGGCTGCTGATCAGCGGGAAAACCGGGCAGCGCGGCGAAGGCCGGACTCCAGCGAAACAGGGCATAGCGGCCACACATGAAAATAGACTCGTAGCAAAAAGGGGCCGAGCGTACCGGACGACCGGCACGACAGTGGGACGGTCATTCGGCCTACCTCAACAGATGAGCTCGCCCGGATAGCTTTCCGGCTCGTCACCGGGCAGCGGCTCGGCGCCATTGTACTCAGCGATCAACTGCCGCGCGCGCTCGGCCTGTTCGCCATTCACCATCAGCCCAAGCAGACCAGCCGCCGGAAGCTCGCCGACCGCACCGACCAGATGCCGTCCGGTCAGAAACACCTCGATCCCTTCGGCGTTCAGCATGCCGCACAACATTTCGGCTTCCAGCAGATCGCGGGGCTCGTAAATACGCTGCATTTATTCATCCTCCCGCAGTACATCGAGCTGCCAGTCCGCACCATCGGTTCGCAGATCGAAGACGATTGGTCGACAGCAGACCGAGCAATCTTCGATATAGCGCTGATCGCCGCCGCTCAGATCAAGCAGCGCCTCCACCGTTTCGCCGCAATAGGGGCATTGATAATCCTGTGATTCGAGCATCAGCGTCTCCCGCGTGACTTGCCGCTATAATCGCCGTCCAGTGTCACCAGCACCTAATACCGACCCCAAACGATTGGGGTTATTCAGTTTCTTACAGAGAGCATGATGGACGAATTCGAAGCCATCCGACCCTACGCCGACGCTGAAGTCCCTGCCGTGATGGCGCGGCTGTTCGCCGACCGGGAGTTCCTCGACATCCTGGCGCATTTCCGCTTCCCGCGCTTGGCCAGCCCGATGGGCTGGATGCTGAAACCACTCATAGCGCACCGCCTGCGGCGCGAGTTCGCCGGCATTCATTCGGTCGATACGCTGCAGTCGCGGATCGAGCTGTACCTGGACCGCACCATCGAACGTGCAACGGACGGCATCACCTATTCCGGCCTGGAAGACCTTCAGCCGGGCCGCGCTTATCTGTTCCTGGCCAACCATCGCGACATCGTGATGGACCCGGCTTTCGTCAACTACGCGGTGTTCCACGCAAAAATGCGTACACCACGTATCGCCATTGGCGACAACCTGCTGCAACGCCCGTTCGTCAGCGATCTGATGCGACTGAACAAGAGCTTCATCGTGCGCCGTTCGGTTACCGGCCGGCGCGAGAAGCTCGCGGCCTATCAAGTGCTCTCCGCCTACATCAATCACTCGATTCGCAACGACGGCGAGTCGATCTGGATCGCTCAGGCCGAGGGGCGCGCCAAGGATGGCGACGACCGCACCGACTCGGCGATCCTGAAGATGCTGCACATGAGCCGCAAGGACGAGCCCTTCGCCGAGGCACTGGCGGCGCTGCGACCCACACCGGTATCGATCAGCTACGAGTACGACCCCTGCGATCAGGCCAAGGCCCGCGAACTCTATATCCGCGCCACCACCGGCACCTACACCAAGGCGCCAGGTGAAGATGACACCAGCATTGCACTCGGCATCACCGGCTATAAAGGGCGCGTACACGTCAGCTTCGGCACGCCGATCACCGATGTTCCCGACGACCCCAAGCAACTGGCCATCGCGATCGATCAGCAGATCCTTGGCGATTACCGATTGTTCCCGGTGAATTACCTGGCGTACCGGATATGGGATGGGCGCGATCCGCAGCTGCCGATACCAGAGATCGCCGAACTGTTCAGCCGCGAGGAAATTGCCGCTGCCGAAGCCGAGTGGAGCAAGCGATTGGCTGCCTGCCCGAGCGTGCAGCAGCCTTACCTGATCCAGCAGTACGCCACTCCGGTACGCAATCAGCACAAGCTCAAGGCGGGTCTAAGCCTCTGACGCTTAATAGACCCGGCTGGCAATCAGATCAGCCGGGAAAACCAGGAAAGCAAGCAGGCCAGCGCTAGGCTGCCAAGACCGAAGCCATGGAAGAACCGGTCGATTCGCTGCGTCGCCGCCACTCCAGCCCGCCGCCCTGCCGACTGAATTGCCGTTAACCGCGCCGCATCGAGCGCGAGCCGCTGACGCCAGCGCGTCGCCAGCAGCAACCAGGCGCCGCACATCGCAATCAGTAAGGCCATCGAATTGAGCAGAGGGGCCAGAACGGCCAGCTGCGAAATATCAATATTCAGTAACAATCCAACCCCCACGAACCGCGAAAGCTACTGGCTCGAACCGACCAGTGACGCGGCAGCGAGTCTACCTAAGCACGCCCGCTGCTTCAGCCACTTCCCGACCAAACGGAACGCGCCCCTGAGCTGGCAATTTGCCGGGTATTTGTGCCATTTATGCAGGTAGGCGCCGTCTCGATTGTTGACTTATAGTCCCTTCCGGCTTCACCCTCATCTTGTCTCGAGCAACCGAAATAGAGCGTGCGCCTGGCCTGAGCAACTGGGCGAAACTGCCGCGGATCGAGCAAACGGCAACTTGTAAATCGCTACGACCGTGGCGTCATTTACCGGGCCCAATGGCCCGCTACTTCATGGAAGTCGCCTCCTGAGAGCGCCGCGCTTACGGCAGTAGGCTCACAGGGAACCAGTTATCAAGATCAACAGGACCGAACAGTGAATAAGAACAAGTTTAAGACGGGGGCCCTCACACTCTCTTTGCTGGCAAGTGCCCTGCTGGCAAACGGAGCCATAGCGGCAGTATCCGAATCGGAAGCAGCCAAGCTCGGCGACAGCCTGACCCCGATTGGAGCCGAGAAGGCCGGCAACGCCGCCGGCACCATTCCGGCCTGGACGGGCGGCCTGCCGAAAGATGCCGCAGCGATTACCGCCGATGGCTTCGTCAGCGATCCATTCCCGAACGATCAGCCCAAATTCACTATCACCGCGCAGAACTACGAACAGTACAAGGACAACCTGAGCCCCGGCCAGATCGCCATGCTCAAGCGTTATCCTGACACTTACCGGCTGCCGGTCTTCGAGACCCGCCGCAGCGCCGCAGTACCGCAGCGGATCTACGACGCGGCGAAGAAGAACGCAACCCAGACCGAACTGGTCCGCGGCGGCAATGGCCTGGCGAACTTCGATACAGCGGTCGCCTTCCCGATTCCGCAGGATGGCCTTGAAGTCGCCTGGAACCACATCACGCGCTACCGCGGCGGCTCTGCCCGTCGGGTCGTAGCGCAGGCTACACCGCAGGTCAACGGCAGTTACAGCCTGGTCAAGTTCGTCGACGAAGTGGTGTATACCGACACCCTGAGCGATTTCAATCCTGAAAAGCACGGCAACGTGCTGTTCTATTTCAAGCAGCAGGTGACCGAGCCGTCGCGGCTGGCCGGCAACGTTCTGCTGGTACACGAAACCCTGGACCAGGTGAAAGAGCCGCGCATGGCGTGGATCTACAACGCCGGCCAGCGCCGCGTACGCCGTGCGCCACAGGTCGCCTACGATGGTCCGGGTACCGCTGCCGATGGCCTGCGCACCTCGGACAACCTGGACATGTTCAACGGCGCGCCAGACCGCTACGACTGGAAGCTGGTCGGCAAGAAAGAGATGTACATCCCGTACAACTCCTATCGCCTGGACTCGCCGACGCTGAAATACGACGACATCATCAAGGCCGGGCACATCAACCAGGACCTGACGCGCTACGAGCTGCATCGCGTGTGGGAAGTCGAAGCGACGCTGAAGACTGGCGAACGCCACATCTACGCCAAGCGTCATTTCTTCATCGACGAGGATACCTGGCAAGCCGCTGTGATCGACCACTACGACGGTCGCGACACGCTGTGGCGCGTAGCTGAGGCCCACGCCCAGTACGTCTACAACTATCAGGTTCCACTGTATGCGATGGAAACCCTGTACGACCTGGTGTCTGGCCGTTACCTGGTGATGGGCATGAAGAACGAGGAAAAGAATCCCTACACCTACGATTACAAAGCAAACTCCAACCAGTACACCCCGGCTGCCCTGCGCAACTCCGGCGTGCGCTGATTCGAGCGCTGCGGGCTGATGGCCCACCAAGGAACATCCTGCCCCTGAACTGTCCAGAAGCGTCGGACAGTTACGGTTAGGGGCTCAAGGCCTGGGTTCGGTATTGCACCGGACCCGGGCCTTTTGGTTTCCGCCCGCCGTACGAGCACAACGGACGGCCAGCTTCTAATGCGACGTCAGCAGCATCTGGTTGCGCTCGGATCGACAGATCGGAATTCACCAAATGCTCGGATGGAAACAAAAAGCCCGCATCGAGATGCGGGCTTCGGCGACTCAGGCAGGCCGGTTGAGCGCCGAAGGTTACTGAGCCAGCACCTGACCGATGCTCTGGTCACGGAATGCGCGGCTCAGCGCATCACTCAATACTTCACTGACCAGTTTGGTGTTGGTCTGCTCGTTCGGCGCCATCCCGAAGCGCTGGTTCAGCGAAGCGCCATAGCGACCCGTATAGCGACGACCGCCGTTCTGCACCTCGATACGAAGTGTTGCGCCAATGGTGGCCTCGGTGACGTAGAGCCCTTCCTTCGGCGACTGGTATTTCAGCTCGGCTAGGGTCAGGGTCAGCTGCGGGGCGTTATAGGCATTGGCTGATGGCGTGAATCCCAGCAGACGTACCGCCGCTTCGACCTGAGCCTGAAGCTTGGGTACGACTTTTTCCTTCGGCACGATCACGGCGCTGGTTTCCGGATACAGGCCGCCGCGCGTACCTAGTGTCGGCGAAGGCCGGCCATCCACGACGCGTACCGTTACCGGCTGCCCTTGACCGACAGGGTTGATGGTGCCAGTGATCTTCGGTGTTGGATCGAGCTGTTGCGGACTATGCGCGCAACCGGTCAGCACCAGTGCCGACGCGGCGGCAAGACTGAACAACAGGCGTTTCAGCATGCTGTCTTTCTCCAAAGTTAGGAATGAATGGCACGCAGTATAACCAGCCGTGCAACGGCCTGACAGCGGATGCCTTGCTGGGGATCAGCCGGCGAATACCACGCGTCTGGGAGCCATGCATTAAAAAGCCGCGCAGCTCGTCAAAGCGGCGCGGCTTCAAGTGAAGCACGAACGTTGTAGCTAGATGACCAGGCCGAGACGCTTGTCGACCATCTCATTCACTTCGCGATACGCCGCAGCATCGGCTTGCAGCACCTTCTCGCGGGCCGGGAAGATTTCGCCAAGCTTGCGGCTCCAGGCTTCGCTCTGCGCCTGCTCCGGGAAGCAACGCTCGATCAGGTCGAGCATGATCGACACCGTGACCGACGCACCAGGCGATGCGCCCAGCAGCGCGGCGATCGAACCATCTTTGGCGGAGACCAGTTCGGTGCCGAACTGCAGGATGCCGCCCTTCTTCGGGTCTTTCTTGATGATCTGCACGCGCTGGCCGGCCACTTCCAGGCGCCAGTCCTCAGCCTTGGCTTCGGGGTAGAAACCTCGCAGGGTTTCCAGCCGATCCGCCATGGACTGGCGAACCTCCTTGATCAGGTAGCGGGTCAGGTCCATGTTGTCGCGCGCGACGGCCAGCATCGGCTTGAGATTGCTCGGACGGATCGACATCGGCAGGTCGAGCGGCGATCCATACTTGAGGAACTTAGTGGTGAAGCCCGCGTAAGGCCCGAACAACAGCGACTTCTTGCCGTCCACAACGCGGGTATCCAGGTGCGGAACAGACATCGGCGGCGCACCGACGGCGGCCAGGCTGTAGACCTTGGCCTGATGCTGCTTGACGATCTCGGGGTTGTCACAACGCAGCCACTGGCCGCTGACCGGGAAGCCACCGTAGCCCTTGCCTTCCTCGATACCGGACAACTGCAACAGCGGCAGTGCCGCGCCACCCGCGCCCAGGAAAACGAAGCCCGCATCGATCTCGCGGTTGCTGCCATCGCGGGTGTTCTTGATTTCCACGCGCCAGCCCTTGCCGTTGCGCTCCAGGCCGGTGACCTTCTGGAAATAGGACATCTTCACGCCGGGCCTGCTCTCGAGGTACACCAGCATTTGCCGGGTCAGCTCACCGAAGTTGACATCGGTACCGTTCAGCGCGCGGGTGGCGGCGATCGGCTCGTCGCCCGGACGCCCCGGCATCATCAGCGGCATCCACTCTTCCATTGTGGCGCGGTCTTGGGTGTAGACCATGTTCTCGAACGCGTGGTGGGTCTTCATCGCATCGAAGCGACGCTTAAGATAGTCGATGTTCTTTTCGCCGCGAACGAAGCTCAGATGCGGCACGACATTAAGGAAGTCCTTGGGACTGCCGAAGCCGTCACGACCCGTCAGATACGCCCAGAACTGCTTGGAAACCTCGAACTGGGTATTGATGGTGACGGCTTTCTTGATATCGATCGAGCCGTCTTTACTGTCCGGGGTGTAGTTCAACTCACACAATCCGGCGTGGCCGGTGCCAGCGTTGTTCCAGGGATTCGAGCTCTCGACGGCCCCGGACTCCTGCAGTTCGACGATCTCCAGCTTGATGTTGGGATCGAGTTCCTTGAGCAGTACTGCCAGAGTCGCACTCATGATGCCGGCTCCCACCAGCACCAAGTCCACGGCTTCGCTATCGTGTTGCGTCATTAACGCGTTCTCCAGAATCACAGCATTAAACTGTCACGACCGCAGTACGCCATCGTGTAGAACCACCAGCCAGGCGGCTAGAAACGGAGGAAGGTTTCCATGCCGCTGCTCGGGCTTGTGCCCGAAGACCGGTACCCAAGGGTGTCGGTCCGCTGTCGGGAGAACGGCTTTTGGCCTTCTCTCCCCTCGCTTCGAAACATCCCGGAGCGAGGCGACAGGCCTGGGCTCTACGGAATCCATGCAGCGAGAAAAACGATTGTGGCTGCCGCTTGCTCAGCCGGGGTCAAGGGTGTTTCCTGCTCCGGCGGACTTGCCGCCAAAGCCGTTGTATCAGCCGCGAGCGGCCTTGATCAGTTCGATATAAGGCTCGGCCTGGCGTTGATCGGCGATCAGCGCAACGAAGTCCTGCCCCTTGGCGTCCTTCGCGTTCAGGTCGAAGCCGGCTTCGACGAAGAAGCCCAGAAAACGCTCGAAATCATCGACTCGCAACCCACGGTAGGCCTTGATCAGCTTGTACAACGACGCTGGTGTTTCATCAGCCGGTTCCGGCTCGAGAAACAATTTGATCGCTTCGTCGCTGATCTCTTCGCCGATCACCTGTTTCTTGTCTTTGCGCATGCGTTCTCCGGTTCGACGGGCCTTACGGGGGCGGCAGTTTACTCCGCGAGGCGAGCGCACTCAACGCGCCAGGGATTCTTGCGACCAAGGTCGTACATGAAAATCCTCGATTTGGCGGCGATGTCGCCCTCAGGCAGACCAAGCCGGCGCCTATACTGGCGCTTTGCGCACAGGACGTGGCCACCATGAACGTTCCCCCGTTATTCGCTGCCTGGCGTCAGGCCCTTCGGTCGGGCTACGGTGGCGCCGCGCTACGCGGAGACATCACTGCCGGGCTGACGGTTGGGATCATCGCGATCCCTTTGGCCATGGCGCTGGCGATCGCAGTCGGCGTTGCGCCACAGCATGGCCTGTATACCGTGCTGATCGCCGCGCCGCTGATCGCCTTAACTGGCGGCTCGCGCTTCAACGTATCCGGGCCGACCGCAGCCTTCGTGGTGATTCTGCTGCCGATTACCCAACAGTTCGGCCTCGGCGGCCTGCTGCTCTGCACCATGCTTGCCGGGCTCATCCTGATCGCCCTCGGGCTGCTGCGCGCCGGCAAGTTGATTGCCTTCGTGCCCTACCCGGTCATCTTGGGCTTCACTGCGGGCATCGGTGTCGTTATCGCGACCCTGCAGCTCAAGGACGTCCTGGGGTTGACGATTACCGAACAACCCCACCACTACGTCGAACAACTGGGCATGCTGGCTCGCGCACTGCCCAGCGCGCAGCTGGGCGATGCACTCGTCGCCGCGTTGTGCCTGTCGATATTGATCGTCTGGCCGCGCCTGGTGCCCAAGGTGCCCGGTCATCTGGTGGCGCTGATCGTCGGTGCGCTGGCAGGAATGGCGCTGGAATCGTCCGGTCTAGCCGTGGCCACACTGGGTGAGCGTTTCAGCTACACGGTCGATGGCGTCGCGCATCCCGGCATCCCACCGCTGCTTCCGGGTTTCGCCTGGCCCTGGCTGCTGCCCGGCCCGGACGGGCAACCGCTGGTACTGAGCTTCGAGCTGTTCCATCAACTGTTAGCGCCCGCTTTCGCCATCGCCATGCTGGGTGCCATCGAATCGCTGCTCTGCGCCGTGGTCGCCGACGGCATGACCGGCACCAATCACGATCCGAACGCCGAGCTTCTGGGCCAGGGCCTCGGCAATCTGGTCGCGCCGCTGTTCGGCGGTATTACTGCGACCGCGGCCATTGCCCGTAGCGCCACCAACGTGCGCGCCGGCGCTTTCTCGCCGCTGGCGGCGATCATCCATGCAGGCGTGGTGCTAGTGGCAGTCCTCTGGCTCGCGCCGCTGTTCAGCTACCTGCCGATGGCGGCACTGGCGGCATTGCTGCTGATGGTGGCGTGGAACATGAGCGAAGCGCCGCATGTGGTCAGGACACTGCGCATCGCGCCGCGCAGCGACGTGCTGGTCTTGCTGACCTGCCTGATCCTGACGGTGCTGTTCGACATGGTATTGGCGGTGGGCGTCGGCTTGTTGCTGGCCGCCGGGCTGTTCATCAAGCGGATGAGCGAGCTGACCGATACCACCAGCCTGCGTCATGGCCAGAACCAGCTGCTCCAGGATCTACCCGAGCACGTTGCAGCCTATGCGATTCGCGGCCCGCTGTTCTTTGGCGCTGCGGAAAAGGCATTGAGCGTACTGCGACGTTTCAATCCGGACGTGCGGATCGTGATCGTGGATATCAGCGGTGTGCCGATGCTCGACATGACCGCTCTGGCGGCGCTGGAGAACGTGCTGTTGGACTATCGCAAGCAGGGCATTACGCTGATTCTCTGCGGCAGCAATGCCCGAGTGAGATTCAAGCTACGCCGCGCCGGCATTCGTCGGCTCGAAGGGCACCTGTACTACGTGCGCGATCTGGCCCAGGCGCGCGCCAAGGCCTTGCGCCTGCTGCCGGCTAAAGCAGGCTGACCCGTTCAAATCCGGTGATAGGCTCAGGGCGCGTTTGCGCGCTGAGCCCCGGTACCACGCGGCAGCTTAGCCGGCGAACTTTTGCAGATTGGCCATCATTTCCTTCAACGCTGCCAGGTTGTCAGCCGGGTGCGCGGCATTCTCGAAATCGCAGATTTGCTGCCAGTTGGCCGCGACGTCTTCGGCATCGAAGCCCGCCTTCGGATCGAATCCGACGCCCAGGCTGCGCTCCCAACGCACCTTGCCCATCCAGCCACCACCGACTTCGAACAGCCCGGATGTCTCCTGGCATTGCTCGCTGGCCAGGTACACAACCAGTGGGCTGACCAACTCGGGCTTGAGCTGCTCGAAGACCTGCGGAGGAATCAGGCCCTCGGTCATCCGCGTGCCGCCGGTAGGCGCGATGGCATTGACCAAAATATTGTTCTTGCGTCCCTCCAGTGCCAGGGTGCGTGTCAGGCCGTAGAGACCCAACTTGGCCATGCCGTAGTTGGATTGGCCGAAATTGCCGTAGATACCGGACGTGGACGCGGTGAAGATTACTCGACCATAACCCTGCTCGCGCATGTGCGGCCAGGCGGCGCGGGTGACTTTGTAAGCGCCTTCGACGTGCACCTTGTAGACCAGATCCCAGTCAGCGTCGTCCATCTTGTGGAAGGTCTTGTCGCGCAGAATGCCGGCGTTGTTCACCACTACATCGATGCGCCCGAAGGCGTCGAGCGCATGCTGGACGATCTTCTCGCCGTCGGTTACGGAGTCGTGGTTGGCGACGGCCGTACCGCCAGCCTGACGGATTTCCTCGACCACGCGATCGGCAGCCGAGCTGTTGGCGCCTTCGCCCTGAGCGCTGCCACCGAGATCGTTGACCACCACCTTGGCACCATGACGAGCGAACAGCAGTGCATGGGCGCGACCGAGCCCGCCACCGGCGCCGGTCACGATCACCACCTTGTCTTCGAAGCGGATGGCTTCAGTCATACGAGATTCCTCCAGCAGATTGTTATTGGATGACGTTGCAAAGGTGCCGCGAGTGTCGACGAGGCGAGTACGGCTCACAATCAAACGGCCATGAATGAATGCCGCGGCATAACGCTGCGGGATGATAGCGAGGTCGGTGCCGGTTCGAATGATCAAGCGCAACGCTGGCTATTTTTTGTACGACCGTCTGCAAACCAGCCGCAACGGGCTCGGACAGCTCATCTCCCCACCTTATCCACAGAACGCCCCACAGCTATGCGGGATAAGTGCAAAACCCCATCTCCGTTTCATCTATTTGCCTCGACTCGGCCTGTTGATGGCGCATTTTCAAAGGCTTACATCTTCTAAAGACGAGCTTGGATAAAAAATAACCAGCCTGCTCAACACCGCTATCGGCGCGGCACATAGAAAAGCACGAAGAGCTTATCCACAGATCGTTGCACAGCGGACGGGGATAACTGTACGCACCGCGAGTGACTATCGTAGCCATGGCCATAAACTAAGAGCGACCGACGATACAGCGCGATAACCTTCTTCCAATTTCACAAGGACCGCGACGATGCCTAACTTCAACTTCTTTCAAACACTGTTCGCCAATTACGCTTCGGCTGTCGCCGGCAGTTGCGCTGGCGAACCGGTCGTTTAACCGGCCCGCTTGCCATCATCGCTTTCTCGGGCCCACGGCGGATGAAAATCGAACAATGGCTTACACCTCAGCAATACCGGCGCCTCGATAGTGTTCGCCGGGGCTTATCCACTAGCCTCTCCACAGTAACCGGGGATAACTATCTAGCTTTCAAGCAGGCGACCACACACCCCGCCCAAACCCGCACAGCTGAAACACGACCACCACGGTCGCGATGAACGAACTCACCTGCATCCGCTCGCTCCAATGTTCGAATTCAACTTGAGCTGGAGTATCCGCATGCTTGTCCGTCCTGTTGCGACAACCCAGGCGCGCGCGCAATCGCCGGGGGTGAAATGACTGGTTTCATAGGACTGGTACTGGTGGCGTTCGCCTGTTTCGTCCTGGTCTTCTTCATCAAGCAGCGACAATACAGGCATCCTGCGCTGCGCATGCCCTACCAGCTGAAACGCCCGTTCTTTCAACCAAGCGAAACCGAACTTCTGGCGCTACTACAGCAAGCGGCAGACGAATATCTAATTCTCAGCAAGGTACGGGTCGCCGACGTGATCGAGGTGACGGCGATACCACGGCGAGCCCCTTGGTATCAGGCGGTCAATCGGATTTCGGCGGCGCGCTTCGACTTTTTACTGTGCGACCGGGAGACGCTGGAGCCTCGCTGCGCGATCGAGATGGAGCAGGCAACCGAAGCCAATGCCTTTCTCGATGAACTCAGCCAGACCGTCGGCTTGCCGCTGGTACGCCTGTCGCCGGAAACGGCACGTTCCTATACGGATGTACGGGCTGCGATCGTTCAGGCCACTGTTGATCGTCAGTAGCCAGCTATCCATGCGTTCCGACTTCAGCACGCTTGAACGGACAAGGGAGCCAATGTCTATTCGGTAACGGATAATCGCCGCCTGAAGACGCATAGCGCATTCGCGTGTGTCGCGATTAATCAGACGACTAGCTTGCACAGACTCTCCAGTCTCCAGCCGGCCCCAAACAGTTACAGAAGGTACCGCTTAGCGTGAAACCGAGATGCTACTGAAATCCCGCCTTGCCGGCCTTTTCAATCTGGCCTCGCGCCTGATCCTTCGCTATCCAGGCGTCGTCGCGCTGTTCGGATTCTGCTCGGGCATTGCCAGCTTCGTTCTTGTGGAGCGCCATGCCGGGCTGGCGAAGGTGATCGCGGCAGTGATGCTAGCCAGCTGGCTCTGGTTGATGCTGGAAAACAGCCTGCGTCGCGGCGTGGAGCGCCGGTTCGGCTGGAAGGTCCCGCCTCCGCTGCTGCGTTACGTCACGCAGATGGTGCATCAGGAAAGCCTGTTCTTCATCATTCCGTTCTTCTTCATTACCACCACTTGGAACAGTGGCCAGTCGGCGTTCACAGTGTTGTTGGGGGTCGCCGCGCTGGTCTCGCTGATCGACCCGCTGTACTACAAATGGCTGGCGCCGCGTCGCTGGATCTATCTGGCCTTCCATGCGCTGACGTTGTTCGCGGTCCTGCTGACGGCGCTGCCCATCATCTTTCACCTGTCCACGCCGCAGAGCTACCTGTGCTCTCTGGTCATTGCCGTGTTGCTGGCATTGCCCAGCCTTCTCAGCTTCTTCCCCGAATGGAACTGGAAAAGCCTGATCGCCATCCCGTTGCTTGCGCTCAGCGTCGGGCTGGCGGGTTGGGTGGGTCGCACCTGGGTCCCGCCGGCGACGCTGTGGCTGACCGACGTTGCCGTGACCATGAGCATCGACGATGCCTCGCGCAAGCCTGGCAACCGCTTGCGCCAGCTATCCAGCCAGGAGCTGCACGGCAATGGCCTCTATGCCTTTACCGCAATCAATGCACCACGCGGCTTGAAGGAACGCATCTACCATGTCTGGGAGCACAACGGCCGGCGCGTCGACCGCATTCCCCTGGACATAAGCGGAGGACGCGAGGCGGGTTATCGCGCCTGGACCCACAAGCGCAACTTCCCAGGCAAGCCGGAAGGCCGCTGGCGCGTGCGGGTCCTGACCGAAGCCGGGCAAATGATCGGCATGCTGCGCTTCGAAGTCACCCAGTGAACCGCCATGCCTGTCACGACTCGAACTCAGACAGTCACCAGCGTGGAGCCAGGCGGAGGCATGCATGGAATGGTGGGAAATATTGAGCCGCACCGTTGCATCGGAATTCTCCGACATCCCTGATCTGGAGCATTTGATTCGCGTGTCGATGCGCTTACTCCTGGCGGCGGCACTCGGTGGCATTCTGGGCTATGAACGGGAATACAAAGGCAAGGCGGCGGGCCTGCGAACGCACATGCTGGTGGCACTCGGCGCCGCGCTGTTCGTGCTGGTACCGCTCGAGGCTGGCATGCCACTCGAGGATCTGTCGCGAGTCATGCAGGGCATCATTACCGGGATCGGTTTCCTCGGCGCCGGCACCATTCTCAAGGGCAGCTCGCAGCGCGACGTCAAAGGGCTGACCACTGCGGCTGGCATCTGGCTGACCGCCACCATCGGCGTCGCTGCCGGGCTCGGCCACGAAGCAACGGCAGTACTGACTACCTGCTTTGCGCTGGCCATCTTCCTGATCATGCCGCGGCTGGAGCAACACGCCACCAAAACGGCCGTTGACGAACACGATAAAAAACAGGGCCGCGACCGCGAACCACACCCTTGATTCGGCGCGGCTTCACAACTGAGCCACACAAGCAGATACCGCCATGCCAAGCCGCTACGCCTACCCTGTCGCCGTCACCTTGCTGCTCATCCTTGCTGGCTGCGGCGATACCGCAACGGTTCCTGTGGAGTCGGGTTACGGGCCGGACCCGGTCCTTCCGGAGCCGAACGAATCACTGATACCCACCGTCAAGATCGCCAAGGCTACCGGCTGGCCTGATGAAGCGAAGCCGCAAGCGGCGCCCGGCCTACGGGTCGAAGCCTTCGCGCGGGATCTGGATCATCCACGCTGGCTTTATGTCTTGCCCAACGGCGACGTACTGGTGGCCGAAAGTGACGCGCCGGCAAAACCGGAAGGCAACAAGGGCCTGCGCGGCTGGATCACGAAGAAGGTCATGGCCCGAGCCGGCTCCGGCGGCCAGAGCGCCAACCGCATCACCCTGCTGCGCGACTCCGATGGCGACGGCACGCCGGAAAAACGTAGCGTGTTCCTCGAAGGATTGAATTCACCGTTCGGCATGGCGCTGGTGGGTGATCAGCTCTATGTCGCCAACACCGATGCGCTGGTGCGCTTCCCCTATGAAGAGAGCGCCATCCGTATCGACAGCGAAAGCGAGAAAGTCGTCGACCTGCCCGCCGGGCCGATCAACCATCACTGGACCAAGAACGTGATCGCCAGCCAGGACGGTTCGCGTCTCTATGTCACCAGCGGCTCTAACAGCAACGTCGCGGAAAACGGGATAGAGGCCGAGGAAAACCGCGCCGCCATCCTGGAAGTCGATCCGCAGAAAAAGACCCTGCGCCTGTTCGCCTCGGGCCTGCGCAATCCCAATGGTCTGGCCTGGCAACCGGACAGCGGCGGGCTTTGGACGACGGTCAACGAGCGCGACCAGATTGGTAGCGATCTGGTGCCCGATTACATGACTTCGGTGCAGGACGGCGGGTTCTATGGCTGGCCCTACAGCTACTTCGGTCAGCATGTCGACGAGCGCGCCCAGCCACCACGGCCGGATCGGGTGGCAAAAGCCATCGTTCCCGATTACGCCTTGGGCGCCCATACCTCTTCGATGGGGCTGACGTTCTACGAAGGCTCCCTTCTGCCGGAGCGCTACCGACACGGCGCCTTCATCGGCCAGCACGGTTCCTGGAATCGCAATCCACGCAGTGGTTACAAGGTGGTGTTCGTGCCGTTCAACAATGGCAAACCGGACGGCGCGGCCGAGGACATCCTTACCGGCTTTCTCAGCGCCGACGAGGAAGCCTTGGGCCGTCCGGTGGGTGTAGCCGTCGATAAGACTGGCGCGCTGCTGGTGGCCGATGACGTCGGTGACATCATCTGGCGCGTGACGCCAAACGATGACTGAGAGAATTCACAGAATCACCGGGAGCCGGCGCGACAGGCGAATTTCTTCGGGCGAAAGCTCGACGCCGTAGGCCAGTACCTCGACGCCGGCTGCCACCGCATCGCGCAACGCGGCGGCATACAGCGGGTCGATTTCGCTCGCAGGGCGGACCGCCTCGATGCCTGACAGGTTCACGCAATACAACTGCACCGCGCGTATACCGTCACGCGCCAGCGCAGCCAGCTCGCGCAGATGGCGTGCGCCGCGAGTGGTTACCGCATCGGGGAAGGCCGCCACCGCCGTATCGCCAAAACCAAGGGTGACGCTCTTGACCTCGACGAACGCTGGCCCCGTCGGATAATCCAGGCGGAAATCCACCCGACTGTTTTCAATGCCATAGGCGACCTCCCGCCTGAGCGCGGTGAAACCCGCCAATTCATCGATCACGCCGGCCAACAGAGCCTCTTCCACCAACCGATTGGCGCGCGCTGTATTCACGCAGGCCAGCCGCCCCTGCGGCGTTTCCACCAACTCCCAGGTGCCCGGCAGCTTGCGCTTGGGATCGCTACTGCGCTGAAACCAGACACGCGCGCCCTCACCCATGCAGTTGAGCATCGAACCGGTGTTGGGGCAGTGTATGCATAGATGCTCGCCGGCATCGGTGACGATATCGGCGAGGAAGCGCTTGTAGCGCCGGACCAGCCGGCCCGTTTCCAGGGGCGTAGCGAAGCGCATCAGCCTTGCCAGCTCTGCAGGCCACGAGCGATACGTTCGACCGCCGCTTCCAGCTGCGGCAGATCCTGGGTATAGGCGAAGCGCACATGATGCCCGGCCTGATAACGACCGAAATCGAGACCCGGCGTGGTCGCGACGAACTCGGTTTCCAGCATGTGCTGGCAGAAGGCGAAGGCATCGCCGCCAAAAGCGCTGATATCGGCATATAGATAGAAAGCACCCTCGGGCTCCACGGCGATGCCGAAACCCAGCTCACGCAGGGCCGGAAGCAAGAAATCGCGACGTCTGGCGAACTCGGCGCGGCGCGCTTCGAGGATTTCCAGCGTGGCCGGCTCGAAGCAGGCCAGCGCCGCATGCTGGGCCATGGTCGGTGCGCTGATGTAGAGGTTCTGCGCCAGCTTTTCCAGTTCGGGCACGGCAGCTTCCGGTGCCACCAGCCAGCCCAGGCGCCAGCCGGTCATGCCGAAATACTTGGAAAAGCTATTCAGCACGAAGGCTTCGTCATCCACCTCCAGCACGCTGGCGGCGTCGGTGCCGTAAGTGAGGCCGTGGTAGATCTCGTCCACCACCAGATGCCCGCCCCGCGCCTTCAGCGCCGCAGATAGGCCCGCCAATTCGTCCCGGTTGAGCAGCGTTCCGGTGGGATTGGCCGGTGAGGCGACCAGGGCGCCAACGCTATCCTGGTCCCAATGGCGCTCGACCAGATCGGGCGTCAGCTGATAGCGGACATCGGCGCCCACCGGCACCAGTTGTGCGGCGCCTTCGATCAACCGCAGGAAATGTCGATTGCAGGGGTAGCCAGGGTCGGCCAGCAGCCAATGTTTGCCCGGATCGACCAGCAGGCTGCTGGCAAGCAGCAGCGCACCCGATCCGCCGGGAGTAATCAGCACGCGTTCGGGGTCAATAGACAGTTGATAGCGCTGCTTGTAGAAACCGGCAATCGCCTCGCGCAGCTGTGGCAGCCCTCGGGCAGCGGTATAACGGGTATGGCCGGCCGCCAGGGCAGCCTGACCGGCCGCGACGATGGGCGCAGCAGTGGTGAAGTCCGGCTCGCCGATTTCCAGGTGAATGACGTCACGGCCCAGCACCTGCAACTCGTTGGCTCGCGCCAGCAGTGCCATGACATGAAAGGGTTCGATTGCACGACTACGCGCGCTATATGACGAGGTCATCTGACCGTCCTGAAGAGTACAAAACGTGAATTCTACCGAAGGTCCCTCTGACACCGCAGCCACCGTGATACTCGGGAGTAGCGCACCCCGATACGATCTGGTAAGTTCGCCCGCTTGCAGCCGCAGGGCCGGCACGGGCCGGCAGAGGGATTTCATTATCCTGCGCAATGGACATAGCGAGAGGCGTTCATCCATGCCCATTACCAAAACAACACCCAACAACCAATTGATTCGCGCCTTCGTGCCCTACAAGGAATCCAAGGGTGAGGAGTACATGAGCGACGACATGCGCGCTCACTTCACCGGCATTCTCAACAAGTGGAAGCAGGAGCTGATGGAGGAAGTCGATCGCACCGTGCACCACATGCAGGACGAAGCGGCCAACTTCCCCGATCCAGCCGACCGCGCCAGTCAGGAAGAAGAGTTCAGCCTCGAACTGCGCGCACGCGATCGTGAGCGCAAGCTGATCAAGAAGATCGACGAGACGCTGCAGCTGATCGAAGACAACGAATACGGCTGGTGTGACTCTTGCGGCGTCGAGATCGGCATCCGCCGTCTGGAAGCCCGCCCTACTGCCACGCTGTGCATCGACTGCAAGACGCTGGCGGAGATCAAGGAAAAGCAGATCGGTTCCTGATCCCGAACGGGGCGCTTCGGCGCCCCGCTTCATTTCCACCTCACGCATCTGCGCAGTATCCCGCCTCGCTGATCCACCACCCGAGCCGGCCCCATGCCTTCATCCCCTCTTTCGACGCCCGCGTACATTGGACGCTTCGCCCCGACGCCCAGCGGTTACCTGCATTTCGGTTCGCTGATCGCTGCACTCGCTTCCTACCTCGATGCCCGTACCATGGACGGCCGCTGGCTGCTGCGCATGGAAGACCTCGATCCGCCACGGGAAATGCCCGGCGCGCAGGACGCCATCGTGCGGGCGCTGGCCGCCTATGGTTTCGAGTGGGACGGCACCATGCAGCGCCAGAGCGAGCGCCACGCGGTGTATGAGGGAACGATCGAGCGTCTACTGCGCGAGGGCCTGGCCTACCCGTGCCTTTGCTCGCGCAAGCAGCTCGAAGCCTATCCAGGGCCCTATCCTGGCTTCTGCCGCGACGCGGGCCAGCCCTTGGAAAACGCCGCGATTCGCCTGCGCGTGCCGAACCTGGAATATCGCTTCACCGACCGCGTACAGGGCAAATTCGGCCAGCACCTGGGACGCGAGGTCGGCGACTTCGTCATTCGTCGCCGCGACGGCTTGTTCGCCTATCAATTGGCCGTGGTATTGGACGATGCCTGGCAGGGCGTGACCGACGTGGTGCGCGGTGCCGATCTGCTCGATTCCACGCCGCGCCAGCTGTACCTGCAAGAACTGCTCGGCCTGCCGCAGCCACGCTATCTGCATGTGCCGCTGATCATTCAGCCGGACGGGCACAAGCTGGGCAAAAGCTACCGCTCACCGCCCCTGCAACCCGAGCAAGCAACCCCGCTGCTGCTCCGCGCATTGCGCGCCCTCGGCCAACCAACCGCCCCAGAACTGAACGACGCCCTGCCCGGCGAAGTCCTCGCCTGGGCGGTCCCGCGCTGGGATGCCGACCTCATCCCGCGCACACTGACGCTGGCTGAGGCGCAATTGGTCTAAAGCTGGAAGCTAATCCAAGTGTGAGAATCGCCGCGCTATGGCTTCAAGCTTTCGGCTTCAAGCTTCCAGCTGCTTCCTTTACCATCCCCCAACTTCCGACACGAGTTCCAGCATGTACATCTACCGACTGGTGCTGCTCCTGGTGGTGGGGATCTATCTGTTCTCCCCTGCGATCATGGACTGGTGGATCGACCCCAACGGCGCCTGGTATCGGCCCTATCTGTTGTGGCTGATCCTCATCGTGGTGACTTTCATCCTTCAGAGCCAGCGCGATGCAGACGAGCTTTAGCCTCAGCCATCTGATCCTGATCAGCGTCGCCTATCTGTTGGTGCTGTTCGGGGTCGCCTGGGTCAGCGAGCGCGGGCTGATTCCGCGCTGGGTGATCCGCCACCCGCTGACCTACACCCTGTCGCTGGGCGTCTATGCCAGCGCCTGGGCGTTCTACGGCACGGTCGGCCTGGCCTATCAGTACGGCTACGGATTTCTTGCCACTTATTTAGGTGTCTGCGGCGCCTTTTTGCTGGCGCCGGTGCTGCTCTATCCAATCCTGCGTATCACCCGCACCTACCAGCTGGCCTCGCTGGCGGACCTGTTCGCCTTCCGCTTTCGCAGCACCTGGGCCGGCGCGCTGACCACCATCGTCATGCTGGTCGGCATGCTGCCGCTGCTGGCCCTGCAGATTCAGGCGGTAGCCGACGCCATCGGCATTCTCACGCTCGAGCCGCTGCAGGAGCGCGTGGCGCTGGGTTATTGCGTGATGATCATGCTGTTCACCATCCTCTTCGGCGCTCGGCATATCGCGACACGCGAGAAGCACGAGGGGCTGGTGTTCGCCATCGCCTTCGAGTCGGTGGTCAAGCTGCTGACCTTCGGCGCCATTGGCGTCTATGCCCTTTATGTCGTGTTCGGCGGCCCGCATCAGCTGGAGATCTGGCTGCTGCAGAATCAGTCTGCGTTGCAGGCACTGCACACACCGTTGCAGGAAGGCCCTTGGCGAACCCTGCTGCTGGTATTTTTCGCCTCGGCCATCGTCATGCCGCACATGTACCACATGACGTTCACAGAGAACCTCAATCCTCGGGCGCTGGTGAGCGCCAGCTGGGGCCTGCCGTTGTATCTGTTGCTGATGAGCCTGGCCGTGCCGCTGATTCTCTGGGCTGGCCTCAAACTCGGCGTCAGCACCAACCCGGAATACTTCACCTTGGGCCTCGGCATCAGCGCGCAGAGTGAAATGCTGACGCTGGTGGCCTTCGTCGGAGGCCTTTCGGCATCCAGCGGGCTGATCATCGTCAGCACCCTGGCGCTGTCGGGGATGGCGCTCAACCACCTGGTGTTGCCGCTGTACCAGCCGCCTACCGAAGGCAACATCTATCGCTGGCTGAAATGGACCCGACGCAGCCTGATCCTGGCAATCATCATGGCCGGTTACGGCTTCTATCTACTGCTCGGCGCCGAGCAGGACCTGTCCAACCTAGGCATCGTCGCCTTCGTCGCCACGCTGCAGTTTCTGCCGGGCGTGCTCTCGGTGCTCTACTGGCCGACCGCCAATCGCCGCGGTTATATCGTCGGGCTGCTGGCCGGCATCGCGGTCTGGGTGCTGACCATGCTGCTGCCACTGGTAGGCAATCTGGATGGCATCTACATCCCGCTGTTCAACGTCGTCTACGTGCTCGACGACACCAGCTGGCACCTGGCGGCGATCGCCTCGCTGGCGGTCAACGTGCTGGCTTTCTCGCTGTTCTCGATCTTCACCGAGACCAGCGCAGAGGAACAGGCCGCGGCGGAAGCCTGCGCCGTCGAGAACGTGCGCCGGCCACAGCGACGCGAACTGGCCGCAGCCTCGCCACAAGAATTCGCCACGCAACTCGCCAAGCCACTGGGCGCCAAGACCGCACAGCGCGAGGTGGAACAGGCGCTGAGAGATCTGCAGCTGCCGTTCGATGAACACCGTCCTTACGCCTTGCGCCGGCTGCGCGATCGCATCGAGGCGAACCTGTCCGGGCTGATGGGGCCGAGCGTTGCCCAGGATATCGTGGAGAATTTCCTCTCCTACAAGAACGGCGCGAGCGGCTACGTGACCGAAGACATCCACTTCATCGAAAGCCGCCTTGAGGATTATCACTCGCGCCTCACCGGCCTCGCCGCGGAGCTCGATGCGCTGCGCCGCTATCACCGCCAGACCCTGCAAGAGCTGCCCATGGGCGTTTGCTCATTGGCCAAGGACCAGGAAATCCTGATGTGGAACCGTGCGCTGGAGGAACTTACCGAGATTCCGGCGCTGCAAGTGGTCGGCTCGCGCCTGTCGACCATCGCCGAACCCTGGCAGAGCCTGCTGATGGATTTCATCGGACAGAGCGACGAGCACCTGCATAAGCAGAGACTGCAACTGGACGGCCACAGCCGCTGCCTGAACCTGCACAAGGCTGCCATCGCCGAGCCGCTGGCGCCCGGCAACAGCGGCCTGGTCCTGCTGATCGAAGACCTCACCGAAACCCAGCAGCTGGAAGACCGCTTGGTGCACTCCGAACGCCTGGCCAGCATCGGGCGCCTGGCAGCCGGCGTCGCCCACGAAATCGGTAACCCGATCACCGGCATCGCCTGCTTGGCGCAGAATCTACGCGAGGAGCGCGAAGCCGATCATGAGATCAGCGAAATCAGCAACCAGATCGTCGAGCAGACCAAGCGCGTTTCGCGCATCGTCCAGTCGCTGATGAGTTTTGCCCACGCTGGCGGCAGGCAGCAGGATTTTTATCCGGTCAGCCTCGCGGAAGTGGCGCAGGATGCGATCGCTCTGCTGTCGCTCAACCGCCACGGAACCGAGGTGCGCTTTTTCAACCTGTGCGACCCCGAGCATCTGGCCGAAGGCGACCCTCAGCGTCTCGCTCAGGTATTGATCAACCTGCTATCCAATGCTCGCGATGCATCGGAGCCCGGCGACGCGATCCGGGTCCGCAGCGAGGTGTCCGAGCAGACCGTCTACCTCATCGTCGAAGACGAAGGCAGCGGTATTCCGCAATCGATTCTGGACCGTCTTTTCGAGCCGTTCTTCACTACCAAGGATCCAGGCGAAGGCACTGGACTGGGCCTCGCGCTGGTCTATTCGATCGTGGAAGAGCATTATGGGCAGATCAACATCGACAGTCCGGCAAATGCTGAAACCCAACGCGGAACTCGTTTCCGCATTACCCTGCCGCGATATGTCGGGACGAACGATACCGTTGTTTGACGAGGCGATGGGCGTTGTTCAGGCATAGCTGCCATGTACAACTCAGCGGGGAACCGGCCGAGTCGGGGCTTGCGAAAGTGGCCTCCAGCCCGGCGGCAGGCCCCGCCCCATCGCGACCGCTTGCACAGGCTGCGGAACAGGCTCCGCGACGCGCCCTTTCCTACCGAGCTGCAGCCGCTTTCAGACCGTCGAGAGAGTACTGATGTCACATATTCTGATCGTCGAAGACGAAACCATTATCCGCTCCGCCTTGCGCCGACTCCTCGAACGCAACCAGTACGAAGTCAGCGAAGCCGGATCGGTGCAGGAAGCGCAGGAGCGCTACAGCATTC
Source organism: Pseudomonas sp. IC_126 (assembly GCF_004331835.1). Taxonomy (NCBI): domain Bacteria; kingdom Pseudomonadati; phylum Pseudomonadota; class Gammaproteobacteria; order Pseudomonadales; family Pseudomonadaceae; genus Pseudomonas; species Pseudomonas sp. IC_126. The sequence continues at coordinate 258,997 of NZ_SJSS01000004.1, forward strand.
CGGGTTTCGACCTCATCGTCAGTGATCTGCGCCTGCCCGGCGCGCCCGGCACCGAGCTGATCAAGCTCGCCGAAGGCACTCCGGTGCTGATCATGACCAGCTACGCGAGCCTGCGCTCCGCGGTAGACTCGATGAAGATGGGCGCGGTGGACTACATCGCCAAGCCTTTCGATCACGACGAAATGCTGCAGACCGTAGCTCGCATCCTCCACGATCGACAGCAGGCAGCCACCGCTCCGGCTGCCGCCTCGCGTAGCGCCGCAGGCCCGGTAACAGATAGCGGCTCCGGTAACGGCGAGATCGGCATCATCGGCCGCTGCGGCCCGATGCAGGATCTGTTCAGCAAGATCCGCAAGGTCGCACCAACCGATTCCAACGTGCTGATCCAGGGTGAATCGGGCACCGGCAAGGAGCTCGTCGCACGCGCGCTGCACAATCTTTCCCGCCGCGCCAAGGCCCCGATGATCTCGGTCAACTGCGCCGCCATTCCTGAAACCCTGATCGAATCCGAACTCTTCGGCCATGAGAAAGGTGCATTCACCGGTGCCAGTGCCGGTCGCGCCGGCCTGGTGGAAGCGGCCGATGGCGGCACGTTGTTCCTCGACGAGATCGGCGAGCTGCCGCTGGAAGCACAAGCGCGACTGTTACGCGTGTTACAGGAAGGTGAGATCCGTCGAGTCGGCTCTACCCAGTCGCAAAAGGTCGACGTACGCCTGATCGCAGCGACCCACCGCGACCTGAAAACGCTGGCCAAGAACGGCCAGTTTCGCGAAGACCTTTATTACCGGCTGCATGTCATCGCGTTGAAATTGCCGCCCCTGCGCGAGCGCGGCGCCGACGTCCTGGAAATCGCCAAGGCGTTTCTGGCGCGGCAGAGCGAACGCATGGGTTCCGATGAGATGCACTTTTCCCGCGAGGCGGAGCAGGCGGTGCGGCACTACGCCTGGCCGGGTAACGTGCGGGAACTGGAGAATGCCATCGAGCGCGCCGCTATCCTCAGCGAGAGCGAGGAAATCAGCGCGGAGCTGCTGGGCATCGACATCGAATTCGACGCTCTCGACGACGACTTCGATGAGCCCTGCGCTCCGCTGGGCGGCGCCGCCTCGACCAACAACGAGCCGACCGAGGACCTTTCCCTGGAAGACTACTTCCAGCATTTCGTGCTCGAGCATCAGGATCACATGACCGAGACCGAACTTGCCCGCAAGCTGGGCATCAGCCGGAAATGCTTATGGGAGCGTCGCCAGCGTCTGGGAATCCCGCGACGCAAATCGAGCGCCACCGGGTAGCGGTTGTTACCCACCCCATCGAGACGTAACAGAAACCGGGTTCATCGGTAACGGGAACCCGGTTTTTTGTAGGCCGAAAAGACGATGAAAAAAGCTAACCAGCTGTTTTATAAGGACTTTAGAAAACTGGCACAGCAAATGCTTTATATCTGGCACAACAACAATAACAAGCAGACCCACAATAAGAACAAGACGTACCGGCTCTAGCAGAATAAATACAAGAAGGCGGAGGCGTAGCTAACTGATTCTTTTGGAGAGGAACTGCCAAATGGGGTTTTGCCCCACAACCAGGCTGAGAACAACAAAAACTGCATAAGCAGAGCCTGAACTGGTTGGATCATATGATCGATGGCAAGTCAGCGACCAAAGCAATCCGTTTGCTCTTTGCTCCCAATGTAGGAGCAATTCCTGGAAGCGATAGCTGAAAGGAACGGGTGATCAAATAAAAACAACACGCCCGAAATACTAATAACAACAAAGCACGCGACATCATTTAAAAGGGGAGCTTCGGCTCCCCTTAGTGCTTTCTGGCCCCGGCCGTTTTTGACACCTCCCCGCGCTTCGTTCACCATCCCGGCTCCCGGTGCTAGAATCCACGCTCGTTCGTGGCCATTCGCCTCGCCACTCAGTCCTTTCGCCACACAGTGCCTCCCATGCTGAAAAAGCTGTTCCAGTCTTTTCGTTTGCCCCTGCGCCGTTTGCCGCATCCCCGTCGCACACCCGAAATACTGTCCAGCCGGCAGCACTCGCTGCACCGCAATGATCTGAGCCGACATGCCGTCAGCGTGGTCGAGCGGCTTCAGCATGCCGGGTACGAGGCTTATGTCGTGGGCGGTTGTGTCCGCGATCTGCTGCTGGATCTGGACCCAAAGGACTACGACGTCGCCACCAGCGCCACGCCTGAGCAAGTACGCGCCGAATTTCGTAACGCTCGGGTCATTGGTCGACGTTTCAAGCTGGTCCATGTACATTTCGGACGCGAGATCATCGAGGTCGCCACCTTCCGCGCCAATCATCCGGAAGAGGATGACGACGAGGCCAGCCACCTGGCTTCGCGCAACGAAAGCGGCCGCATCCTGCGCGACAACGTCTATGGCAGCCTGGAAGACGATGCCCAGCGTCGCGACTTCACGATCAACGCGCTGTATTACGACCCCTCGACCGAGCGCATCCTCGACCATACCCATGGCGTACATGACATTCGAAATAGGCTGATCCGCCTGATCGGCGATCCCGAGCAGCGTTATCAGGAAGATCCGGTGCGCATGCTGCGAGCGGTCCGCTTCGCCGCCAAACTGGACTTCGAGATCGAGCAGCACAGCGCCGAACCCATTGCCGAACTGGCCGATCTGCTGAACGATGTACCCTCAGCCCGCCTATTCGACGAAATCATCAAGCTGTTCCTCAGCGGCAAGGCTGAGCGCACCTTCGACTTGCTGCTGGAGCATGACCTTTTCGCGCCGCTATTCCCGGCTAGCGCCGAGGCGCTGGAAGACAATCCCGAGTACACCGACACGCTGATCCGCAATGCGCTGGCCAATACCGATCAGCGCATTGCCCAGGGCAAGCCCGTCACTCCCGCGTTCCTGTTCGCCGCCCTGCTGTGGCCGGCGCTGCCGGCGCGCGTCGCCGAAGCGCAGGCCAGAGGATTGCCGCCCATACCGGCGATGCAGGATGCCGCGCATGAGCTGATCTGGGAACAGTGCCAACGCACCGCTATACCCAAACGGTTCACCATGCCGATGCGGGAAATCTGGGACATGCAGGAGCGTCTGCCGCGCCGCCAGGGTCGTCGCGCCGATCAGTTGCTGGACAATCCGCGCTTTCGTGCGGGCTACGATTTCCTTCTGCTGCGCGAGAGTGCCGGCGAGCAGACCGACGGCTTGGGCGAATGGTGGACCGACTACCAAGAGGCCAGCGACAGCGAACGTCGCAACATGATTCGCGGCCTCAGCAGCAAGGACAACGCCAGCGGAGCACCGCGCAAACGCCGCCGCAGCAACAATCGACGCAAGCGCGGCCCGAACGAAAGCGCACCGACCTCCGACGAATAATGGAACGGGTTTATATCGGTCTGGGCAGCAATCTGGCCGAACCACGCGAGCAGTTGCGCGGTGCGCTCAGGGCATTGGCGGACGTCCCCTCTTCTCGGCTCGTTGCGGTGTCTTCGCTATATGCCAGCGACCCGCTCGGCCCACCGGATCAGCCGCGCTACAACAATGCCGTCGCCGCGCTCGATACCTTGCTGGCCCCGTTGGATCTGCTCGACGCGCTGCAAGCCATCGAAAAGGCTCAGGGACGCGAGCGCAAGGCAGAGCGCTGGGGACCGCGAACACTGGACCTCGATATCCTGCTGTTCGGCGATCGGTTACTCAACGAACCGCGCCTGACCGTCCCGCATTATCATCTGCATGCCCGAGCCTTCGTGCTCTATCCACTCGCCGAAATTGCACCGCAGCATCTGCAGCTTCCAGATGGACGCAACCTAGCCGATCTGCTGGCAGCCTGCCCATTCGAAGGCCTCGAACGCCTCGACGAACCGCTGTAACCCACCGGTAACAGATGTAACGTGTGGGTAACACTCACGATTGACTTAGCTCGCCGCCATCAGGACTATAAGCGCCCTCTGCCGGCACGCATCGAATTGGTAATCCTGCCCATCGGTGACGCTCCGACTACCGTGATCCCTCAGAGGCTCTAGGAGGACGGCATTCATGCCAGACGTAACCCTGACCACCCTGCAAGGCCTCAAGCAGAAAGGCGAGAAGATCGTCATGCTCACCTGCTATGACGCCACCTTCGCCAAGACCGCGTGCGAAGCGGGAGTCGAGATGCTGCTGATCGGCGATTCGCTGGGTATGGTCCTGCAAGGTCACGACAGCACCTTGCCGGTGTCCATTGAAGAGATGGCCTACCACACCGCCTGCGTCAAACGTGGCAACCGTGGCGCGATGATCGTCGCCGATCTGCCGTTCATGGCCAACGCCACCATCGAGCAGACCCTGGACAACTCGGCCACGCTGATGCGGGCCGGCGCGCACATGGTCAAGGTCGAGGGTGCGGCATGGCTGGCCGAATCCATCCGTTTGCTGGCCGAACGCGGCATCCCGGTCTGCGCCCACATGGGTCTCACGCCACAGACCGTCAACATACTGGGCGGCTATAAGGTGCAAGGCCGCCAAGAGGCCCAGGCGCTGCAGATGATTGCCGACGCCAAGGCGCTCGAGGCGGCGGGCGCTGCCATGCTGCTGCTCGAGTGCGTGCCCAGCGAGCTGGCGGCCCGCATCACCCAGGCGGTTTCGGTGCCAGTAATCGGCATCGGCGCCGGTAGCGCCACCGATGGTCAGGTACTGGTCCTGCACGACATGCTCGGATTGTCCCTCAGCGGACGCGCGCCTAAATTCGTGAAGAATTTCATGCGCGAACACGGCGACATCACATCCGCCATCGCTGCCTACGTCCAGGCGGTGAAAAGCGTGGAGTTCCCAGCCGCCGAACACGGATTCTCGTCATGAACGTGGTGAAAACCGTCGCCGACCTGCGCGCCGCGGTGACCCGCGCACGTGGCGAGGGCAAACGCATCGGCTTCGTGCCGACCATGGGCAACCTGCACGCAGGACATATCGCGTTAGTGAAGAAGGCCGGCCAGCGCGCGGATTTTGTGGTCGCCAGCATCTTCGTCAACCCGTTGCAGTTCGGCCCGAACGAGGATCTGGCCAGTTATCCGCGCACGCTCACGGCGGACCAGGAAAAGCTCTTCGAGGCGGGCTGCCATCTGCTGTTCGCACCCAGCGTCGAGGAGATGTATCCCCACGGCCAGTCGATGCAGACCATCGTGCGGGTGCCGGGGGTATCCGAAGGGCTCTGTGGCGGTAGCCGACCCGGCCATTTCGATGGTGTCTCGACCGTCGTCAGCAAGCTGTTCAACATGGTACTGCCCGATCTTGCCGTATTCGGCCAGAAGGACTTCCAGCAGTTGGCGGTGATCCGCACCATGGTTCGCGACCTGAACATGCCCGTGCAGATCATTGGCCAGCCAACCATGCGTGCCGAAGACGGCTTGGCACTATCCTCGCGCAACGGCTACCTCAATACCGAGGAACGCGCCATCGCTCCAGCCCTGTATCGCACGCTGAACCAGCTGGCAGACGCGATTCGCAACGGGCATCGCAACTACCCGACGCTACGGGCCGAGGGACAACAGGCACTGCAGGCAGCCGGCTTACGTCCCGACTACCTGGAAATTCGCAACGCGACGGATCTGCAGCCAGCCACAGGCGATACACGCGAACTGATCATTCTCGCAGCGGTATTTCTCGGCAAAACCCGCCTGATCGATAACCTGCTGGTCGATATCAGACCCGCATCGGTATAACCGCCGACCATCGGCACCGCCCTGCCCGTCCCCGGTCTTGATCACACTTGTGGGTTCGGGCACACTCTGCGCCGCTTGCGCACCCGGAGGAACCCGCCATGCACGCCATCATGCTCAAGGCCAAATTGCACCGCGCCCAGGTAACCCACTCGGTGCTGGATTACGAAGGCTCCTGCGCCATCGACGGCGACTGGCTGGACCTGGCCGGCATTCGTGAATACGAGCAGATCCAGATTTACAACGTCGACAACGGTGAGCGCTTCACCACTTACGCCATCCGTGGCGAAGAGGGTTCGAAGATCATCTCTGTCAACGGCGCAGCCGCGCACAAGGCCGGCGTAGGTCATCGCCTGATCATCTGCGCTTACGCCCATTACAGCGAGGCCGAGCTGGCCAGCTTCAAGCCACACGTCCTCTACATGGGCGCAGATGGCGAACTCAGCCACACAAGCAACGCCATTCCGGTCCAGGTCGCCTGACTGCGAATGAGTGCTTGAAAGCCCGCACGCCCTTCGCGTTGCGGGCTTTTTTGTGCCCTAAGGGTTCCCCCTGACGCGCGAATCTGTAATGGTCATCGAGGGCTATGGCGGGTATCGGTAGCAGGCGCGGCGAGCATTCGGAACGCCGGGCGTTTTTCCCAGTCAGACTGTCTCGGCGGCGCAGGATGCGCCACCCTCGCTTCATTGAATCGAAGCGGTACGCGCCCGATGCATTCAGGATGAGTGCCAGCGTGTCAGCATCATCGAATGACTGTCCAACCGCAGCTCCAGGGCTACACCTGGGGCGGCGCAGAATCGAGACAGTCCGCCAAGCAAAGGAAGCCGCACTACCATGAGCTATTACGAGCACCCTCTCGATGCCACCGGCCTGTCGTCCTGGAAGGCCTTGGAAGAACACCGCCTTGCCATGCAGAACTTCAGCATGCGCGACGCATTCAAGGCCGACCCGACACGCTTCGATGATCTGTCGGTTTCCTGCTGCGGCCTGTTTCTCGACTATTCGAAGAACCTGATCACACCCGAGACGCGCACCCTGCTGGTGAACCTGGCCCGTGAAGCCGGCGTCGAGCAGGCCGCGCGCGCCATGTTCGAAGGCGAGCGGATCAACGCCTCGGAAAATCGTCCGGTCCTGCACACCGCCTTGCGCCGCCCGATGGGCGATTCAGTTATGGTCGACGGGCAGAACATCATGCGCGACGTGCACGCCGCGCTGGCGCAGATGACCGACATCGTTACGCGCATCCACAACAATCTCTGGCGCGGCTTCAGCGACAAGACCATCACCGACGTGGTGAACATTGGCATCGGAGGCTCGTTCCTCGGTCCGCAGCTGGTCTCCGAGGCACTGCTGCCCTTCACTCAGCATGGCGTGCGCACGCATTACCTGGCGAACATCGACGGCAGCGAATTCCGCGAAGTGACCGCCAAGCTGAACGTGGAAACCACACTATTCATCATCTCCAGCAAGACCTTCGGCACGCTCGAGACGCTGAAGAATGCACAGGCCGCACGTACCTGGTATCTCGGCAAGGGCGGCACAGAGGAGAAGCTCTACCGCCACTTCATCGCGGTGACCAGCAACAAAAAGGCCGCCGTTGAGTTCGGCATCCGCGAAAAGAACATCTTCCCGATGTGGGACTGGGTCGGCGGGCGCTATTCGCTGTGGTCAGCCATCGGCCTGCCGATCGCGCTGGCCATCGGCATGTCCAACTTCAAAGATCTGCTGTCCGGCGCTTACAGCATGGATAGTCACTTCCTCAGCGAGCCGTTCGAAAGCAACATGCCGGTGCTGCTGGCGATGCTTGGCGTCTGGTACCACAACTTCTGGGGCGCGCAGAGCTACGCCTTCCTGCCGTACGACCATTACCTGCGCAACTTCGTCAAACACCTGCAGCAGATGGACATGGAGTCCAACGGCAAGAGCGTGCGCCAGGACGGTACGCCGGTCTCCTGCGGCACCGGCCCGGTGATCTGGGGTGGCGTCGGCGCCAACGGCCAGCACGCTTATCACCAGCTGCTGCACCAGGGCACCCCGCTGATTCCGGCCGACTTCATCGTGCCCGTGGTCAGCCACAACCCGGTGGCCGACCACCATGAGTGGCTGTATGCGAACTGCTTGTCGCAGAGCCAAGCACTGATGCGCGGCAAGACCCGCGAGGAAGCCGAAGCCGAGCTGCGGACCAAGGGGCTTGGCGAAGCCGAGATTGAGCGCTTGGCGCCGCATAAAGTGATTCCAGGCAATCGCCCGAGCAATACCGTGGTGATGGAGACCATCAGCCCCGGCCGCCTCGGCGCGCTGATTGCGCTCTACGAGCACAAGGTGTTCGTACAAGGCGTGATTTGGGGGATCAATTCTTTCGACCAGTGGGGCGTGGAGCTGGGCAAGGATCTGGGCAAGGCCGTGTACGGTCAGATGACCAGCTTCGACGCACCGCCAGCCGAAGACGCCTCGACCCAGGGCCTGATCGATTTCTTCCGCGGTCGCCATCGCGGCTGAGCCTACGTGCAACCGGGCGGCAAACGCTGTCCGGTTGAACCCCGCTTCGCCCTGAATCGGTAACGGCATCCATCGGGTAACATTCCGGCTCTCTAATCGCTGCAGAAACGCCGGTCATGGAATTCATCCGCCATCGCATCGAAACACAGGTGCTCAGCCTCACCGGCCTGGCCATTGGCGGCGTCGACTATGAACAGCCGCCGGGCGACCCAGGCTTGTTCGGCCCGGATTCGGTCTGCTGGCGGGTCCATGGTGACTTCACTTCGATGCTGATCGGCGGCATTTCCGCGTTGCTGCTGCAAGCCCTGCATCCGCTGGCGCTGGCCGGCGTCTGGGATCATTCGAACTTCCGCGAGGACCTGCTCGGTCGTTTGCGGCGTACCGGGCAATTCATATCGGCGACAACCTTCGGCAGCCAGGCGGATGCACAACGGCTGATCGAGCGTGTCCGCTCGATCCATCTGCAGATCACGGGTCATGCAGCCGATGGCCGCCTCTACGCCGCCTACGATCCCGAACTGCTGACCTGGGTGCACGTAGCCGAGGTCAGCAGTTTTCTCAAGGCGCACCTGCGTTACCTCAACCCTGCGCTGTCTGGCGATGATCAGGATAGTTATTACGATGAGGTCGCACGGATCGCCGAGTCTCTTGGCGCATGCCAGGTGCCGCGTTCAAGAAAGCAGGTTGCGGAGTATCTGCAAGAGGTACAGCCGCAGTTGCAGTGCGACGAGCGCTCGAGGGAGATTCTCCGCGTGCTGTTCGACGCACCGGCACCCAGCGCGCTGGCCCGGCCATTCGGCGCCCTGATGATGCAGGCGGGAGTCGAGCTGCTACCGGACTGGGCCAGCGCCATGCTCGGACTGCAGCAGAGCCCGGCTCAGCGCCAGCTGATACGGTTCGGCGTCAGACGCACCGCTCCAGTGCTGCGCTGGGCCGTGCGCAACGGTTCGGTACATCGGGCACGCCGACGCATGGGACTGCCCAGCCGCTAACGTGACCGGCAGGTTCCGCAATTGGAGCCGCCCAAAGCGGTATGCCAACATGGGCGCCCCGCGCGAATTCCGCTCTTTTCGAGGTCAACCTGCATGCAAGAAGTCGTCATTGTCGCCGCCACCCGTACCGCCGTCGGCAGCTTTCAGGGCGCGCTGGCCAATATTCCTGCAGCCGACCTGGGCGCGGCGGTGATTCGACGTCTGCTGCAACAAACAGGCATCGACCCCGCCGAGGTGGACGAAGTCATCCTCGGGCAAGTTCTTACCGCGGGCGCCGGCCAGAACCCGGCGCGCCAAGCTGCAATCAATGCCGGCCTGCCCGCCGCGGTCCCAGCCATGACGCTGAACAAGGTCTGCGGCTCCGGCCTGAAAGCGCTGCACCTCGCGACACAGGCGATCCGCTGCGGCGACGCCGAAGTAGTGATTGCCGGCGGCATGGAGAACATGAGCCTGGCGCCCTATGTCATGCCGGCGGCCCGCACGGGCCTGCGCATGGGTCATGGCAAGGTGCTCGACAGCATGATCCAGGATGGCCTGTGGGACGCCTTCAATGACTATCACATGGGCATCACCGCCGAAAATCTCGTCGCGAAGTACGGCATTACCCGAGAGGGACAGGATGCCTTCGCCGCTGCCTCCCAACAGAAGGCGGTTGCCGCCATCGAGGCCGGGCGCTTCGGCGCCGAGATCACGCCGGTCGAGATTCCGCAGCGCACGGGCGATCCGCTGGTATTCGAAGCCGACGAACAGCCGCGCGCCGGCACCACAGCCGAGAGCCTGAGCAAGCTCAAGCCCGCCTTCAAGAAGGACGGTAGCGTAACGGCCGGTAACGCCTCCAGCCTCAACGACGGCGCCGCCGCCGTGCTATTGATGAGTGCAGACAAGGCCAAGGCGCTGGGTCTGCCGGTACTGGCGCGTATCGCCGGTTACGCCAATGCGGGTGTCGATCCGGCGATCATGGGCATCGCCCCGGTATCGGCCACCCGCCGATGCCTGGAAAAGGCAGGCTGGAGCCTCGATCAGCTCGACCTGATCGAAGCCAACGAGGCATTCGCCGCCCAGGCGCTTTCAGTCGGCAAGGAACTCGGCTGGGACGCGAAGAAGGTCAACGTCAACGGCGGCGCCATCGCCATCGGCCATCCGATTGGTGCCTCCGGCTGCCGCATCCTGGTCACCCTGCTGCACGAAATGATCCGCCGCGACGCCCATAAAGGGCTGGCAACGCTGTGCATCGGCGGCGGTCAGGGCGTTGCGCTGGCGATCGAGCGCTGATCGCGCGCCGCTAAGCACCCAGCCGGCCCAGCGCCGGCTATTTCCGATAAACTGCGCGGCCCTCCCCTCCGAGTCGCCGCGCATGCCTTCTCTCGAACAGGCGCTGCGCGCCGCCTTCCGCCATCGCGAAACTCTGCTCGACCAACTGCACGACCAGGCCACCGACTGTTACCGACTCTTCCACGGTAGCCAGGAAGGCGCGCCCGGCCTGACGATCGATCGTTACGGCCCGCAGTTGCTGGTGCAAAGCTTTCATCAGCCGCTCGAACGCGACGTGCTACTGGCCGTGCACGAACAGCTTTGCACCGCCCTCGGCGAAACCCTCTCGCTGGTCTACAACGACCGCTCCCAGGGGAACTCGCGTATCGACCGCAGCGACTCGGTCTATCGCGCCGATCCGGCGGCGCTGGACGATCAGGTCGGTCGGGAATGGGGCCTGAACTACCGAGTCCGCGCGCGGCACAGCGGGCAGGATCCGCTGCTGTTTCTCGATCTGCGCAACGCACGCGGCTGGGTCAAGGCCAACAGCGCCGGCAAGTCGGTGCTCAACCTGTTCGCTTACACCTGTGGCGTCGGCCTCTGCGCGGCTGCAGGTGGTGCGCGTGAGGTGTGCAATCTGGACTTTGCCGAAAGCAACCTCGCGGTCGGACGGGAGAACGGCGCGCTCAATCCCGAACTGGCGCCGATGCGGTTCATCCAGTCGGATTATTTTCCGGCGATCCGTCAGTTGGCGGGCTTGCCGGTCCCACAGCGCCGCGGGCGAGCGCTGCCCGACTATCCGCGCCTTGCACCGCAACAGTTCGATCTGGTCTTGCTCGATCCGCCAGCCTGGTCGAAAAGCGCATTCGGCACCGTCGATCTGTTGCGCGATTATCAGAGCCTGCTCAAGCCTGCACTGCTTGTCACCGCTGAAGATGGCGTGCTGGTCTGCTGCAACAACCTGGCGAAGGTCGACCTCGACAACTGGCGCGAGCAGGTTCTGCGGTGCGCAACGAAGGCCGGACGGCCGGTACGCGATTGCCAAGTGCTGTCGCCGGCGCTGGACTTCCCTTCCGCCGACGGGCGACCGCCATTGAAGATTCTCACGCTGCAATTGTGAAGCGGTACGGGTTACCGGTGGCATAGAGGAACCCGCATGGCGTGCCATACTCCAAGGCAGTCCATCGCTCGGAATGTAGGTCCGCATGCCCAACGGAATGAAGCGCGCACTCATCGGCCTGATGACCGCACTGGTCTGCTATTGCCTGCTTGGCTTCTTGATACTGCCTGGTGTCGCCCAGCGTGTCGTCAACCAGCAACTAATCCAGTACGCGACGGTGCCGGCGCGCCTGGAACGAATCGAATTCAACCCATTCAGTCTCGAACTGACGCTGTACGACCTGCGCCTCGGCGAGGCTGATCAGCCGCAGCTCGGCTTCCAACGTCTGTATCTCGATCTGCAATGGAGCAGCCTCTGGCACCGCGCCCTGCAGATAGAAAATATCGAGCTGACCCAGCTGCACACCGAAGTGGTGTTCGACAAAGACGGTACGCTCAACCTGACACGACTGTTCGACCTGCCACCGTCTGCTGAAGATGAAGAGCCGCAAGAGCCGGAAGAACCCTTCGCTCTGCATATCGACCGACTGCAGCTGGTGGAGGGCTCGGTCCGCTTCGCCGACCAGCGCCCTGAAGAGCCCATCGACTTCCTCCTCGACTCACTCAATTTCGAGCTGCTGAACTTCGCCACCCGCTCGGATGACGCAGCCGATGCGGTGCTGGTCGCGACCGGCCCCAGCGGTGCCCGGGTGGACTGGAACGGACAGTTCAATCTGGCGCCAACCATCAGCTCGTCCGGCCAGCTGAAAATCAGCAATCTGGCACTGAAGGACTTCTGGGCCTACGCCCATGACGCCGTACCACTGCGCCTGCAGCAAGGCCGGCTCAGTTTCGCCAGCGATTATCGGCTCGATCTGGCGGAGCGCACCGAGCTGCAATTGAGCAACCTGAACGCCCAACTGGCACCACTCGAACTCGATACCGCCGACGGGCAGCCAATGGTTCGCCTGAACAAGCTTGAAATCAGCCAGACATCACTGGATCTGACCAAGCAACAGGTTGTGATCGGCCAGCTGCGCAGCGATGCTCTGGAAACCTGGGTAACCCGCGAACCCGACGGCGAGCTGAACTGGCAGAAACTGCTGACCCCATCGTCCGCCAACACCCAGCCGGAAACCGCCGAACAGACGGACACCGTCGGACCCGTACAAGCAGCTACCGCCGACGACCAGTCGACAGCCTGGCAGGTGCTGCTGAGTGACGCCCAGCTACGCGACTACCGGGTACATCTGCGTGACCGTGTGCCGGCGGATGAGGTCGCGCTGCAGCTGGGTCCGCTTAATCTTGCCGTGTCCGATTTCGACAGCCTGGGCACTTCGCCTTTCGGGCTGGAACTGACCACCGGCGTAGGCAACCAGGGCACCTTGCAAGCGGCGGGACAGTTGCAATTGCAGCCTGCGTCTGGACGACTGAGCATCAGCACGCAGGATATCGACCTGCGCATCGCTCAGGCCTACCTGACGCCTTTCGTGCATCTCGAATTGCGCAGCGGCATGCTGGCCAGTCAGCTGGAACTTGAGCTGACCGGCACCGAACCACTGGCGTTCAATCTCGGAGGGGCAGCCGAGATTACCCAGCTGCATACGCTCGATACCATCAACAATCGCGACTTCGTCAAATGGCAGCGCTTGCAACTCGGCGGGCTGGATTACCAGCATCCCCAACAGTTGCAGATCGAACGCATCGACCTGACCCAACCCTACGCGCGCTTCATCATCAATCCGGACCTCACCACCAATATCAATGATCTGTTGGTGGACAAGACGACCGCGGCCGACAGCGATAGCGCGGCTACTGCGACAACCGAGCAAGCAGAGCCGATGGGTATTCGCATAGGGGGCATTACCATCAATGAGGGTTCGGCCAATTTTTCCGACCTCAGTCTGCGCCCTCCCTTCATAACGGCCGTGCAGGAGCTCAGCGGCGAGATCGGTACGATCGACAACCAGGCGCAGCAACCGGCCTCGGTCGACATCAACGGCAAGGTTGATCGCTATGCGCCAGTCAGCATCAAAGGGAACCTCACGCCATTCGATCCGCTGCAGAGCCTCGATATCGCCACGCGCTTCCGGCAGGTCGAACTGACCAACCTTTCGCCCTACTCTGGAAAGTTCGCCGGTTATCGCATCCGCAAAGGGCGCATGGATCTCGATCTCCACTACCGCATTCAGCAGGGCCAACTGAACGCCGAGAACAAGGTCGTGCTGCAACAGCTGCAGCTTGGCGAGAAGGTGGACAGTCCCGAAGCGGTCGATCTGCCAGTACGCCTGGCCGTCGCGCTGCTGAAGGACAGTCGTGGCACGATTTCGTTGGAGCTGCCGGTTCAGGGCGACCTCAACAACCCTCAGTTCGATGTCATGCCGATCGTCTGGCAGACGCTGCGCAACCTCCTGACTCGTGCCGTCAAAGCACCGTTCAAATTTCTCGCCGGTGTCGTCGGCGGCAACCAGGAAGATCTCAGCCAAGTGCTCTTCGCACCCGGCAGCAGTGAACTTGATCAGCCGGCGCGCGCCAACCTGGTCACCCTGGGTCGTGCGCTGAATGAGCGCCCCGTGTTGCGCCTCGAAGTCGAAGGACAGAGCTCACCTCAGGCCGACGGACCGCTGCTGGCCGAACAATGGCTGCAGAACGAATATCAGGAAACCTGGTACAAGATGCTGCAGCGTCGCGGCGACAAGGTACCTGCCGACGCTGGGCAACTGGAAATTGGCGATGAGGAGAAAGCCGCCATGCTCGAAGGCATCTATCGCAGCCGTCTCGGCCAACAACCGCCCACTCAATGGAGCGAGCTCGACGAGCAGGTACGCAGCGAGAAGATGCGCGACGCCATACTGACCAGCCGAGCCGACAGCACTGCCCTGCTACGCCGCTTGAGCCGCGCCCGCGCCGCTTCGATCAAGGATTATCTGGTCGACCAGGCTGGCCTCGATGCTTCGCGTGTGTACCTGCTAGACACCGGCATTGCGGAAGCCGAGCAAGAAGGACAGATCCCAACGCCCCTGCATCTGGGAAGCGAATGATGCCAGCCATAATCCATACCCTGCTGCTCAGCACCATCCTGGCCGCCCCTTTCGCCCAAGCGGAAACGCTACGCTGCGGCAGCGCGCTGATCAGTACCGGCGATCGGCCCTTCGAAGTTGAGAACAAGTGTGGCGCGCCAGTGCGGCGGGATCTGGTCGGCTACGCGCTGGGCCCACACGCCAGGCGGGAAATGGTAGTCGAGGAATGGTTGTATGGGCCCGACAACGGCATGCTCAGCATCCTTACGTTCGAAGGCAACCGGCTGATACGCATCGAATCCCGCCGCGCTCGTTAAGAGGCCCCAACATGTCTCCCAGTTCACTCCTGCTCCTGCTGAGCCTGCTCGTATTCTCCATCGATGCCCATGCGTCTTCTACGCATCGCTGCGGCAGTGCGCTCGTTAGCCTTGAAGCGTCCACCAGCGAGGTCAGCAACAAGTGTGGAGAGCCCTCCAGCTCCGCCCTGGTTGGCTACAAGGAAATCCTCGATGACTATGGCTTTCGCCATGAGGTCCCAGTTGAGGAATGGACTTACGGCCCAACCAACGGCATGTACCATTTCTTGCGTTTCGAAGGAAACCGGCTGCGCCGGATCGAAAGCCAGCGCGGTCGCTGAAACGTATATAAAAACCCCACTGTAAAGTGGGGCTTCATTTGTTACTGCGACGGCAGCGAATATCAGTCGGCAGCTTTCAGGCCGTCTGCCGAGACTTCACGTACGCCCTTGATGGACTTGGCCTTATTGATCGCCGCCTCACGCTCAGCTTCGGTGGCTACAGTGCCTGACAGCGATACAACGCCGTCTTTGGTTTCCACTTCGATATCCATGCCCGGTGTAGCGTCTTCGGCCAGCAGGGACGATTTCACCTTGGTGGTGATCCAGGTATCGGACGTGGCGTCACCAGCTTCCTTCATGGTGTCGTTGGTTGCCAGCATGACGGTATCGGTCTTATCCAGTGCTGGAGTGGTGTCGGCGAAAGCGGCACCTGCCATCGGCAAGCTCAGAGCAGCGGCGACGGCAACAGCGGTAAGAGAGTTCTGAATGTTCATATGGCACTCCTGTTTTTCTTCAAATGTCTGCGTCATCACTCCGACGCAGATTCACAGGTAATATCGCAAGCGCCATGCCATCTTTTTGTTTTTTTAAATATCAATAAAATCAATAGGTTGAGAATTCAAGTAGCTGAACGCCACTAGCACACTGCATGTTCCAGTCCAGCGAAGCGTGCAACTTGCAACAACGCGCTGAATCTTCCGCTGCTCGATAGGCTACAAGCACGACCTGACGCGACGACGAGCAACTAACGAAAGCCGTGCGTTGCGTGGCCGGCTGGATGAATCGTCGCAAGCTCAGGTACCAGCTAGCTATCAGCCCAAGAGACCGTTAGAAAAGATACCCTGCCTGAAAAAACAAACCCCGCCGTTTGGCGGGGTTCGTCTCAATCGAAAAGAACCCTAAGGGTCCTTTTAGTATCGCTGCGTTAGGCGCCCGAAGCTTTCGCCGCCGCCACGTCCTTGATCGACAGCTTGATGCGACCGCGGTTGTCCACGTCCAGCACCAGCACTTCGACTTCCTGACCTTCCTTGAGCACGTCGGTGACTTTTTCGACACGCTGATCGCTCAGCATCGAAATGTGTACCAGACCGTCCTTGCCGGGGAGGATGTTGACGAAGGCGCCGAAGTCGACGATGCGCTCGACCTTGCCGACGTAGATCTTGCCGACCTCAGCCTCGGCGGTGATGCCCAGTACACGTTGCTTGGCAGCCTCGGCCGCTTCCTTGGTTTCGCCAAAGATCTTGATCGAGCCATCATCTTCGATGTCGATCGAGGCCTTGGTTTCTTCGCAGATGCTGCGAATGGTGGCGCCACCCTTGCCGATCACGTCGCGGATCTTGTCCTGATCGATCTTCATCGAAATCATGGTCGGTGCGTTGGCCGACAGCTCGGTACGCGACTGCGCGATGACCTGATTCATCTGGCCAAGGATGTTCAGACGCGCTTCCAGAGCCTGCTCCAGCGCCTGCTCCATGATCTCTTCGGTGATGCCCTGGATCTTGATGTCCATCTGCAGCGCGGTGACGCCCTTAGCGGTACCGGCAACTTTGAAGTCCATGTCGCCCAGGTGATCTTCGTCACCGAGAATGTCGGTCAGTACGGCGAACTTCTCGCCTTCCTTGACCAGGCCCATGGCGATACCGGCAACCGGTGCTTTCATCGGCACACCAGCGTCCATCAGTGCCAGCGAAGCACCACAGACCGACGCCATCGAGCTGGAGCCGTTGGACTCGGTGATTTCCGATACCACGCGGATGGTGTACGGGAATTCGTCAGCGCCCGGCAGCATGGCAGCTACACCACGACGGGCCAGGCGACCGTGACCAATCTCGCGACGGCCGGTAGCGCCCATGCGGCCACATTCGCCGACCGAGTACGGCGGGAAGTTGTAGTGCAGCATGAAGGGGTCTTTCTTCTCGCCTTCCAGGGTGTCGAGCAGCTGCGCGTCACGGGCAGTTCCGAGGGTAGCCACCACCAGCGCCTGGGTTTCACCACGGGTGAAGAGTGCCGAGCCGTGGGTCTTGTTGAGCACGCCAACTTCAATGTTCAGGCCACGAACGGTGCGAGTGTCACGGCCATCGATACGCGGCTTGCCGTTGACGATGTTTTCGCGAACGGTGCGGTATTCGATCTCGCCGAAGGCTTCCTTCACTTCACCAGCGGACGGCTGGCCTTCTTCACCAGAGAACTTGGCAACGATCTGCTCGCGCAGCTCGCCCAGGCGCGCATAGCGATCCTGCTTGATGATGATGGTATAGGCCTGGGAAATCGCCTCGCCGAACTCGCTGCGGATGGCATTGAGCAGCTCGGTGTTTTCAGCTTTCGGCTGCCAGTCCCAAGTTGGCTTGCCGGCTTCGTCTGCCAGCTCGGCAACGGCCTGGATCACAGCCTGGAATTCGTCATGGGCGAACAGTACCGCGCCCAGCATCTGGTCTTCGGTCAGCTCTTTAGCTTCGGATTCGACCATCAGAACGGCATCTTTGGTGCCGGCTACGACCATGTCCAGGCTGGAGGCCTTGAGCTGCTCGTAGGTCGGGTTCAGCAGGTAACCGGTTTCGGGATGGAAGGCAACGCGCGCGGCGCCGATGGGGCCATTGAACGGAATACCGGAGATGGCTAGCGCGGCGGAGGTACCGATCATCGCAGCGATGTCCGGATCGGTCTTCTTGCTGGTCGATACTACGGTGCAGATGACCTGCACTTCGTTCTGGAAGCCTTCCGGGAACAGCGGACGGATCGGGCGATCGATCAGACGCGAAGTCAGGGTTTCTTTTTCCGAAGGACGTGCTTCGCGCTTGAAGAAGCCACCGGGGATCTTGCCGGCTGCGTAGGTTTTTTCCTGGTAGTGGACCGAGAGCGGGAAAAAGCCCTTGCTCGGGTCGGCCGTCTTGGCACCAACGACCGTGACCAGCACGGTTACGTCGTTATCAACGGTGACCAGCACGGCGCCGGATGCCTGACGGGCGATGCGACCAGTCTCGAGGGTTACGGTCGACTGACCGAACTGAAATTTCTTGATTACCGGGTTCACGGTGCTTTCCTTCTCTCTGTTGCCTTTGGGGGAAATTGGCGGGAGCGGCGGGAGTCGGACCCGATCTCTCCTGCAAAAGCCAAAAAGCTGGAAGCTCGAAGCCAGAAGCGGAGATTTCTCCAACTTACGACTTCAAGCTTCCAGCTCCAGGCTTCCAGCTCGCTACGTCTTAACGACGCAGACCCAGACGACCGATCAGGGTGCTGTAACGAGTAGTGTCCTTGCCCTTCAGGTAGTCCAGCAGCTTACGGCGCTGGTTAACCATACGGATCAGACCACGACGCGAGTGGTGGTCTTTGCCGTTGGCCTTGAAGTGACCTTGCAGCTTGTTGATGTTGGCGGTCAGCAGGGCTACCTGCACTTCCGGAGAACCGGTGTCGCCTTCAGCTTGCTTGTACTCGTTAACGATCTGGGCTTTTTCTTCAACGCTAAGTGCCATGATGGGCTCCTTACAGTGAACAGGCCGGGACGCATCCCGTGTTTTAAAAGAGGGCTGACCGTGCCTGCCAACAGCCATCCTCGTGACGCAACACACCACCGAGGCGCATTGCGTATCGGTCATTCCGACCGAATCAGTCGACGCGGCGCAATGCGCCCGTCCTCACTCACTTCACCGATGCCGATGAAGCGACCGTTATGATCCTGCACCCGCAGCATGCCGAATTTCGGCGCTTCCGGTGCCCGTACCGGCTGACCATGAAGCCAATAAAAGGCGCTGTGCTCTGAAAGCTGCAGCAGCGGCCAATGCTCCAGCCCGCTATCGACCGGCTTGAGAAAGGCATCCACCGCCTCCGCCCCGCCTTCGGCATGGACCCGCTCGAGCTCTTCGAGACTGACGGTCTGGGTCAGATCGAAAGGTCCAGCCTGAGTCCGCCGCAGTTCGGCTACGTGTGCACCACAACCCAACTTCAGCCCGATATCTTCGACGAGCGTGCGGATATAAGTGCCCTTGCTGCAAGCGACGGCCAAACGCGCCCTATCGTCTTCCAGCGAGAGCAAATCCAGGCGGGCAATGGTAACAGAACGCGGCTCGCGCTCCACTACCTCTCCTGCACGCGCCAGTTTGTACAGTGGCTGGCCGTCACGCTTGAGTGCCGAATACATCGGTGGCACTTGCAGCAGGTCGCCGCGAAACTCTGGCAGAAGCGCCTCGATCTCCGCCGCGCTGACGGCGACAGGCTTGCGCTCGATCACCTCACCCTCGGCATCAGCCGTGGTGGTGGTCACGCCGAGCTGGGCAACGGTCTCGTAGCCCTTGTCGGCATCGAGTAGATACTGGGAAAACTTGGTGGCTTCGCCAAAACACAACGGCAGCACGCCGGTCGCCAGCGGATCCAGACTCCCTGTATGCCCCGCCTTTTCGGCGTTGAGCAACCAGCGAACCTTCTGCAACGCCGCGTTAGACGTGAACCCACGAGGCTTATCGAGAAGGATGATGCCGCTAACTGCGCGGCGAACACGTTTTACCTGGGCCACGCGTTACTCTCCAACATCATCGCTGTGTTTGCGGTCTTCCGCGACAGCACGCTCGATCAGCGAGGCCAGTTCGACACCGCGACGAACGCTGGCGTCGTAGTTGAAGTGCAACTGCGGCACCGTGCGCAACTTCATCGCCTTGCCCAGCTGCATACGCAGAAATCCACTCGCTTCGTTGAGAATCCGAAGGCTGGATTTGACGGCGTCTTCATCGTCATCCTTGCCCATGACGGTGATGAATATCTTGGCATGGGACAGGTCACGACTGACCTCGACCCCGGTAATGGTTACCAAACCCAAACGCGGGTCCTTGACTTCACGCTGAATCAGCTGTGCCAGCTCGCGCTGCATCTGGTCGCCGATACGCTGGGTACGACTGTAATCTTTTGCCATCTTTCATACCTTCTTAAAAGCCGAAAGCTGGAAGCCCAAAGCCGGAAGCTGCACGAGCGGCTTCCGGCTTCTGACTTCCAGCTTCAAGCTAGCGTTTTGCTTAGAGCGAACGCGCCACTTCGACCTTCTCGAACACTTCGATCTTGTCACCAGCCTTGACGTCGTTGTAGCTCTTGACCCCGATACCGCACTCCATACCGGCGCGCACTTCGGCGACGTCATCCTTGAAGCGACGCAGGGATTCCAGCTCGCCTTCGAAGATGACCACGTCGTCGCGCAGAACGCGGATCGGACGATTGCGGTGGACCATGCCTTCGATGACCATGCAGCCTGCGACGGCGCCAAACTTCGGCGAACGGAATACATCGCGAACTTCAGCGATGCCGAGGATGTTCTCCCGAACGTCACTGCCAAGCATGCCGGTCAGGGCTTTCTTGACGTCTTCGATGATGTCGTAGATCACGTTGTAGTAACGCAGATCCAGACCTTCCTGCTCGACGATCTTGCGGGCACCGGCATCAGCGCGAACGTTGAAACCGAACAATACGGCATTGGAAGCCAGGGCCAGGTTGGCGTCGCTTTCGGTGATACCACCGACACCGCCACCGATCACGCGAACCTGCACTTCGTCGTTGCCCAGACCGCTGAGCGATCCTTGCAGCGCTTCGAGTGAGCCACGTACGTCGGACTTGAGGACGATGTTGAGCGTCTTCTTCTCTTCCTGCCCCATGTTCTCGAAGATGTTTTCCAGCTTGCCGGCGTGAGCGCGAGCCAGTTTCACTTCGCGGAACTTGCCCTGACGGAACAGGGCCACTTCACGTGCCTTCTTCTCGTCTGCCAGCACGCTGAGCTCGTCACCTGCGTCTGGCGTACCGTCGAGACCAAGAATCTCGACCGGAATCGACGGGCCGGCTTCCTTGATCGGCTTACCATTCTCGTCGAGCATGGCGCGAATACGACCGAAGTTCGAGCCAACCAGCGCCATGTCACCCTGACGCAGCGTGCCGTCCTGTACTAGAACCGTAGCGACCGGGCCACGTCCTTTGTCCAGACGCGATTCGACCACAACGCCACGCCCCGGAGCGGACGGAGTTGCCGTCAGTTCGAGAATCTCGGCCTGTAGCAGAACGGCCTCGAGCAGGTCGTCGACGCCGGTACCCATCTTGGCGGAAACCGACACGAATGGCGTATCACCGCCCCACTCTTCGGAAGTCACTTCATGAACGGACAACTCGCTACGGATCCGATCGAGGTCGGCACCCGGCTTATCGATCTTGTTCACAGCCACGACCAGCGGAACACCCGCGGCCTTGGCATGCTGAATCGCTTCGATCGTCTGCGGCATCACGCCGTCATCGGCAGCGACCACGAGGATAACGATGTCTGTCGCCTGCGCACCACGAGCACGCATCGCGGTAAACGCAGCGTGACCGGGCGTATCGAGGAAGGTGACCATGCCACGCTCGGTTTCCACGTGATAGGCGCCGATGTGCTGAGTGATGCCTCCCGCCTCACCAGCCGCTACCTTGGCGCGACGAATATAGTCGAGCAACGAGGTTTTACCATGGTCGACGTGGCCCATTACGGTCACGACCGGCGCACGGGTGATCGCTTCGCCTTCGAATTTCAACAGTTCAGCCAATTGCTCTTCCAGGGCGTTGTCGCTGACCAGCTTGACCTTGTGGCCCAACTCCTCGGCGATCAGCTGAGCAGTTTCCTGATCCAGCACCTGGTTGATGGTCACCGGGCTGCCCATCTTGAACATGAACTTGATGACTTCAGCCGCCTTGACCGACATCTGCTGTGCCAGATCACCGACAGTAATGGTCTCGCCAATGGCAACTTCACGAACGATCGGGCCAGTCGGGCTCTGGAAACCATGCGCGTTGCGCTTCTTCAGCTTCGACTTGCCGCGACCACCGCGACGGAAGCCGTCCGCATCGTCTTCGCCGCTACGGACGGTACGCGACAGTGGCGCTTTGGCCTTCAGCGAAGGGCGATGCTGCGCCTGTTTACGATCACGACGCTCATCATCGTCGCTCCGGGCCTTGTCGGTGCGACGCGGCTCATCCTTCTTGCGCTCTTCGACCGGGACGGCCGGAGCGGGCTCAGGAGTAACTGCCGCAACCGGTGCCTCGACTGGTGCAGAAACTGCTGCTTGCGCCGCTGCTTCCGCTTGGAGGCGAGCCTCTTCCTCGGCGCGCAGGCGCTCTTCCTCGGCAGCCTTCTGACGAGCCGCCTCTTCAGCGGCACGCTGCTCTTCCAGCTCGCGCTGCTTCTCGGCCTCGATTTCGTCGGCGCTACGCTTGACGAAGGTTTTCTTCTTGCGAACTTCAACGCTGATGGTTTTGCTACCACCCACTTTCAGTTTGGTGGTGGTCTTGCGCTGCAACGTAATCTTGCGCGGCTCATCCACCTTGGCGCCGTGGCTGCTCTTCAAGTGCGCCAACAGCGCTTGCTTTTCGTTATCGGTCACTACTTGCTCGGCGCTGGTGTGCGACAGTCCTGCCTCACGCATCTGCTGCAGCAGTCGCTCGACCGGTGTGTCGACCACTTGGGCCAGTTCTTTCACCGTGACTTGCGTCATGCATTTCTCTCCTCAGGCCGCTAAATTACTTACTCGAACCAATGGGCTCGGGCGGCCATGATCAGCTTGCCGGCACGTTCTTGATCTATGCCGTCTATGTCGAGCAGGTCGTCAATCGACTGCTCGGCCAGGTCTTCGCGGGTGATGACACCCCGCATTGCCAACTCGACCGCCAGTTCCTTGTCCATGCCGTCCAGCTCGAGCAAATCCTCGGCCGGCTGGGCATCTGCCAGTTTTTCTTCCGTTGCGATCGCCTTGGTCAGCAAACGATCCTTGGCACGGGTTCGCAGCTCATTGACGATCTCTTCGTCGAAGCCTTCGATGCCGAGCATTTCCTCCATTGGGACGTAGGCAACCTCTTCGAGCGAAGTGAAGCCCTCCTCGACCAGTACCTGCGCGAGTTCCTCATCGACATCCAGCTCTTCGATGAAATTGCGCAGAATATCGCCAGTTTCAGCCTGCTGCTTATCCTGGATATCCGCCTCGGTCATCACGTTCAGCGTCCAGCTGGTCAGCTGACTGGCGAGGCGCACGTTCTGACCACCGCGACCGATGGCTTGAGCCAAATTATCCTCGCCGACGGCGATATCCATGGCGTGGGCATCTTCATCGACGATGATGGCAGCGACTTCCGCTGGCGCCATCGCGTTGATAACGAACTGGGCAGGATTCTCGTCCCAGAGCACGATATCGACGCGCTCGCCACCGATTTCGCCGGATACAGCCTGTACGCGCGAACCACGCATGCCGATACAAGCGCCTTGCGGATCGATACGCTTGTCCTTGGAGCGAACGGCAATCTTGGCGCGCGAGCCTGGATCACGCGAAGCGCCCATCACTTCGATCAGACCTTCTGCGATTTCCGGCACTTCGATACGGAACAGCTCAATCAGCATCTGCGGCGCGGTGCGGGACAGAATGAGCTGCGGACCGCGGTTTTCGGTACGGATTTCCTTGAGCAGCGCGCGAACGCGAGCGCCAACCCGGAAGGTTTCGCGAGCGATGATATCTTCGCGAGCCAACAACGCTTCGGCATTGTTGCCCAGGTCGACGATGACGCTGTCACGGGTAACCTTCTTCACCGTGCCGGAGATGATCTCGCCCAGGCGATCACGATAAGCCTCGACCACCTGCGCGCGCTCGGCTTCTCGTACCTTCTGCACGATGACCTGTTTGGCTGTCTGCGCAGCAATGCGGCCGAACTCAATCGACTCGATCTTCTCTTCCAGAACGTCACCGAGCTTGGCGTCGGCTTCACGCGCCTGCTGCATATCGACAGTCAGCTGATGCGCCGGATCGTCGAAATCCTCTTCCTCGACCACCGTCCAGCGGCGGAAGGTCTCGTAACTACCGTTCTGCCGATTGATCTCAACCCTTAGGTCCACCTCGTCTTCGAAGCGCTTCTTGGTAGCCGTGGCCAGAGCCAGCTCCAATGCCTCAAAAATCACACCGGCCGGTACGCCTTTTTCATTGGATACCGACTCCACAACCAGCAGTACTTCTTTGCTCATCGTACGCCTCGCCTTTCGCAATCCATTGGGGTCCGCGGGATCCGCGATTCACTCAAAACGGGGAATTATGTTGGTCTTGTCGATCATATCGATCGGCAACAGATACTCGTGATCATCTACCAGCACTACCACGTCCTGCTCTTCAACCCCGCGGAGAAGACCCTGGAAATTGCGCCGGCCCTCGAAGGGCGAGCGCAGCTTTATTTTGACCTGTTCGCCTACGTGCGCCGAGTACTGTTCAAGTGTGAACAACGGTCGATCCATACCAGGCGAGGACACTTCAAGCGTGTAATCGGAACTGATCGGATCCTCGACGTCGAGAATACCGCTCAGCTGGCGGCTGACCTTCTCGCAGTCATCGACAAGAATCCCATTGGAGTGATCGATATAGACCCTCAACAAGGAATGCCGACCCTGCGAAATGAACTCGATGCCCCAGCATTGATAGCCGAGCGCCTCGACCACCGGGGCCAACAAGGCCTGCAACTGTTCTAGCTTGCTCGACATCGAAGTCCCTCGCGCATGCTGTACAAATGAAAAATGGGCGAAACGCCCATCCCTTATGATCGCCTGTAGATGCCGGCGATCTGGCTTGAAGCTAATAAAAAGCCCCTCGACAGGGGCTTCTCATTAACTGGTTGCGGGGGCTGGATTTGAACCAACGACCTTCGGGTTATGAGCCCGACGAGCTACCAGACTGCTCCACCCCGCGTCAAACTGGGCACGAATTATACGACCGCATACAAAACAGGTCAACCCAAACACCTGAAAACAAGAAAGCCCGCATCTGCGGGCCTGCTTGTTTGGTACCGAGGAGGGGACTCGAACCCCTACAGCCTATGGCCACTACCACCTCAAGGTAGCGTGTCTACCAATTCCACCACCTCGGCAAAAACCTTACTGCTGCTCCTGAATCTGAGGCACATCATCTGCGCTAGGCGCGGACGGAGCAGATTCCAAGACCGGAACATCTTCAACCACTGGCTTGCTGACTGGAACTTCCAGCACCGCCGGATCCGGCAAACCTGCCTGCGACATCTGATCGGCCTGCTGCGTTGCAAAGAACGCCAACCCCAGACTCGTCACGAAAAAAACGCCGGCGAGTATAGCAGTAAAACGACTTAGAAAGGTAGAGGAACCTTGACTCCCGAAAACAGTTGCCGAAGCACCCGAACCGAAAGACGCACCAGCGTCCGCCCCCTTGCCCTGCTGCAGCAACACCAGCACAACCACACCAATGGCAACCAGCAGATGCACCACAATCACAACAGTCTGCAACATCTGATCAGTTCCCTGCGGCACGACAGATCGCGCCGAAATCATTCGCTTTCAGAGAGGCACCACCGATAAGCCCCCCATCAATATCCGCCATCTCGAAAAGCTCGAAAGCGTTCTCCGCCTTCACACTGCCGCCATAGAGAAGACGCACGCCATCAGCGATACGTTGATCCTCCAGCGCCAGCTGCCCTCGAATGGCCGCATGCACTTCCTGAGCCTGCTGCGGAGTCGCCGTGAGCCCGGAACCTATCGCCCACACCGGCTCATATGCCACAACTGCTTGCTCGAAAGCAGAGATACCGGCATCAGTTATTATTCGAGCCAACTGACGCCCTACCACTTCTAACGTCTGTCCGGCCTGACGCTGTTCAAGCGTCTCTCCCAGACAAAGCACCGGAGTCATCCCACACTCCAATGCCGCTGCGAATTTTCTACTTACCACATCGTCGCTCTCGCCCATTATCAGGCGTCGCTCAGAATGGCCAACCAGCACCCACTTGCATCCCACATCAGCCAACTGCGATGCGGATTCCTCACCGGTAAAGGCACCGAAGCCAGCCTGCGCTGCGCAATCCTGGGCACCTACCGCGATCGCCTTGCCATCCAGATCGCTAACTACCTGCGCCAAATGCAGACAGCTTGGAAATACCACTACTTCTACTTCGGCAGGCATATCCTGCTGACGAAGCGCATCGATCAGCTCTGCGACGCTGGCGCGGGTACCGTTCATCTTCCAGTTACCAGCTACCAGTGGGCGACGCATGCTTTACCTCGTCGGTCAAAGTGGGCGCAGATGGTACTCAACGGCAACACACCTGGCAAGCGGGAATCATGCACAAACTTCAGCAACCACTTTGGCTAGCTCCTCGGCGTAGTTGCGAACCTGTTTTTCGTCGTCGCCTTCGACCATCACGCGCACCAAAGGCTCGGTCCCGGATTTGCGCAACAATACACGCCCCCGACCAGCCATTCGCTCGGTGACACTGTCACAGACGGCCTGAACCTGGGGGTGCGAGATCGGATCTCGATCACCTGCGAAACGCACGTTAATCAGGACCTGCGGACACTTGTTCCAGGCCAGCCGCTCTTGCGCCAGATTTTGCCCGCGCCTCCTCAGAGCAAGCACGACCTGAAGCGCTGCGATGATGGCATCTCCGGTGGACACATGCTGCGCGCAGACAATGTGCCCTGAGTTTTCCCCGCCGAGCACCCAGTTACGCTCTAGCATTTCCGCCATTACATAACGGTCGCCAACCTTCGCTCGTACGAAGGGAATGTCGCGCGTCTTCAGTGCTAGCTCGAGGCCCAGGTTACTCATCAGGGTGCCAACAACCCCGCCCGCCAGGCACTCGCGCTCTTGCAAGTCGGTGGCGATGATGTAGAGCAACTCGTCCCCATCCACCTGCGCACCAGTGTGGTCGACCATCATCACTCGGTCGCCGTCACCATCGAAGGCGATACCGAGATCCGCGCCGTGCTCGACCACAGCTTTCTGCAATTGTGCGATGTGAGTCGATCCAACGTCGGCGTTGATATTCAGCCCGTCGGGCTGGGCAGCGATCACCACCACTTCCGATCCAAGCTCACGAAAGACGCTAGGAGCCACCTTGTAGGTCGCGCCGTGGGCGCAATCGAGCACGATCTTCATGCCGGAGAAGTCGGTACTGGTGGGAACGCTGCTCTTGCAGAACTCGATGTAGCGACCAGCAGCATCGTTGATGCGCGATGCTTTGCCGAGCTGAGCGGACTCCACGACTGTCATTGGCGTATCGAGCAACTCTTCTATCATCAACTCAACCTCATCCGGCAACTTGGTACCCCGTCCAGAGAAGAACTTGATGCCGTTGTCGTGGTGAGGATTGTGCGAGGCGCTAATCACGATACCCGCGTCAGCGTGGAAGGTACGAGTCAGATAAGCGACCGCGGGTGTCGGCATTGGACCGAGCAGCAGCACGTCGGCACCTGCCGCGGAAAGCCCGGCCTGCAACGCCGATTCGAACATGTATCCAGATATGCGGGTGTCCTTGCCAATCAGGATGCGGCACTTGCCTTGCTTGCGAAACGCCATCCCGGCCGCCCACCCCAGCCTGAGCATAAAGTCCGGGGTGATTGGAAATTGCCCCACATGGCCGCGTATGCCGTCAGTTCCAAAATACTTTCTAGCCATGACTAAATTCCTATTCCGCCGCTTGCACGGCGGCAACCATTCGAACCACATCAATCGTTTCGGCAACGTCATGCACACGCAGGATGCAGGCCCCCTTCGCTACTGCGAGCGCGGCAAGCCCCAGGCTTCCATAGAGACGATGCGCCACATCACGACCGAGCGTCTGTCCAATCATGCTCTTTCGCGAGATACCAACTAGCAACGGCCGTCCCAACTCGTGAAGCTGCTCCATATGCTTAAACAGACTGAGATTATGCGAAAGGGTCTTCGCGAAGCCAAACCCGGGATCGAGCACGATCCGCTCCACAGGAATGCCCGAGCCAATACAAACTTCCATGCGCTCGCGCAGGAAGCCCAACACGTCGGCCGCGACATCGTCGTAGCGCGGATCGATCTGCATGTTGGCCGGCTCGCCCCGCATGTGCATCAAGCACACCGGAAGACCACTATCGGCCGCTGCGTCCAGTGCGCCGTCGCGGGAAAGCGAACGAACGTCATTGATCAGACCAGCGCCAAGACGTGCACTCTCGCGAATCACTGCCGGCGTCGAGGTATCCACCGAGATGACCACGTCGAGCTCGCGCGATATCGCTTCGACCACCGGCGCCACACGTTCCAGCTCCTCTAACGGCGAAACGACACGTGCACCCGGGCGCGTCGACTCCCCGCCAATATCAACCAGTGTCGCACCGGCAGACACCATCGCATCAGCGTGACGCAACGCCGCATTGACGCCGACATGCCGGCCTCCGTCAGAGAACGAGTCAGGCGTGACGTTGAGGATGCCCATGACATGTGGACGCGATAAATCAAGAACCCGGCTGCCACAAGACAGCCGGGTTGGGTGCAACATTTCAGTCATTTAAAAGCCTTAGCTAGTGCTCGCCAGCGGGGCCACCGATTGGAGCCTGCGGGCGATCGCCTTCAGGCTGAACGGGCGTTCCCGTTGGCCCTGAACCGTCCTGCCAATCGCGAGGCTCGCGCGGGGTCCGCCCCGCCATGATGTCGTCGATCTGGTCGGAGTCGATGGTTTCGTATTTCATCAGCGTCTCGGCCATCACATCGAGCTTGTCGCGGTTGTCAGCCAGAATCTGCCTGGCCGTGTCATAGCAGTGATCGATGATGCTGCGTACCTCAAGGTCGATCAGCTTGGCTGTATCCCCGGAAACATTGGTGTGCTGACTGCCGGCACTGCGCCCAAGGAATACTTCGCCTTCTTCTTCGGCGTACATCAGAGGACCGAGCTTTTCGGATAAGCCCCACTTGGTGACCATGTTACGGGCCAGCTGGGTAGCGCGCATGATGTCATTCGATGCACCGGTCGTAACACCATCGAAGCCAAGCGTCATCTCCTCGGCGATACGACCACCGAACAAGGAGCAGATCTGACTGATCAAAGCACGCTTGGACAAGCTGTAGCGGTCCTCCTCGGGAAGGAACATCGTGACGCCAAGCGCCCGACCACGAGGAATGATTGAAACCTTGTAAACCGGATCATGCTCAGGAACGACGCGCCCAACAATGGCGTGACCCGCCTCGTGATAGGCAGTATTGAGGCGCTCCTTCTCAGACATGACCATGGATTTGCGCTCGGCGCCCATCATGATCTTGTCCTTCGCCAACTCGAATTCTTTCATTTCAACCAGGCGCTTACCAGCGCGCGCGGCGAACAGCGAGGCTTCGTTGACCAAGTTGGCCAAATCGGCACCCGAGAAGCCAGGAGTACCACGAGCGATCAACGCCGGCTCGACACTGTCGCCGAGCGGAACCTTGCGCATATGAACTTTAAGAATCTGTTCGCGACCACGAATATCGGGCAATCCAACCACCACTTGGCGGTCAAAACGACCAGGGCGCAGCAATGCCGGATCGAGTACGTCAGGACGGTTGGTTGCAGCAATGACGATGATGCCGTCGTTCATTTCAAAGCCGTCCATCTCGACCAGCAGCTGGTTGAGCGTCTGCTCGCGCTCATCATGACCACCACCCAGACCTGCGCCACGGTGACGACCGACGGCATCGATTTCATCGATGAAGATGATGCACGGCGCGTGCTTCTTGGCCTGCTCGAACATGTCGCGCACACGGCTCGCGCCCACACCGACGAACATTTCGACGAAGTCGGAACCGGAGATGGTGAAGAACGGAACCTTGGCCTCGCCAGCGACCGCCTTGGCCAGCAATGTCTTACCGGTACCTGGCGACCCCACCATCAACACACCGCGCGGAATACGGCCACCAAGGCGCTGGAACTTGCCTGGATCGCGCAGGAACTCGACAAGCTCGGTTACTTCTTCCTTAGCCTCGTCGCAGCCGGCGACGTCGGCAAAAGTGGTCTTGACCTGGTCTTCGGACAGCAGGCGCGCCTTGCTCTTGCCGAAGCTCATCGGCCCGCCCTTGCCGCCCGCTCCGCCCTGCATCTGACGCATGAAGAACATGAAAACCGCGATGATTACCAAGATCGGGAAACTAGCGACCAGCAACTGCGTCCAGATGCTCTGCTGCTCCGGCTGTTTGCCTTCGATCACCACATTGTTATTGATCAGATCGCCAATCAGACCGTTGTCCTGAATTGCCGGACGAATCGTCTTGAAGGTTTCACCATCACTGCGTTTGCCGGTAATGACGAAGCCGTCGACGGTCACGCGCTCCACCCCACCTTCCTTCACCTGCTCGATGAAATCAGAATAATTGAGCGTCTGGGGCTCGGTCGGGCTGGAAAAGTTGTTCATCACCGTCACCAGGACAGCGGCAATGATCAACCACAGAATCAGGTTTTTTGCCATGTCGTTCAATTCACTACCCTCTAGAGCGAGCTCGTTGTCGAGAGCCCGCATGACGGCCGATGGTTCGCTCTCGGCCTAACTTACTACACAACGTTACTGAACGGGCAGCTTGGTCTGTAACCCGATATGAAACATGCTAGCCCGTAATCCTGCAGTTGGCGCCAGCCGGAATCGCTATCAGACCACTGGAGCAGGGGCTCCGAGGGACTACTCCTCGCCACGATAGCCACGCGCCAACAAATACTGTTCGCGTGAGCGATCCCGTGAAGATAGAGGCTTGCGCATCTGCACCTTGTCGAAGTTCTGCCGCACGTCCTTCAGGTAGGCATCGAAACCCTCTCCCTGAAAGATCTTGATCAAAAAATCGCCACCGGGGCGCAATACACGCATCGCCAAATCCAATGCCAGCTCGCAGAGAAACATCGCGCGCGCCTGGTCAGCTACTTTCACCCCACTCATATTGGGGGCCATATCCGAAATCACAAGGTCGACTTGCGTATCACCGATGGCCTGGAGAATTTCTGCGAAGACTTCCTCCTCGGTAAAGTCCCCGAGCACGAAGGTCACATCGGCAATGCTGTCCATCGGCAGGATGTCAGAGGCTATCAGGCGGCCGCGGTCACCGATGACACGACTGGTGACCTGAGACCATCCTCCCGGAGCCGCCCCCAGATCGACCACCGTCATGCCCGGGCGCAGAATCCGGTCCTTTTCCTGGATTTCGAGCAATTTGTAGCTAGCCCGTGAACGATAGCCATCGCGCTGCGCCATCTTCACATAGGGGTCATCGAAATGCTCTTTCAGCCAACGCGGGCTGGTCTTGGAACGTGCCAAGCTGATACCTCATCTGTGCGGCTCAGGACGTGTCAGTTACACTAGCCGCCGTTTTCAAGAGTTCTGACGCAAGGGTCGAATTATGCCGCTCACCAACGAGCAGAAGAAACAGTACAAATCTATCGGCCATCATTTGAAGCCGGTTTTGATCGTGTCCGAGAACGGCCTGACCGAAGGCGTGCAGGCCGAACTGGAGCGCGCTTTGAACGATCACGAGCTGATCAAGGTACAGCTGCGAATCACCGAGCGCGACGATCGCCATGCGGTAATGGAAGAACTCTGCAAGATCGGCAGCTGCGAACTGGTTCAATCCATCGGCAAGATGGCATTGGTCTACCGGAAGAATCCGAAAGTAAACAAGCAACTATCGAATGTGCATCGCTTTCAGGGCTGAACCGCTTTCGCCTTCAGCGCCTTTAGCCTATCGCTCCCGTCCGGGAGCGACCTGCAGCACCAGCATCAGCCCGCACAACCCCATTACCAAATAGCTGAAAACCAACCAGTACGCTGATTCAATGACGCCTGCGCGCACGACGAAGTGGCTCGCCGCAAGCAGCAATACGGTCAACAACAATTGACCACGCACATCTCGCCAAAGACTGCGAAAGCCTTCGGACTGGATTAATACAATTGCCTGCAGCCCGACACAGAACGCAGCAAAGCCCACCAGCAGTGGCCGAAGGCTGGATGCAATCTCTTCGATCAATAGCGGCGCCAGGCCAATTTTTGCCAGCGCCGGCAACACCACGAATTGCAGTAACCAAAGGCCGCCGACCCAGAACGTCTGGGCCAGCTGCCAGCTGATCACCCCGGCGCGCATTGATTGGCGGTCAGATATGGCGAACCTCGACGATCTCGTATTCCACCACACCGCTAGGCGTCTTAACTGCCACCACATCGCCCTCTTCCTTGCCCACCAGGGCACGGGCGATGGGCGAGCTGACAGATAGTTTGCCGCGCTTGATGTCGGACTCATCGTCACCAACGATCTGGTACGTCACGGTTTCATCCGTTTCGACGTTGGCAATGTCAACGGTGGTGCCGAAAATTACCTTGCCTGTATGAGGGATGCTGGCGATGTCGATGACCTGAGCATTCTGCAAACGGCCCTCGATGTCACGGACACGCGCCTCGACCATACCCTGCTGCTCCCGAGCGGCATGGTATTCGGCGTTTTCCTTGAGATCTCCCAACTCACGCGCTTCGGCGATGGCCTGGGTAATCTGCGGACGCAGCTCGGTTTTCAGATGTTTGAGTTCCTCTTCCAGGGCTCGCGCACCCTGGACAGTCATAGGGTATTTAGTCATGCCTTGATTCCTGCGTGGAGGTCTTGCAAGCGGCGCACGGATTTCTCGGGACCGAACCTGAGCGCCTCACAGATCGCCTGGCCACCTGCGAGCGTGGTGGTGCAGCAGATCTTGTGTTGCAGAGCATTACGGCGAATCGAGTAGGAGTCAGCAATGGACTGACGCCCCTCGGTGGTGTTGATGATCAGGGTGACTTCGTCATTCTTGATCATGTCGACGACATGCGGGCGCCCCTCGGTCACCTTGTTCACCCGGCGCACTGGCAGTCCGGCAGCTTCGATGATCTTGGCGGTGCCGGCCGTACCAACCACCTCGAAACCGAGCTCGATCAGATCGCGCGCGACCTGAGCCACGTGGGGCTTGTCGTCGTCACGCACGCTGATAAACGCGCAGCCGCTGTTCGGCAGAATCTCGCTCGCGCCCAGCTGCGCCTTGGCGAAGGCTTCGGCGAAGTTGTCACCAACGCCCATTACCTCACCGGTGGACTTCATTTCCGGACCAAGGATCGGGTCGACGCCCGGGAACTTGGCGAACGGGAACACCGCCTCCTTGACGCTATAGAAGTTGGGAATGATCTCTTCGGTCAGTCCAACTTCTTCCAGCGTTTTGCCCGCCATGACACGCGCGGCAATCATCGCCAACGACACACCGATGCACTTGGAGACGAAGGGAACGGTACGCGATGCACGCGGGTTCACTTCGATGACGAAGATATCCTCGCCCTGAACCGCCATCTGCACGTTCATCAGACCGACAACCCCGAGCTCCAGAGCCATTTTCTTGACCTGATCGCGGATCTCGTCCTGGATATGTGCCGGCAGCGAATACGGCGGCAACGAGCAAGCCGAGTCACCGGAGTGCACACCCGCCTGTTCGATGTGCTGCATGATCGCCCCGATCACCACATGCTCGCCGTCGCACACCGCGTCGATATCGACCTCGATAGCGCAATTGAGGAAATGGTCGAGCAACACTGGGCTGTCATTGGAGACCTTCACCGCTTCGCGCATGTAGCGACGCAGCTCTTCTTCTTGGTAGACGATTTCCATCGCACGCCCGCCAAGCACGTAGGACGGACGCACCACCAGCGGGTAGCCAATGACCTTAGATGCGGCCAGCGCCTCTTCTTCACTACGCGCAGTCGCGTTTGGCGGCTGGCGCAGATTGAGGCGCTCGACCATCTGCTGGAAGCGCTCGCGATCTTCGGCACGGTCGATGGCGTCAGGGCTAGTACCGATGATCGGCACACCAGCTTCTTCCAGCGCACGAGCCAATTTCAGTGGGGTTTGGCCACCGTACTGAACGATCACGCCCTTGGGCTGCTCGACGCGGACGATTTCCAGCACGTCTTCCAGCGTCACCGGCTCGAAGTACAGACGATCCGATGTGTCGTAATCGGTCGAGACGGTTTCCGGATTGCAGTTGACCATGATGGTCTCGTAACCGTCGTCGCGCATCGCCAGCGCCGCGTGTACGCAGCAATAGTCGAATTCGATGCCTTGGCCGATACGGTTAGGCCCACCGCCGAGAATCATGATCTTGTCGCGGCTCGACGGATTGGCTTCGCACTCTTCCTCGTAGGTCGAGTACATGTAGGCGGTGTCAGTGGCGAACTCAGCCGAACAGGTATCGACGCGCTTGTAGACCGGCAACACCTTTAGCTTCTGGCGATGGTTGCGCAGGTTCTTCTCGGTCACGCCAAGCAGCTTCGCCAGACGCGCATCGGAAAAACCTTTGCGCTTGAGCTTGTACATCACATCGCGGTCGATGCTGGACAGGCCCATGGTCTTGATGCGTTCTTCATCCTTGATCAGATCTTCGATCTGCACCAGGAACCATTCGTCGATCCGGGTCAGATCGAACACTTCCTCGACCGACTTGCCGGCGCGGAAAGCGTCGCCCAGATACCAGATGCGATCAGCACCAGGCACAGTGAGCTCACGCTTGAGTGTGCTCTCGCTTTCCGGGTCGGCCAAATCCAGCTTCGGATCGAAGCCAGAAACACCAACCTCCAGACCGCGCAGCGCTTTCTGTACCGACTCCTGGAAGGTACGACCGATGGCCATGACCTCACCGACGGATTTCATCTGAGTGGTCAGGCGAGCGTCAGCCTTGGGGAATTTCTCGAAGGCAAAACGCGGGATCTTGGTAACGACGTAGTCGATCGCCGGCTCGAAGGACGCCGGGGTGCGACCGCCGGTGATGTCATTCGACAGTTCGTCGAGGGTGTAACCTACCGCCAGCTTGGCGGCGATCTTGGCGATCGGGAAGCCCGTGGCCTTGGAGGCCAGCGCCGAGGAGCGCGACACGCGCGGGTTCATCTCGATAACGACCATGCGGCCGGTGTTCGGGCAGATGCCGAACTGCACGTTGGAGCCGCCGGTTTCCACTCCAATCTCGCGCAGCACCGCCAGGGAGGCGTTGCGCATGATCTGGTATTCCTTGTCGGTGAGGGTCTGCGCCGGGGCGACGGTGATGGAGTCACCTGTGTGTACACCCATCGGGTCGAAGTTCTCGATGGCGCAGACGATGATGCAGTTGTCCTTCTTGTCGCGGACCACCTCCATCTCGTATTCCTTCCAGCCGATCAGGGACTCGTCGATCAGCAGCTCGCTGGTCGGCGACAGGTCGAGACCGCGGGCGCAGATTTCTTCGAACTCTTCGCGGTTGTAGGCGATGCCGCCACCGGTGCCACCCATGGTGAACGATGGACGGATGATGCAAGGGAAGCCGACTTTGTCGAGCACACCGTAAGCTTCGTCCATGTTGTGCGCGATGCCGGAAACCGGGCATGCCAGGCCGATGTTCTTCATCGCCTTGTCGAAGCGCGAGCGATCTTCAGCCTTGTCGATGGTATCGGCGTTGGCGCCGATCATCTCGACACCGAACTTTTCAAGCACGCCATGCTTTTCCAGATCCAGCGCGCAGTTCAGCGCGGTCTGGCCGCCCATGGTCGGCAGCAGCGCGTCGGGACGTTCTTTCTCGATGATCTTGGCCACGGTGGCCCACTTGATCGGCTCGATGTAGGTGGCGTCGGCCATGGCCGGATCGGTCATGATGGTGGCTGGATTGGAGTTCACCAGAATGACGCGGAAACCTTCCTCGCGCAGTGCCTTGCAGGCCTGGGCGCCGGAATAGTCGAACTCACAGGCCTGGCCGATGACGATGGGGCCAGCGCCGAGGATCAGGATGCTTTTGATATCTGTACGTTTTGGCATGGTCTACTCTCGAATCCTTTGGTCAGTCGGCAGGCTTAACGGCGCTTGGCCATGGCTTCGATGAATCGGTCGAATAGCGGCGCTACGTCATGCGGGCCCGGGCTGGCCTCGGGGTGACCCTGGAAGCTGAAGGCCACCTTGTCGGTGCGCTCGATGCCTTGCAAGGTGCCGTCGAATAGCGACTTGTGCGTGGCGCGCAGGTTGCTTGGCAGACTGGCTTCGTCTACGGCAAAACCGTGGTTCTGGCTGGTGATCATCACCACGCCCGTGTCCAGGTCCTGCACCGGGTGGTTGGCACCGTGGTGACCATTGGGCATCTTCACCGTGGTCGCGCCGGAAGCCAGCGCCAGCAGCTGATGGCCCAGGCAGATGCCGAGTATCGGTGTATCGGTTTCCAGGATCTCCTGGATGGCCTTGATGGCGTAATCGCACGGCGCCGGATCGCCCGGACCGTTAGCCAGCAGGATACCGTCGGGATTCAGCGCTAGCGCTTCGCTGGCAGGCGTCTGCGCTGGCAGGACGGTCAGACGGCATCCACGCGCAACCATCATGCGCAGGATGTTGTATTTCACCCCGTAATCGTAGACCACCACGTGGTACGGCAGCTCGCTGGCCGGAGTTTCCGCGTGCTGGTCGTTTTCCAGGCACCACACGCTGGAGCGCCATTCGTAGCGTTCCTTTACGCTGACTTCCTTGGCCAGGTCCATGCCCTTGAGGCCTGGAAAGCTTCGCGCCAGCTCTAACGCCTTCTCTTCGGTCGCATCTTCACCCGCCAAGATGCAGCCATCCTGAGCGCCCTTCTCGCGCAGGATACGGGTCAGGCGGCGCGTGTCGATCCCGGCGATGGCGACGGTGCCGTTCTCCTTGAGATAGTCGGATAGCGACTGCTGGTTGCGCCAGTTGCTGGCCAACAAAGGCAAGTCGCGAATGACCAGGCCGGCGGCCCAGACCTTCCAGGATTCGGCATCGCCAGGGTTGGTCCCGGTATTACCCACATGCGGGTAAGTCAAGGTCACGATCTGCTTGGCGTAGGACGGGTCGGTGAGGATTTCCTGATAGCCGGTCATGGCGGTGTTGAACACCACCTCGCCGATGGTCTGACCATCGGCGCCGATGGATTCGCCGCGAAAAATGCTGCCATCGGCAAGGGCCAGAATGGCTGGCGTAGGGGCTGGCTTAGTCAAGAGACCTCCCAAAGATCAAGGCTGAAGCAGGCGCAGATTGTAAAAAAGCGGGATGACGTGTGAAGGTCATCCCGCTTTTTATTGGAGTCATTCTGCGCAACTTTTAGTGGACACACTAAAGCGGGAAGCTTACAGAAAACCCCTCTTGCGGTCCAGCCGCAATCCACCCGACGGCGAATCAGCGCAAGCCAAGCACGTCCTGCATGTCGTATAGCCCAGCCGGCTTTTGATCCAGCCACAAAGCTGCGCGTACCGCGCCCTTGGCGAAAGTCATGCGACTGGAGGCCTTGTGAGTGATTTCGACCCGCTCGCCTTCGGCAGCGAACAGCACGGTATGGTCGCCCACCACATCACCGGCACGCACCGTGGCGAAGCCGATGGTGTCCCGCTCGCGCGCGCCGGTTTGGCCTTCGCGCCCATAGACCGCGACCTTGCGCAGATCGCGCCCCAGCGCCTCGGCGACCACCTCACCCATGCGCAGCGCAGTGCCGGATGGCGCATCGACCTTGTGCCGGTGATGCGCCTCGATGATCTCGATGTCAGCCTCGTCGCCCAACACACGGGCCGCAGTATCGAGCAGCTTCAGACAGAGGTTGACCCCAACGCTGAAATTGGCGGCAAAGACAATGGGAATATCCTTCGCAGCGGCAGCCAGGCGTTCTTTTTCAGCGTCGGAAAAACCGGTCGTACCGATCACCATCGCCTTGCCGGCACGCCGGCACACGTCCAGATTCTTCAAGGTGACCGAAGGGTGGGTAAAGTCGATCAGCACGTCGAACTCATCTGCCACCTTGGCCACGTCACCAATCAGCGGCACCCCCAGACGCCCGATCGCCGCCAGCTCGCCGGCATCGGCGCCGACCAGCGTACTATCAGGCCGATCGATCGCCGCGGTAAGTCCGGCGGCGCCAGCGGTCTGCTGCACCGCTTCGATCAGGGTCTTGCCCATGCGCCCAGCGGCGCCCATCACTGCAATACGTCGCATAACAAAGCTCCAAGCTGGAAAGCCTGAAGCTGAAAGCTGCTCCGGCGCGCTTCAGGCTTCCGGTTTCAAGCTTCCAGCTTCCGCTCAGACATCGCCGAAAAAGCGCTTCACACCTTCGAACCAGCCGCTGGCCTTGGGCGAATGAGAGGTGTCGCCCTGCAGCGTGCCGCGGAATTCCTCGAGCATTTCGCGCTGGCGCTTGCTCAGGTTAACCGGTGTTTCCACCGCAACCCGGCACAGCAGGTCGCCCGCCGCACCACCGCGCACCGGCGCCACACCCTTGCCACGCAAGCGGAACTGCTTGCCGGTCTGGGTGCCCTCGGGGATCTTCAACTTGACGCGACCATCCAAGGTTGGCACTTCCAGTTCACCGCCCAGCGCCGCGTCAGCAAAACTGATCGGCACTTCGCAATACAGATGCTTGCCGTCGCGCTGGAAGATCGCGTGCTCTCGCACGTTGACCACCACGTATAGATCACCCGCCGGGCCACCTTGAGTTCCGGCCTCGCCCTCGCCGGTCAGGCGAATGCGGTCACCCGTATCGACACCCGCCGGCACCTTCACCGACAGCGTCTTTTGCTCTTCAACACGCCCCTGGCCATGACAGCTGCCACAAGGGTCGGAGATCATCTTGCCGCTGCCATGACAGCGCGGGCAGGTTTGCTGAACGGAGAAGAAGCCCTGCTGCATGCGGACCTGACCGATGCCACCGCAAGTAGTGCAAGTAACCGGACTGGTGCCCTTCTTGGCGCCGGAGCCATCGCAGGTCTTGCACTCGGCAAGCGTCGGCACACGAATGGTCACGGTGGTGCCGCGCACGGCCTCTTCCAAATCCAGCTCGAGGGTGTAACGCAAATCGCTGCCGCGCTGCGCACCACCACGGGAGCTGCCGCGGGCACCAGTAAAGAAATCGCTGAACACGTCGCCGAAAATGTCGGAGAAATTGGCGCCGCCATAGGCTGCACCCGCGCCGGCTCCCATCTGCGGATCGACACCGGCGTGGCCGTACTGATCGTAGGCCTGGCGCTTGCTGGCGTCCGAAAGCACTTCATAAGCCTCGTTGGCTTCCTTGAAGCTCTCCTCGGCCGCCTTATCCCCTGGGTTGCGATCGGGGTGGTGCTTCATGGCGAGACGACGGTAAGCCTTTTTCAGCTCCGCCTCGCTGGCGCCACGCTCGACGCCCAGCACTTCGTAATAATCACGTTTGGCCATAAATTTCCTGAACCTTCAAATTCGTACCCTCCAAACACGCCGACGCGGGAGCAAGCCCCCGCGCAGCGATCTGGCCCGCCCGAACGCAGTCGGGACGGACTGGAGCGGAGTAAGCCAGGCTTACTTGTTGTCCTTGACCTCTTCGAACTCGGCATCGACCACGTCGTCACCAGGCTGCGCATTGTCACCGGCCGGCTGGCCTTCGCCACCCTGAGGCTGTTCGGCATACATTTTCTGCGCCAGGGGTGTAGAGGCCTGGGACACCGCCGCGATTTTCGCCTCGATCTCGGCCTTGTCGTCACCCTTGATAGCAACTTCCAACTCGGCAAGGGCCTTCTCGATGCTGGCCTTGTCTTCCTCGGTGGCCTTGTCGCCAGCCTCGGTGATCATCTTGCGAGTCGCATGGACCAACTGGTCACCCTGATTGCGCGCACCGGCCAGCTCTTCGAACTTGCGGTCTTCCTCGGCGTTGGCCTCGGCGTCGCGCACCATCTGCTCGATTTCTTCCTCGGACAGACCGGAGTTGGCCTTGATCACGATGGACTGATGCTTGCCGGTGGCCTTGTCCTTGGCGGACACGTGCAGGATGCCGTTGGCGTCGATGTCGAAGGTGACTTCGATCTGCGGCATGCCGCGCGGTGCCGGCGGGATCTCGGCCAGGTCGAAACGACCCAGTGACTTGTTGCCGCTGGCCTGCTTGCGCTCGCCCTGCAGCACGTGGATGGTCACGGCGCTCTGGTTGTCATCGGCAGTGGAGAACACCTGCGACTTCTTGGTCGGGATGGTGGTGTTCTTCTCGATCAGCGCGGTCATCACGCCACCCATGGTTTCGATACCCAGGGTCAGCGGGGACACGTCCAGCAGCAGCACGTCCTTGACGTCACCGGCCAGTACCGCGCCCTGAATGGCAGCGCCCATGGCAACGGCCTCGTCCGGGTTGACGTCTTTGCGCGCGTCCTTACCGAAGAACTCTGCAACCTTCTGCTGCACCAACGGCATGCGGGTCTGACCGCCGACCAGGATCACATCGTCGATCTTCGATACATCGATACCGGCATCCTTCAGCGCGATGCGGCAAGGTTCGATGGTGCGCTGCACCAGATCCTCGACCAGCGCTTCGAGCTTGGCGCGGGAAATCTTCACGTTCAGGTGCTTCGGACCACTCGCATCGGCAGTGATGTACGGCAGGTTGACGTCGGTCTGCTGGCTGGAGGACAGCTCGATCTTGGCCTTCTCAGCAGCTTCCTTCAGGCGCTGCATGGCCAGCGGGTCGCCCTTGAGGTTCATGCCGCTTTCTTTCTTGAACTCGTCGACGAGGTAGTCGATTAGACGGATGTCGAAGTCCTCACCACCGAGGAAGGTGTCGCCGTTAGTGGCCAACACTTCGAACTGGTGCTCGCCATCGACTTCAGCGATCTCGATCACCGATACGTCGAAGGTACCGCCACCCAGGTCGTAGACGATCACGGTGTGGTCGCCCTTGGCCTTGTCCATGCCGTAAGCCAGTGCTGCCGCTGTCGGCTCGTTGATGATGCGCTTGACGTCCAGACCAGCGATGCGACCGGCATCCTTGGTGGCCTGGCGCTGGCTGTCGTTGAAGTAGGCCGGTACGGTAATCACCGCTTCAGTGACCGGCTCGCCGAGATAGTCTTCGGCAGTCTTCTTCATCTTCTTGAGGATTTCCGCAGAAATCTGCGGCGGCGCCATTTTCTGACCGTTCACTTCCACCCAGGCGTCGCTGTTGTCAGCCTTGACGATCTTGTACGGGACCATCTGAATATCTTTCTGCACGACTTCTTCATCGAAGCGGCGGCCGATCAGACGCTTCACTGCGTACAGGGTGTTGTGCGGGTTGGTCACGGCCTGACGCTTGGCAGACTGGCCGACCAGGATCTCGCCGTCGTTTGCATACGCGATGATCGACGGCGTGGTACGACCGCCTTCAGCGTTCTCGATGACCTTGGCCTTGCCGTTTTCCAGAATAGAGACGCAGGAGTTGGTGGTCCCCAGGTCGATACCGATGATTTTGCCCATTTATCTATCTCCGAAATCTTGGATGAAATCCGCGCCTGTTTACCGGCTGCGGGTAACACAAAAACGCTTGGCTACCAGATGGGGGTCCGCAGCCGAAATTCAAGCCTTCTCGTCGATCGAAGGCGGGGTTTGCGCCGGCGCCTTGCTGACGACGACCATTGCCGGGCGCAACAGGCGGCCATTGAGCAGATAGCCCTTCTGGAAGACCTTGAGCACGCTGCCAGGCTCAGCGTGGGTGCTTTCTTCCATTGCCATGGCTTGATGATGCTCGGGATTGAAGGGCTCGCCTTGCGGGTCGAGCTGCGTCAGCTGATGGCGTGCCAGTGTGTCGAGTAGCAGTTTGAGCGTCAGCTCGAGACCTTCACGCACGGCCTTGACGGCCTCTTCATCTGGGCTCGACAGCTCGAGGCCGCGCTCCAGACTGTCAGCCACCGCCAGCAGATCACCCGAGAATTTTTCCAGTGCGAACTTGTGCGCTTTCTCCACGTCCTGCTCGGCGCGGCGGCGAATGTTCTGCAACTCGGCGGCAACCCGCAGAGACTGGTCCTGCGCCGCCGCCAGCTGCTCCTCGAGCGAATGCACGCGCGCAGCCAGATCCTCGGTCACCTCGGCTTGCAATTCCTCGCTCTCTTCAGGGTTCTGGTTGTCCAGGTTCTGCTCGTCGGCCATGCGATCCTCCTCATCAAAACGTCAGCGGGCTGTCGAACCCGCGCTTGTGCCGCTATATGGGGGCACGGAATCCTGGTTCAAGGGGCGGCCAGCAAGCTAAACGCATGAGCGGCTCGAGCTGCATCGAGATGCTTTACCTTTGTATTCCCTCTCGAGCTTGCAGCTTACGGCTCGTCACTGCTTTTTCTTCCTGCTTGAAGCCGCCTCAAAAACTACTGTATAAATAGCCAGCCACGCTTTCGGGAGCCCTGCCATGCTGGTTCATCTGTCCGTCCATAATTTCGCCATCGTCGAACACCTCGATCTCGAACTGCAGCGCGGCATGAGCGTGATCAGCGGGGAAACCGGCGCCGGCAAGTCGATCATGCTCGATGCCCTCGGGCTTACCTTGGGAGATCGCGCCGACAGCAGTGCGGTGCGCATCGGCGCGGACAAGGCCGACATCCTTGCTAGTTTCGATCTGGACGACATACCCGATGCGCGTGCCTGGCTCGCCGAGCGCGACCTGGACAATGACGGCCCATGCATCCTGCGCCGCGTCATCACCGCCGAAGGCCGCTCGCGGGGCTACATCAACGGCACCCCCTGCCCGCAGGGCGACCTCAAGGCACTCGGCGAGCTGCTGATCGATATCCACAGCCAGCACGAACACCAGTCGCTGCTGAAAACCGATACCCACCGGCGCCTGCTCGACGAATACAGCTGCAGCCAGGAACTCGCGCGCCAGGTACAGCTGGCCGCACAGCGCTGGCGCCAGACCCGCCAGACACTCGAACGCCTGAGCAATAGCAGCGACGAGCAGCGCGCACGCCATCAGCTCCTCAGCTATCAGTTGGAAGAGCTGGAAAATCTCGCCCTTGGCGAAGGTGAACTGGGACAACTGGAACAGGAGCACAAGAACCTGGCCAATGCCGAACAGCTACTCGGCGCCTGCCGCCAGGTCATGGACATGTGCAGCGAAAGCGATGCCGGTAATGTGCTGTCGGCACTGACCGGCAGCCTGCAACGCCTGTCCGCTTTCCAGAACCAGCCCGGCGCACTGGCTGAAGCGGTGAACCTGTTGGCCAGCGCGCAGATCCAGGTCGAGGAAGCCATGAGCGAACTGAATCGTTTCGTCGATCATTTCGATGCCGACCCCGAGCGCCAGCAGACACTGGAAGAAAGGCTGGACAACATCTATACCCTGGCACGCAAGCACCGCGTACAACCAAGCGAACTGCCCCCCTTGCAGCAGCGCCTGCTGGAAGAACTCGAAAGCCTGAACGCTGATGACGAAGCGCTGGAGCGCCTGAGCGAGGAGATGGCCGCCTACAGCCGGCATTATCAGGACAAGGCATCCGAGCTGAGCAACGCTCGCCGGCAAGCAGCCGAGACGCTCGCATCTTCGGTGGAGACGGAAATCCAGCGCCTAGGTATGCCGGGTGGCAAGTTCAGCGTCGTGCTCAAGCCCTGCACTGAAGGCGAGCACCCTCCATACGGGCTGGAACAGGTGGAGTTCCTCGTCAGCGCCAACCCTGGCCAGCCACTGCGTCCACTGGCGAAGGTTGCTTCCGGCGGCGAGCTGTCGCGAATTAGCCTCGCGATCCAGGTGATCACCGCGCAGACTTCACGCGTACCGACACTGGTGTTCGACGAAGTCGATGTTGGCATTGGCGGCCCTACCGCTGAAGTGGTAGGTCAACTGCTGCGCCGCCTCGGCGAACAGGGACAGGTGCTGACCGTTACCCATTTGCCCCAAGTTGCTGCCCAGGGGCATCACCACCTGTTCGTGCACAAAGCACGCGGCCAGAACGAGACCCATACGGCGGTCGCCGTGCTACAGGAAGGCGAGCGCGTCGAGGAGATTGCACGCATGCTCGGCGGGGTCGACCTGACCGAACAAGCGCTGGCCCACGCCCGCCAGATGATCAGCTCAGTCCAGGTGTAAACGGCCACAACGAAAAAAGGCGACCGAAAGGTCGCCTTTTTACGCAGCACTAAATAATCACTCGGCCTTCTTGCGCACGTAGAGCACCAGATTGTGATCAACGAGCTCATAGCCGTGGCGCTGGACGATCTCTTTTTGCAACTTCTCGATGTCATGATCGAAGAATTCGATGACATCACCGCTATCGACGCAAACCATGTGGTCATGGTGGCCACCATCAGCTAGCTCGAATACCGCATGGCCGCCATCGAAGTTGTGGCGAACCACCAACCCCGCCGCCTCGAATTGCGTGAGCACGCGATAAACCGTGGCCAGGCCGACATCCTCGCCCGCCTCCATCAGCGCTTTGTAGACATCTTCGGCACTCATATGACGCCGATCGGTGGTATCCAGCATCTGTAGAATCTTGACCCGTGGCAGGGTCACTTTGAGGCCGGCTTTGCGTAGTTCGCTATTTTCAACCATGGTTGGCTTTCTCGTTGCTGCTGTTTCGCAGCCTCCTTCAATACGGGTATGATCCAGGCTTTGCCCAGCCAAGATAGTGGAAGTCACCCACCGATGCAAAATGCCAAGCTCATGCTGTCCAGCCTCACGCTCGTGGGCCTGTTCGCACTCGCCGGTTGCTCATTCCCCGGGGTTTACAAGGTCGACATTCAACAGGGCAATGTCGTTACGCAGGACATGATAGACCAGTTGCGCCCCG
The DNA here is from genome assembly GCF_004331835.1 of Pseudomonas sp. IC_126. Taxonomy (NCBI): domain Bacteria; kingdom Pseudomonadati; phylum Pseudomonadota; class Gammaproteobacteria; order Pseudomonadales; family Pseudomonadaceae; genus Pseudomonas; species Pseudomonas sp. IC_126. The sequence goes on from NZ_SJSS01000004.1 coordinate 303,397, forward strand.
GAATGACCCGGTCACAAGTGCGGTTTATCATGGGTAGCCCGCTTATCACCGATACCTTCAACGCCAGCCGCTGGGATTATCTGTACAGCATCCAGCCCGGCGGCGGGCAGCGCCAGCAGGAGCGAGTCAGCCTGGTATTCAACGGCAACGATCAACTCGCAGGCCTGGCCGGTGACTTCATGCCTGGCGTCAGCCGTGACGAGGCAATCCTAGGCGGCCAGCCGACGACCGTCGAGCCCGCGGCAACTGGGGAAGAAAGCCCCGCGCCAGGCTCGCTGCTGGAGCAAATTCAGCGCGATGTCGATGCAGCCGAGCCGGTACCGGTGCCGATCCCGGAACCTCTGGAAACCAACTAAGCTGCGAGGCAGAGCCCGGATCGCCCGGGCTCGTCAACTCCCTGTCGCCTCTGCCTTGTTCTTTGCTGCCTTCGCGGCACGCTGCTTGCGTACTTCTTTCGGATCGGCAATCAAAGGCCGGTAAATTTCTACCCGCTCGCCCTCTTCCAGCACTCGCTCATCCGGCTTGAGCACCGCCTTGCCGAATATCCCTAGTGGCGCCGCATTCAGATCCAGCTCGGGAAAATGCGCATCCATTCCCGATTGCAGCGCCGCCGCACGCACGCTCGTACCCTGCGGCACTGTCAGGCGAAGCAGCTTCTGCTTGTCTGCCCGGGCGTAGACGACCTCGATGGAGACGGCCTGCTTATCCATAGAGCTGTTTCGCGCGATCACAGAAGGCATCGACCAACGTGTTGGCCGCCTGATTGAACAGCGGCCCGAGAGTGGCCTTGACCAGCGGCCCGGCGTAGTCGAACGTCAGGTCCAGGCTGATCTTGCAGGCCTTCTCCCCTAGCGCCTTGAATTCCCAAATACCGTGCAGATGGCTGAACGGCCCCTCCTCCAGCTGCATCTCGATGCGCTTGCCCGGCTGCAGCTCATTGCGGGTTAGAAAGCGCTGACTCAAGCCCGCTTTCGCCACGGTCATGCTGGCCTGCATCTGCGTCTCGCTGGCAGACAGCACCTCTGTGGCGGAACACCAGGGCAGGAACTTGGGATAGCTGGCCACGTCGTTGACCATGTCGAACAATGCGTGAGCCGGATATGGCAGCAATGCCGAGCGTTGGATATGTGTCGTCATGCAGACCTTCTACTTCATTAGTCGACAGCCAAAGACCGCCACAGCCAAACGAACGCCAACGGCATCGATGGCAAGAATTAGGGCACCCGTACAATCCTCCGGCACGCAGCACGACCGGCACGAGCGGACGAAAAGATGGCACATTGTCGGGGATAAGCCCGTCCCTCTCAAGTTTCATGCCGTCGCAGCTCAGCGCTTATCGCCAGCCGCAGCGTCTCTCCCTATAATGCGCAACCTATGGCCAAACAGAAGAAACAGTCCCCCGGGACCATCGCGCTGAACAAGAAAGCGCTACACGATTACTTCATCGAGCAGAAATTCGAGGCGGGCCTCGTTCTGGCTGGTTGGGAAGTGAAAAGCCTGCGTGCCGGCAAGGCGCAACTGGTGGATAGCTACGTGCTGCTCAAGGACGGCGAGGCGTGGCTGATGGGCTGTCACATCACGCCGCTGACCACTGCCAGCACCCATGTCATCGCCGATCCGACGCGCACCCGAAAGCTGCTGCTCAACAAGCGCGAGCTGGGCAAGCTGTTCGGTGCTGTGCAGCAGAAAGGCTACGCCTGCGTCGCCCTCTCGCTGTACTGGAAAAAGCATCTGATCAAATGCGATATCGCTCTTGCCAAGGGCAAGAAAGAATTCGACAAGCGCCACACCGAGAAAGAGCGCGATTCGGCCCGCGAGATCCAGCGCGCCATGCGCACCAAGGGCAAGGACGATTAGATCCGCGCCCGAGGCTTGAAGCCATCCCGGGCGGTTTTCGGCGCCAGATTCGCTACGAACCCTTTACCTTGTCGCCATGCCGGCGCTGCGCGCGCGCCAGGCGGCGGGCCTCCTGCTGACCTTCGGCGAGCACCTCCTGCACGTAATTGATATGGCGGTGGATCACGTCCCGCGCCTCGTCCGCGCGCCGCCCGATAATCGCGTCGTACAGCTCTTGATGCTGCTTCATGAGCATGTTGCGCGTCTCATCGCGCAACGCATACATGCCACCAATGTTGGTCACCACATTGCGTTTGAGCATATCGAACAGACCCCGGATGGTGTGCAGCAAGACCGTATTGTGACTGGCCTCGGCGATAGCCAGATGGAAGCGTGCATCGGCGGCACCTTCTTCCGCCCGGCTTACGGCGCCCTCGCGCGAATAGCAATCCTGTAGCGCAGCGAAGGCTTCACCGAGGCGCTGCTGATCGACCTCGGTAGCGCGCAATGCGGCGTAATAGGCGCAACTGCCCTCCAGCGTGTGCCGGAACTCCAGCAAATCACGCTGAGCATCGGCGTTGTTCTCCAGCAGATGTAACAGCGGATCGCTGAAGGTCGTACCCAGGGACTGCGCCACGAAGTTTCCGCCACCGTGCCGGCTGACCAGCAAACCCTTAGCCACCAGTTTGTGGATTGCCTCGCGCAGCGACGGGCGCGATACGCCGAACTGTTCCGCCAAAGTTCGTTCCGCCGGCAACCGCTCACCCGGCTTGAGTGTGCCTTCGAGAATCATCGCTTCCAATTGCGTCACGATGTCATCCGCCAACCGGCGGTGACGCACCATTCCCACTTCCATATTCCACTCCTCGAGTGGTCTTACCAATAAGTACGAGCCTAGCGATCGCGCTGAATACTCGCAAGAGTAGATCCTGCGACCAAAGTCTATAGCGAGTTAATTGACGGCAAAACAGAGATGCTCTTACGCTGGCGACACTTCCATGCTAAGTGGTATTACCAATTTACAGGAAGCCAATAATAACGAGGACTCATCATGAGATCTTTATCCGGCGCCTACTCCACGGTCCGCTCAGGGTCCTGTCTGAACCCAACCACAGGGGGAGCCTGACATGTCTACCGGACTGCTTGCACTTTTCGCCTTCACGCCCATTCTGCTCGCCGCCATCATGCTGATTGGCCTGCGCTGGCCCGCCAGCCGCGCCATGCCGTTGGTCTATCTGTTCACTGCTGCCATCGGCTTGTTCGTTTGGGATATGAGCTTCAACCGGATCATCGCCTCGACGCTGCAAGGCCTGGTAATCACCCTCGGCCTGCTGTGGATCATCTTCGGCGCCATCCTGCTGCTGAACACCCTGAAGCACTCCGGTGGCATCACCGCCATTCGCGCCGGCTTCACCACCGTCAGCCCTGACCGCCGCGTCCAGGCCATCATCATCGCCTGGCTGTTCGGATGCTTCATCGAAGGCGCTTCCGGCTTCGGCACACCGGCAGCGATTGCCGCCCCCCTGCTGGTTGCCATCGGTTTCCCGGCCATGGCTGCCGTACTGATGGGGATGTTGGTTCAAAGCACGCCGGTATCGTTCGGCGCAGTCGGCACCCCTATCGTGGTAGGCATCAACAGTGGCCTGGACACCGCCACCATCGGTGCTCAACTGGCCGCCCAGGGCTCCAGCTGGAACCTTTTCCTGCAGCAGATCACTAGCAGCGTTGCGATCACTCACGCCATTGTGGGCACCGTGATGCCGCTGGTCATGGCAATGATGCTGACGCGCTTCTTCGGCAAGGAGAAAAGCTGGAAAGCCGGCTTCGAAGTGTTGCCCTTCGCGATTTTCGCAGGCCTGGCGTTCACCCTACCCTATGTCGCGACCGGGATCTTCCTAGGTCCAGAGTTCCCGTCGCTGCTGGGCGGTCTCATCGGTCTGGCCATCGTTACAACCGCGGCTCGCTTCAACTTCCTGACACCGAAGAACGCCTGGGATTTCGCCGATGCCAAGGAATGGCCGGCTGAATGGCTGGGCACTGTCGAGATGAAGCTGGAAGACATCGCGGCGCGCCCGATGAGTGCCTTCCGCGCCTGGCTGCCCTATGTGCTGGTGGGCCTGATCCTAGTGATCAGCCGGGTCTTTCCCGAAGTCAGCAGCGCGCTGAAGTCGGCATCCATCGCCTTCGGTAACATTCTTGGCGAGACAGGAATCGGCGCCAGTATCGAGCCGCTGTTCCTGCCCGGCGGTATTCTCGTCGCGGTGGTGCTGATCACCTTCTTCCTGCACGGCATGCGCGCATCGGAGCTCAAGGCCGCCGTGAAGGAATCAAGTGGCGTGCTGCTCAGTGCCGGCTTCGTGCTGCTGTTCACCGTGCCGATGGTGCGCATCTTGATCAACTCCGGCGTCAACGGCGCGGACCTGGCCAGCATGCCGATCATCATGGCGCGTTACGTCGCCGATAGCGTGGGTGGGATTTATCCGCTACTGGCGCCTTCCGTAGGTGCACTGGGCGCCTTCATTGCCGGCTCCAACACAGTCAGCAACATGATGTTCAGCCAGTTCCAGTTCGGCGTTGCGCAGTCGCTAGGCATTTCGGGCGCGATGATCGTCGCGACGCAAGCGGTCGGTGCGGCTGCGGGCAACATGGTGGCGATCCACAACGTAGTCGCCGCCTCGGCTACCGTAGGCCTGCTCGGTCGTGAGGGCGTCACGCTGCGCAAGACCGTTTGGCCTACTCTTTACTATGTGCTGTTCACCGGTGTGATCGGCATGCTGGCGATCTACCTGCTGGGCGTGACGGACCCACTGGTTGGCGTCTGATGTAATGCACGACCGTTGCCCCGGTACGCCCGGGGCAACGACGTTTGGAATGCTGTCCTGTTCACGCTCAGCCTCGCCTGACCAGGACAACCAGATCGGAACACAGCCTTCGTCACAGACGGGAGCACCACGAGACTTACCTCGTTTCATTCGGTGAGAACACACGATGATCATTTCTGCCTCTACGGATTACCGCGCTGCTGCAAAACGCAAACTGCCGCCTTTCCTATTCCACTACGTCGATGGCGGCGCCTATGCGGAGTACACGCTGCGTCGCAACGTCGAAGACCTGGCCAGCCTCGCTCTGCGCCAGCGCGTACTGCGCAACATGTCCGAACTCAGCCTGGAAACCCAGCTGTTCGGCGAAACCCTGTCCATGCCCGTCGCCCTGGCACCGGTCGGCCTGACCGGCATGCTCGCCCGACGTGGCGAAGTCCAGGCCGCCCGCGCTGCGGACAAGAAGGGCATTCCGTTCACGTTGTCCACCGTATCGGTCTGCCCGATCGAGGAAGTCGCGCCGGCAATCAAGCGGCCCATGTGGTTCCAGCTCTACGTGCTGAAGGACCGCGGCTTCATGAAGAACGCCCTGGAGCGCGCCAAGGCCGCTGGCGTCACCACTCTGGTATTCACCGTCGACATGCCGACCCCCGGCGCTCGATACCGCGACGCGCACTCCGGCATGAGCGGCCCGAATGCCAACATGCGTCGCATGCTGCAAGCCATGACCCATCCGTTCTGGGCTTGGGACGTGGGCCTGCATGGCAAGCCGCACGACCTGGGCAACATTTCCACCTATCGCGGACACCCGACCGGGCTGGAAGACTACATCGGCTGGCTGGCCTCCAACTTCGACCCTTCTATTTCCTGGAAGGATCTGGAGTGGATTCGCGAGTTCTGGGACGGCCCAATGGTGATCAAAGGCATCCTCGATGCCGAGGACGCTCGCGATGCCGTGACCTTCGGTGCCGACGGCATCATCGTCTCCAACCATGGCGGCCGCCAGCTTGACGGCGTGCTTTCCAGCGCCCGCGCCATGCCGGCCATCGCCGACGCGGTCAAAGGCGACCTGAAGATTCTCGCCGACTCCGGTATCCGCAGCGGCCTGGACGTGGTTCGCATGATCGCTCTGGGCGCTGACACCATCATGCTTGGCCGCGCCTTCGCCTATGCGCTGGCCGCGGACGGCGAGGCTGGAGTGACCAACCTGCTCAACCTGATCGACAAGGAGATGCGCGTGGCGATGGTGCTGACCGGCGCCAAGTCCATCAGCGAAATCACCACCGATTCGCTGGTTCGCGAGCTGGGTCAGTACCAAAGCACCAAACACGTCGAATGAGCCCCACGAGGCCGCGCGCCCGACGCGGCCCGTTTGATTTCCCGGAGTCCGCATGAACGCGCCTGCCACCCTGCCGAGCGACTTTCTCGCAGCAGTCGAACAGTTGATCCCGGCGGAGCGGCGCTTCGACGACCCGCTTTCCACGCTGGCCTTCGGCACCGACGCCAGCTTCTACCGGCTGATACCCAAGCTGGTGGTGCGCGTCGAATCCGAAGCCGAAGTGGTGGGATTGCTCAAACTGGCCCACTCGCAACACGTGCCGGTGACCTTCCGTGCCGCCGGCACCAGCCTCTCCGGCCAGGCGATCTCTGACTCGGTACTGATCGTGCTCGGCGATAACTGGAACGGCCGCGAAATTCGCAACGGCGGTTCACAAATCCGTCTGCAGCCCGGCGTGATCGGCGCCAACGCCAACGCCGTGCTGGCGCCGCTGGGCCGCAAGATCGGCCCAGACCCGGCCTCGATCAACGCGGCGAAGATCGGCGGCATCGTCGCCAACAACTCCAGCGGCATGTGCTGCGGCACCGCGCAGAACAGCTACAAGACCCTCGCTGGCCTGCGCCTGGTGTTGGCCGACGGCACCGTGGTCGACAGCGAAGATGCCGTCAGTGTCAGCGCCTTCCGCCAGAGCCACGGCGTGCTGCTTGACGAGATGGCCGAACTGGGTCGCCAGACCCGCGCCAACAGCGAACTGGCGGCCAAGATCCGCCACAAGTACCGGCTGAAGAACACCACCGGTTTCTCGCTCAACGCGCTGGTCGATTACGACGAGCCGCTGGACATCCTCAACCACCTGATGGTCGGCTCGGAGGGTACGCTGGGCTTCATCAGTGCAGTGACCTACGACACCGTGCCCGACCACCCGCACAAGGCCAGCGCGCTGGTCATCTTCCCCGATGTGGAAACCTGCTGTCTGGCCGTGCCGGTGCTCAAGCAGCAACCGGTGTCGGCGGTGGAACTGCTCGACCGTCGCAGCATGCGCTCGGTAGAAAACATGAAAGGCCTGCCGGAGTGGGTCAAGGACCTTTCCGCCAACGCCTGCGCGCTGCTGATCGAATCCCGCGCCGCCAGCCAGTCGCTGCTGCACGAACAGATCAACCTGATCATGGCTTCCATCGCCCATTTTCCGGTGGAGAAGCAGGTCGATTTCAGCGAAGACCCGTTGATCTACAACCAGCTCTGGCGCATCCGCAAGGACACCTTTCCCGCCGTCGGCGCCGTGCGCCAGACCGGCACCACCGTGATCATCGAGGACGTCACCTTCCCCATCGAACGCATGGCCGAAGGCGTCAACCGCTTGATCCAGCTGTTCGAGAAGCATGCCTACAACGAAGCCATCCTGTTCGGCCATGCGCTGGAAGGCAACCTGCACTTCGTCTTCACCCAGGGCTTCGATGATCCGGCGCAAGTCGCTCGCTACGAAGCCTTCATGCACGACGTCACCCAGCTGGTGGCGGTAGAGTTCGGCGGCGCGCTCAAGGCCGAGCACGGCACCGGGCGCAACATGGCGCCCTTCGTCGAGCTGGAATGGGGCAGCGAAGCCTACGCGTTGATGTGGAAGATCAAGCGCCTGCTCGATCCCACCGGCGTCCTCAACCCGGACGTGGTGCTCTCCGAAGACCCGCAGATCCACCTGAAAAAACTCAAGCCGATGCCCGCCGCCGACGAGATCGTCGACAAGTGCATCGAATGCGGCTTCTGCGAGCCGGTCTGCCCGTCCAACGGTCTGACTCTGACACCGCGCCAGCGCATCGTCATCTGGCGCGACATTCAGGCGAAGAAGCGCGCAGGCGTCGATACCACCGAAATCGAACGCCTCTACCACTATCACGGCGTGGAAACTTGCGCCGCCACTGGCCTCTGTGCCCAGCGCTGCCCAGTGGGCATCAACACCGGCGATCTGGTGCGCAAACTGCGCGGCAAAGAAGCCAATAAGACCGGCACCGCCAACTGGCTGGCCGATCATTTCAGCACCGCCGTACAGGGCACGCGCTTCATGCTGCATGCCGCCAACGGCGCGCATCTGATCATGGGCACCAAGGCATTGAGTAAAACCTCTGCGACATTCTCCAGGCTCAGCAAAGGTCGCGTGCCGCAGTGGACGCCGGCCATGCCGCAACCTTTGCAGCGCCTGCACCTGCCCAAGCCTGCCCCGCAGGACGAGCGCCCGCGCGTGATCTACCTGGCCGCCTGCGTCTCCCGCGCCATGGGCCCGGCAGCACGCGATCAGGAACAGGAGCCCCTGCTCGACACGACTCGCACGCTGCTAGAGAAAGCCGGCTACCAAGTGATCTTCCCGGACAATCTGAACGATCTCTGTTGCGGCCAGCCGTTCGCCTCCAAAGGCTATGCCGAGCAGGGCGAACGCAAGCGCCAACAGATGCTCGATGCGCTGCTTGAGGCCAGCCGCGGCGGGCTCGACCCGATCTACTGCGACACCAGCCCCTGCACCCTGCGCATGGTCCAAGGCCTGACCGATCAGCGCCTCGACCTCTACGATCCGGTGCGTTTCATCCGCACGCACCTGCTCGACCGATTGGACTTCGTCCCGCAGGAAGCGCCGATCGCCGTCCATGTCACCTGCAGCACACAACACCTGGGCGAGGCCCAGGCATTGATCGACATCGCCCGACGCTGCGCAAAGGAGGTGGTGATCCCCGAAGGCATCCACTGCTGCGGTTTTGCTGGCGACAAAGGCTTCACCACGCCGGAACTCAACGCCCACGCGCTGCGCAGCCTCAAGAACGCCGTGCAGGTGTGCAGCGAAGGCATCTCCACCAGCCGGACTTGCGAAATCGGCCTCTCCCGCCATGGCGAGATCGACTATCACGGACTGGTCTATCTGGTCGATCGCGTCAGCCGCAGCAAGGTCAGCCAGCCCGCCTGAACACCCGATGGACAAGGATGCCATCATAAAAATGAAACGCTTGAGCGCAGCCGCAGTCCGAAATTTAGAGCCCGGCAGTCTGAGGGCTCCAATCGCCTCGGCGCCGCCACGACAGACTGATTCAGGCAGGCCCGCCGGGAAGACAACTCCCTGGAGGACGCTCATGAAACGATTAGCCCTACTCGCCGCAGCCGCACTGCTCGCCAGCCCCGCTGCGTTCGCCGCCGATAAAAATCTCTGCGAACTCAACATGCAGGAGGTCGACGACAACATGGCCACCAACATGGCCACCCTTGGAGAACCAGCCAAGAGCCAGATCGAAGAACACATCGAACAGGCCAGACAGGCACAGCAGTCCGGCGACACCGAGGCCTGCATCAGCCACTCGACCAAGGCACTGCAGGAACTCAAAGGCCCAGGTAGCTCTGGCAGCGGCGGCACCAGCGGATCGGGTTCAGGCGCAGGCAACTGACCCACTGAGCGCGGGCAGGTGACCTGCCCGCTCTTCGCAGCCAGAGCCCGTGAAATCCGACAAGACGCTCTTACCTAATCCATCAAGCGTTCGACGCAGCCTCTGCTTTGGCGTAGACTGCGCCGCACATGAAGCTGCAGACCGCTTCATGGGGCCGATTAGGATTCGACGCCGGTAACGAAACTCTAGGTGCATGCCGAGTTGGTAACAGAACTCGTAAATCCACTGTTGCAAACTTATAGTTGCCAACGACGACAACTACGAAGGGTACGCGCTAGCCGCCTAACCTTCATCTGGTCGCTTCGGCGCCAGCGGTCATGAGGGGATGCCTGTAAACCCGAAATGACTGTCAGATAGAACAGGATCGCCGCCAAGTTCGCTGTAGACGTAACGGTTAAAACTCATACAGCTCGCTCCAAGCACCCTGCCAATCGGGCGGCGCGGAGTTAACTCAATAGATCTGGCTAAGCATGTAGTACCGACAGCGGAGAACTGGCGGACGGGGGTTCAAATCCCCCCGGCTCCACCAAATACACATCTAAGGGCGTCCACGGACGTCCTTTTTTGTGCCTGAAACCCAGCAAATACGGGACTTTTAGCATCATTACGGTCCGATAGCGTCCAGCAGGATCTAAGGATCCGTGTATTCCACGTGGTATTCCAAGCGTTCCGCTGGTAAATTTTGGAATACACAAACAGCCTTGGAATACATCATGGGTGCCCAAGCCACGCGCCTTTCAGACCTCAAAGTCAAAGCCGCCAAGCCGAAGGAGAAAGACTATACATTGACTGACGGCAACGGCCTTCAGATGAGAGTGAGAATCAATGGCTCTAAGCTATGGAATTTCAACTATATCCATCCCGTAACGAAGAAACGGATCAACATGGGTCTTGGCACCTTTCCCGAGGTGAGCCTGGCTCAGGCACGCAAGCGAACCGTTGAAGCTAGGGAGATTGTCGCGCAGGGGTTGGATCCGAAGGAAATACGCGATGCTGAGCGTCTGGCCAAGAAAGCAGCTACAGAGCACACATTCAAAAACATCGCGACAGCATGGTTCGAGCTCAAAAAAGATTCAGTAACTTCAGCCTATGCCGAAGATGTCTGGCGCTCGCTCACGCTCCACGTTTTTCCGGATCTGGGCACTACTCCCATCTCCGCTCTCACCGCACCGAAGGTCATAAACCTGCTCAGGCCTCTTGAAACCAAAGGTAGCCTGGAGACTGTTAAACGCCTGACGCAGCGGCTCAACGAGATCATGACCTACGGGGTCAACTCGGGGCTGATTCACGCGAACCCGCTCAGCGGCATCCGCTCCGTTTTCAAGAAACCGAAAAAGAAAAACATGGCGGCACTGCCTCCCGATGAGCTGAGTGAACTCATGGTGGCAATTGCCAATGCCAGCATAAAAAGAACGACCCGCTGCCTGATCGAGTGGCAGCTCCACACGATGACCAGGCCAGCGGAGGCAGCGACCACCCGCTGGGCAGACATTGACTTCGAAAAGAAAATCTGGACGATCCCAGCTGAGCGGATGAAGAAACGCCGCACGCACATCATTCCGCTCACAGAACAGGCTGTCGCATTACTGGAAGCAATCAAGCCCTACAGCGGCCATCGTGAATACGTTTTCCCCGCAGACCGGAACCCTCGCACCCACTGCAACAGCCAGACCGCCAACATGGCTCTGAAGCGCATGGGTTTCGAAGGCCGCTTGGTCAGCCACGGCATGCGCTCAATGGCCAGCACCATTCTCAACGAGCATGGCTGGGACCCTGAACTGATCGAAGTAGCGCTTGCTCACGTCGACAAGGATGAGGTCCGCAGCGCCTACAACCGGGCTGATTACATCGAACGCAGACGCCCAATGATGGCTTGGTGGAGCGAACATATCCAGGAAGCAGCTACCGGCAACCTTTCGATGTCGGCCATCAAGGAGACTCGGGACAGAAAAGTCGTTTCGATTCGCTGACAAATAGACGACCAAGTCACCGCGCTACGGTGTCGTCCTGTCCCTCGATATCGGACTTCATCGTTGCATACATCTCTTTAAGCAATGGTTCAACAATCCCCTCCGCCTCCCCCCATTGGTCCTCACGCAACATTGAGTACTTCACGTCCAAGTGTATTTCTCTATCGAAGGGAAAATCAGTTGAGGTCTCCAAGCCAACAATTAGCTGCATGTCCTTTGGCAGTTCCTTGGCTATGAAATGGAGCACAGCAGGAAGATTGATGTCATCCTGAGCTTGTTGGTTTGGCGAGTCAATTACGACTGGTACGTCGTACGTTCCGGTCTCCCCCTGACAGGTTCGCCACAATGCGGCGTAGTAAGCCAGGATTGACCGAGGGCCTCCGCTTCCAGATAGATCAGGACGGCCAGTAAGCTTCATCTTTGATGCATCGACAGAGGGTAACTGCAGTGCAACACGACCGGTCATGTAGTAGGACCTAAAGTCGTCTAAGATCGCTCGCGTTCTTTTCGCGGCGCGTAATGACTTCATCTTCTCCTCTAAAGCATCGACCGCACCGAGAGCCTTATCGATGGCCTCTTGCAGATGCTTACGCTCAGCTTCGAAGGCAGCAAACGCACTCTCTGCACCCATACTGCCAACGACATCTTGAAACTTTAACTCTCCTTTGCGTGTGTCCAACAGCTTTGAGATACGCTGATAGTTTCCATTTAGGGTGTTCAACTCTGCCAACGCAGTGCCGCATCGGCGCCGCACCTGATTTGCGTCATCTCTAAGGCGCCCAGCGAGCTCACGGAGCACACGCGCATCTTCAGCAAAATTGAGCAAATCGAGGAATGACTTGGTGTGCTCGGCGTTGCAAGTCGGACAAATCAGCGGCTCCGAATCTCCAGCGCGCAAGTACTTCGCATCGTGGTCATAAGCCGCGAGCGCATCGTCGGCCAATCGAATCTGCTGCTCAAGACTGGAAAGCAAGTCTTGCTCACGGACAGCTGCATTTCGTAGCACTTCCTGCCTCTGATTAAGCTCATTAACCTCTTGGGTCAGCAGAGCAATCTCGTCTGCAAAATTCTCGGCACAGACCTTTGGCCCGGATAAAGGAAGCGTGCGACTAAATCGTTCTATAGTGCGTTCAAGGAGTTTGTACTCACGCCGATGCTCCTCAAGAACCTTAGACTCTTGAGCCTTCTCAGCCCTAGCACGGTAGTACTCAGGAGGGCAAACGCCGGTGAAATACTCCAAAATGGAGCCCCAAGGCGAGCTAAACCTTTTGAGCCCACCAAATGTGTTCCACTCAGCCTGCCAACTTCCGTCTTGGTTTACATAAAAAGGCAAGAAGAAACATGCAGGATCGGCGGGCCGAATCTCAGATTCCTTCTTGTCGGTAAACACCAAGTTAAAGTCAGTGACATCACAGAAGCTCTTCGACCATTCCCCAAAATTAGAAGTCGCGACAATAATCTCGCGATTGGCGCTGAACAATGCACGCCGCCCGTTCTGGTGCAGTGCGAAAAAGTGACGTCCATCGACAGAAAATTCGAGGAGGCAAGCCGTGTTTTCGTCCCACGCCTCTAGCTTGCCCTGAGGTTTTGCGCCAAGAGTCTCAAAGAGGCTCCGTATCAGACTGGTCTTGCCTGTGTGGTTCCTTCCCCTCAATAAGTTCTTCTGCGGGTGAAAATTTACGTGCCGCGCTTTCCTGTCGCGATGCGAGAGCAGCCAGATGTTTACGAAGCGGAAGCTTTTCATAGTTCTTAGTTCTCAAGCTACGAACGAGAAGTCTCAGTTCTGGTCCACGCATTTCTTAATAGCCCTCATCGCAAAGCGCGCTAGAAGTTCTGCATCGCGAAAGCCGCTAAAATTTTTCTTCAGCGCAGCTAGCGCCGTCTCGAAATACGGTAACAGGCCGGATCCGCGTGCATTGGAGTCGAGCCAGGCATCACAGAAATCATGGAGTGGCTGAACAGTGGGTAGGGCTGCTCCCGTAAGCTGCTCTCGCACGACTCTGGCAGCATGTGCGCGGATAGCTGTTACCTCCATGAAGTCCATGCCCTCACTCTGCAGTTGAGTAAGCCAGTCATTTAGATAGGCAGAATGGTCCGGGACGGTCTCAAGCGCACCGAGCGCAGACATAAACTCCTGCCGCGAGAACCCACGCTGCCTCACAAGATCATCGAAAGATGAGCAAGTATCGGTGTGTCGGCCCAGAGGTGAAATCTTCGTGACAAGAGACTCTACGAAAGATGCTGCCTGACCTGCATGGGGCGGGCTGCGCTCTGTTAAAAGTTCTAGAGCCGACTTGATGACATGGCTACTGGGTTCATCGGGGTGGACGGCGACCCTCTTAAGCTTGATCTTCGTTAGATCGGGAGCAGGTGAGCCATCGATCCCAAGTGTATGCAGGGCTTGAGTCAAGAGTTGAGCATGCTCAAGGGCAAAGTCCGCTAGCGAGCAAGGCATCGAAGTTGCGGCATTTCCCCCAGCCGCAAGGGGAATATCACAGCCAGCGTTTGAGATGAAGTACGCCTCGACTGGGAGTTTGTCAAAGGCAGCAAGACTGAGCTGAAGCTTTCCCAATGCGCTATCACTGACCTTTGTAAACGAGGGAGATGCTAGCTTCGAGTTTTTCTTCTTCGCAGGCACTGTTGTTCCAGTGAGCACAGACCAGCTCCACTCTCCACGGTCCTTCTTCTTCACCTGATAAACGCGGGCACGCGTGGGTGAGTTTGCTGAATCTAGCTCTGTGACATCTTGCACGGTTTCGAAGAGGAGCAAGAAATCCGGCTCATTCGCCTGCTCCATTTCCACCATTCGGAGCACTGCCCACCAACGCTGAAAGTCCACCCCCTTAGCCCCGTGGCCTCCTCCTGTCTCCGCGAGGCCAGGTTTGTTTGCGACGAGCAATAATTCTGCGGCGCCAGCCGATATGGTCAAAGCATCCTCCCTATGCGTTATTGCCACCAACGATGGCTGCCCTAGTAATTCCGTTTCGGCATCATCGGCCACATTCAGGGGCGCTGTAAAGAATGGGAACTAGCCGTTGCCTTGATACACGGAGTCGGTATTGGGGACGCCAGGCGGGCTATTTCGAGTATCTATTTGTCATCGCGCAACCAGATTCAATTCGAAAAAATTTCAGTCCTACATAACTGCAATGACATCACCACCAAGAAGGTTCGCCCCATGTCATTGCAGTGCCCTCGCTGTAACTCCCCCAAAGTCGCTTCCTTCCACCAGGCCATGAAGATCGCCGCTGCAGTCGGCACCGTCGGCGGTGCTGCACGTGGCGTCAGTGCTGCATTGGCTGGTGGGAAGGCTGGCGCTGCCATTGGCTCCGTCGCCGGCCCTGTAGGCATCACCATCGGCTCTGTCTCAGGCGCCATTTTCGGCGGTCTGGTCGGCGGTGTCGGCGGCTGCGCTCTCGGCGCACAGCTCGGCGACAAACTCGACCGCCACGTCCTGGCTAATAACCTCTGCCTGCTGTGCGGGCATCGCTTCAATCTGCCGACCTGATCAGGCGGCTCTGCTTCCCTTCTCCTCTATCACTACCAGCCGGTGCTGCGCTTCGCGCGGCGCTTTATGCCGGCTTGCACCCAAAGGAAATTCGTCATGGCTCATCAAATCGAACAAATGGCCTATGTCGGCGCTACCCCGTGGCACGGGCTGGGCAATAACCTTCCGCAGAAGCAGCCCATCGAGGTCTGGCAGCGGGAAGCCGGCATGGACTGGCAGATCCAGGAAAGCCCCGTTCACTTCAAGTCGGACGCCATCGGCCATCTCGGCACCATCCACTCCTTTGCGGACCAGAAGGTGCTCTATCGCTCGGACACCAAGGCTCCGTTGTCGGTGGTCTCCAAGCGTTACCACACCGTGCAGCCACGCGAGGTGCTGGAGTTCTACCGGGATCTCACCGAAGTCTCCGGCTACGAGCTGGAGACGGCTGGTGTGCTCAAGGGCGGCCGCAAGTTTTGGGCCCTGGCGCGGACCGGCCAAGGCACGGCGATCAAGGGGAACGACCAGGTGAACGGCTATCTGCTACTGGCCACCTCGTGCGACGGTACCCTGGCTACTACCGCAACCCCAACCACCGTTCGCGTGGTCTGTAACAACACCCTGACGATTGCCCTGGACGGCACCAGCCGGGCAATCAAGGTGCCGCACAGCACCCGCTTCGACGGCGATCTGGTGAAGAAGCAACTCGGCATCGCCGTCTCGCAATGGGACGACTTCATGTACCGCATGCGCCATCTGGCCGAGCGCAAGGTGCAATGGCATGAAGCGATGGGCTTCTTCATGAACGTCATGTGCGACGTCAGCCCTACCGGCCAGCTACCCGAACAGCTGCCGAATGAACGCGCCCTGCGCAAGGTGCAGGAGCTGTACGAGGGGCGTGGCCGAGGCAGCCAGCTGGAGTCGGCACGCGGCACCGCCTGGGGTTTGCTCAACGCCGTGACCGAGTATGTCGATCACGAACGTCGTGCACGCAGCACCGAATATCGACTGGATTCCGCTTGGTTTGGGCAAGGGGCGCAAATCAAGCAACGCGCTCTGGATGCAGCGCTGCAGCTCGCAGCCTAAACATCTCTCCATCATTCGTATCGCCCGGTCAGCTTCGTGCTGATCGGGCTTTTTTACGCCCGCAAGGTGACGCCGTGACAGCAATTTTATCGAACCGCAACACCAGCAAACCCCGTTCCGCCCTGCGCCTGATCAGTACCAAGGAGCTGCCCCGCGAAGAGTGGCTGGAAGTACGCAAACAGGGCATTGGCAGCTCGGATGCAGCAGCGGCCGTTGGCCTGAACCCGTACAAGTCGCAGCTGGAGCTGTGGCTGGAAAAAACCGGGCGCGACACCGGGCTGGCGAAAACCGATCCCGATGACGAAGAAAGCGCGATGTACTGGAGCAACGTCCTGGAGCCCATTGTGGCTTGGCACTACAGCAAGCGCACCGGCAACAAGGTTCGCCGCATCAATGCGGTGCTGCAGCATCCGGACCCTGAGTTGTCCTGGATGCTGGCCAACATTGATCGCGAGGTCATCGGTGCCGACGATGTGCAAATTCTCGAATGTAAGACGGCCGGCATAAACGGGGCACGCCTCTGGAAAGAAGGCGTACCCGAATATGTGCAGTTGCAGGTGATGCACCAGCTCGCCGTGACTGGCAAGCAAGCGGCAGATGTTGCGGTTGTGCTCGGTGGTCAGCACTTGGAGATCCATCGCATCGAGCGCGACGAGGCGATGATTGCTCACCTAATCGAACTGGAGCGTACGTTCTGGACATACGTCGAGACCGACACGCCGCCACCCGCGGATGGGACGGCCTCGGCTGAAACGGCATTGCGATGCCTGTATCCAGAAGACGATGGCCAGACGCTGGACTTCAGGGACAACCCGGCGCTGACCGCGGCTTACGTCGAGCTCAAGGCCCTGCGCCAGATCATTGATAAAAAGCATGCGCGCGAGGCTCAGCTCAAGCAGATGCTGCAACAAGCGATGGGCGAGGCCACACGTGCAGAGTTCACCAACGGCTACGTCAGCTGGCGCAAAGCCAAGGACAGCATTGGCTTCGATGTGGCTCGGTTGCTCCGAGACAGACCGCACCTGCGCGACAAATACTCGCTTCTCAAGCCCGGTGCCCGGCGCTTCCTGATCGGCTAAATCTCACCTTCCCCACCCTTCCTCCCCTTTAGTCAGACCATGCAGTGCGCGCTGCGTGGCTGGCCTTTTTTCGTTTCATAGGAGAACCACCATGCTTAAAGGTCTGGTTATCACGCCGCCGGTACTCGGGCGGATTTCCATCGGCAAGGTTATCGAGAGAAACGGTAAACGCCTGCCGGAGAAGGATGATCAGTTCACCATTACTTCCCAGGTGCAGAGCCGCGATGGCTGGCTGGTGCATCCTCTTAATGATGAGCTACGCCAAGGCAAGGATGACAAGCTGCGCAGCATTCCGGTGCGCCTGCTGTTCAACGAACCGGAGCTGAACTTCCGTGCTGACTACACGCTGTTCGACCGGCAATCCGGGCGACCGCTATGCGTGGGCAATGGTGAGACCTGCAAGCGCGTCACCCAGGACGGTATGCAGTCCATGCCGTGCGCTTCACCGGACGCCTGCTCGCTGGCCAAGGAAGGGGCCTGCAAACCCTATGGTCGGTTGAACGTGGTCATCGGTGATGAAGATCCGCTGGGCAGCTTCGTTTTCCGCACCACTGGCTTCAACAGCATCCGCACCCTGGCCGCTCGCCTTCACTACTTCCAAGCCATCTCGGGCAACCGCCTGGCCTGCCTACCGCTGGAGTTGCGCCTGCGTGGTAAATCCACTCGGCAGAGCCACGGCACACCGATCTTCTACACCGACCTAACCGTGCGCAGCGGCATGGACATGACCGAGGCGCTGCGCCTGGCAGGAGAGCTGGATGAACAGCAGCAAGCGGCGGGCTTCGACCAGGCCGCGCTGGACGAAGCGGCGAAGCGTGGCTTCGGCAACGGAGCCTTCGAGGACAGTGAGGAAGACGTCAGTGCCATCGTCGAGGAGTTCTTGCCCATCGAGAGCGGCAGCGCTCAGTCATCCCCAAAATCTGCATCGCACACGTCGGGCAAACCCAGCCTGGCTGAAAAGTTGGAAGCACAACATCAATCCCTGAACGCCTGAGCCTGGTCCCAGGCCAAAGGAGCTGAGTATGAGACTGCACAAAATCAAGGCCGGCGAGACCGCTGGCACCTACCTGGTCGAATCACCGGTCACCGAAGCCGATATCTTGCTGATGGCCAAACAGCTGGCCAGCCAACGCCTGCGCCGGGGACGGCAACTGACGGCACCACGGGACGTATTCTGTCATCTGCAGGCGCTACTCGACGGCTACGAACACGAGGTCTTTGCCCTGCTGATGCTGGATTGTAAGCACCGGGTCATTGCCTTTCACGAGCTGTTTCGGGGCACCTTGGACGGAGCAAGCGTCTACCCCCGGGAGATCGTTAAAGTCGCCCTGAAACACAACGCTGCTGCCGTGATCCTGGTGCACAACCACCCCTCCGGCGATCCCGAACCCAGCCAGGCGGACCGCACGCTGACCGACAAACTAAAGGAGGCGCTGAATCTGGTCGGAGTGCGGACGTTGGATCACATCATCGTGGGGCATGAAGGCTGCGTATCGCTGGCGGAACTGGGCTACGTATAAGGAGGTGAGCATGAAGCTATTGATGCGGACCTTCGCTGCGGTTTTCGCGTTTGCCGGCATCCTCGCGTGTTGTCTGGCGATGTTGTTGCTGGTGGTACTGATGGTGCGCTTTCCGCCACTGCTGATCGCGGTGGTGCTGGCGTGCTGGATTTCCAACCGACTGGTAAGGGTTTTAGAGCAAGCAAATCGATAGAAGCCTAGAGCCGCATGAGTAGCAGCGAGGCTACCCATGCGGTCTTCGGGCTACTTTCTTTTTTTACCGTTTCATCCAGAAGTTAACCTCTTTACAGGCACTTATACCTCCGCTTTACAGCACCCTTAGAAGCTCCGCGACGGCAATAACGTCACCCTCTTCCTCCGGCTCAAGTACCAAGGCCTCAAACTCAGGATTGAGTGGCTTGAGCGTTATCCGCTCGTGTTGCCACTCACCATCATCACTCGCAGTTTTTTCACTGGAGTAAACTTTTAAGGTGTATTCCCCGCCCGTCTCGATATCGGCAACACCCGCATGCCAGATGAGTAGCTTCCGGCCCTGCCGACTACCCGTCGGCACGGGCCGGAACAGACAGTAACTACCGTCCGGCACCAAGGGCTCCATAGAGCGGCCAACCACCTGGGCTACAAACATGCCGTGCTCCAACTTGCTGTCGTCCAGTACGACCCAGTCGTCTGCATGTTCGGCCATATCAGGCAGCCCATCCTGCAGCTTGCTCCATGCACCAGCAGCGGCCTCCAGACCCGCTAATGGAACACAGCCGTTATAGGGCTCAAAACCCGCGTCATTCGGGGTGATAGTTTTGAATGGCAGTACCTTGGCACTGGATACAACCACCCCAACCATTGCGCTACTTGCAGAGTCAAACCAATCGCCACTGGCCGCCAGCTCCTTTGCTTTTGCCTTGCCGAGTACGGCCCGGGCAATGCGGCGCATGTGCTCGCGCATCACCGTCTTGTCGAACAGTTCCTGGTACTGGATTTCGATGACTTCGTAATCGGTATTGAGCAGCTCCTGACGGATCTGACGGTCCCTGGCTGCCGTCTGGACATTGCCATGCAGGTGGTCACTCATACCATCCAGATAAATGCAGACGCCTTCGTACTGGTCGTTTGGCTCATGGAAATACACATCCGGCCGAGTGGTGATGTTTCCCGGCAGAGGAATCGGTCGCTCGGTTTCAAAGGCCGGCATACCGGCAGCCTTCAGCAAGGCTACCAACTGCTGCTCAGGCGCATTGCCCGGCTGCTGCGTCAGCGTCTTGTCCGGCAGCACAGGTGCCACATCGTGAGCAAACCTGAGTCCAGAGCCCCAGTCATCCAGATACTCCAGCGCCGTGTGACGATTCAGCTTGTCGTGATAGAAGGAGTTGCGGAAATGTTGCAAACAGTCCACACAAGATGCCTCGCATGCAGAGGGGCACGCCTCCACCAGTCGCCGAGCGGCAGCAACCACATCCGGCCAGTGCGCCAGCAGCTGCTCCAGCAAACCCGAACCACCAGGCATCGGGTCGTACAACAGTGCATCCACTGCTTCGCTGTCGGGCTTGCCGATAACCTGCACCTGAAGGTCAGAAATTTCCATATCCAACACATCAGCGGCGCCTTGGCGCAGGGACTCCATCAGGCTGTAAGCCACCTCCTGTGATGGGCAGTCCTGCAGTACCAATGCATCAGCTACCACCTCGGCATAAAAGGCGATGTTCTGCGCCGGCCGACCACAGCGCTCGATGTGAAATTCGTTGAAGCGATCCAGTTCCTGAGGGCCACTCATCGGAGAGCGGCTGGCACCGCAGACCAGGCACAGCGGATAACCGATCAAGGCATTGGAGCGCACCTGACTGGCGGCCCCTACGTTCACCAGGCGCATATGCAGGCCATGTTTCAGTTGCAGCTCGGCCTGGCCCCACTCGTAAAGCGCTCCCCCAGAATGCCTTCCCTGATCCTGGGCAAATACGGCAACAGGCATCTGGAAACGGTAGTCCTCATCATCGGAGATGTAGGAGTGGTGTGGTGCATCCACATCGCAGATCGCCACGCCCGGAATCTGCGTGGCAGCCATCGAAGCCGCCTGAGTATTCGACTGAGCACTGCGGCCGGCTTCCTGAATGGCCTCGCTGGCCACTTCCACGGCAAACACCAGTGGTTCCTCAGGGATCAGGTGGAAGTGCCGGGGCACAAACTTGTGGGCGTTCGCATAGATCAGGTTACCCGGTACGTATTCACGCACAGCCAGTGCGGTGTTGCGGCGTAGCTCCCAGTCGCTGATATCCGAGCTGTGGCGCGGTGCAACGTGAGTCAGGGTGACTGCACCGGTATCCAGGCCATAGCCTGGCAGGAAACCCTCAGCTGCCAGCACGCCATAAGTGTTGGTGTCGTCGACGCCTTCGGCCTGATTGCGGTTGCGCTTCGCCTCGCCCTTGAGCTTCTTCACCAGTCGCTCGCAGCGGCTGCGTAGCGCTTCTTCGTCCGCATCGAGCGCGCCCTTGTTGCTGGCCACCTTGCGCAGACGCTCCAGCTGGCCCAAGGCCCACTGCAGTCGCTGGAACAGACGATCAATCACGCCTTGCAGCTGCACTGCAAAGCCGCTGATCACAGCGGCCAGTTGATCCTGACTGACCACCTCGCGGTCACTGGCCGGCCAGCCCTGATGGAAGGCTTTCAGCACCGCGTGCAGCAGGGTGTCGTGGTGCATAGCGATCTGCTCCGCCAGCGGCTTGACCGATAGCGGCATATCCCGCACGAAGCCATCGGCGGTGAACAGATAGGGCTTGATTTGACCCGGCAGGCAGAGCTGCAAGGATTGCTGCAGAGCGTTGACCTGAGCTTCGGGCAGCTTCTTGTCGCGCAGCATCTGCAGCAGCGTGGTCAGTACCGTGGCATGCACATGCTTGGTCACCATCACCGGGTTGCGCAGGTTGAAACTGGGCGGCTCCACCAGACCCTCGAGCATCTTCAGAGGCTCGTTGAAATAGGCCCGGTCGTGGCTGGTGGTGCGCGCATAGGTCAGATCCAGCGCCATGCGGAACTGTCGGCCGGCACGACCAGCACGCTGCCAGTAGTTGGCCGGCAACGGCGGTACGTTACGCATCAGCACCGCATCGAGCGAGCCGATGTTGACGCCCATCTCCAGCGTCGGAGTACAGACCAGCGTGTTGATGCGGTCGTTGTCGCCTTTGAAGGCGTTTTCGATGCGTTCACGCTCGGGGCCAGGGATCTGCGCAGAGTGTTCTCTCGCGCGCAGCATGGAAAACTCCTGATCCAGCATCAGCAGATCGTAGTTGTCCGGGTTCTCTGCCTCAAATACCAGCTTGCCGTTGCAACGCCAGGCCATGCAGGACATGCCGGGATTTACACGCGCATGCAGGCGGCGGCAGGTCTGGCAGCGATACATGCCCGTCGCCGGGATCAGCACCAGCTTGTCCGCATGCACCTGGACTGCACCGTGACAGCCAGGCAGATTCTTGCCGCGAGCACCTTTCAACTGAACCTGGGTGAGCACCTCCAGCTCGTTACTGCACAGACTCCAGAGGTCCTGAAGGAATGCCTGCAGCAGGTCAGGATCTACTCCCCAACTGCGGGAAGCCTGCTTCGCTGTGGTGTCGTAGTTGCTGAACCACTGCTTGATGCGAGTCTTCTCGTGCTGACTGTCACGCTCGAAGACCAGTGCCTCCGGCACGCCACGCATATTCGGCAGATAGCCGCGCAGCACCTCTTTTTCGCCGTCGAGCCAAGCCTTGGAGAACATCCGTGTCACCGGATCGAACAGCATGCGACGGGAGCGGGCGGCATCCAGCAGCGAGGCAATGCCTTCACACAACTCTTCATCGGTACAGCCCAACCGGCGCGCCCACTTCTGGATAGTCGGATGATCCGGAGTCAGGCCCTTGTACTGGATTTTCAGTCGCCCCAATGGCTCCAGACCAGTGCTTTGCCGGCTCCCCTGGGTCAACTCGCGCAGCAGCTGGGCACGCAGGAACCACTTGCGCTCCTCACCATGGGCCAGACTGGTTTCTGACTTGGGCTCTACCCGCCACACTTCGGGAATCAAGGCGCGGGATAGTTCGTCATCGGCATCGAGGAACTTGTCCAACCAGAGAATCAGATCGCTGATCGATACGGCACCTTCGCGCAGTTTCTTGTAGATCAGCTCGCGCAGGCGGTAGCGACGTGCACGATCCTGCATCCAGCCGGCCTGGAATGCTGCATCCTGGCGATTGTCGGCGAATACCAGCAGACGCTTGCGCTCGGCGCGATGGATCATGCTCTGCGCCAGCACATGCACATCGGCCACACCGGTAGCACGCACCGGGCGGGCCGGCTCGCGATAGCTGCCGGTTGTTCGGCGTCCGTGTGCGCCGCAGGACACACAGCGGGTCAACTTGCCGATGTTTTCAGGCTTTTGCTGTACGAAGTGCAACGCTTTGAAAGGTTTATTGCGGCCGCAACCGACGCATTCGGGCAACTGTCGATCATGGGCGGTGCCGCAGTAGCGACAAACAAACAGCACCTCACTGCGTGGTGGCTCCTCTTCACCGTCAGAGCCCACCTGATGATCGAGTGATACCGCACGCACGCCACCTAGATTGATGTCTACTGCGCGCCAGACTCGCCCCTTGCCTTCAGCAGAGCCGCCACCTGGTTCATCACCGGTAAAGTTGAAGTCTTCCAGCCCGTGCTCGAAATAATGCTGTCCACAAGTCGTACAACTGGACAGCGGGAAGGTCTTGAGCTCCGGGTCACGGCTCTCTGCATTGGCGATGGCATCCTCAGCCGACAGCCACAGCCGGGTATTCAGCCCTTGTCCCTCCTCGAAAGTCACCACTGCACCACTGACGCCGCGCACGAAGCCATGCACAACCGGCCGTAGCAGGGGGCGGTCGCCGTTGCGTGCCGCCGCGCCCAGTGCCAGCCAGATCAGAATTTCCTCTTCGGTGATGCTGCGGCCGAGCATCGCCCTCAGCTCCTCTAGCAGTGCGGCGACCGCTCGGGGCCGCCGCAGCGCCTCGGCAATCTGGTACACCACCTCGTTATGGGACAGCCACTGGTTCAGGGCCGCACGCCAGTTTTCATCGGCCATGCGCATGCCGCTGGTGGTCTGGAACCAGATGCGGAAAGCCTGCAGATCGGCTGCTTCGACTTCGGCACGATCTAGCTGGCTGAGCATCTCCAGCACGGTTTTCAGCTGCAGTGCCTGATCGCCATTGAACGGCGCACTGACCCTGCGCGGCTCACCCCAGATGTCCTCTTCGTAGGCTTCGCCAATCAGCTCCACCTTCTGGCCATCCACACCGAAAAAGCGACTAGCGAACTCACGTCCGGCCTCGATGCCTTGGCGAGGGTCGGCGATAGTCGCCGAGGTGGCGATGCAGGTTGTGCTGTTCTCATCCTTGCCGCAATAGGCGCGCAAACGGCGAATCAGGCAGGCCGTCTCGGCTCCGCCGGCACCGGTGAAGGTGTGTGCCTCGTCGAAGACCATGAACTCCAGACGCGCGTTGTCGAACAGTTCCAGATCCTGCTGACGGGTGAGCAGCAGCTCCAGCTGCTTGACGTTGGTCAGCAGAATACGTGGCTGCTGGCCGGGCTTGCGCATGGCCTCGCGGCTCACCCGCTCCTCGGCCGGATGCAGGGCCACGTCCATCTTCTGCTGCTGCATTTGCGCCAGCTTGCTGCGGTAATCAGCCACCGTGCTGCCCGGGGCCAGGCGCACACCGTTGACATCGGCATCGGTCCTCGGCGTCTTGCCGACGTACATGCCGAAGGTCACGCCAGTGCCCACCAGTAATTCGCGCATGCGCTGCAGCTGGTCTTCCGCCAGGGCGTTCATCGGGTAGACGATCACTGCCGTGATCCCCGCTGCGGCCCCCTCGTCGCGCAGCTGCAGGCAGCGGCTAATGATCGGCAACAGGAAGGACTCGGTCTTACCCGAACCAGTACCGGTGGCCGCCAGAGTGGTGATGCCGTCCTTGATAGCTCGGAAGGCCTTTTCCTGATGCAGGTAAGCGCCCGGGTACGGCGACAGCTGCTTAACATGCGGGTGCAGTACACCCTCGCTGATCAGCTGATCGAGGCTGGCCCCCTTCATGAAAGTGCGCGACAGGGAAATGTACGGTCCCTTCAGCAGTGGGGTGTTGCGGGTGTGCTCCAGGTTGAGCAGTTGGCGCATCTGCCGGTAGAGGTTTTCATCTGCAAAGGCATAGGTGCTGAGCTGGTAGCGGAGAAAGTCGCTAACCACATCTTCGGTGTAGGTAATCGGGTTCAGCATCAGAACAGTGCTCCCTGCGTGAAATCTGCTGTGTAACTGGTCGGCTCCTCGGCCACGCCTAGAGTCTCTGCGACCTCCGGCAGCGGCACGATACGGCGGATCAGCTCGGCATGAGCGGCACACTCCTGCCAGGAGCGCTCCACGTCCTCACTCACCTGCCAATCATAGAAGCGCGGTCCCAGGCGTGAAGCCACCGGCTGGTATTCCTGCGCGCGCTCATCGTGGCCTAGACCGTAGTCGGCCAGACGCAGCTGTTCCGGGATCAGCCAGCCTTCGCCGTTGTTCTGGGTTAAGAAGGCGTCGAGGCCTTTTTGCTTCAAGTCGTGAAAAGCAACACGCGACAGTACGGTGTGACGCAGTTCGGGATCGTTATCTTTATCGATGCGCCAGAACCGCTTTTGGTCGAGAGACCTTGTATTAGCTTTTACTCTCAAAAACTCCAGAGGATGATCCGTATCTTTCAATATCCAAGAAAAATCATTGGCATCTAAGCCGTACAAATGCGCCATAAGCGCATCTAGGATAACTCTAAGCCTCAACCTCTCGGCATCTGTTACGGCCCACAAGCTTCGCCATGAAGCTTTTGGATCAAAATGCACCACATCAAGCCAAGCGGGCGAAAAACTCTCGTCACAACAGGATAGCTGCGCACTTATTTTTTTAATAACCTCACGCATAGTACTGATGGAATCAGGCCTGACCAGCGCACACTCTTCCACTATGAAGTAATTCAGATGGAGGTAGCCGATTTTGAACTTGGCAATATAGTCAAACTCGAAAGAACCAAGCACTGATTGAAGCTCAAGCTCACCATCGAACCTGCTACACGAGAGCACCGGCGAAGCATTAACCGCCGGAAGGTTTGGTGTAATAGCAGACATCATTGTGCGCTTGTGAACGGCAGTACTAATATCCTTAAACAGCAGCCGGCTCGTTTTGTGGATTGCACCTACATCCGCCCAGTCACGCAAACTTATTAAGTATTCAGGCCTCATCACCTTTGGGAATACAATGTTTTCCCACTTCGCGCCGCGGCCCTTTCCAGACAGCCAACCGGAAACACAGAAATCCCAAAGATCAAAGATCTTGGCGTTATATATTGGCAACGCCACATCCTCGATCTCCTCAACCCGCATCGCCTGCTGCCTATCACGCGACAGCACCAGCCCCGGCTCACGGTCAAGTATTTGTTTTGGGCCGTTGTAATCGCGCCAGGGACCTTTCAGCCAATGACCATACTCGTCAGGATAGTAGCCCTTTTCCTCCCACTTAGGCCGCGGTGGGAACAACTTGGAGTCGGACGTCATATTGAAATCGCCTTGCTGGAACTTGATACGCCAGCCACTTTCGCTTTGGTCACCCAACAGCACGCCGTTGGCGTAAATCTTCTGCAGAACACGCAAGTCTTGTTCGCTGCTGATTTCTAAAATAGCTTTGGAATAAGGCGAGAATTCCTCCACCCTCGCCCGTGGATAGGCCAGTACATGATGCTCAGCCTGCTCCCAGTCATCCACGTTACGATGCATAAAGGCGGCGCGGATGGCCTGGGTTTGCCCGCCCTTCTGCACAATCAGCGGACAAAATTTAAAGGAGCGATGGATATCGAAAATGCCTTCGCGGTTTTCGAAGCCAAACAACCACTGCCAGTCGCACTGGCTGAGGAACAGCTCGCGTAGGTCACTGGTGCCCTTGTCGCTGTAGATACCACTAGGCACAATCATGCCCATGCGTCCCTGTTTGCGCAGCAGGGCGTGGCTCAGCTCCAGAAACATCTTTTGCAGGTACGGTTTGCCTGATCCTTGATGAACAAAGGGGTGCGCGGTATCGGAAAACCCCTTGCGCTTCTTACGCTGTTGCAGCCATTTTTTGTGAATGGCTGCTGAGGCGTCGTAGCTGTTCTTGCCGCGCCCACCCAGATTCAGGTCGTGCTTCTTCTTACCGTCCTTGTCTTCGGTAACACGATCACCAAAGGGCATCCCCACCGCATTCATCCAGTTGGCGAAAGCCTTGAAGTTTGCGATGTATGCAATCCAGTTATGCTCCAGTTGCGGCCAAGCGCGGAAGTAGTCGAGTTGCTTGGCCAACGCATCCTGCTTGCCGTAGGCACGGTAGAGCGGATCGTGGTTAGAGAAAAACTCCTTGGAGTTTGGCTGCATGGTTTCCCACGGCGGGTTGCCCAGCAGCGCATCGAAGCCGTCCTGGGTGGAGGTGAATACGTCGGGGAACTCCAGTTCCCAGTGGAAGAATCGCTGCTGGCGAGCCACGTCGGCCGCAATCGCCAGCGCGTCCTCATCCGGCCTGACAAAATCGCGCGGCAAGGGCGCCTGTTCGATCCGCTCACCCGGCCAGAACCACAGCGCGCACCAAAGATCCATACGCGCCTTAAGGTCATGGTAATGGAGGTTATTCAGCACCTCGTTGCGGTAGACCTCAGCGCGCTTTTCGCTTTCGTGCACCGGCAGGCGATGCAGCTTGCGGAATACCTTGAGCAACTCGTCATGCACATTGCCGGCATCCAGCCCACCCTCCAGGGTGAGCTGGCCACTGAGCATAGCCTTGAGCTGCTCCGGTACCGCCTTGGCGCGAGCCTTGATGGCATCGGTGAAGACATCACCCTTCTTCTTGCCCTTGGCATCCTCGTACCAGTGGTTGATCAGGTTGTCGGGCTTGTTCTTCTGGTAGTCCTTGTCGCCACCCTCACGCTCCCAGGCCATGGCCGGGTAGTCGCGATAGGTATCGAACCAAGTGCCTACCAAGGCGTTGCCGACCTTGAGCTTGTGATCGAGGAAGCCGAACGGCAGATCGCGATCCATGGTTTCCACCCACAGCGCCATGCGGCCGAGCTCTACTGCCAGCGGGTCGAGGTCGACGCCGTACAGGCAGTTTTCCACGATATGGCGCTTGAGCTGGGCACGCAGGGCTTCCTCGAAGCCGTCTTCGCGCGGGTTAAGCTTGGTCAGCTCGTCACTCAGCAGCTCAGTCAGCTGACCATCAGCCATGCGCGGCACGCTGCCATCTTCACTACGCTCGATCAGCTTGTGATGGAACAGTGATTGGGTCAGCGCATCGGTGAGGTAACGCAGCGCACTTGCCAGGAAGGAGCCCGAGCCCATGGCCGGGTCGCAGACCTTGAGTGCCAGAATCTGCTCCGGCCGCTTGGGCACCCACTCCACCACGGTTTCCAGGCCGGTACGTGGGTCGACTTCACTGTGAACCGGATCAAAGGCCAGTGGTTGCAGAGTACGGCGCACGGTGGGCGCAGCTAGCTGCGGCCGGGTGTAGAAGGTGCCGGCCCCCTTTCGGGTACCACCCCAGCGCACCAGGTAGAACTGGCCGGGAGCCACCAGACGTGCGCACAGCTGCTTGGCAGCAGTAGCCAACGCCTTTTGCTGTTCATCGTTATTGCTGTTGGCAGGGCGACGACCTCGCGGCTTTTTCACCAGCCCGGCCAGCAGCGCGGCACGCTCCAGCCAGGCATTGGCCCGAGCCAGATGGTCTTCGCTCAGGGTCGGGACATCGCCGGCATCTGCGCTGTCCTGGGGCCCTTCGCTGTCTTCATCGAGCGACTCAGCGTCTTCGTCTACGGCCTCTTCGTCAGCCTCTTCGCTGTCGGTTTCTTCGCCTTCATCCTCGCTGTCGTCATCACCCTCATCGGTGCCGCCCTTGTCCTTCTTCTTCAGCGCCTCGAACAGCTGTTTGATGGCCTTGTCGTCCATCGCTTCCAGCTGGGAGAGGGTCAGCGCCGGCTGGTTGCCCACGGCAAGGAAGATTACCGGGTCGCCGTCGGCGGCCTGTTTCAGCTCGAAATCCAGCAAGCCTTCATAGAGGATGCCGATGTATTCGGATGACAAGGTGGAGAAATCGACAGGCGCATCCACCCAGCGACTGCTGCGGCCCTGGCGTACCTTCATTTTGGTACGTGTGAGCAGGCGCAGCAGCTTGTGGACCTGCAGGTCGCTCACCGTGTTCTGGCTATTCTCCAGGAGTGCCAGTGCACGAGATATACCGTCTTCACTGGCTGGATTGCCCGGCTCGAACAGGGCACCTCCATACTGGGGTACGGCCAGGCGCTCATGTGCGGAGCCTTCATGGATCAGGTTGAACAGGCCGATCATCCGTGGCCAGGCGCTGCGGCCCTGGCTGAGGCGTTCGTTGCCTCGCCCCCCAGCACGACGATCCAGCTGGTGACGCAGGCCTTCCAGGCTGTAGGCCTGCTGGTAGATGGGGTTATCAACCGGCATCAGCCCGCGTGCTTCGGCAAACAGAGTGATAATAGAGCGCATGATGATGCGCGAGCCGGCAACGTAGAGATCCTTGTAGTCGTGTGCCTGGCCGTTCTGCTGAGCTTGCTCGATGGCCGCATGGGAGGCGGTGATCAGCTCCTCCACACCCTGACGGACGCGCTCACCCAGCACGCTGGACAGTTCCGCCTGCCCCTTGCGCGAGACGCTGATGGCCGCGAGCAGAGAAGACTGGCCCTGGGCGGCCAGCAAGGTGTTGCGATTGAGTAGCGTACGCCAGATGGCGGTCTGCGCCGAAGGTTGGCCTTCGTCGAACCACAGATCGATATCCCACTCGCACCAGGCATCGTAATCGGCACCGGCATGCACCAGCCGCCATTGCCGACCATTGGTTACCAGCGCCAGCGGTTGCTGGGTACGGCGCAGCCACTCGACCACCCGGCCGAGCAACTGACGGGAGCGTCCCACGCCAAGGCGGCCAGAGAACTGACGCGAGCCACCATCGTCCGGCACGAACAGCGCCAGCGTCTCGCCATCTGGCCCCTGCCAGAGGCGCCGCGGCTTGATCTGTGCGCCGGTGAAACTGCGTACGGTCCAGCGACTATCGACATTCTGGGCCTTCTGCCATTCCTCGGCGGGCAGGCCAGTCAGATCCTGCAGGATATAGTCGAGCAGCCGGCTAAGGCTTTCGTTGCTGCCATCGAAGGCAGTCAGCGCGCGACGCAGCCTTTCCGCCTCGTAACCAGCCATGGTCGGCGAACCGGTCGGGAAGAATTCATCGAGCTTGGCAGGGAAAATCAGCAGGCCGCCGTGCTTGAGCTGTGCCCAGCCATCCGTGTGCAGACTCATGCGCGGGCCTCCGGGAAGCGGATTTCAATGGTTACCGGGAATACCTGAGCTTCGCCGCGCAGCGCGAAGCGGCGTGGCAGAACCTTGTCGAGGATGCGTTCCTTTTCAGTACTGAGGCGCTCCTGCAGATCGCCGAACTGGTTCTGGCGACGCTTGAGCTCGTCCTCCAGATCGCGCAGACGCTTTTCGGCAAGGGCATCGGCATCGTCAAACAGTTGCTGCTGAATACTGGCCGCCCGTTGCTCTTCGATTTCACGCTTGAGCTTGTCGATACTTTGCGTTTTCTGCAGCGCTGCTACTTCGCGGATGCGCTGCTCGAAGGCCTCCTTCTCATGGTTCCTGGCTTGATCGAAGGCACCCTTGAGTTCCTGCCGCAGGGTACTGGTCAGTTCCGTGCGGTGCTGAGTGATCAAGGCCTTCACTTCATCCTCCACCTCATCCCAGAGCTCGCGTGCTGCAGGCAAGTCAGCGCTGGACAGCTGGCCAGGCTGGCCATGGTGAGGCCCCTGGTAAGGCAGCGCTTCACCCAGTTCCCCACCCTGCACTGGCAGAGCCAAGGTGCGAGTCCAGTGATGGAAGGTTTCCCGCAACTCGTTGATCGCCATCTCTTCCAAGGTCAGCAGCACCATGGCCTCGATACCCGCCGGAACCTGACCGTGGGTCACCACCCAGCGGCTAGGCTGGAAGCCGTTCTGCCCACCTGGGAAGCGCAGTCGGGCAAAGGCATTGAGGGACTGGCGCAGCAAGGGATGCCCCAAGTGCAGCAGGACGGTATCTGGAGACGGGCGGAATACCGGCCGACCATTGAGGTGGTGGATAAAGAAACTGTTGTCGAACACCAGCCAGGGCATGGCACCGCTGACACCTTTCTGAGCAGGCAAACGCAGGCTGTCATCTACCACTGCCTGCCAGCGACTGGGCAACGGTGTACGCAGGCGCATCCTGCCCTGAGCATCGGGGCCATCGAGAACCTCGCGGGGGGCGCCGAGCCCCAAGGCAAGGCGCAGGGTGCCCTTGAGGGTCTCGGGATTCAGATCCAGATCAGCCAGCAGGGCCTGCAGACGCTGCTTCTCCTCCTCACCGCGATCCTCTGTATGTACGTTGGCATCGCTGGTTGAACCACGCCGGCCGGCGATTTGCTGATCCAGATCGCTCAGTACGTCACTTTCTTCGTTCAACTCCAGCATGCGGCGCTGGAAAGCGGCATCGAACAGCTCGCCTACCGAGCCCAGATCCTCGCGGATGTCGTTAACCTTGTTCAGCACCCGGGCTACGAACTGGAGGTCGCCGTCATCATCGCTGGTGAAATGGAAAATGGTGACATCGCGCGACTGACCATGGCGGTCGATACGGCCATTACGCTGTTCCAGACGCGAAGGATTCCATGGGATCTCGTAGTGCATCAGCAGGCGGGCTGTGTGCTGCAGGTTGAGACCTTCGGATGCCGCATCGGTAGCCACCAGTATGCGCACTGACGACTCGGGGTCGTTGAAGGCCCGCTTGACCGCCTCGCGGTCATCTTCATGCATGCCGCCATAGAGCTGGCTGATGCTGCCTGCATCGGCGCCATACTCCGCGTGCAGACGGTTCACCAGGTAGTCGAGCGTGGTCTTGTATTCGGTGAAGATGATCAATCGCTCGTCCGACTTCCACTGCTCGGCATTGCGCAGCTCCTTGCCGATCAGCTCCTGCAGACGCTCGAAACGGGCATCGGACTTCGGCCTGGCTTTGGTCACGGGCTGCTTATCCAGCCCGAGAGCAGTCAGCGCGGCATCCACGGCCGCAATCTCGTCCTCCAGGACATCCACATAGGGGTGAATCCAAGCTCCGACCACATGCACAGCATGGCGGTTGCGGCTTTCCCGCTCCTGGTCGTCATCGATGTCTTCTTCACTGGCGCGGCGTGCTGCGGCCACTTCCGCGGACTCCAGCGCATCTCTGGCGGCCAGACCTTCCTTGAAGCGCAGCCAGCTGTCGGCAAAGGCTACCGGGCAGGACAGCAGACGCTTGCGCAGGATCTCGATGGCAAAGTTGAGCACCATGCGGGCTTCCGGGGCCGCGCGAATCAGGCTTTTCAGTTGCGCACAGAAGGCTCGAACCGCAACAGCCAGCTCTTTCTCCGCCTTGAACATATAGAGCGGCAACGGTTCCAGGTAACGCCGGGCAAATCGCGGAGTCCGACCAGCCTGCCTGTCCTGCTCGTTGATCTCGCCTTTCAGACGACGAATCAACACATCCCCAATCATCTTGCGCTCTTTGTCGGTGAACGCCGGAGTTTGTGTGAAGCGCACCGGATCAAGCTGTTCCAGCAGGCCGGAGAAACACCGGGTATGGCCGTTGTGGGGCGTAGCGGTGAGGAACAGTCGGTGCTCGAAGTACGGTGTCAGTACCCGTAGCATCCTGGCCAGGTCACTGTCTTCACCGAAGTTCGACGGCATCAGGTTGTGCGCTTCGTCGACGATCAACAGATCCCAGGGGAGCTGTGCACCGCCACGCTGCTTGATGGACTCGCAGTTGGCGATGAATTGCTCCAGCACATCCGGCTGACGCAGGTAATGGTAGGAAGTGATGATCCTCGGCAGGGCGCGCCAGGGGTTGGCATCCAGGCCCATTTCCCGTTGCAGCTTGTGGGTAGCGGCCTTGTCGACGATGTCGAAACCGAGCGAGAACTTCTCTTCCATCTCCTGCTGCCACTGGGTGCGCAGCGCAGCAGGGGTAATGATGAGTACGCGGCGAATTCGCCGCTTGCGGATCAGTTCAGCAAGGATCAGGCCGGCCTCAACGGTCTTGCCGAGCCCCACGTCATCGGCCAGTAGCAGCGAAACGCGCGGCATGCGCATGGCTCGTGCCAATGGCACCAGCTGGAAATCATCGACGCTGACGGCGCCGTAGACTGGCGCCGTTGGTACCGGCTCGGAGCGCTGTTGCGCTGAGCTGGCAGACAGAAAGGGGGTGAGCGCGCTCCAGCGGGTTGCTCGCTGTAGGGCGAGAAACTCGTCGTGTTTCATCGGCGGCTCACGGTCGACGCGCGGCAGGGCATTGGGTTCAAGCACGACCGGGCCACGCTCACGCTCCCACAGCAGGGATTCTTCCGCGTCACCGTCGGCATCGCTGAACTCGATGGTAACCAAGTGCAGCAAAGCAGACGTCTTGCTATCGCTAAAGGGCTCTACGGAGGAGATCACACCACGACGGTTACGGACGGTGGCAAGCATGCCAACGCGAGGCAGATGACTGCCCGCTGCGTCAAAATTAGACATTGGTGATTCCGTTCAAGTTTGAAGTCAGCAAAATGGCTATTTAAAGCTGGGCTTCTTCGCTCAGAACGAAAAATCCTTAATAGCCATAAGAAGATACGATTTGATGCTGAACCTTAACCGCCTGAAGCGAATCGGGCCAGAGGGTTCTATCAACCACATCTGAGAGGTAGCGTCGGTAGGGAGGCCTCGGCCATCAGTCCGATCACCATGCTCCACGGAGTAGATGTAATCGATGGGGTGATCGAAAATAGGGTTACGTCGTTTCTCGGCAATTAGCCGAGCCAGGTCATCGAATACGTACAACTCGAAGCCTGGCCTGTGCTTCAATGCGGTAATGCAGGTCGACCTTTATGATCGTGCTGCTTGAATAAAGCTAATCGTCGCATCCGCGTATTCGATGCTTTTTTTCCTTGCTCCTTGGCCAATTCACGACGATCCTCCTTCCTAGGACGATACCACTGCTGCCGAGTCAGTCTGGCCATCCGCCAAGCGCGTGAAGCGACGACGCCCACAGGCATGATCGGCGCATCCACCCCCGCTACATTTGATGGTCATACCGCGCCATTTTCAGCATGAAGTAGACGTAATCAAGTTTCTCCTCGGTCGGTTCATCATCACGCAGCCAGCGCACCTTAATGCCCAGGTACTGCGCCCACTCAATGCCTTTCTTGAAGCCGCGTCGGTCATCATTTTTTGCAGCGATCTCGACGAATTGGTTCACCAATTTGTATTGGTTTTTGCCTGCCCGGTACTTGGCATTTTCAAAGGCCGCCTGGAAATGCGGCATTGCAGCCTCGAACTCTTCCTTACGGTAGTGGTAGACCCCGCGTAACCAGGGCACCATCCAGCACAGCTGCTCATCCAGTCCGTAAGCCGTTATCTGAGCGGCATACGTGTCGATCTGATGCAGCTGGGTTGCTGGGTCACTCTTGAGCTCAAAGCCTCCGTACAGTAGCTCCCCAAAGCCATAGGGAGTGGGAAATTCTGAGTGTCGCTGTGTCAGGTCAAGGTGGGAGCAAACGGCAAAAAGGCCGTACTTACTCTTGAGTGCAGCGAGCACATCGTCTCGTAGTGGCGCTCCCGGACGAGCGTCCTTGAGCCGCTGCACAGTGTCGGCGACAGCGGCCAATTTGTGGTCGAAGAATGCCCAGTAGTGGCTGCAAGCGTTAAGCCACAAACGCTGGGCCGATTCAGCGGATTCTTGCCGCTGCATCACCGGCGCAAGTTCCGCCTTGAACTCGTTGACGTCATCGGCGATCCACAGGGCGTACTCGCGATATTGTTGGCAAACATCGGCGAGGTACTGATGATCGTAGGCGTCAGTAATTTCCCTCGCGAGGTAGCTCGACACCCGAGCGACCATCAATGCGACGAGAATGCTGGCCTGAAGCTCTTGGGGTATCTCTCGACCGCCTTGCGCCAGCGCGGCGAAGGATTCTTCGAAATTTTTAAACAGGGCAGGAAGCGCCGGGAGCCTCGGGCCTCGCGTCCACTTGATGGCGTTGTCGAGGTTCTGCTGAAGCGTGTTGTTGTCGCTTCGCGGGTTCTTGCCTGGGTAGTGGAACTGCGTCTGCGAGAGATTACAGCGTGCATAGACCCAACGCATGACCTTTTCCAGAGGCATTACCAGGCTGCCATCTTCAGCGACTGAAGGCAGGTACCAGAATGTGTCTTCCGGCGTGTCGAGCGCCAGGTCTGCAATTCTGTGTTTGAGCATGCTCTGATTCAGCGAAACGACCAGCAAAGGGATTGCGTTGGTCGAGATGAAGTACCGGAGGGTTTCTGCCTTGCTGAGGTAGGTGCCTTCTTCCCGAACCAGCCGGCTGTAGAGATCCAGCAGATCGTCGAGCGGATCCCCCATGGCACTCATTATCTGAATGCTGGGCAAATACGCTGTCAGGATGCTGCTGAGCGTTTGAATCACCTGCCCGAAATTCGGGAGCAGGCCGCCTTCTTCTTTGGCCAGTCTCGCCAACTGCTTTTGAATGGCTTTCTTCTGCGTCTCGTCGATGTCGTCATGGCTGGCTTCCTTGCGGGGAAGCACGCCGAATGCATCGTAAGCCAGCTTGACCAGCTCGCCCTGGGTGGCAAAGCAAGTATCTCTACTCATCTGAAATCCTTGATACCCCCGGCCTGTGACAACCGGGGGAGCGCGATCCTAGCGCTGGTTGGGGTTGAGTTGTTTACCGCGATTGCCATGAGCGTGGGCATTAGTCGGGTTGGTGCCCGACGTGCCACGATTATTGTTCAGCGCATCCGAACGATGATTGTGTTGCTGACGCTGCTGGCCGGTGGTGCTAGGTTGCTTGGACATGATTGTCTCCTGCTGGGTGATTAGGAAGTCGCATCCTAGCCACCCGGTTTAACGCAGTATCTGGGCTTTTTGGAGACGAACTTTTAAAAGCGCTGCTGCACCACAGATATGCGAAGCTATTGCCCGCCGAGCATCTAGCAGATGCCCTGCCACAGCTCTCCCGACTCAACAACGGTGACAAATTGGCCAGCAGTAAAACCGTCAGTAAAAAACGAACCTCGGCCTACCTCGTCAACCTGATCTATGGGCCGGAGGAGCTGCTTCTCATCACGCAGAATGACCTCCAGCGCCTCACGGGATACCACCCTGAAGCCATCGACTGAATGGCCATCGAGCTCAATGGACGTGTCGATGATCCAGGCGTGCAGATCCGCTTCAGGCTTCTTGCCGCGATAGCCCAATCTGGCGCGTAGGTCTTGATCAGTCATCAGCGCACTGAGTACCGCCACCTGCTTGCGGCGTAACTGCCAGGCTGCCTTACGTAATATGTTGGTGCGATGCAGCCAAACCTCATGCCTGGTCGAGCGGATATAGCCTGACTTGACCTCAAGCAGCAGTAGCACACCATCCTGATGGCAGATCAGATCCACTTCGCCGGCATCGTCCTCTTCGGTCGCCAGTGGCCGATAACCCACCACAACGGCAAAGCCTCGTTGCCGAAGACTCTCGGCCAGTGCGAGTTCTACGCGCTGGGTTTCAGTCTGCATGTCAGCCCGACGGGCATTTACCCGCCGAAGGTTATTAATGGCCGCCGTCAGGTTGTTCTGCTGCGCGCCAACCCAAGGGAACTGAAAGCTATAGCGTCCGATTTTGTAGAAGGGCTGCTCGTACAGGCGCGGCGCAGGCATACGGGGTAGCTGCTTCAATTGCTGGGATAGAGATTTGAAGTCGCTGGTCCAAAACGTAAGGATGGCCTTGGCTGAATCTGCGCTGCCTTTCGGGTGTTCGTCGCAAACAGTCCAGCCTGTGATCTTGCGGATCTTTTCTTGCTCTTCGGAGCAGGTCAGTGGGAACCGGTTTTCCCCGGCAAGCAGGCCATTCATGGCCAAACGCCCTAGCGCCTGGGCAAGCACACCCGATTCTCGCAGATGACTCTGGAATGGCTGGATAAACTCTTTCTGAAAGAAAACCGAGGTCAGCTCGCTTGCCAGCAGCAAGTGATGTAGCTGCACTTGGGAACCATCATTGAGCGAGACGCGATCATCCAAGCCGTAAATCTGCTGCAACTGCAGCTGACTGCGAACCGCCTTGATAAAGGCCAGCTGGTTTAGCTCATGATTCTCAGGTGATCCGATGATTTGTTCAGCCATACCGGAGAGGGCGAATTCGTGCACGGCACGATTCATCCAGTAGTGCCAAAGCAAATCACTCTTACGCCCGGTGCGTTGCCACCGCTCTGTTCCCGCCTCCGACTGATTATAGATAACCGACTCGCCCGGCTTTAGCTGGTAACGGCACTCCGGATCGAAGCAGAACCAGTCTATCGAAGCCTCGTAATCGATCCGCTCTTGGGTTGCTGCAATCAGAACAGCCAGCCATTCGAGGTTTTCACGACATCTGGCTGCATCCGTGGCGGACGACTCAGGAAAAATAATCGGCGACAAATGCCGCTTCAACGACTGCCCGAGCCGGGACTCGGTCAGGCGAAAGTCCTCTTCCGGGCAAGTCTGGAGTTTCCTCAAGATGATGCGGCTGTATACCTTCCACTGCTGACCGGAAGGATCATCGGAACCGTCTTCAGAAAACGTCTGATAGGCCAGCACACTGAGGTAGGAAAAAAGCTCCAGCAGCGATAAGTGCTCAAGCTGCTTATCAGAGCGGGCTATCAGCTCATCAAAAGGCTTCAGCTGATCCAGTAAACGGTCGCAGACACCGAAGAAGACACGCCACTCATCCCCGTCGAGAGCCGCACTGAGCGCAAGCCAAAGCGGCGACTCTGTACGCTCAAACAGCTTCGAGTAACGGATTGCCCACCGGAGGGTGTCTGGATTGTGGCTAGCGATGTGCAGCAGTAGATCAGCACTGACTGCATTATCGAAATGCAGCACCCGGCTAAGGGCAAGGCTGGCGAGTTCGGATTGAGCAACCGCATCCGCATCAAGCCAAAACAATGCCGACGCCAAACCTTGCGCACGCTCAAGTGCTGACAGGTTCTTACCCGCCGGGCGCTGGTCGAGGAAATGATGCAAGCTTTCATCAAGAGCACGGCCCTTGCTGAGTTCTGGCTGATTCCGTTCATATACCGACTGATAATGCTGTCGGCAGCGCTCTCCTTTTTCCGTCACTCCAAAGCGCCCTCATCATCCGTAGATTCCTGGCCTGAGCCTAAACCATCGGCTGGCCAGGATTCCACAAGCACGGTGTTAGAGCGCAGTCACTAGTCAATTAGCCATTGCTGGTGCCGAATGATCGCTGACGATCCCCGTAGGACTTCGTAGCAACCTTGCACAGATAGCTGGCTCGGTAGAACAGCTCGTGCAGCTCATCGACCTCATCACGACGGATCTCACGATCGATTCGGTATTCAGCATCCTTCGGGATATGCACAAGTCCTCTCACCTGGTCGACCGATAGCCGTAGCGCGCCTGCCCAAGAGTCCTCTAAGCGGCTGATCATATTCACCCGATCTGAACCCAGACGCCCAATTGTGTAATAGGCATCGCGGTTCAACATGATCAACAGGTGATAGTGCTGCCGGCCTCCCTGACCGACCTCCCGGGACCAGACGTACCGTACTTTGCAGCCACGCGAATAGCCACGCTCAGCCACCCGCTCCTGGTGGTACTGGATCTTCTTCGTAAACGATTCGAAGAATCGGCTGATGACCTGGTTCGTATAGGCGTAGTCGGGCAGCTCGACACCCTGAGGCAAACGGAGATCCACTCTGAAGGCCAAGAGCCTCGGATATTCAGCCAAAGCCAGCTCGATGGTGTGCTTGAGATCGGACAGGTACTCACGAATGAAAGGCCCCTTGTCACGCATCAAGCGGAAGCCCTCAAAGGTGTTGTCGTAGTGCAGATGTAGATTGGTATTGGCAGGATGACGGAGCAGGTAGCGCTGGGTGGTATCGGTATCGTTGAGCATGGTTATGACCTCTCGTTGGTTGAGTTTCATAACCTGTGTCAGCTGTGTACTTTTTAACCGTTACCTTTCCTCGACCGACACTTGGTTGACCTATCCGCATGCGTTGTACTGCTAGCCACTTCAAGTGGTAGCTCAGTACCCGACTCCTTGTGCATGGGATCTGGTCAGTGATGCTTGCCACTGCTGGGTTAGGTGGGAACCCTTCGGGTAGTAATAGCTAGTAAAAGCATACTACCCACACCGCAGCTGACCGCTCCGACTGGCTCGGAAAATCCACCCCGATCACCAAGCCACAGCGACAGTTTTTGCTGAAACCGTATTCCGGAAAAAAACCAGATCGAAAGCCCATGGTGGACCGATGCCTAGCCAGAGTCTGCCGGATCGATGCGGAGCAACATCGATCCGGCTTCCTGGCGAGTGCCGAGCAGCCTGAAGAAGCCAGCCGGCATAAGCGCCATGACCAACCGTAGCCAGTCATGGCGCAGATACTCAGATCTAACTGGCCACACTCAGATGGCCGGTGGAGCGCGTCGCA
Source organism: Pseudomonas sp. IC_126 (assembly GCF_004331835.1). Lineage (NCBI taxonomy): Bacteria > Pseudomonadati > Pseudomonadota > Gammaproteobacteria > Pseudomonadales > Pseudomonadaceae > Pseudomonas > Pseudomonas sp. IC_126. The sequence continues at coordinate 342,434 of NZ_SJSS01000004.1, forward strand.
GCACCCTCTGCCAGGTCACGCTCCTCGATCCTAGCCAAGATCCAGTCGTGCACCTCGCTGTCGACCCAACCGACGCAACGGTCGCCCAGTGAAACCGGTTTCGGAAAGGTGCCCTCCCCGATGTGCTTGTAGATGGTCGACCGCGCCAAACCGGTCGAATCGATGACCTCTTTCAAACGGATGATTCGCATGAGCAGGCTCCTCTGTATGTGGCTCAGAGGATCTGCAGAGGCAATTAGAAAAAACCTGGCTACCCCATCCAGGACGGAACGCATCGGCGATTCACCTTGGCCTATGCCAGCACCTTGAGCTTCCCAAAATTGCGTTTGGCCTTATTGCAGTGGCAGCTCCGACTACATGGCCATTGACCACTGCCAAGGGTCCGCAGCCAGTTCGTGTAGGTACCTATTGAAACTTAAGGTTGCCGCGACTAATGAAGGGGCTCCGGGCAACGGTTAGTGCCTGGATGGCATGGCGCCCCGTAAAAAGGCCATAAACCCCTTGAAAACAGGGAAGCAGGCATAATTTTCAACATCTAGAAAATCGCCTACAAAACATCTATAAAGCAAAATAGATATTCGCTTCAATCCGTCTATAATTCATCCATAAATACTCTTGGAGATTGAAATGGGCAGAGTAGAAACGGAACTCATTCGCACCATGAAGATGACCGTGAGGGAGATCGCCTGGCTATGGCATGCACTGGCTAATGATGGAGTTGAATTTGACGAGTGCCAGCTCAATAGCCATGTCATGCGCAAGCAGATATCTGAGCACCTCACCCCAAAGCTCGTAGCGGCCCTTGAGCACGCCAAAGACACTCAGTTTCTAGCCGACTATGACTTTCGATGGGTTGCGAAGGATGGGCGACAGCCGGCCTGGCTAGTACGGAAAACTCTGCAAGCTATAGGTGAAAGACAACTCCCACAGCCACTCGCGACATTGCCGATCCGGCAGCAAGTGATTGCAGTCTTTGATCTCTGGAACGCCCGCTTAAGCGACAAGAAAACGGCTGTGAGCGACCTTGAATATGCGTGGCGTGAGCACCTACAGCACGACAAGCTCTTCACTTGGTTCAAGGGAGAGGACGAGGAATCAAAATGCTCAATGGCTTGGGACTGGATGGAGAAGCACCAGCCTCAACTAACCCGCAGCGCTCCCCCTTTCACAAGTCATAGTGAGCTACTGGATTTTTTTGACCGCTGTGATGCGACCCTAGGCGAAAGGGAGCTTTACGTTGCCAAAATCAAGCGGTGGTGGGGCACCCGAAAGACGCGCGAGAACTCGCCCAACAAGAAGCAGTACAACTTTGTACTCGCCAACGATGTCAACACCGCCCTCGACAGACTTGCTCAAGGGCATAAGCTTTCTAGGACGAAAATCCTTGAGCGGCTCATTCTCAACGAAGCCGAGACCGGCCTGCACCTCGGACAGGTTCTCCGGAAGCTTTAGATCGAATGACGGTATTCCAAACGGTATTCCAAAGCGAAAGCTAATCGAAAATTTTTAAATAAAATCATGCACTTAAGTTAACTGTTCAGATTACCCCGGCCCACCACTTCAAGCACAAAGCCCCGTACTCCGGGGCTTTGTGCTGTCTGGACCTGCCGTTTCGGCGGGTGTGACATCAAGTAGTCACATCCAAGTGGGGCATCAACAGATGCCTAGGATGAAACTCGCCCCTACCTACCTCACCCAGAACCGTCACAGAATCTTTTACTACCGCATGGTGTTCCCGCCTCGCTGCGCCCGCTAGTCAAAGCACATGCTGATGACGGTGTACGCTCGATGGATAGATTCCAATCGCCCAGGGAGCTGAGCGAGCTGGGAAGGCGTAAAGCCTATTCAGAATACGCCCCGAGATATTGGCAGCCTGACCCCGTTGCCAGCCGCCGCCGTGCATACGTTCTTATCGGGCCTTCACTACGGAGACAATCTGCTCGCGCAACCACTTCAGCCCGACGGCTGCGTTTTGCTGCTTGTGCCAGATCAAGTTCACCTGGACCGGCGCCATGGCTATAGGAAGAGAGAGAATTTGGAGGGAGTACTGTTGGGCGAAATGCTCGGCGAGTGGTCTGGGCACGGTTCCGAGCAGGTGGGAGCGAGAAACAATCGAGGGAATCGCCAAATAGTGCGGTACGAGCAGCTGCACCTTCCGCTGCACTTTTGCAGAGCCCAGAACGATCTCCAATGGCGACCCACGCCCGGCGCGTGGATGAACCGAGACGTGATGGCAATTCTGGTACTGCTCCATTGTCAGCCGCCCTTTGAGCTCGGGGTGATTCGCACAGGCAATGACCGCAAGTTCTTCTTCACGCAGCGGCTGGTAATGCAGATCGTCATCGTCGAAGTGCAGATAGTCGATGGCCAGATCCAGTTCGCCGGTCCCCAGGTGCTTTACAAGGGTGTCTGCATTATCTGACTGCACGGAGAGCACCAGTCGTGGCGCCGTTGCCTGCAATTTCGCCAGAACGTCCGGTAGAAACACGGCCTGCGCGTAATCGTTCATAGATACCCGAAACAGCAGGTCGCTCTCGGCATCGATCGCTTCCTGTGGACCCAGTCCGATGCGCAGCAGATGCAATGCTTGGCGCACCGGCCCATAGAGGGTATGCGCATGCGGGGTAGGTACCATCCCCCGTGAGGTACGTTGGAACAAGGGCTCGCCCAACTGCTCGCGTAAGCGGGCCAAGGCGTTGCTGACCGTCGACTGGCTCAAGTGCAAGCGCACAGCGGCTCGCGACAGGTTTTGTTCCTGCATCAGCGCATCGAAGATCAACAACAGATTCAAGTCAATCTGTCGCAAATTCGTAATCATGAATAAAGGACTTTCTTAATATCCATTAGGAAAATATTGCTCCACGCCCTATCGTCCGGTCAATTTTCAGACTGGATGGGGCAAAGACATGCAGTTCGATACGACCAGCTTTCGCGCGCGGTATCGCGCCAGCATCAAGCCCCGCTACAACGCCTGGCTGCATGGTGGATTTGTTTTTCTGTTCGGCGCGTTTTGCATTGGTTTTCTCTGGAGCCGTGCCGAGAACGTACAACCGTGGGAATGGCTGGCGGTGCCGCTAGCGCTGATCCTCCAGAACTGGGGCGAGTACATGATTCACCAGCACCTGGGCCACTTCAAACGCCGCTTTAGCAAGATGTTCTACCAGCGGCATACCGGCGACCATCACAGCTTCTTCGCTTATGGGCAGATGAGCTACGAGCGCGTCCAGGATTGGCGGGTCATTTTTTTCCCGGCGTGGCTGATCATCATCTTCGCGGCGGTGAATTTGGCGAGCTATTGGGCGCTGAGCCATTGGAATACCAACATTGCGGCCCTGTTCAGCGGAACGCTATTGCTCGGTTACCTCGCCTACGAAATTCTCCATGCCTGCGAACATCTGCCGGAACAGCATCCCATCTCGAAGTTGCCATGGGTGCGCCAGATGCGTCGGCTGCACGAGTTGCACCACGCCCGTGACCTGATGCACAGGTTCAACTTCAATGTTGTGTTCCCGCTCTGGGACTGGATTTACGGGACGATGTACTGGGAAAACGACGGCCATATCGAAGATCGCAAGAAGATGATCTCGGTGCAGCACCACATCGACATCTGCCGGTCGCCGGAGCAGGTGCTGGGCTATCTCAGCACTCCAACGCGCTGGCACGAATGGCATCACTATCCGGTGGAGATAAAAGGCTCTGCCGGCCCACTGCCTGCCGGCGCCGAGTTTGAGTACACGGGCGGCTGCGCGGGGTACCTGCTCTGGAATGTCATCGAATACGTGCCAGGGCATCGTTGGCAGGCACGCGCGCGCGGTAAATACGGCCTGGTGATGTTCGTGACTTATGAGTGCGAACCGATGGGGACGATGACCCGGTTCACGCGCACACTGGAATATCGCTTCTCCCACCTGATCGGGCGCCTGGCCAACCACTTCCTCCTGCACAAGCGGATCGAGAAGGATTCGGCGGACCTACTGGGTAATCTCAGCTCCGTGGCCGAGAAAGTGATTCCTGCGTCTTCGCCGCCTCCGACCCGCTAGCATGCTGCTCTGGTTCGCGCCAGGCCGCCCTTGGCTGCCCGGCCCCGCGCTTGCTGGGTGGATTGCCACATCGGCCTCCACCGGCAATGCCGCAGCCAGACCCTAGTGCCTACGAATGAAAACTAGGCGGTCGGCTCCTGCGCCATCATGAAGCGCTCGCGCGGATCGGCGATCTGAATGCCCAGCTCGCGGAAGTGCTCGAAGATGCGCCGGTTGAACTCGCGTTGAACGCCCCAGCGCCCCTTGTCGATACAGCGCATCTGCCCAGCCAGCGTCACCATCGAGCCATCCACCGAATCGACGCCCCATACGGCCAGATCGTCGATGATCAGGTCGGCGAACGCCGGGTCAGCACGCAACTCAGCGCCGATCCTCTTCAGCTCGGCGATCGCCTGGTCGATGTCGGTGTCGTAGCCAACACTGATCCGTACCGCAGCATTGCCAATGCCGCGGTTGGTGTTGTTGACCGTGGACACCGAGCTGAACGGGACGATGTGCAACGAACCGTCGCCCGCGCGCAACCGCACGGTGCGGATCGACAGATTTTCTACCGTGCCGGAGACGCCCGCGACGGTCACCCAGTCGCCCACCTGCATGGCATTTTCCATCAGTAGGAAAATGCCAGTGATAAAGTCCTGGACCAACTTCTGCGAGCCGAAACCCAGGGCGACGCCGATGATGCTCGCGCCCGCCAGCAGAGGCGTCGTATTGATGCCAACCTCGCTAAGAGCGGTCAGGCCGACGACCAGCAAAATTACTATCATCAACCCCGTACGCAGCATCGGCAGTAGCGTGCGCAGCCTCGCGGCCCGCATCAGCTCCCCGCTTTCGCTCCAGCGGGTGATACGCCGCTCGAGCACGGCATTGGTCAGTTGCCAGACCACCAATGCCAGGATCACCGCAATCGCGATGGTCATCACGGCGCCGGCCAGGCTGCGGCCGATGGTTCCCGCTGCGAACCAGCTGATCGCATCGAAGCCCCAGGCCTGAAAGAGCGCGACCAGTACACAGACGGCGATCAACGCCGACATGAGCCAGCGCACCAGCGGATACAGCTGCTCGACCAACCGGCTGCGCACGCCATCTGATGTTTGCGCAGTATCGGTATCACCATCTTGGTCACCGACGAATGCCCGCTCCAGCGCACCGAGCGCCAGTACCGCGGCCAGGCGGCCGAGCACCACGATGCCACCGGTCAACCCGATGAACTCGATCAGCTTCGGAAACCCGTTCTCAACGCCGAGAGCCCAGACGACCCACAGGCCCATCACAAACGCGGCGGCGGCGATGGCCCAGACCTGCGCGGCCCAATGGCGGAGCAGCACGAGCGGCCCGCTGCTGCCCGCTTTGGGCGCGATGGCGTCGCGCACCGGCCGCCGCAGCTTGAAGATGAGCATGACGATCATCAAATGGGCGAGCAGCGAGATGAATTTCAGGATAGCGGCGCGCCCTGCCGCACCGCTGCCGAGATGCTGCAACGCATCCGCCAGCGCGATACCGAAAGCCGCCAGCGCCACGAAGTACAGCGCCCAGCTGTTCAGCAGCCGCGACGTCTCGCCGCTTACCCTGAAAACCCGCAGGCCATAGCCCGTCGGCGATATCAGCAGGCGCACCACCGCCATGGTGAAGCGGGTGAAGAGGTAAGCGAGAACGAACCCGCCGGTGACTTCGCGGGTCCGCTCGTCGAGGCTGGGGTAAAGATGCGCGACCAGCGCGGCAACGCAGAAAAAAAAGACCAGCGGCAACAGATCCAGCAGAAAGATGCCAAGCGCGAACGGCAAGTGCCGCAGAGCACCGCGATGGTCGCCAAAGCTGCTGTTATGCCGACCCTTGGGTTCTGCCGCAGCGGGTTTCGACTCTTCGCTTTCACCGGCTATCGCCGGCCCCGCGTCAGCGGTCCCCGCAACTTTCTGCTCGGAACCGCCTAGAGGAATGGCCTCAACCCTTTCGACTCCGTCTCGAATGGTTTGCATCAGTGCGACGCCAGACTGCTCAGGCTGGGTAGCGGCCGCTGCGGCGGCACGCTCGGCGTCCATCTGCTCGGGCTGCTGCCGAACACGTAGAGAAGGCTCAGCCGCCCCGGCAGCGCTCGCACGCACCTCGATCTCCCGCGCGTGCTCTTGCAAGGCCATGCTGGGTCTACGCAGTAAACGTCGCATGCCCCACTCGACAAGCAAACCGAGGGAAAACACCACCGTCAGGGCGATCAGCGCATCGACAAACAATGCCCGGCCCGCCTGGGATCTGAAAATCGAATCGAACCACGCGGGCAGTTCCAGCAGAGCATCCCTAACCTGCCCCACCTGCTGACCAAGGCCATCGGCCCAACGCGAGACCTGCCCCAGCATCTGCGCTATCAGACCGCCCTCCTCCAAAGGCGTTATCACCGGCTCCGGCTCTGGTTCAGCCGCTACCGGCGCCTCGGCCGGCGCCGCGTCACCATCGGCATCGGCACCGGTCCCATCTACTGCCGCAACCACGGTTTGGTCGTTCGCAATGACTCTGAGCGTCGCCAGAACATCGGCGCGCCGCCCCTCATCCTGGAGCACCTCGGCCGCACGCCGTGCATCCTGAGAAGAGACCTCGTCGGACAGAAACGACGGATCACTCTGCGCCTGCGCCTGCATCGGCGCAGCCAACTGCAGCAGAGCGGCAATGAGCGGAACACTAAGAAATCTTGAACGTGAGCTATGCATGAGTCGAATGGGACCTTGGGGTAGGCTGAAGCGGGACTGGCGTTCCAGACAGGAACTGGATCGATAAGCCCAGTGACCGCTTCGCATTGGGCATCTAGGGAGGCACTGAGTTTCAAGCAATGCGTACATCCCTCCGTTCAGCGTAGTCACGGTGCGTAAGCGGCTGAAACAGCAACAGCTCCAGTGCCTGTCAGGATGAAATACCTTGCAATGAGTGATTGCTTGAGCGGCACACGGCGCCTGCTAGATTAGCGCCGCGACGCCGGGCCCCTCTGACAGCTACCCAGCTGCCATGTCGGAGTTGCAGTTTGTACAACTTCGACTTAGGAGGGGCTCATGAGCACCCTAGAACCGTTCTTCATGGCCGAGTTCCTCGGCACTGCCACCTGGTTGTGGCTCGTCTTCATCACCATTGTCATCAGCCTGCTGGTCTTCGACCTCGGGGTGCTTCACCGTGAGCATCGCGAGATCGGCGTCCGGGAAAGCCTGTTGTTGTCCGCCGGCTACATCACGGCCGGCCTGCTCTTCGGCCTTTGGGTCTGGCAGGTCAAGGGCGGCGACGCCGGTATGGATTTCTACACCGGCTTTCTGATCGAGAAGTCGTTGTCCATGGACAACGTGTTTCTCATGGCGATGATCTTCAGCTTCCTGGCCATCCCGCGTAAGTACCAGCACGAGGTGCTGTTCTGGGGCATTCTCGGCGTGATCGTGCTGCGCGCCATCATGATCGGCCTCGGCGCCGCGCTGATACACGAGTTCAGCTGGATTCTCTATGTATTTGGCGTCTTCCTGCTGCTGACCGGTGTGAAGATGCTGTTCAGCAAGGTCGATGACCATCCGGATCTGTCCGAAAACACGTTGGTGAAATTCTTGCGTCGGCACATGCGCGTCACGGACGGTCTGCATGAGGGGCGTTTCTTCGTGCGCCAGCCGGATGCCAGCGGCCGCATGGTCGTCTGGGCCACACCGCTGTTCCTGGCGCTGGTGCTGATCGAGTGTGCCGACCTGGTGTTCGCGGTGGACAGCGTGCCGGCGATCTTCGCCATCACCCAGGACCCGTTTATCGTCTACACCTCGAACATCTTCGCGATCCTTGGCCTGCGTGCGCTGTACTTCGCCCTGGCGGCGATGATTCATCGCTTCGCCTACCTCAAGTACGCCCTGGCTCTGGTGCTGGTGTTCATCGGCTGCAAGATCTTCCTGGTCGGCATCATTGGCAAGACTCCGCCGGCGATTTCCCTGAGCGTTACGGTCGGCCTGCTGGTCGGTGGCGTGCTGCTGTCGCTGTGGAAGACCCGCAACGACCCGCCTCTCGCCGATACCGAAACGAACCGCCATTCATAACTCTACCGCCCCCGGCTTGTCGGGGCTTTCATCACCGTTGGAGATAACACATGAAACCAGCATCCATTGCTTCCCTGACGCTAGTGGCCTTGATCGGCTCAATCTTGGCCGGCTGCGAGGTCGCCGAGGAATCGGCGCAGAAGATCACGGAGAAGGCCGAGCAGGCCGTGCAGGAACTGGCGCGCGAGGCTGTCAGCGATACCGTCAATGCGTTCAACGAGCAGATCGATCAGGTGCAGAAGTCGGCCAATGAGCTGCTCGGCCAGCCCGAAGAAGAAACATCGAACGACAAGCCCGAGCGCGAAGCCGAGGCGCCGCCGGCCTGGTCCGGCGAGGGCGTCGAGACATGAGTTCGTTCAATGGCTCTGGCTGCTCATCCGCAAGGCAGTGACACATCAACCGTTCAGCGGATGACAACAGGAAGGCGATGAGTGGGCGCTGTGGTGAAGCCGTTAGCTGTCAGAATGACATCACCGCTGCAATGGCGCAGCCACTGTCCCGAATCGAGCGCGAGCCTGTTGATCATGTCTGCTGAAAAACTCTATACGATCGTCCTGGAACACAGCCTGGAGGTTCTTCTCGAGGCCGCCACGATGGCTCAGGTCGAAGCGTTCTGGGATGCCAATGACACCCGTTACTTCGGCCTGCGCATGGAGGACGAAGATAGCCACCACGCGCGCGTGATCGTGACGAACGAGATGCCGGAAGAAGAGGAAGCTGATCTGTGCATCGGTTGATCTGACGCTCGGTCATTCGTCATCGATGAGTCGGGCGGCCATAACCCGCCTGCTGTCGAGCTGAGAGAACAGCGATGCAGCCAGCATCGACATCGCACCGATACATAGAAAAGTCAGGTGGAATGCGCGAAGCACGGCCTCGCCATCGGCTCCGGGCACGGTAAAGCCGCCCAGCAGCGCACCCGCCGAAGCGACACCCAGGCTCATCGACAACTGCACCACCACTGATAGCAAGCTATTGCCGCTGCTGGCGTTCTGGTTGCTCAGCCCTACCAGGGTCACGGTGTTCATGGCGGTGAACTGCATGGAATTGACCATGCCGATCAAACTCAGGTGCAGCAATAGAAGCACCATCGGAGTGTGCGCATCGATCGTCGCCAGGCTGGCGATCAGCGAGCCCAGCAGCAGCGTGTTGCCGATCAGGATGCGGCGATAACCGAAACGGTCTATCAACGGTTTGGCCAAGGGCTTGATGAACATGGCGCCGAGCGCCAATGGAATCATGAGCATGCCCGCCTGCGCCGGCGAATAGCCCAGCGCCACCTGCAGCAGCAATGGCAGCAGGAACGGCAATGCGCCGCTTCCCAGACGCGCGAACAGGTTGCCGAAAATGCCCACGGCAAAGCTGCGGACGCGGAACAACGCCGGGCTGAACAACGGCTTGTCGACATGTCCGGCACGCAGCCAATAAGCCGTCAGGCAGGCTGCGCCGATCACGATGAGCAGCAGGACGCGTGCATGCGGCATGTGCATGTCGCCAAGCCCTTCGAGCGCGATGGTGATCAGCACCATCGCGCTACCAAAAAGCAGGAAACCGAAGCTGTCGAAGCGTATTCGCTCGGCGCTCTTCAGATCGGGCATGAAGCGAAACGCGGCCATGCAGCCGATCAGGCCGACCGGCAGGTTGATCAGGAAGATCCAGTGCCAGGACGCGTATTCCACCAGCCAGCCGCCGAGAGTCGGGCCGATCAGCGGACCGACCATGCCCGGCAACGCGATGAAGGTCATCACGCGCACGAACTCGCTGCGCGGATAGGCACGCAACACCACCAAACGCCCCACCGGCAGCATCAACGCGCCGCCCATGCCCTGTATCACCCGCGAGATCACCAGCTGGTTGAAGCTGGTGGACATCGCGCAGAGCAGCGAGCCAAGCGTGAACAACAGGATCGCCGAGAAAAATATCCGCCGAGTGCCGAAGCGATCCGCCAACCAGCCCGACGCCGGTATCAACAGTGCCACGGTGAGCATGTAAGCGATAACCACGCCTTGCATGCGCAGCGGGTCCTCGGCGAGGTCGCGCGCCATGGCCGGCAATGCGGTGTTGAGGATGGTGCCGTCGAGGGTCTGCATGAAAAACGCGATAGCGACCAGCCAAGGCAGTACACGGGCGGTTCGGGCGTCCAGCACAACGGTTTGCATAGGCTCCCCTGATTCGAAAAGCACATGGTAGGCCGCAGCTCAGAGAACAGGCAGAAATTTCCGAGCACGGGGGTCAGCCGGTCTTCGCAATGCCTTCAACGATCGGCCGCAAGGGGTGTGACAACTCAACGCAGCGGGATGCTGCCAGCGCAGGTCAGCCGCGCGCTTGAGCCATCACGGCGGGATAACTATGACCGCACCGCGCTATACGTAACAAAGTATTTCCTTCAGAATTGACGCGAATCATTATCGTTAAGCCTTGCAGCTGCGAGTCTTGCTTCGTCATTCATAACGCTCCTCACGGAGGCTACATGCGTATTCCCGTTACCCTCGCCATCGCATCACTGATGCTGACGCCCCTCGCCCAAGCCAAGGAATACCCCATCGGTGAGCCGCAGCAATGCGGCGGCATGGAAGTCGGCGCGGTGTACCTGCAACCGGTGGAAATGGAGCCGGCCGGCATGATGCGCGCCACCGCCGAATCCGACGTCCATCTGGAAGCCGACATTGCCGCCACCGAAGACAACCGCAACGGCTGGCAGGAAGGCAGCTTCGTGCCCTACCTGAACATCAAATATTCGCTGAGCAAGAAAGGCTCGGACGAGAAGATCGAAGGCGACTTCCACCCGATGGTGGCCAACGACGGCCCGCATTACGGTGACAACGTCAAGCTGATGGGGCCCGGCAAGTACCAACTGACCTTCTCCATCCTGCCGCCGGGCGGTGGTCACACCATGTTCGGTCGCCACGTCGACAAGGAAACCGGCGTCGCGCCCTGGTTCGAACGCTGCGAGCTGAACTACGAGTTCACCTACGCCGGTATCGGCAAGAAAGGCGGCTATTGAGCCGGAGGCCAGCCATGCGACGCGTCCTGTTGCACCTGCTGCCCCTGTTCGTCGTCGGCTTTGCCGGCGGCGCCCACGCCGGCCTGCCCACCTACGAGCTGACCATCCGCGACGGCCATTTCGAGCCGGCAACCCTCGAGGTGCCGGCCCGGCAGCGCTTCAAGATCATCATCAACAACGCCGGCAGCGGCCCGACCGAATTCGAAAGCACGCCACTACGGGTGGAAAAGGTCCTCTCGGCCGGCGTCACCTCGTTCGTCGTAATTCACCCTCTGAAACCGGGCCGTTACCCCTTCTTCGACGAGTTCCACATGGATCTTCCCGAAGGGGAAATCATCGCCAAGTAGTCCCTGTGGTCTGCACGGCTGAGGTCTCGATAGCAAAACCGAGCCCGCCCTCAGGCCACCCAACAGGAGAAGCGCCATGGGCCAATCCATGTTCATCGTCTGGCGCGAAAGCGTCGAGGCCCTGCTGGTCATCGGCATTCTGCATGCTTGGCTGAGCCAGCAACCGGATAATCGCCATGCGTTGCGCATGCTCTGGGGTGGCGTGGCTGCCGGGCTGGGCCTGGCGACGCTGCTGGCCTGGGGCATTCTCAGGGCCGGCGACTGGCTGGCCGGTCCGGCGGGCGAATGGTTCCAGTGCGCCATGCTGATGGCGGCCAGCCTACTGATCCTGCAGATGGTCGGCTGGATGCACCATCACGGACGCGACCTCAAGCGCAGCCTGATCGAAGGCGCCAGCGCGCACCTGAGCCAGGGCAGCGGTATCGGCCTACTGGTGCTGGCGATGCTCGCTGTCGCCCGCGAAGGTAGCGAGACGGTGGTGTTCCTCTATGGCATCGGCCATCAGCAGCAAGGCACGGATCTGATGGGCTTCGTCATCGGCGGCGTGCTCGGCTTCATCCTCGCGCTGCTCAGCTACGCCGCGCTGCAAGCCGGCAGTCGGCTGTTTTCCTGGAAGCATTTCTTCAAAGTCAGCGAAGCCCTGTTGCTGCTGCTGGGTGCGGCCCTGCTCATGGCCGGGCTCGACCGTTTCAGCGGCCAGTTGATGGGCATGGATATACCGGAAGTGTTCTACAGCGTCTTTGGCGATCCGCTCTGGGACACCTCCGCCCTGCTCGATGACGGCGGCACCCTAGGCAGCACCGTCGCGGGGCTGACTGGCTACCGCGCCATGCCGTCACTGGCGGCCGTGGTGCTGATGGGGTTGTACTGGCTGGCCGTCTGGGCCTGGTTGCGACCGAAACCGGAGGCTCGTCTGGAGGCCCGCACCGCATGATCACCAACGCTCCATGGCTGGCGCGCATCGGCGATCTGCTGCGCCAGCATGCCAAGGCCATCCGCCTGATCCAATGGCTGGTGGTCGGCTTTTATCTGGTCCTGCTGCTGGTGCCTGCCGCTCTTTCGCTGCCGCCTTCCGAGGCGCGCATGCTCGACAACATCACGGTGTTCGCCCAGTTCCTGTTCTGGGGACTGTGGTGGCCCTTCGTGCTGCTGTCGATGGTGCTTTTCGGCCGCCTCTGGTGCGGCGTGCTCTGCCCGGAAGGCTCGCTCAGCGAATGGATCAGCTGGCGCGGACTGAACAAGGGCACGCCACGCTGGATACGCTGGAGCGGCTGGCCAACCGTCGCGTTCATTCTGACCACCGTCTACGGCCAGCTGATCAGCGTGTATGACTATGGCCGGGCCGCGGCGCTGATTCTCGGCGGTTCGACCGTGGCGGCGATGCTGGTTGGCTACCTTTATGGAAGAGGCAAGCGAATCTGGTGCAAGCATCTATGCCCGGTAAGCGGTGTGTTCAACTTGCTGGCGCGTCTCGCACCGGTCCACTACAAAGTGGACGAGGAGCGCTGGCAGGCCAATCAGGGGCCGAAACTGGCCACGCCCAACTGCGCCCCACTGATCGACATTCGTCGCATGCAGGGCAACAGCGACTGTCATGCCTGCGGTCGTTGCAGCGGTCAGCGTGGCGCGGTCGCCCTGGCCGCCCGTTCACCTAATCAGGAAATCCTTATCGTCGGTAACCAGGCGCAACACGGTCATTGGGACAGCACATTGCTGCTCTTCGGCATGATTGGCCTGGCCATGGGTGCCTTCCAGTGGACGGTCAGCCCCTGGTTCATCACGCTGAAGCAGACCGCCGCCGAATGGCTGATCGATCGCGACATCTTCTGGCCGCTCGAAGCCAACGCACCCTGGTGGCTGCTGACGCACTACCCGCAGGCCAATGATGCCTTCAGCTGGCTCGACGGCGCGGCGATCCTGACCTACATCGGCGCCAGTTCGCTGCTGATCGGCGGTGCGCTCTGGTTGCTGCTGCGCGGCGCGGTACGCCTGATGAACCGGGGCGACAACCTGTTCCACCATCTGGCGCTGACATTGACGCCCCTGGGCGGCGCCGGACTGTTTCTCGGCCTCTCGGCGACGACCATCAAGCTGCTGCGCTATGAAGGTTTCATCCTCGCCTGGGCGCAGCCAACCCGCGCATTGCTTCTGGCCGGTGCCATCGCTTGGAGCCTGTATTTGGCCTGGCAGGTCATCAGCCGTCACGGCGCCAACGGCCTGCGCCGCCTGACCGCCTTTGCCTGCGTGAGCCTGGGCACCGCGGTCGTCGGCTATGGCTGGTATCTACAGTTTTGGGGCTGGAACTGAGCTCGGCGCGGGCCTGTGCGCCCTGGCATAGAAGGGTGGGCTGAAACGGAACGCCGCCCGGCCCACCCTACTTCGCGGCTACGTGCTCACCTGTAGGGTGGGCTTCAGCCCACCGATGCCACAACGGTCCGATCTCCTGCTCACCTTCGCAAAACGAAGGACATGGAAGATCGCGGTAACGGGTGGGTTCGTCATTTCTGGTCAGCCAAAACGAACTGGCCTTCTCCAAGGAAGCCGGCGAGCAGTTCTACCTGCATGGTGTGTTCAGTTTAAGAGAGGCCACGCCTGTGTATGCTCAGCGGCGATATGAGCCAGCACGTTCGTCTGAAGCTGACGAACTATCGGGCGAGTTTTCGGCGAAGCGGTGAAGTGAGGTAGACGTTGAGATCGAGCGACTGCACTCGTCCAGCGGCGGATATTAGGAAGACACGCATGTTCGGATGTCATGACTCAACGTCACGCAGAAATTTCTTGAGCACCTTGCGGGTTTGCATCAGCTTGTTGGCCTTCTGGTCGATGAGATCCAATTGGTCACGTAGCGTTGTGCGCAGCTCATCGCATGGTTCGAAGACCAGACTCTCCCCTCGCAGGCAAGGCGCGAACTGCCTGATCGTCGCAAGCGTCATCCCTGCAGAGCCCAGAAGCTTGATCCGCTCAACCGTTTGCTCGTCAACCGGACCGTATTCGCGAAATCCGCCTTCCGTGCGGTGGGGCTTGAGAAGGCCCTGCGCTTCGTAATAGCGAAGCATTCGAATACTCACGTTGCTACGCCTGGATAGTTCACCAATCTTCATAGGCCCTTGACTCTAACAGCGCTGTCAGGTTTTAGAGTGCGTGCTCCGAATCAAAACCGCAGGAGCAACGCAATGTCTGTCCAAGCCGCTACTTACCCGACACTCATCAACGGTGCGCCAGCAACTGCTGATGACATGATGCCTCTGGCTTTCTCGGGGTTTGCGCATTTTACCGCCATGCAAGTCCGAAATCGGAAGGTCAAGGGATTGGATCTACATATGACCCGCCTGAAGCAAGCTACGCTCAGGTTGTTTGGCATGGCGCTGCCCGATGAGCACGTGCTTCGGAGTTTCCGCCTTGCGATTGCAAATGGCCCGGCGGATCAGTCGCTCACCGTCACGGTTTACTCTCCAGAAGGGGAGTTCACCGCCAAGAGCATGGAGGCGGAGCCCGCCATTCTTGTGCGCACAGACCTGCCGTTCAACGGTCCGTCAGGCCCGGTGCGCCTTGGCATCGTGGAGCATGAACGGTTTCTCCCATCTATCAAACACGTCGGCGAGGGAGCGAAAACCTATTACTTGCACCGGGCTGTCGAGCAGGGCTTCGATGACGCCGCGTTTACCGATCGGCACGGCAAGTTAAGTGAGGCGACGATTTGGAATCTTGTTTTTTGGGATGGTCGCTCCGTCGTTTGGCCCAAAGCGCAAATATTGACAGGGACCATGATGGGAATAGTTCAGCGCCAGTTAACCCGCCTTGATGTTCCGCAGCGTCATGAAGAAATCAAACCCGCCGATGTGGCGAATTTTTCAGGGGCTGCAATTATGAATTCTTGGACACCCGGGGTAGCGGTTACGGCTATTGGACCCAGCGCCATCGAAGAATCGAAGCCGTTCTTGGATTTGCTTCACAACGCTTACCAGGCTGAACCAGCATTCGTTGTTCCCTGACCCAGCCGCATGGCAACGAAAGGTAGTTCTTATGATCGTCCCAACTGTATCCGCAAAGCGCGATTCGTTTTGGAAGCTGCATGAGTCCGGATGCTTCGTGCTGCCCAATCCCTGGGATGCCGGCAGCGCGCAGCTGCTTGCAGGCATGGGATTCAAGGCATTGGCGACGACGAGTTCCGGCCACGCCTGGTCCTGCGCGAAGCCGGACGGATATATGAAGCGCGATGCCGTTCTGGAACACGTACGGAGCATGGTGCAGGCCACTCATCTGCCAATCAATGCGGACTTCGAAAGCGGGTTCGGCGAAGCACCCAGCGACGTTTTCGAAAGCGTACAGCTCGTCGTGGCAACCGGGGTGGCCGGTTTCTCGATCGAAGACTCAACGGGCGATACGCGGGCACCACTCCGGGATATCCAAGAGGCGGTGGAGCGCATCCGCGCGGCACGCAAGGCAATCGATGCAAGCGGCACCAACACGCTTTTGGTCGCTCGTGCGGAAAACTTCTTCGTGGGGCGCCCCAATCTTCCGGACACGATCAGACGTCTGCAAGCCTATGCCGAAGCGGGTGCCGACTGCCTGTATGCGCCTGGGATCAGAACCCTCGATGAGATTGCGACTGTCGTCTCGGCCGTGGCGCCAAAACCCGTCAACATGCTGATTGGTTGGAATAGTGAACTAACGGTGAGCGAGCTATCGGACCTGGGAGTCAGACGAATCAGCGTTGGCGGAGCTTTGGCACGCGCGGCATGGAAGGGCTTTCATAACGCAGCTCAGGCTCTGGCAAATGGCCGGTTCGATGCTTTTCCAGGCTCACCAACGGCCGCGGCACTCAATCAGATTTTCCTTGGCGCTGCTCCGACGGATACACGATGACACCCGATTGCTCATCGTCGGCGAGCAGCCGCAACAGGGTCATTGGGTCAGTACGCTGCTGTTCGGCATGATCGCGCTGGCGATGGGCGCTTTCCAGTAGACGGTTAGCCCCTGGTTCATCACGCACCCTACGGGCCTCATCACCGAAGAGGCCCGGACTCGCCCGCGCAATACGGATGCTGGCCGGCGCGGTCATCTGGAGCCTCTTCTGGCATGGCAGGTCATCAGCCGCCACGGCGCCAACGGCCTGCGCCGACTGACCGCCTTTTGCCAGCGTAGGTCTGGGCACCGCAGTCGCCGGCTATGGTTGGTATCTGCAGTTCTGGGGCTGGAGCTGAGCACGGAGCCGGCCTCTCACTGCGACTGCGTCATCACCGTAGGGTGGGCCGGGCGGCACTCCGATTCAGCCCACCGATGCCACAACGGTGCGCCTGACAAAAAAGCAGAAAGACGGCAAGGCGAAAACAGTTTTTCTGTCACCCGGATGGCGGACGGCTGTCGACATGGTGGGCTGAAGCCCACCCTACTTTGCTGAAGATTGGCTCAAGCCCTCGTAGGGCGCGCACCGGGCACCTCGTACAAGCTCTTCGGCTGCGTCGTCATCCGTAGGGTGGGCTTCAGCCCACCGATGCCGCAACGGTCAGATCTCGTCACCCACGCAAGACGAACGTCGGAAACAGCTGCCCCATGCGATCCCAGAGTTTTTGCTGGTCGTACGACGGGCAGCTTTCGGCGAGCGTCTCGTCGAGCATCTTGGCGGTGCGTACGCATTGCACGGCGAAGCGCTCGACGCCCAGCTTGCGCAGGCGCTGCGCCATATCCCAGAGGCGTTCGGCATCCAGCAACTGCCAATGGACGGTCGTGCGGCATTCATGGGCGACGCCGCTTTCCAACAACGCCTCCAAACTCTTCCAGTTAGCAGCGCCGCTGCCTTCGATACCCGTGATCAGCGTGCTGTGTTCCGGCAGCGCCTTGATGTCGAAACCCACCCAGTCCACCAGCGGCAACACCTGACGAAACAGCTTCGGCTTGATGCCGGCGCTGTGCAGGCCGATCTTGAAGCCCATCTCCCGCACCTGGGCAATGGCGTCGGGCAATGCCAGCTGCAGCGTCGGCTCGCCACCGCTGAAGACAACCGCCTCGAGCAGGCCGGCGCGCTGCTCCAGGAAGCCGATAATTTCCTCCCAGGAGTTTTCCTGCGCGCCGCAGGCGGGGATCAGCTGCGGGTTGTGACAATAGCGACAGCGCCAACCGCAGCCCTGGCAGAACAGTACGCAGGCCAGATGATCGGGAAAATCCAGAGTGGTCAGGGGGACCAGCCCCCCGACCCGCAGGCTTGCCGTCACGCCGCGGCTACCCGGGCGGCCGCCTCGGTGAAATGCTGACGCTCATGATGCTCGGACTGCTTGCCGGGATTGAACGCAGTAACCGGGCGGTGATAACCCATGACACGGGTCCAGACTTCGCAGCGCTGGCGTTGGGCTTCGGGCAGTTGGGGGGCTTTCATGTGTCGCTCCTTTTTCTAACGGATGGGTGAAACGTTGCTCGTTCCTCACGCTCTACGTGGAAACGCTGATCACGCGGAGCGTCCTGCTGCAGGCTCCCACGCAGGAGCGTAGAAACCCTCTTTGAGGGACGCCCCGCCTTGCTCCTACACATTCACGCCGTGCAGCCGCAATCCGCCGACGCGTTGGCCAGCAGCACCTCGTCGCACTTGGGACAGAACTCGTGCTCGCCGCTCAGGTAGCCGTGCACAGGGCAGATGGAGAATGTCGGGGTGACCGTCAAATAAGGCAGCCGGAAACGACCGAGCGCCTTGCGCACCAGGTTCTTGCAGGCCTGGGCCGAGGAAATCTGCTCGGCCATGTACAGGTGCAGCACGGTGCCGCCGGTGTACTTGGCCTGCAGTTCGTCCTGCAGCGCCAGCGCCTCGAAGGGATCGTCGGTGAAGCCCACCGGCAGCTGCGAGGAGTTGGTGTAGTACGGCGCCTCGGCCGTGCCCGCCTGGAGGATGTCCGGGAAGCGCTTGCGGTCTTCCTTGGCGAAGCGGTAAGTGGTGCCTTCGGCCGGCGTGGCTTCGAGGTTGTAGAGGTGACCGGTTTCTTCCTGGAAGCGCACCAGCACTGCCCGCACATGGTCCAGCAGCTCGATGGCCAGGGCGCGGCCGGCCAGCGTGTGCAGGCCTTCGGCGTCCTCGGTGAAATTGCGGACCATCTCGTGCAGACCGTTCACGCCGATGGTGGAGAAGTGATTGCGCAGCGTGCCCAGGTAGCGCTTGGTGTAGGGATAGAGCCCGGCATCCATGTGATGCTGGATGACCTTGCGTTTGACCTCGAGGCTTTCCTTGGCCATCTCCAGCAGCGCATCGAGGTGCTCGTACAAGCCGCGGCGGTCACCCTGATGCAGGTAGCCCAGGCGCGCGCAGTTGATGGTCACCACGCCGAGCGAGCCGGTCTGCTCGGCGGACCCGAACAGACCGCCACCGCGCTTGAGCAGTTCGCGCACGTCCAGCTGCAGGCGGCAGCACATGGAACGCACCTGATTGGGCTGCATGTCCGAATTGAGGAAGTTCTGGAAGTACGGCAGGCCGTAGCGTGCCGTCATCTCGAACAGGCGGTCGGCGTTTTCGCTGTCCCAGGGAAAGTCGTGGGTGATGTTGTAGGTCGGGATCGGGAAGGTGAACACCCGACCCAGGCCATCGCCGGCCTGCATGACCTCTATATAGGCGCGGTTGATCAGTTCCATCTCCGCCTGCAGCTCGCCATAGGCGAAGGGCATCTCCTCACCGCCGATGTAGGGAATCTGCTCGCGCAGGTCCTCCGGGCATACCCAGTCGAAGGTCAGGTTGGTGAAGGGCGTCTGCGTACCCCAGCGCGACGGCACGTTGAGGTTGTAGATGAACTCCTGGATGGCCTGGCGGATTTCGCCGTAGCTCAGGTTGTCCTTGCGCACGAAAGGCGCCAGGTAGGTATCGAAGGAGCTGAACGCCTGGGCGCCGGCCCACTCGTTCTGCAGCGTACCGAGGAAATTGACCATCTGCCCCAGCGCGCTGGACAGATGCTTCGGCGGCCCCGCCTCGACCCGCCCGGGAATACCGTTGAAGCCCTCGTTGAGCAGGGTGCGCAGCGACCAGCCGGCGCAATAGCCGGCCAGCATGTCGAGGTCGTGGATGTGCAGGTCGCCCTCGCGATGTGCGGTGCCGATCTCCGGACTGTAGACCTCGTCCAGCCAGTAGTTGGCCGTGACCTTACCGGACACGTTGAGAATCAGCCCGCCCAGCGAATAGCCCTGGTTGGCATTGGCGCGCACACGCCAGTCCTCGCGCGACAGGTACTCGTTCATCGAGGAGGCAACATCGACGATGGCCTTGCGGTCGCGACGCAGCCGCCCATGCCGCTCGCGGTAGACGATGTACGCGCGCGCCGTGGCGTAATGCCCAGCCTCCATCAGCACGCGCTCGACAGCGTCCTGCGCCTGTTCCACTTCCACCACGCGTTGCGGCAATCGCGCCAGCACCTCGCAGGCCAGCAGTCGCGCAGTGGCCTGATCGAACTCACCGGTAGCGAGACCCGCCGCCGTGATCGCCGCACCGATTTTGTCCAGCTCGAATGCCACCAGTCGCCCGTCACGCTTGCGCAGCGAGACGGGCCAATTCTTATCGTCAACCCCAGGCATTACGCCTCCACACCATATCTAGTTAAAACAAATTAATGAACACAAGATGATGTGAAATGTAGTGACTTGAGCTCAGAAGCGAATTGACCATCGTCAATTCACCCAAGCTGTTTTCGAAAGCCGACGGATCGCTCCCGGCCGCGGATCTTGTCCGTGATCAAGGAAGGTCCATTACCCAGACTCATAGGATGCAACCTTCAACAACCCCGGACGCGTACCGGCGGAGGAACCATGCTCAGCGAAACGACACTTGTTGCGGAGCTTCGCCGCCACCACTTGTTCAGCCGCCTACCCGAGGCGGCTCTGCAGGAGGTTTGTGCTTCGGCCAATCTCAAGCGGCTGCCGGCCGGCGTCTCGCTGTTTCACCAGGGCGACAAGGCCGAGCGCTTCTACTTTCTGTTCAGTGGTCAGGTGAAGCTGCATCGCGTGGTGTGCGATGGCCAGGAAAAGCTGGTGGAAGTTATCCGCGGCGGTGAATCCTTCGCCGAAGCGCTGCTGTTCACCGGCACGCCGAACTACCCGGTCAGTGCCACGGCGCTCAAGGCCAGTCTCGTCGCCAGCCTGCACGGCCAGCATTACCGCCGGATGCTCGAAGAGCACCCCAGCATCTGCCTCGACATCCTCGCCACCCTGAGCATTCGCCTGCACCAGCGCATGAACGAGATCGACACCCTGACGCTGGCCAATGCCAGCCATCGCGTGGTGCGCTTTCTCTATCAATCGCAGGAGGACGACAGCGGCGTGGTCACGCTCGACGTGCCGAAGCGCCTGATCGCGTCCAAGCTGGGCATCCAGCCGGAGACCTTTTCGCGCATCCTGCACCGCTTGATCGAGTCGGGAATGATCAGCGTGCAACGTCGGCGCATCGAGATCCTCGATAGCCAGGGCCTGGCCGCCTACCAGGAGTGACCTGCGACCGATCGCCTCAGCTTCTTGATGATCGTCAAAGGCGCCAGCCGCCTCGGCCGCGATACTGACAATCGTCTTACCGAACTGGAGAACGCCATGTCGACGCCGCCACTTCCACTGGTCTATTCCTGCTCGGGCTGCTCCAACGTGGCGCAGCTGGCCAACACCCTCGCGGTGCGCCTCGACCGTGCCGGGCTGGCGGAGATGTCCTGCATCGCCGGTGTCGGCGGGCGGGTCAGCTCGCTGGTCAACAAGGCCAACTCGGGCCGCCCGATTCTGGCTATTGACGGCTGCCCGCTGCACTGCGCACGCGCCTGTTTGGCGCAGCACGACGTTATCGCCGATGTGCATATCACTCTCAGCAGCTACGGCCTGCGCAAGCGCTATCGTGAAGACTGCTCCGAGTCAGAAGCCGATGCGCTGTTCGAGGACATGTGCAGCATCATCGCCAGCGACCGCATGAAGCCGCGCCCCCGGCTGTACTCGGTCTAGCCATTCCCCACCTCTGCGCCGCTGCCGGAGCGGCGCAGTACTCAGCAGAAGCCCGCAGGCTGCGCCCGGCCCGCCTGTGCCACTTCCTCTCCGGCACCCTGCAAAACTTTCCACAGCCAGGGCGGCAGCATGTCCGGGTCGAGGCTGTCGATCAGATTCTTGATCGACAGCCCCAACTCGGTATCGCCCTCGATCACCAGCCGGCGGCGGAAGAACAGCGTGTCCGGATCTTCCTGACGGCTGGCCAGCAGCAAGAACTCCCGCCAGTTGCCGCGAATGGTGACCTGCACCGGCGCCTGTTCGGCGATGCGCAGCTTCTGTCGGTCGCAGGTCAGGCACCAGGCCAGCTTGAGGTCGACGACCTCCAGACGCATCCAGTGACCTTCCAGCGCTTCGAAGGCGCCCTCGGCCAGCGGCTCGGCGAAGACCTGATTGAGACTTCGTTCCAGCGCTATGCGTTGCAGGAGGAACGGCGTCCGTGCGGCTAGCGGCAGCAGGTGCTCGCTCAGTTTCAACAGGTGCGCGCGCGGCTTCAGCATAGTCCGGCCTCCTCTGCGCGCAGCATGCCCGGCTGGCCGTGCCAATAGCCATTGCAGCCGTCGACGGCCAGCGGTGGCAGACCGCCCTTGCGTACTGTATCGAAGGCCGCGATCACCTCGGACATCCCCGATGCACGTGGGCTCAGACGCAGCAGGTCAGCGCCGCTTTCCACCAATGCCGGATAGTCCGCCAGTAGATTGCTGACCGACGCCGACATGGTCTGGATACCGTTGATGGTGAACAGCGCCTCGCCTTCCTGGCTCAGCAACGGAATGCCTTCGGGGTAGTTCTGGCAGCAGAACTGGCAATCGTCTTTCGGCCGGTTTTCCGCGCGGGCGGTGAAGCAGCGCGCCGAGTAGGCCAGCGGCAGATGGCCGTAGGCGAAGATTTCGACCTCTGGAATCGGCACACCGAGCTGTGACAGCTGCGCGCGCGCATCCCTGATCATCGCCCCGGAGATTTCCACCGGCGGCACCCAGCGTTGCATGCCGCTCCTGACCAGCTCGGCCAGGGCATGGCCGTTGTAGAGATTCAATGCCGGACCACCGACAAAAGGCAGGCGTTTCTCGGAGAGGTAATGCACGGCGCCCAGGTCGTTGGCCTCCACCAGCAACTCGCCGTTGTCGCAGAGCCGGCGCAGGCTGGACAGCTCGGACGCCGCCTCGACGAGCGTCAAGCCGGATAGCACCAGTTGCGCCGTCGATTGCTGGCCCAGCTCACGCGCCAACCCGATCCAGTCGTCCAGCCCCATGTCGCGGCGCTTGGAGCAGACGGTCTCGCCCAGATAGATGACATCCAGAGGCGTGCTGGCCATGTCGGCATAAAATTCCAGTGTGCGCTGGCGATCCCAGTAAAACAGCACGGGGCCGAGGCTGAGTTTCATGGTTGGTTCCTCGTTCATTGCCAGGCCCGGTGATAGGCGCCGAGCGTCGTTTGCGAACCCTCGGACAAGCCATCGAGCACCTCGCGCCAGCCGGGCTGGACGGCATAACGCTGCGGCGCCTGCAGGTAGGCATCCAGCGCCGCACGCCAGACGCGAGTCACCTGCTCGACATAGGCCGGGCTGCGCTGGCGGCCTTCGATTTTCATCGCGGTGACGCCGATGCTGGCAAGTTCGGGTATCAGATCAAGGGTGTTCAGGCTGGTGGGCTCTTCCAGCGCGTGGAAGCGCTCGCCGTTGACCATGAAGCGGCCCTTGCACAGCGTCGGGTAGCCGGCCGATTCGCCTTCGGCATAGCGATCGATGAGGACGTTGTTCAATCGTGACGTAAGCCCTTCGGGCTCCTCGCTCCAGCGCACCGCCTTGGCTGGCGAGCAGACCCCGCACAGGTTCGGCGACTCGCCGGTGAGGTACGAGGACAGATGGCAGCGTCCTTCGGCCATGATGCACAGGCTGCCAAAGGCGAAGACCTCGATCGGCACCGGGCTGCTGGCCGCGACCTGCTTGACCTGCTTGAGCGACAAAACCCGTGGCAGTACGGCGCGCTTGATGTTGTAGCGCTGTTGGTAAAAGGCCAGCGCCGCCGCGTTGGTCGCCGAGCCTTGAACGGACAGGTGCAGATTGAGCTGCGGATGACGCTTGGCGGCATAGCCCAGCACGCCGGGGTCGGCGGCGATCAGCGCGTCGACACCCAGGTCGGCGGCCTGGTCCACCGCGCGCTGCCAGCGCGACCAGCCCTGCGGCTGGGCATAGGTGTTGACGGCGACGTAGAGCTGCCGGCGTTTCTCGCGGATCAGCTGTAAGCCCTTGTCGAGCTGCTTCTCATCCAGATTGAGTCCGGCAAAATGGCGGGCGTTGGTGTCGTCTCGAAAACCGACATAGATGGCATCGGCGCCCTGCTGGACGGCGGCCTTCAGCGCGGGCAGGCTTCCTGCCGGGCAGACCAGGTGCATGGCAACTCCTAGACATTCGGATACATGCGCGCCGTGCCGGCGGCAACGGCGCCCGTCCAGGGAGGACGGAAAGCCGGCAGTCTAGGTAGATGACCGAAGGTCGGCATTGATGAAGGTCAAGGTAGCCGCGGCGCGGCAGTGCGGATGATTCGTCGACATATTGAGCGCCACCGGTGGGCTAAAGCCCACCCTACAAGGCTGTCGAGACATGCGCTTCGTAGGCGGAATTTATTCCGCCGTTACACCGCCGGTGGGCTAAAGCCCACCCTACAAAGGCAACGTCAAGCTTCCAACTCGTAGGGTGGGCCGGGTGGCGTTCCGCTTCAGCCCACCAGTGAGCTATGGCGCATCTGTAGCTCTAAAGGTAGGGACTTCAGCCCTGCATGGCGGGTTGCACTCACCCTACGGCTGACCGTAGGAGCGGGCGTGATCAGGGCGCAAGTGCAAGAGCACGGCCGTCCAGCCTCGGGCCTCTATATTCCCTCGTCGCCTTCGAACTCCTCCGTGGCGCGCGCCACCATTTGCCGCCAGGCACCCGATTCTTCGGCCAACAACCGCATGGCCTGGAGGCTGGCGATGAAGGCCTGTTGATAATGCTGCGGGTTGTTCTCGCTGGCTGCACGTTCCGCATGGGCCAGGGCCTCGGTCAGCAACGCGTCGAACTGGTCATGGTCCAGGGCCATGGAAATCTCCTTAATGGGTAATGGTCTGCAGCTTAGACCACCAGGCAATCGGGACGACTCGCGCCGATCGGCGGCACGCGTCCGACGCGTGCGCAGCCCTTGGTCCAACCCGTGCCCGGCGGCTACTTCAGTTTCAGTCGCCTTGCCAGCTTGTGCAGGTTGCTGGAATCGACATCGAGCAACCGAGCCGCCTGCGCCCAGTTCTCGCCGCTGGCTTCCAGTGCTCGCACGATCGCCTGGCGCTGGGCGTTATCGACCGCTTCACGCAATGAGACGATTTCGACTTCTGTTGGCAGCGGCTGCGGGTCGGCGACCGGCGCGAGCGAGGCGGACTGCGTGCTATCCAGGTCGAGCAGGTCGGGCTCAAGCGTGAGAATTTCGCTGCGCGACGCGCCACGACTGAGCAACCGCAGCGCCGCACGGCTGATCACATGTTCCAGTTCGCGCACGTTGCCCGGCCAGGCATAGCCCAGCAGCGCACGCTCCGCGGCGGGCGACAGGCGCATGCTGCGCAGGCCCAGCCGGGCGCGGTTCAGTTCGAGGAAGTAACCGGCCAGGATCAGCACATCGTTGCCGCGCTCACGCAGCGGTGGGATCGGTGCCGGATAGACCGACAAACGATGATAGAGGTCGGCGCGGAAGTGCCCGTCACGCACGCTCTCGCGCAGGTTGCGGTTGGTCGCGGCGATGATCCGCACATCGACCTGACGCGGCTTGTCGGCGCCGAGCCGCTGAATCTCACCGTTCTGCAGGGTGCGCAACAGCTTGGCCTGAACGATCAGCGGAAGTTCGCCCACCTCGTCGAGCAACAGGGTGCCGCCGTTGGCCGCGTCGAAACGGCCAGGACGATCGGTAGTCGCACCGGAGAACGCGCCTTTGACATGGCCGAACAGCTCGCTTTCGGCCAGCGACTCGGGCAATGCGGCGCAATTGACCAGCACCAGCGGCTTGTTCCGGCGCCGCGAATGGCGATGCAGCCAGCGGGCGAACAGCTCCTTGCCGACGCCGGTCTCGCCCAGCAGCAACACCGGCAGTTCGGAGTCGGCGACCACTTCCAGCTCGCGCAGCAACTCGGCGATCACCTGACTCTGCCCGAGAATTTCGCCGTCGCCCGGCACCTGCGTGGTTTCCAGCACATCGCTGCGGGCCAGGCGCAGGCCGCGATTCTCGTGCTCCAGCCGGGTAATGCGGATCGCCGCTTCGATCACTAGGGTGTAACGCTGCAGGTCGCGCCGCGCCTCGTCATCGAAGGTGCCGGCGTGCAGCGCATCGAGGGTCAGCGCGCCCCACAACTTGCCTTCCACGAACAGGCTGACGCCCATGCAGTCGTGCACCGGCAAGGGTTCGCCGACATGCTCGTCGAGCAGGCCATCGTAGGGGTCGGGTAATCGACTGTCGGGTTCGAACCAAGCGGGTTCGCGCTGCGAAAGAATGGCGGCGAGCCGCGGATGCTGGGCTACGACGAAGCGCCGGCCAAGGGCCTCCTGCACCAGCCCCACCGCCGCCAGCGGACGCAGCGTGTCCTCGTCGAGGCGCAGCAACACCACCGCGCCACAGCGAAAGCGCTCATGCAGCGTATGCACCAGTCGTTGCAGGCGAACGGCGTTCGGCAATTCGGTAACGAGGTCGGCCAGCAGCGCTTCTTCCATCATGGTTACAAATACCCTCAAGGTTTTTTAAACCCTAAACCGCTCAGGTCATTTTCACCAGCACGGATTTTTTCAACCTAAAAATCAATGAGTTGCGTCATGGCACAAGGCTTGCGCTAGTCCCGTCAACCTAATCCAGCCAACCCACACGGAACATCGCCATGACGACTGCGCTTACCGAGCAAACCCTGGGCACCTTGGCCTGCCTCATTCCTGGCGCCACGCGCGTGTTTCGCCAGTACAAGCTGGATTTCTGCTGCGGCGGCAATACCCCACTGCGCGACGCAGCCCAGCAGCGCAGCCTTGATGCAGAGGCGATCGCCGGCGAACTCGCCGCACTGCAAAGCGCTCCGACAGCCGAGCCGGATTGGCGGAGCGAGCCGGCCAACACCCTCATCGATCATATCCTCGAACGCTTCCATGAGCGCCATCGCGAACAGTTTCCCGAATTGATTCGGCTGGCCAGCCGCGTCGAGCAGGTGCATGGCAACAAGGCCGACTGCCCGATCGGCCTGGCCGAGCACCTGTGGACCATGCAGCAGGAACTCGAAAGCCACATGCTCAAGGAAGAGCAGATCCTCTTTCCGATGCTGCGACGCAATATCCAGTTGCCGCAAACCCAGGGCCCGATCGCCGTGATGCGCTACGAGCACGATCAGCACGGCGCCGCCCTGGAGCGCCTGGCCGAGCTGACCCACGACATCACCCCACCGGCGAACGCCTGCAACACCTGGCGCGCGCTCTATCGTGGGCTGGAGGAGCTACGCAACGACCTGATGCAGCACATCCATCTGGAAAACAACATCCTGTTCGTCAACGCAGCGGCGCACTGATATGAAAGCAGTTATCCAACCTTTGGCATGGGGCGTAGCCATGGCGTCGATGCTGGCACTGGCCAGCGGCGTGGCACTCGATCTGGTCGTCGACAGCGCACAAGCCGCCACCCCTCACAACCACGGGCATGACGGGCACTCAGCTGCGGCACCGTCCATTCATGATCAGCAATGGCCGACCGACGCCGCCTTGCGCAAAGGCATGACGCAGCTGCGTGAAGCGGTGAATGTCGCACTGCCGGACGGTTCGGCATCCATCGACGCGCGGACGGCGAAGCAGCTGCAGACGGCGGTCGAAGACAACGTCTCCTTCCTGATCGCCCACTGCGAGCTGACCGAGCAAGCCGATGCCGCCCTGCATGGTCTACTGGCCGATTTGCTCAAGGGCGCCAAGGCGCTGGCCGAAACTGCCGAGCAGGAACAGGGCGCGCAGCTCGTCCTGGCTACGCTGCACCGCTACCCCGACGTGTTCGCCGCGCCGCATTGGAGCGAATCGGCAACAGCTGATCATTGAAACGATCCACGATGCAGCGTCGGTGCCGTTCGACCCGGACACTGGACTGCATCAATACTCGAGCCACGCGGCTGCGCTAGGCTCAGTACCGAATCAGCGCCGCGTTACCGCCTCAAGCAGGCAGGTTGCGGATGGCCACTATTAGAAAACAGGATGCCTTGCATGGTGCTTCATCGCGTACACAACCAGATTCTCCGTAGCCACCACCTGTTCGAACCGCTGAACGATCAGCAGATGGACGAGCTCATGAGCGCCAGCCAGCTGCTCAATCTCGACAAGGGCGACAACCTCTTTCATCAGGGCGAACCGGCTCACTCGTTCTACTTCGTGATTTCCGGCGCGATCAAGATCTACCGCCTGACCCCGGACGGCCAGGAGAAGGTCTTCGAGGTGATCGGCAATCGCCAGACCTTTGCCGAAGCGATGATGCTGATGGACACGCCCAACTATGTCGCCTCGGCCCAGGCCGTTTGCCCGAGCCAGGTCTATCGGTTCTCCAACACGGCCTACATGCGCCTGCTGGAAGCGAACCAGAAACTGTCCTTCGCCCTGCTCGGCAAGCTGAGCGTGCGGCTGCATCAGCGCATCAACGAGATCGAAACGCTGTCACTGAAGAACGCCACCCACCGCGTGGTGCGCTACCTGATGACCCAGCTGGCGCGGCTGAAGGGCGACGGCAACAGCTTCGAACTGCCGATGGCCAAGCAGCTGATCGCCGGCCATTTGTCGATCCAGCCGGAAACCTTTTCACGGATCATTCGCCGCCTGATCGACGAAGGAATCATCACCCAGGACGGCCGTCAGATCACCATTCTCGACCCCCAGCGTCTCGAACAGTTCGAGTGATCGGAGACGGGGCTCGGCGCCGTTCGGCTCAGCGCCAGCGGCTTTGACAGGCGGTTGATTGCGGTCAACCTCAATCGACCGCCACGCGTGGCAAGCTGGACCCGACGTAACGAGGACACCGCCATGCCCCTGTGCCTGTACTGCCAGCAGCCCAACCCACCGAAAGAAGCCGAGTGCAGCCACTGCGGCATGCCCCTCCCCGCCCACGCCGACACCGCTGGCGAACGGCGCCAACGCAAGTTCTTCTGGTTCTGTATCGGGCTCACCGTATTCTGCGCGGCGATGATCGTCTGGTTGCCGCGGCACCTTTTCTAGGCTGGTGGGCTGAAGCCCACCCTACTACCGGGGCCTCGTTGCCTCGTAGGGTGGGCTTCAGCCCACCAATTCCACGCAACACTTCCAGCTCTCTATCACCCCTTCGTCAACTGCTTGTACAGCTGCGGCAGGCGGAACGGCAGTTGTTGCGGTTCTTTGATCAGGGTGTAGCCGTTGGCGCCGAACATGTAGGGCAGGTAATCGCCGGCCTCCTGGTCGATGGTGATACAAAACGGCAGCAGGCCCTGGCGCCGGGCTTCGAGCACCGCTTCGCGGGTGTCTTCAACGCCGTAGCGGCCTTCGTACAGGTCCAGGTCGTTGGGCTTGCCATCGGTCACCAGCAACAGCAGCTTGCGCCGCTGCTTGCATTTGCCAAGCAGCTCAGTGGCCTGGCGGATCGCCGCGCCCATGCGGGTGTAATAGCCGGGCTTGAGCGCCTGGATACGTCCGCGCGTTTCATCGTCATAACGCTGGCGGAAGCTTTTCAATTCCTGCATGCGCACCTGCTGCCTGCGCAGCGAGGAGAAGCCGTACAACGCGAACTCATCGCCGACCGCCGACAGCGCTTCGCCGAACAGCAGCAAGCTGTCGGTGATAACGTCGATCACCTTGTGCTCGTCATCCAGGTGCGCATCGGTGGACATCGACAGGTCCGCCAACAGCAGACAGGCCAGATCCCGCCGACTCTGTCGCTGTTCCATGAATAGCCCACGCTCGGCGCACTGGCCATGCTGGCGCTCGACGTGGAAATCCAGCCAGGCCTGCATGTCCAGCTCGGAACCCTGCGGCTGGCCGCGCAGCCACTGCCGATCGTTGCGCAGGTGCTCGAATTGCCGTCGCAGCTTACGCGCCAGTGGGCTCAGGCGCAGCGGCAGGCCCTTGGGCTCCGAGCCGCGCGGCAGCATCATCTGCAGGCTGACGAAATCCTCCTGCAGGCGCTGCTTGCGATAGTCCCACTCCGGCAGCTTGATGCCTTCGCCCAGCGGAATGTCATCCACGTCCGACGGCGGCAAATCGAGGTGCAGCTTGAGACCACCGCCCTTGCGCATGCGCTGGCGAGACATGGCGATTTCATCGAGGTCCTCGGCGACGCGCGAGGCATCCTCGTTTTCGCTGTCGTCGCCCTGGCGATCCAGCTCGACGTGCTCGGACCAGCTGAACAGATTCTCCAGGCGAAACAACATCAAACCGCCCTTGCCGGTCGTTTCCTCGACCCGCTTGGCGCGTTTGCGCATGCCCTTTTGCTCAGTGGGTGGGGCTTGCAGGGTGTTGTCCTGATCCTCTTCGGCCAGCTCGGTGGCTTGCGGCACGCCAAGGTTTTCTGCCGGGTACAGCCACATTGGCAGCGGCCAGGGTGCCACTTCGCTGCGTGGAAACTGCGCGACACTGCCTGGCTCGCGCAACGCTTGGCAGAGCGCGCGCTCCAGCGCGGCCTCGGCGCGCGGCAGCGTGGCCGGGTCGGGACGCAGTTGCAGGTGTGCCTCGACCAACCGCCCGTAGCGTGGCCGCATGGCAGGGAAGCGCTGGAGAATCGATTGGGTCCAGCGCTGGTTGTCACGCGCCCAGTGGCGCATCTCGCCCGCCTGCGCTGCGAGCAGCGCCAGCCAGCGATAAAGATCCTGATTGAGTGAAACTTCCGGATAGACCGCAAGGCGTTGCGGCAGGCGCAGATTGCTCGCGTCGCACCAGGCGACCGGCAATTGCTTGCAGGTTCCGGCGACCTGTTGCAGCAGGTTGCGCCGCAACATCATGTCGCGCGCATTGGCAGCTTCCACGCCGATACCGCTGGCGCCACCCATGGCTCGGAACAGGACCGACAAGGGTCGCTGCATGCTTTCCAGCTCGACGCACGCCTCGGGAAAATCGGGACTGGCGCGGCGGGTGATGAAACGGTGCCAGACGCTGCCGACCCACTCTTCGACTTCGATGGTAAAGGCCATTGCGATCTCCGTAGCGCAGTTCGAACGAAGACGGCCCGCTGGGTCAGCCGGGCCGTCGTTCATCGTGCGTCAGTCTCAGGCTGCAGCGACTGCTGCAGGTACGTCGGCGGTAACCCGGCCACGCTGCCTGAAGCTGTACAGGTAGCAGACCAGCCCGACCAGGAAGAACACCCCGGCGATCAACCGCAGCCAGAAGAAGATGGCCAGTTGGTCGGCGGTATTCATGAAGGACATCGCCGCGCCGTCAGCCGGGATGCGTTGCAGCCAGACCTGCACCACGCCAGCGGCGGTGAGGAACAGGGTGATGGCAACCATGGAGATGGTCATCAGCCAGAAGCCCCAGATCTCGATGCGCTGAGCCCGTGCATCCGGTGCTTCACCCAGGCCACGCAGACGCGGCATGGCGTAGCTGATCATGGTCATCACGATCATTGCGTAGGCACCGTAGAAGGCCAGGTGGCCGTGGGCTGCGGTCAACTGCGAACCGTGGGTGTAGTAGTTCACCGGTGCCAAGGTGTGCAGGAAGCCCCACACGCCAGCACCGAAGAACGCTGTCACGGTCGTACCGATGGCCCAGAGCGATGCGGCCTTGTTCGGATGTTGCCGGCGACGACGGTTCACCATGTTCAGCGAGAACAGCACCATGGCGAAGAACGGCAGCGGTTCCAGGGCAGAGAAGATCGAACCCAGCCACAACCAGACCTCAGGCGCACCAATCCAGAAGAAGTGGTGACCGGTACCGATGATGCCAGTGATCAGGGCCATGGCGATGATCACGTAGAGCCACTTCTCGATCACTTCACGGTCGACGCCGGTGATCTTGATCAGGACGAAGGCCAGCATCGAACCCATGATCAGTTCCCACACGCCTTCGACCCACAGGTGCACCACGAACCACCAGTAGTACTTGTCGCGCGCCAGGTTTTCCGGGTTGTAGAAGGAGAACAGGAAGAACACCGCCAAGCCGATCAGCCCGGTCATCATCACCGTGCTGATCACGGTCTTGCGACCTTTGAGCAGGGTCATGCCGACGTTGTAGAGGAAGCCCAGGGCCACCACCACAATGCCGATCTTGGTGATCGTCGGCTGTTCCAGGAACTCGCGACCCATGGTCGGCAGCAGGTGGTTCTTGGTCATTTCCGCCAGTCCGGCGTAAGGCACGAACAGGTAGCCGAGAATCGTCAGCACACCAGCGGCTGCAAACACCCAGAACAGGATGATCGCCAGTTTCGGGCTGTGCAGTTCGCGATCCGCTTCCTCGGGGATGAGGTAGTAGGCCGCGCCCATGAAGCCGAACAGCAGCCAGACGATCAGCAAGTTGGTGTGAACCATCCGCGCTACGTTGAATGGCAACAGTGGGAACAGGAAGTCACCGACGACGTACTGCAGGCCCATGATCAGACCGAACAGGATCTGCCCGGCGAACAGGATCAGCGCAAACACGAAGTAGGGTTTGGCGACCGCTTGCGATTGGAATTTGAGATGCGGATTCATGATGCTCATCTCTCAGCCCTCCTTGTTTGGCGGCCAGTTGTTGGTATCGATCTTCGAGGTCCACTTGAGGAACTCCGCCAGATCGTCGACTTCCTGCTCGCTCAGGTTGAATTGCGGCATCGCCCGGCGTCCTGGCGCGCCCAGCGGCTGCGCTTTCATCCAGGCACTCAGGAAGGGCTTGAAGGCCGCGTCTTCACCGCGACGGACGAAGACGTTACCCAGCTCCGGCGCGAAGTAGGCGCCTTCACCAAGCAGGCTGTGGCAGCCGATGCAGTTGTTGTTTTCCCAGACTTCCTTGCCGCGCACGACCGCCTCGGTCAATTCCGACGCATTCGTTCGTTCTGGAAAGGTCTGCTCTGTGTGATAGGTCAGGCCGAGAAATACCAGGAAGAAGAACACGCTTCCCCCGAAGTAGATATTCCTGGCCATCCCCTTGGTGAAGGTCTCGGACATGGTCGCCTCCTCATGGCTTGGCGTGGCCAGTTTAAGAAGGGAGCTATCGAAACCTGCTTGATGGCAATCAAGAAAAAGACCAAACGTTTTAGTCGGGTTTATATGAGGTGCGTAAGCGCAGCGTTGAGGGCACGGCAAGGGGCTGGGAAGAAGGGTGATATAAGTTTTTGGCGTTTTTTTGGGGGGGCGGTGTAGGACAAAGAGGGTAGCCCCTCACCCTAACCCTCTCCCCGGAAAAACATCGCGTTCTAACCGGGACCAGGTGCCGGGCAGAGGGGGTTGCTTCGGTGTGGGGGCAATCGAGCACGCCTCTTGTTCTGTAAAGGTGGGCTGAAGCCCACCCTACTTGCTGAAACAGACGCAGGGCGTCCAGCGCAACGCGCCTATGCGGAGCTTGGGGGCAATCAAACGTGCCGATATTGGTGGGCTGAAGCGGAACGCCGCCCGGCCCACCCTACTCATTGGCGTTGATCTAGAAGCGGCGCGCAGGCCGTAGGGTGGGCTTCAGCCCACCAGAGCGCGCCCCAACGCCCAGCCTGCCCCAACTCAAACCAGCGTCAGGATCACCCCAGCCGCCATCACCAGCGGCCAGCCGAGCATCAGCAAGCGCCACATCATCGGCGCATGGCACATTTCCATGAAGCGCTCGGTAATCACCCAGCCCTTCACTAGGGCTATGACTAGCACCGCCGCGGCGAGCAGCAGGGTCGAGCCGGAACTGCCCAGCGCCACCGTCGCCGTGGACAGTGCGGCCAGGACCAGCCAACAGACAATCAACACCTTCGAAGCAGACATCACGACCTCGTCAGTTGATCACGTAGACCAGCGGGAACAGCACCACCCAGACCATATCCACCATGTGCCAATAGAGCACGCCGGACTCCAGCCCGGCGCAGTCACGCGCGGTGTAGGCCTGCCGGCGGCAGCGCTCGGCCATCCAGCCGAGGATGACCATCCCCAGCAATACGTGCAGGAAATGAAAGCCGGTGAGAATCCAGTACAGCGTGAAAAAGGTGCTGTGCTCAAGCCCCAGACCCAGCCCTGAAAGGTGGCTGTACTCGTTGAGTTTGAGCACCACGTAGACGCAGGACGTCACCAGCGCCGCCAATAGCAATCCCGCTGCGCGACGTGGCCGATCCAGACGCACCTGCTCCACCGCCAGCGCCGCCAGCAGACCGGAGGTCAGCAGACTCAGCGTCAGCACCAACCCGATGGAACTGTCCAGCGCCGCGCGGCTTTCGTGAAACGTCTCGGCGTTCAGTAACTGGGTAACGGCGAACGCCAGGATCAGGATGGCGAAAACCGTCAGCTCGGCGAGGATGAAGAACCACATCGCCAGATCACCCGGCAACCGGCGGTTCGTCAGGGTGAGGTGTTCATGCGAAGTGGACATCGACCACATCCATCAGCGCGGCTACGGTTTGCGGATCATCGGAAAGCGGCTCGGCGAGGCACGCCATGCAGGCCTCGCGCGGGCTCATGCCGGACCGGATCATGCGGGCAGTGAAGATCAGCAGCCGGGTCGAGGCGACTTCTTCCAGATCGTGCTGTTCGAGGCGACGCAGCGCCTGCCCGAGCTTGACCACCTGCGCAGCCAGCGCGGCATCCACCTGCGCCTCGTTGGCGACGATGCGCTGCTCCTCGGCGGCCGATGGATAGTCGAAACGCATGGCGACGAAGCGCTGCCGGGTGCTGGGCTTCATACCTTTAAGCAGGTTCTGGTAGCCGGGGTTGTAGCTGACCACCAGCATGAAGCCCGACGGTGCCTTGAGCGCTTCGCCGGTGCGTTCGATGAACAGTTCGCGGCGATCATCGGCCAAAGGGTGCAGCACCACGGCGGTGTCCTGCCGCGCTTCCACCACTTCATCGAGATAGCAGATGCCGCCTTCGCGCACTGCACGGGTCAACGGGCCGTCCTGCCACCAGGTGCCCTGCGCACCGATCAAGTGGCGACCGACCAGATCGGCGGCGGACAGGTCGTCGTGACAGGCCACGGTGTACAGCGGCAGGTTCAGACGATGTGCCATGTACTGCACGAAACGGGTCTTGCCGCAGCCGGTCGGCCCCTTGATCAGCACTGGCATTCCATGTCGCCAAGCCTGCTCGAAAAGCACCTCTTCGTTACCCAGCGATTGATAGAACGGCGCGTCAGCCAGGCCGACAAGGTTCTCGGGCGCGTTCATTGGCAATACCTCACTGCAGCAGTTGGTTATTCATCTAAGTCCAAACTACCCGCCACACCCTGCCCCCTCAAGCCATCCGCCGGCGAAGCTTGATTACGGTCAAGCCCGAATCGAAATGGGCGCCGAGCCGGCACGCGACGCCGAACTGCAAGCCCGATCTCCCCGCGACACGACGTCACGCCTGCCCCATCCCGGGTTCACTCTTGATTGCCATCAAGCGCATTCGCAACGGCTCTCTCTAGGATGCAAACCGCGCACAGCAAGCCCCGGGAACTGCCACATCGCCGTCATTAGCAGGAACCGCAAGATGCGGTCAGAAGGAGAAAAGAGTATGAGCAAACCAGTATTGGCGGGCTTCATCGCCGCCTTTTCACTGCTCGGCCTGGCAGTCGCCCAGGCGGCAGCCAATCCCGAAAGCGCCGATGCGGCCTACAAGGGGCGCGCTTCCAGCATCGATCCAGCGAGTGCCCAGGTGATGCATTCCCCCGGCGCGCCGGATCTGAGCTCCGCCGAGTTCGACAAGGCCAAGGAGATCTACTTCCAGCGCTGCGCCGGCTGCCACGGTGTGCTGCGCAAGGGCGCCACCGGCAAGCCGCTGACGCCGGACATCACTCAGGAACGCGGCCAGGCATTTCTCGAAGCGCTGATCACTTACGGCTCGCCCGCCGGCATGCCCAACTGGGGCACCTCCAATGCGCTGACCAAAGACGAAATCTCCTTGATGGCCAAGTTCATCCAGCACACGCCACCGACTCCGCCGGAGTGGGGCATGGCGCAGATGAAGGATTCCTGGCAGGTGCTGGTCAAGCCCGAGGACCGTCCAACCAAACAGATGAACAAACTGGACCTGCCCAACCTGTTCTCCGTCACTCTGCGTGACGATGGCAAGATTGCGCTGATCGACGGCGACACCAAGAAGATCGTCAAGACCATCGACACCGGCTACGCCGTGCATATCTCGCGCATGTCCGCTTCGGGCCGCTACCTGCTGGTGATCGGGCGCGACGCCAAGATCGACATGATCGACCTGTGGGGCAAGGAGCCGGTCAAGGTCGCTGAAATCAAGGTCGGCATCGAGGCGCGCTCGGTGGAAACCTCCAAGTTCAAGGGCTACGAAGACAAGTATGTGATCGCCGGTGACTATTGGCCGCCACAGTTCACCATCATGGACGGCGAGACCCTGGAGCCGCTGCAGATCGTCTCCACCCGCGGCATGACCGTCGGCACTCAGGAATACCATCCCGAGCCACGCGTGGCCGCGATCATCGCTTCCCACGAGCACCCCGAGTTCATCGTCAACGTCAAGGAAACCGGCAAGGTCATGCTGGTCAACTACGAAGACATCGACAACTTGTCCACCACCATCATAGGCACCGCGCCCTTCCTGCACGATGGCGGCTGGGATGTGAGCCACCGTTACTTCATGACGGCGGCGAACAACTCCAACAAGGTGGCGGTGATCGACTCCAAGGACCGCAAAATGGCCGCGCTGGTGGATGTCGGCAAAATCCCGCACCCAGGTCGTGGCGCCAACTTCGTGCACCCCGAATTCGGACCGGTATGGGCCACCAGCCACCTGGGCGACGAGACCATCTCGCTGATCGGCACCGACCCGGACAAGCACCCGGACAGCGCCTGGAAGGTCGTGCAGACGCTTAAGGGCCAGGGCGGCGGATCGCTGTTTATCAAGACGCATCCGAAATCCAGCCACCTCTATCTGGACACCACCTTCCACCCGGACGCCAAGGTCAGCCAATCGGCTGCGGTATTCGATATCAACAACCTCGATGCCGGCTACAAAGTGCTGCCGATCGGCGACTGGTCAGGGATCAAAGACGGCGCCAAGCGTGTCGTACAACCCGAGTACAACCAGGCCGGTAATGAAGTGTGGTTCTCCGTCTGGAGCGGCCAAGACGAGGATTCGGCTATCGTGGTGGTCGATGACAAGACCTTGAAGCTGAAAAAGGTGATCAGGGACAAAAGATTGATTACCCCAACGGGTAAATTTAACGTTCATAACACTCAGCACGACATCTACTGAGTGTCAAACCGGGGAGGACATCAAGATCCTCCCCATTAGCCTTGAGGAAGTACTGATGAAGAAAATCCTAGTTCCACTGCTCGCCCTGGGCGGTGCGCTGGTGCTGCAACCAGCGATGGCGCAGGACGGCGAAGCGCTGTTCAAGAGCAAGCCTTGCGCAGCCTGCCATAGCATCGATGCCAAGCTGGTTGGTCCGGCATTCAAGGACGTCGCCGCCAAATACGCGGGCCAGGACGGCGCTGCCGACACGCTCGCTGGCCACATCAAGAACGGCAGCCAGGGCGTATGGGGTCCGATCCCGATGCCGCCAAACGCTGTAACCGAAGAAGAAGCCAAGATCCTCGCTGAGTGGGTTCTTAGCCAGAAGTAATCGAAGTAACGTCCAGGAGGACGTCATGACAATGTCCCGACATGCAGTATCACGTTTGGGGCTCGCCCTGGCGTCCCTCCTCCTGATTTCCGTTGACCTGGCCGCGGCGCCCGATGCCAAGCGCCAGGCCCAGCTCGAACACCTCCTTGTGCAGGACTGCGGCTCCTGCCACGGCTTGCGCATGACCGGCGGTCTCGGCCCCGCGATCACCCGCGACGCATTGGCCGGCAAACCCCGCGAAAGCCTGATCGCCACCGTGACCCACGGAAGACCCGGCACCGCCATGCCCGGCTGGAATGCCCTGCTCGACGAGCAGGACATCCTCTGGCTGGTCGAACTGCTTATCGAAGGATATCCAAAGCCATGATCCGTCCCTTCCTGCTGCTGGCTGCGGCCGGCCTGCTGTTCGGCTGCGCGCAACAACCGCTGCGCGGCACCGGTGATCTGGGCGTGGTGGTGGAGCGCGCCACCGGCAGCCTGCAACTGATCGAGAGCAGCGGCATGAGCAGCCTGGCGCGCATTGAGGGTCTGGGCGACTTGTCCCATGCCTCGGTGGTATTTTCCCGCGACCAGCGCTTCGCCTACGTCTTCGGTCGCGACGGCGGGCTGACCAAGGTCGACCTGCTGCGCCAGCGCATCGACAAGCGCGTGATCCAGGGGGGCAACAGCATCGGCGGCGCCATCAGCCAGGACGGTAGCCTGATCGCGGTAGGCAACTACGAGCCGGGCGGGGTCAAGGTGTTTGATGCCGCCACGCTGGAACTTGTCGCTGACATCCCGGCCACGCCGCTGGCCGACGGCAGCCGCAATTCGCGAGTGGTCGGCGTCATCGACGCACCGGGCCGCCGCTTCATCTACAGCCTGTTCGATACCGGCGAAACCTGGCTGCTGGACTTCAGCCAGGGCCGCACGCCACAGATCAGCCGCTTCGAGAACATCGGCAACCAGCCCTACGATGCGCTGCTCACGCCGGAGGGCCGCTACTACATCGCCGGCCTGTTCGGCGAGGACGGCATGGCCAAGATCGACCTCTGGCATCCCGAGCGCGGCGTCGAACGCATCCTCGACGGCTATGGCCGTGGCCAGCAGAAACTCCCGGTCTACAAGATGCCGCACCTGGAAGGCTGGACCGTGGCCGGCAACCAGACCTTCGTGCCCGCCGTCGGCCAGCATCGCGTGCTGGTGATGGACAGCGAAAACTGGCAACAGACCGACGCCATCGACGTCGCCGGCCAGCCGATCTTCGTCATGGCGCGTCCCGATGCGCGGCAGATCTGGGTCAACTTCGCCCACCCGGACAACGGCAAGATCCAGGTCATCGACAGCGAAACCCACCAGATCATCGCCACCCTGGAGCCCGGCCCTGCCGTGTTGCACATGGAGTTCACCGCGCGTGGCGATCAGCTCTGGCTGTCGGTGCGCGACGGCGGCGAAATCCAGGTCTGGGACCCCTACACCCTGAAGCTGATCAAGCGCCTGCCGGCCCAGACGCCGAGTGGCATCTTCTTCAGCAGCCGCGCCCACGAGACGGGGTTATGACATGCAGCTCGACAACCTCAGCCGCCGCCTGATCGACCGTTTCCAGCATGGCATGCCGCTGTGCGCCGAACCCTACCGCGCCATGGCCGAAGCGCTGGAGTGCAGCGAAGACGAGATTCTCGCCAGCCTCCGGCAACTGGAGCAAGGCGGAGGGCTTTCACGCATCGGGCCGGTGTTCGAGCACAGCCGCGCCGGCGCCAGCACCCTGGTGGCCCTCGCCGTGCCGCCCGCACGAATAGAAGCCGTGGCGGCCCGCATCAACAGCTTCCCCGAGGTCAACCACAACTACCTGCGCGAACACCACTACAACCTCTGGTTCGTCCTCACCGGGCCGGATCGTGCACATATCGACACCCTGCTGACACAGATCGAAGCGGAAACCGGGCTCACGCCTCTGGATCTGCCCATGCGCCGCGCCTACCGCATCGACCTGGGTTTCCCCATCGGAGACGCGCCATGACCGCCCTTCTCGACGACCTGCAAGCCATGCACCTGCGGCGTCTGCTCGAAGCCGGCCTGCCACTGGCCGCCCGCCCTTACCAGGCACTGGCCGAACGCATCGGCGCCAGCGAACAGGCGGTGCTCGAACAGGTCCGCCACTGGAGCGAGGACGGCCTGTTCCGCCGCGTCGGTGTGGTACTCAAGCATCGCGCCATGGGTTTTCGCGCCAATGCCATGCTGGTCATGAACATTCCTGACGAACAGGTCGATGAAATTGGTCGGCGCCTCGGCCAGGCTGCCGGCATCAACCTCTGCTACCAGCGCCCGCGGCGCCTGCCGGACTGGCCCTACAACCTGTTCTGCATGGTCCACGGTCGTGAACGCGAACAGGTCTGCGAGCAGATCGAAGCCCTGCTGGCCGAACACCAGCTGAGCCATGTGCCGCACCAGTTGCTGTTCAGCACCCGCGCTTTCAAGCAGTGCGGTGGCCGCTACGCCCCGCCCGCCGTTCGGGAGCTTGCCCATGGATGACCTCGACCGCCGCCTGATCAACCGCCTGCAGCATGGCCTGCCGCTGGTGCGCCAGCCCTGGCAAACGCTGGCGGCAGAGCTGGAAAGCGATTCGCAAACCCTGCGCGACCGTATCCAGGCGCTGCTGGACGACGGCACCCTGACCCGCTTCGGCCCGATGTTCGACATCGAACGCCTCGGCGGCGCCTTCACCCTGGCCGCGCTGTCGGTACCCGAAGAGCGCTTCGACGCGGTCGCCGCGCAGCTCGATGCGATGCCGGAAGTCGCCCACAACTATCGCCGCGAACATGCCTGGAATATGTGGTTCGTCCTTGGCTGCGCGACGCCCGAGGGCATCGCCGAATCCATCGCCCACATCGAGTCACAGACCGGCCTGCCGGTGCTCAACCTGCCCAAGGAGGAGACCTACCATGTCGGTCTGCATTTCTCGGTTTGATGGCCCGCCTGACCCCGCGCTGATACGCCGCCTGGTGGAACTCACCCAGTCCGGTCTGCCGTTGGTGGAAAATCCCTGGGCGTGGATCGGCGAACGCCTGGACCTCGACGAAGACGCCGTGCTGACCCTGCTGCGCCAGTTGCAGGACGACGGCGCCATCCGCCGCATCGCCGCCGTACCCAACCACTACCGCCTGGGCTACAAGCACAACGGCATGACCGTGTGGGATATCGATGACGCCGAAATCGGCCGCCTCGGCCCGCTGCTCGGATCACAGCCCTTCGTAAGCCACTGCTACCGCCGCCCACGCCGCGACGGCTGGCGCTACAACCTGTTCGCCATGGTCCACGGCCGCAGTGCCGGAGAGATTAAGGATTACCGGGCACAGATTCGCCAACTGCTCGGCGATGCGTGCCGAGCGGACGAGATGCTGGTGAGCAGCCGGATATTGAAGAAGACGGGGTTGCGGGTGTAGCCGAAGGCGAATACGCGGCGCCGTCCCTGCGACTTTTTAACCATTGCTTTGTCTACGGAGCCACCTTCAAGTTATCCCCTCCGCCTGCAAAGGATTTGCTGTCTTGATTGCCTCTTATTTCATTCCCTTGCAGCTTCTAGAAGGCGGGCCTCAGCGCGGCGTTGAATCGCATGCGGCTGGCGGTGTGCAGAGCATGACCTACGACCAGGGCCGAGAGACTCGGCACGCGGAAATGGACCAGAAGACCGGTGTGGAGATCTACTACTGCTACCACACAGCCCCTAGTAGCGCGGCAGTAACGAGAACATCAATGCCTTGATCCGCCATGTCTGCCCAAGGACACGGACCTGTCGGTACACAGCCACGAGGAGCTGGTCACCGTAGTCCTGCAACTGAACATGCGGCCACGCAAGCGCTTCGATTCAAATGTCCGATTGAAAGTCATGGGTGAGCTGATGGCCGACGCCCTGGCTGTGCGGCATGATGTTCCTGCTTCAATTCAATAACCGTGTTGCACTCAGATCCTGCAATCGCCCAGAACGTGCGCAGTTTTGAAGGAGATCAATGATGCAAGTGACAAGAGTCAAATTGAAAAATTGGCGCAACTTCAGATCGTTTGATGCGCCGATGCGGGATATCACTTACATTCTTGGTCCCAATGCTGCCGGTAAGTCCAACCTTCTGGATGTGTTCCGTTTCTTGCGGGATGTCAGCAAACCGGCAGGTGGAGGGCTTCAGGCGGCGGTAATCGCACGAGGCGGAATCAGTAAGCTGCGTTGCCTTCACGCACGCCGGGACCCCGAGGTTTGTATTGATGTGGAGCTCTCGGGTTCTCCAGATGATCAAGTTCCCAATTGGCGTTATGTGCTGGGTTTCAAACCAGAAGGCAAGGGGGCGCAACGTATTCTGGTGTCGAAAGAAGAGGTTTGGCACGAAGGCAGGCAATTGTTTGCGCGGCCTGACCAGAAGGATAGCAATGATGCTGTACTGCTGACCCAAACACGCCTTGAGCAGATTGCTGCCAATGCAGAATTTAGAGAGGTCGCTGAGTTCTTTGGCTCAATTACTTATTTGCATCTCGTGCCTCAGTTGTTGAAGTTCGCGGATCAGTTAGGTGGACGGCCTTTGGAAAATGATCCGTTTGGCCAGAGCTTTCTGGAGCGAATCGCCAAAACAACGGAGCGAGTCAGAAGTACCCGGTTAAAGAAAATAGGTGAAGCCTTAACGTTGGCTGTGCCGCAATTCAAGGAGTTGCGGTTCGTCAAGGACGATTCGGGCCATCCTCACTTGGAAGCGCTGTATGCGCATCACAGACCCAACGCGGGATGGCAGTCAGAAGAGCATTTTTCTGATGGAACCTTGCGATTGCTCGGATTGTTGTGGGCCTTTCTGGATGGCAGCTCCATGCTGCTGCTCGAGGAGCCTGAAATCTCACTCAATGATGCGGTCGTCAGAGAGATTCCACTCATTATTCAGCGCCTGCAAAAGAACAGAAAACCAAAGAGGCAAGTGATTGTTAGTACTCATAGCGAGGCGCTGCTCAGCAATCCAGGAATCGATGGACGTGGCGTCATTCTGCTGGAAGCCACAGCGGATGGTTCAACCGGACGAACCCTGCAAAATGAAGAATTTCTAGCCCTCGAAGCAGGACTTTCGGTGGCCGAGGTGGTACTGCCGAAGACGCGGCCCAGTTCAGTCAACCAGCTAGGATTTTGGGAATGATGCCTGTTGTGTTGGCTACTGAGGATGAACTCAGCGAAGCGGTAGGCGTGAAGCTGGTGTCAGAACATTTGGTTTTGGCACAAACTCCCCCGATGTTGCTGAGAAGAAATGGCTTCGGGTACTTACGCTCACGGATGGATAGCTGGCGGCAGATGGCCAATCGCCAGATCGTGATCGTTCTGACCGATTTGGATCGGCGGGCCTGCCCATTGGTTCTGCTTGAAGATTGGTTAGGTGCTGGTCGGCAATCCCCTCAAAACCTGTTACTACGCATTGCGGAGCGAGAGGTTGAGTCATGGTTGCTTGCTGACCATGAGGCGCTTGGAAACTTGCTTGGAAATCCAGGCCGGTTTCCGGTGCAGCCGGACACTTTGCCGGACCCCAAGCAGCATCTGCTCGGACTGGCCCAAAGAGCACCCAGAGCAGTGAGAGACGATTTGGTTGCTCAACCAGGAGCCGTTGCCAGGCAGGGGATTGGTTATAACCGCCGCTTGGTGGATTGGGTGCAGGCCGAGTGGTCTCCGGAAAGAGCCGCCGCTCGCTCACCAAGCCTTTTGCGGGCCAGAAATGCCATACGCGAGGCCGCACATCGAGTCATACAGGCACCCCGTCGGCGGTGATGCGGCTGTCGCGCAGCTCCAGCAGGCGCTCCTTGTAGATCTCCGGCAGCGATGAGGCGCGGATATCAAAGCGCAGATGCAGCGCGCTGGATACCTTGTGGACGTTCTGCCGCCGGCGCCCTGGGCACGGTCGCGCTCAGCTCGATTTCGCTATCAGGCAGCTCGACGGAAGTGGAAATGTGCGGCATGACGGGCTCGCGGAATGGCCGGACCGACAGGATAACCCCGGCTCCGCCTGGCCGCGATCCATGGTTCCGAGCGGTGCAGAACCCAAAAGCGGCCGGAAAGGCGCCGACTGCCCTACGCGGGGCCATGCATCGCCTTGGCCAAGGGCGGACTTTCGCTTCCGTGTCAGCCACTCGCAAGCGCGCCAAACCCAATGGCAGCCAGACTGCTGACCACCCGA
Organism: Pseudomonas sp. IC_126; assembly: GCF_004331835.1. NCBI lineage: Bacteria > Pseudomonadati > Pseudomonadota > Gammaproteobacteria > Pseudomonadales > Pseudomonadaceae > Pseudomonas > Pseudomonas sp. IC_126. The sequence continues at coordinate 385,731 of NZ_SJSS01000004.1, forward strand.
CGAACAGGCCACTGGCGCGATGCCCCCACCGGCAAACGATCCGGGACTTTTTTGTTTCCAATCAAGGTTTGCCTCCCCCGCCTCGGCGATTCTCCCACGCAAAGGAGGCCTGTTCGGTCTCTGCGAGGAGATACCGCATGCTGCGAATCAGCCATTACCTGCGCGCCCTGGCCCGTCCGGATTCCGGCCCGGTGCTCGGTGCACGAGGCACACCGGGAACCCGCCCACCGGTGGTCATCTGGAACCTGCTGCGGCGCTGCAACCTGACCTGTAAACACTGCTACGCCACCTCCGCCGACAGCGAGTTTCGCGACGAGCTGGATACCGCCGAAGCCCTGAAGGTGATCGACGATCTGCACGATGCCGGTGTGCGCGTGCTGATCCTTTCCGGTGGCGAACCGCTGCTACGCGACGACATCTTTGAGCTCTCGGCCTATGCCCGCGAAAAAGGCTTCTTCGTGGCGCTGTCGACCAATGGCACCCTGATCGACGAAGGCAATATCGAGCTGATAGCGGCGGCAAAGTATGACTACGTCGGCATCAGCATCGACGGCCTGCAGGCGGTGCATGACGACTGGCGCCAGCTCAAGGGCAGCTTCGTCGCTTCGATGCACGCCATCGACCTGTGCCGCCAGCACGACATTCGCGTCGGGCTGCGCACCACTCTCACGCAGAACAACTACCCACAATTGCCCGCCCTGCTGGCGCTGATGCGCGAGCACGACGTGCAGAAGTTCTATCTCTCGCACCTGAACTACAGCGGGCGCGGCAAGCGCAGCCGCAAGGCCGACGCGCATCACCAGATGACCCGCGACGCCATGCGCCAACTGTTCGAGCAGGCCTGGAACGACGTGCAGAACGGCCGCGAGACCGATTTCGTCAGCGGCAACAACGACGCCGACGCGATCCTGCTGCTGCAGTGGGTCGAGGAGCGCCTGCCGCAGCATCGCGACCGCCTGGAGCAGATGCTGCGCGCCTGGGGCGGCAATGCCTCGGGCAACGGTATCGCCAACATCGACAACATCGGCGATGTGCACCCCGATACCTACTGGTGGCAGCACACCGTTGGCAACGTACGCAGGCAGCGCTTCCGCCAACTCTGGCTGGACAAGCCCGAGCCGCTGCTGCGCGAACTGCGCCAGCACCCTCGCGCCGTAGGGGGCCGCTGCGCCGAATGCCGCTGGCTACCGATCTGCAACGGCAACACCCGTACCCGTGCCTGGGCCGCCGGTGACCTGTGGGCGGAAGACCCCGGCTGCTACCTGAGCGACGAGGAAATCGGGTTGCCGCTTCCCGTACGCATCCCCAGCGTGGAAATCAGTGCCCTGTAAATCAGCAACCCCAGCGGTCGTCAGAACCGTACTCAGCCAAGCGCAACCGTCAACCTGATGAGAATCACAGGAGTCCGCATGGACCAGCCAATCACACTCCCCGCTTCGCTGAGCGCCGCATTCGCCCCTGGTGAAGTCGCCCTAGTTGGCGCCGGCCCTGGAGATCCGGGTCTGCTCACCCTGCGCGCCTGGTGCCTACTGCAACAGGCCGATGCGGTGGTTTACGACCGTCTGGTCAGTAAGGACCTCATGGACCTGCTGCCGGATACCTGCAGCCGCCATTATGTCGGCAAGACCAGCGGCTACCACAGCCTCCCGCAGCCGCACATCAATCAGCTGCTAGTGGACCTGGCGCGGCAGGACAAGCGCGTGGTGCGCCTCAAGGGCGGAGATCCTTTCATCTTCGGCCGTGGCGCCGAGGAGCTGGAATTCCTGCTCGAACGCGGCATCGACTGCCAGGTGGTGCCGGGCATCACCGCTGCCGCCGGCTGCAGCACCTACGCAGGCATCCCCCTGACGCACCGCGATCTGGCCCATTCCTGCCAGTTCATCACTGGCCACCTGCAGGAGAACGGCGAGCTGCACTTGCCATGGACAGCCTTGGCCGAAGGCAACCAGACCCTGGTGTTCTACATGGGGCTGGCCAGCCTCGGCGAAATCTCGCGCAATCTGATCGCCGCCGGCCTGCCGGTGGATACGCCCGCCGCATTGATCGGCAACGGTACTCGTCAAGATCAGCAGGTGGTGCGCTGCACTCTCAAGCAATTGCCGAGCATGGCCGAAGAGCAGCAGCTGACCCCGCCGACGCTGACGGTGATCGGCAAGGTGGTCGGGCTGTTCGATAGCCGGCAGGTCCAGTACCCCGCTCGCCTGCGTGGCGACGTCGCTGAGCAAAAGGAGGCCCTATGCGGCTGATTCCTGCCCTGCTGGTGGCCGCCGCCCTGCCGGCCGCCACCTTCGTCGCGCTCGACATGGCCATTCCGCGCGCCGCTGCCGCTGAGACAATCGATGCCCATGCGCTCTACCAGCAGCACTGCCAAAGCTGCCACGGCGTCGATCGCCTCGGTGGCGCCGGCCCCGCGCTGTTGCCGGAAAGCCTTGGCCGGATCAAGCCGGACGAGGCGCGCAAGGTCATCCGGGACGGCCGCCCGGCCAGCCAGATGGCGGCCTATTCGACGCTGCTCGACGCAGCGCAGATCGACAGCCTGGTCAGCTACCTCTATCGGCCTTCCGCCGTGCCGCCGACCTGGAGTGATGCCGACATTCGCGCCAGCCACCGGATGCTGGTGGATGTCGCCAAGCTGCCCGACAGCCCTCAACACGGCGCCGACCCGCTCAACCTGTTCGTCGTGGTCGAGGCCGGTAATCATCATGTGCGTGTTCTCGACGGTGATCGCTTCGAGGAGCTGGCCAACTTCCCCTCGCATTTCGCTCTGCACGGTGGGCCGAAGTTTTCCCCGGACGGACGCTTCGTCTATTTCGCCTCGCGTGACGGCTGGGTCAGCGTCTACGACCTCAACAACCTGACCATGATCGCCGAGGTCCGCGCCGGGCTGAATACCCGCAACCTGGCTGTGAGCAACGACGGCCGCTGGGTACTGGTGGGGAACTATCTGCCGGGCAACCTGGTGCTGCTGGATGCCCGCGACCTGTCGCTGGTCAAGCACATCCCGGCAGTCGGCGCGGACGGCACGCCATCACGGGTCAGCGCCGTCTACACCGCGCCGCCGCGCGACAGCTTCGTGGTCGCACTGAAGGATGTGAAGGAGGCCTGGGAGCTTTCCTACGCCGGGGAGCCAGATTTCGAACCTCGGCGCATCGAAGCCGCGGACTTTCTCGATGATTTCTCCTTCACACCCGACTATCGCCACCTGCTCGCCACCTCGCGCAAGGCCCACGGCGGCCAGGTGATCGACCTCGACACTGGCAAGGCCGTCACCGACATTCCGCTGCCCGGCATGCCGCACCTGGGTTCGGGCATCTACTGGAGACGCGGCGGCGAATGGGTGTTCGCCACCCCGAATGTCAGCAAGGGCCTGATCTCGGTGCTCGACATGCAGAGCTGGAAGCTGATCAAGGAGATTCCCACCGAAGGTCCGGGCTTCTTCATGCGCAGCCATGAGCATTCGAAGTACGCCTGGACCGACGTCTTCTTCGGCCCCAACAACGATGCCGTGCACCTGATCGACAAACAGACCCTGGAAGTCGCCCATACCCTGCGCCCGATGCCCGGCAAGAACGCCGCGCACGTGGAGTTCACCAGGGACGGCAAGCACCTGTTGCTCAGCGTCTGGGACACTGACGGCGCGCTGATCGTCTACGACAGCGACACCCTTGAAGAGATCAAGCGCATCCCGATGAACAAGCCCTCGGGCAAGTACAACGTCGGCAACAAGATCGAATTCGCCGAAGGGACATCGCATTGAAGGCGGAGGACGATAGAAGCGCCGGAAGCTCAGGGCTGGGGCGTAAGCTATAGGATCGTAGGGTGGGCTTCAGCCCACCATAATGGGCCCAAATGGTACCCGGTGGGCTGAAGCCCACCCTACCGAGGCCGTCAGGCTAGTGATCCACCGCAGCTACCTCAGCCTCCAGTGACGTTATCGGCTTATCTACTTTTATCTTTCATTCCAAGCTGCTTTCATATCGACCCGATTGATATGAGTCCCCGACCATGGATATAGATCTCGCCCGCACTTTTCTCGAGATCATTCGCAGCGGCAGCTTCGTCGCCACGGCTGAGCGGCTGCATATCACGCAAACGGCGGTGACCGCGCGAGTACGCAGTCTGGAAACGCAGCTCGGCTGTCGGCTGTTCATACGAAACCGCGCCGGCGCGCGGCTGACCAGTGATGGCGAGCGCTTCGTCACCTATGCCACGCAACTGGTGCAGACCTGGGAAACCGCGCGGCGCGACCTGCCGTTGCCGCGCGGTTTCGACAATCTGCTGTCGCTCGGCGCCGAGGTGAGCCTGTGTAACCCACTGATGCTTGCCTGGGTCCAGCGCCTGCGCCAGGAAATGCCCGATCACGCGCTTCGCAACGAGGTGGACAGCGGCACCGCCTTGCAGAAGCAACTCGACCTTGGCGCACTGGACGCGGCGCTGGTGCATCAACCCGAATACTGGCCGGGCCTGCAGGTCGAGCAGCTACTGGAAGAAAAGCTGATCCAGGTGGAGCACTGCAGCATCGCGGAGCCCTACGTCTATGTGGATTGGGGCCCCGCGTTTCGCCAACAGCACGATCTCGCGCTGCCGGGCCACATCCGCACGGCGATGTCGTTCAGCCTGGGCCCGCTGGCCCTGCAGTACCTGATGCAGTGCGGTGGTCGTGGCTACTTCCGCACGCGAGTGGTGCAACGCTATCTGGACGAAGGTGCGCTCAAGCGCGTCGAGCACGCGCCGGAATTCAGCTATCCCGTCTATCTGGTGTATGCGCGCGCGGCGCAGTCGCCCGCCTTGTTCAAGGCGATCGAACTGTTGCGTGAAGTGGCCCAGGACGACTACGACTGGTCGCGCTGGAACTACCAGATCGAGTGAGCACGGCCATCAGTCCGGAAGATGCTTGAGCCAGTTCCGATAGAGCGCGGCGATCAGATCGGTCTGGGTGATCATGCCTACCAGGCGCTGCTCGTCGTCCACCACCGGCAAGCAGTGCAGCCCCCGGTCGGACAACAGGAATACCAGGTCGACCATGTGAGTGTCTTCGGTCACCGACACCACCGGGCTGCTCATGATCGCGCGAAGCTGCACGCCGCGAAGAAATTTGAGCTGGCCGAAGTTGATGCGCGCGGACGCCGGGCGGAAGTGCTTGAGCAGGTCGACCAGGGTCACGATGCCCACCAGTTTGTGGCTGTCAGGCTGCAGCACCGGCATCGAATGCAGACGGTGCTCGCGCAGGGTCTGCCAGGCGCGCTGGATCGAGCAGTCCGGTGTGCTCCAGTAAAGGTCACGGGACATGATGTCACCTGCGGTGATCTCGCCCATGCTGCGCCGCAACGCGTGCTTTTCGGTCTGCTTGATCAGTTGCGCGAGGTCGTCGCGCGTGACGTCCACGTATTCGCCGAAGTCCGCCAGCGCGCGCTCGACGTCATCCTCGCTGAAACTCATCCGCTCGCTGGGCAGTGCGTCCTGCGTGTGATGAATGTTGCCCTTCTGCGGGCGCGGTTTCGGGTAGGCGTGTCCGCTGAGGTTGTTGTAGATCAGCGCAACCGCGATCAACAAGGCCGAGTTGAACGCCACCGGATAGAGCAGTTGAAAACCGTACGCATGAATCTCCGGGCTGCCCACCACCGCGACCAGTGCCAGCGCCGCGCCGGGTGGATGCAGGCAGCGCAGGCCGAACAGGCAGAAGATCGCCAGCGCGCCGGCCAGTCCGGCAGCGGTGGCGATGGGCATGCCACTGATGCCCAGCGCCACGCCCACGGCGGTCGCGAACAGGTTGCCGGCCAGCACCGACCATGGCTGTGCGAAAGGGCTCGATGAGGCGACGAACACCAGCACCGCCGATGCGGCGGCCGGTGCAGCGAGAGGCAGGGCAATCGAGGTGCCGAAGACCCAGGCACAGGCAGGTATCGTCACCAGCAGCGCCAGGCCAATGCCCAGTGCGGCGCGCAGCCATTCAGCGGGACGCGCGGACAATGGCGCGGGCGCAAAAGACCGGCACCAGTCGAGAAGGCGTTCTTGCATTGTTTCTGCTTTGGTTGGGAGGTCGTTCCGCTAGCCGACGGCGCTCGCTGCGCGAGGCTAGCTGTGTAGGCCGGTGCACTGAAACGTCGCACCGGTCAAAAGCGCGCGACATTGTCGGCGCGCCGCCAGTACATCGCCAATGAATACTATTGAATCGCGCCCGCAATATTTTTGCACCAAGCAGGCGCGCGCAGAACGTAACCGGTCCCGGCAGTCTGGCTACGACGCCTCGGTCACCGGCTGAGCGGCCTTTTCGTGTTCTCGGATCAGCGCCGCGACGATGCGCATCACCTCCAGATTGGCCTCCTCCATCCTGCTCAGGTACGTGAGCGTATCTTCCAGCGCATGCCGACCGAATGCATCGAGCGCCTGCTGCCCTTGGTGATGCACCGCCATATGGGGCCGCTCGATCTGCTGAAATTGCTCCAGCCGTTGCATGCCACGGTTGCTCTGAGCGTAATACCAGCGACCGAAGCGACAGTCGCGCTCGCTGGGCAGAGCCGACGGCCTTGGATCGCCCGAGCCGAGCACATGGTTATAGACGACGAACTTCAGCGACAGCTCATCGAGATTGGCCAGTTCGACGCCGGCACGGAACGACGAATGCTCGATGCCCTGGCGCATGGTGCCAGCCAGTTGATGCAGCTGTCGCATGGCGGCAACGGCACGTTCGGTGGTTCGGCTGAAGCCCTGGGCCAGTTCGCCCTGCAGCTGAATGTAGTCGTGCACATGGGCGATCTCGCGCTGAACCTCGGTGATCTTGCGCACGATGTCGGCCGTGGCCAGCGCGGTCTTTTCCGCCAGTGTTCGCACCTCGCCAGCGACCACGGCGAAGCCGCGACCGGACTCCCCGGCCCGCGCCGCCTCGATGGCGGCATTGAGCGCGAGCAGATTGGTCTGACTGGCGATGCCGCTGATGAGATCGACGATGCCATTGATCTCCTGCGAATGCTGCGCAAGGGTGTCGACCTTCTGCGAAGCCTCGTTGAGCCCGCGCTCCATGTCGACAGCCTTGCTGCGCAATTCGCCGAAGTGCTGCTGGTTGCTCAGCGCCGCATCGGCGACCTGCTCCGCACGATCGCGGTTGTCGCCGAGCCGGCCCGTGAGGTATTCGAATGAGTCGCCCAGGTGCGCCACCGAATCGCTGAAGCGCACCAGGTTGCCGGCCACGCCACGGTAATAGTCCAGCTGGCGTTTACCCGCGGCGCTCTCCGCGTTGGCCGCCGCCACTTGCTCTTCCAGCGCCGCGATACGCGCAGCCTGGCCGGTGCAGGTCCGCTGCAGAGCATCGCGCTGTTGCTGAAGATCCTGGGCGGTCCGCTTCCATTTGAACATCGTCAGCCTCGCGATCAGTTGATGGTGTAACCGTTGTCGACGACCCAGTCTTGACCGTAAACGCCACGGGCGCCCTGGGACAGCTGGAACAGGATGACGTTGGCGACCGCCGCGGACTCGAGAAAATGTCCCGGCAGCAGGCGCTTGCTGACGCCTTCGGCAACCTGCTCCAACTGCTCGTCGGCCAGGCCCAGCGAGCCCCAGATCGCCGTCGCGGTCGGTCCCGGCGAAACCACGTTGATGCGCACGTCCAGCGGCGCGAATTCCACCGCCAGCGTGCGCGCCTGGGCGATCAGCGCGGCCTTGCTGGCGATATAGGCGGCGAGGCCGGGGAAGGTCCCGCGCGCCAGGAACGTACCGATGAAGACCACCGACGCCGGCTTGGCCAGTTCGGTGCGTAGCGCGGCCAGGGTGTTCAGCGCACCGGCGCCGTTGACGGCCCATTGCCGGTCGAAACAGGCCATGTCGAGGCTATCGCCCAGCTCGGCGATGCCGGCGTTAGGCACCAGATAGTCCACCGGACCGAGTTCCGTCGCGCGGCACCGCAACGCGGCCAGATCGTCCGCCGATGTCACGTCACCGGCGATCCGGTGCAAGTGCTCGGGATAGGTTTCGATCAATTGCCCGAGGCCGCCGAGGCTGCGCGACATGGCCAGCACCCGCGCGCCACGTTGCAGCAGCGCCGCGCACAGCGCCAGGCCGATCCCCGAACTGGCGCCGGTGACGACTGCCAGGCGGTCTTTGAATTCACTTTTCATCATCATCTCCGATGCCGGCGTCCGCCGAGCCGCAGGCTGCCCGTCCCGGAACTGGACAGGCAGCGGTTTCTCAGTTGAATGAATAAGCAGGCAGTGCTTGGTACGGAACGATCAGCCTGGATGGCCGTCGACCCGCGCGCTCAGCAGCATCGGCGCATAACGCCAGGCGTAGAGCGCGAAGGCCAGCGCCCAGCAGATCGCCGCCAGCCAGAGGCCCATCACCGGCCACTGGCCCGACAGGAACACTCGCGAGGCCGCCCCGAGGTTGAACAACACGAAGGCACCGACGATGCCACCCGGCAGCTGCAACGGACGCCCCGTGTGGCCAAGCGTGACGCGGGCGATCATCGCCAGGATCAGGCCGCTCATGGAGCCCACCGATAGCGCATGCAACGAAGGGCTGGAGCTGTTCAGCAAGCCGAAATTCCACAGCGCCAGCCCCGCCGCTGCGACCACCAGCCAGAGCATCGCCACGTGCAGCGACCAAAGCAGCGGCACGCGCCAGATGCCGCCGTCGTACCAGCGCACCAGCCGCAGCAGGTGGCCGGCGGCGATAGCGAGGAACAGCGCGCCGATCAGCAGATTTTGTTGCAATGCGACGCCTGCGGCGTAGAGCACCGCGATCAGGCCGGTGCCAACCAGCAACGCCACATCCAGCCAGACCCAAGGTTTCACCGCCTCGGCGTGACCGAGGCCGCGCTGCGTGAAGAAGGGGATTACGCGTCCGCCGATGATGGCCATCAGCGCCGCCACCAGCCACAGCCCGGCGAGTACGCCCTGGCGTTGCAAGCCGTCGTTGCCCTGGGCGATACCGCAGAGCACCAACACATCGGCGCCGATCATCAGCGTGAGTACCGCCACGATCGGGTAGTTGCGCTTCTGCTTGACCACCCAGAGCATGCGCGCCATCAGCCCGGTCACGCCGAGCATGAACAGCAGATCCAGCGGGATCACCAGCGCCAGCGGCAGGCCGAACAGCCAGCCCAGCCGCGCCAGCAGCCAGACGGCGGCCAGTGCCATCAGCTTGTTGCCGGACACACCGGGTTGGCCGGTCCAGGTCTGCCCGGCGGTGAGCAGGAAACCCGCGACGATGGCCATGGCGAAACCGAACAGCATCTCGTGGCGATGCCAGGACAGCCAGCCGCCGGTTGGCTGAAAACCGGGCCAAAAGCCCGTCCAGGCGGCGACCCAGAGCGGGATCGCGAGCATGGCGAAGAGGCTGCCGGCGAGGAAAAACGGGCGAAAGGCGAGCCGCCACAAGGGCGGGATACTCAGGGCTTTTCGCCGATCGATAACTTGCACAAAGGCCTCCTGAACTTCTTCGTGTCTGCCAGCAGGGTGTAGTCCCGGCGGATAGAGCGGTGATTGCTCCCGATACCGCGGAGCCAGGATTACTTTCTACAGGTTAGGAGGCTCTGACAGACTTGATTGCAATCATCTTTTTGCCGAGCCGCATTGGTGCCGACGGTTGGCAGGGCTTTAGGCCCGGTGCCAGGGAGTCTGGATGGGGGTTTCGTGCGTGAGCGTGATGGCAGTCGTATCGCTTATTGGTACTGCCAGCTCGTTTAGGCTTGCACTTTGGAGATCAGGGCGATTACCGAGTGCGCTGACACTTCAGGTTTCGCCCTGCTGGGCGAGTCCCTTTTTCTTGTTTGGCCAAGAAAAAGGAACCAAAAAGAAGGCCACCCCAACATCCGGGTTTTGCTTCGCAAAACTTCCCTCGCTCCGGCGCTGCTCCGGGGCCCGGCTTACAAGGGCCATCCATGGCCCTTTAAGCCTCTCGCGGCATCCATGCCGCTCGTCCCCTGCGCAACACCTCCACTCGGCCTCCTGAAGGGGACAGGGTCCGAGTCGCCTGGAAGATCGTTAAGACCCGGACTTGCTTTGGCTTCGCTTTTTATACGCGGGCCAACAGACGACACCAGCCGCCCCGTCAGGAGGGTGAGCGGAATCGTCGCGCAGAGGGGCGAGCCGCAGGACGCGGCGAGAGCCGTAATGGGCCATGGATGGCCCTTGTACGGCGACCCTCGGAGCGGCGGTGGAGCGAAACGGAGCGCAGCGTAGTAACAGCCGAAGGCTGGCCCGAAGGGCGAGCGAAGCGAGTAACGAACCCGGAGCGAAGCGAAGGGCCGGATGCAGGGGCAAGCGTTTTTGGTTACTTTTTTCGCGACTGAAAAAAGTGACTCGCCCAGCAGGGCGAAACCAAGCCATCAAGCAGCTCGATAAACCCTTATGAACCCAGAACTTCCAATCAACACACCCAAACCTGCCAGTCCATGAAATACGAAAACCTTATTTCAACTCCTGCTTAACCGCATCCCCCTGCGTTGCGCTTTCCCCATCACTCATGGATTTACGAAAACCACTAATCGCGCCACCCAGATCCGAACCGAGGCCACGCAGGCGCTTGGTGCCAAACAACATCACCACGATCAGCAACACGATCAGAAGCTGCCAAATACTGATACCCATCATTTTCGTTACCTCATTAGTGTCCGGTCTGGTGACCGCTGTGAGCGTTGTGGTCATCGGCCATGCCATGCTGCATACCCGACGATTGTTGAAGCACCGACTGATCGATTTCCTCGAAGCGCAGTACCCGCCCGCCCTGTTCGGAAGCCAGCTTCTGTGCGGCGGCCTCCTCGGCGAACGTAGCCAGCACCGCACCCATTGCACCTTTGAGGCCGGTTCCGGCCACGTAATAGGCGCTGGTGGCATCGATCAGGTATTCGTCGTTAGGCTGCTCCCACGTACTGCGACCCATGTCGTGAACGTACAGCTTGGCGTTCAGCACGCGGTTTTCCGGCTGCAGCCACCAGCCAAGCATTTCCGCCGTGGAGCAGAACTTTCGTACGCCGCCCTTCTCGACCGCCTGCCCCTTGGGGCCGGGGAAATCGGTGATGATCATGCCGCAGACATGGCACTCATCGTTGGCATGGAAAGCGACCGGCTCCAGCACCTGCTCCACCTGCTCGGATTCATTACAGCCGGCCAACCCCAGCAGCAAGATGGCAACCAGCGCTCGAGAAGCCTGTACGTATAACGCATTCATCATTGCAGTTCCTTTAACGAAGAAATCAGGCCAGCCGACGGCGGAAGATGCCATAGGCCAGCAGCAGCGACGCCCCGGCCCAGGCCAGCAGGCACAGCCAGAGCACCGCACCGGGCACCGGCAGTTCGCTGCCCAGCGACAGCACGCCCATGGCGCTGCCGCCTTCGAAGCCGGCCAGGTTGATCAGCCGATAGATGTCGGTGGGGTTGAGCAGTAACAGCCAGGGCAGCAATTCCGGACTGAACTTGCCCTCGCTGAGTACCAGCAGCGCCAGCAGCACCAGGTCGAACACCAGCACGAACAGGAACCAGATGCCCAGCGCCAGCCCAGCGGCACTGGATTTCTCGTTGACCTTGCCGCTGAGCACGTAAGCCATGGCAAGGAACACCCAGCCCAGCAGCGTGGAGGAAATCATGAAGCGGCCGAATGCCCAGAGCAGCAGGCCCAATTCGATGTCCTCGACCAGCAAGGCGATGGCCAGTGCGGCGCCACCGAAGCCGATCAGCACCGCCAGCGCGAGAATCAGTCCGTGACCGACGAACTTGCCGAGCAGGATCTGTCCGCGGCCCAACGGATAGGTCAGCAACAGCATCAGGGTGCCGCCTTCGTCCTCGCCGACGATGGCGTCATAGGCCAGCAGCAGCGCGATCAGCGGCATCAGGAAAGTGGCCAGGCTCGCCAGGCTGGCGATGGTCGCCGGGATCGAGGTGAAGCCCACCTGCCCCGACGCGGCGGCCCCGAGCCAGGCGATGCCCACGGCCAGTACCGCGAACAACAGGCTGATGGCCAGCAACCAGCGGTTACGCAGGCCGTCGCTGAGTTCCTTGCGGGCGATATTCCAGACCTGGTTCATGCCTTGCCCTCCGCCGCCTGCACATCGCCGGCGCGCTCCATGTAGTAGCGATACAGATCCTCCAGCGACGGCTGGTGGATCTCGACGTCATCCGGCTCGCTTTCGCCCAGCAGTTCACGCAGCAGCGGCAGCTTGTGGCCGTTGATGGCGATCACCTCGACGCCATCCTCGCCATGGCGCCGCGCCGAATGGCCTGCGGTGTTCCAGCGCTCCAGCCACGCCTCACTCTTGCTCACGCCGCTGGCACGGATGCGCACCGGCAAGCCGGCTTCGCTGCGCAATTGCTTGAGGCTACCAACGGCCTGCAGCCGGCCCTTGGCGAGAATCGCCGCGCGGTTGATGTGTGCTTCCACGCCTGGCAGCACGTGGGAGCAGAGAATCACACTGGTGCCGCTCTGGCGCAGGCGGTCGACCAGTAGATACAGATCCTGAGTGGCGATAGGGTCGAGGCCGACTGTCGGCTCATCAAGCAGCAACAGGCGCGGCTCGCCGAGTACCGCCTGGGCCAACCCAAGGCGCTGACGCATGCCTTTGGAATAGGTCTTCACCCGGCGGTCGGCCGCGTGGGCGAGGCCGACCTGTTCGAGCAGATCGTCGACCTGACTCAGCGGTGTGCTCTTCAGGCGGGCAAAGTGGCGCAGCGTCTCGCGGCCGCTGAGTTGGGGATAAAAGGTGACGTTCTCGGGAAGATATCCCAGCTGACGACGAACATCGCTGGTCCTTGGGTCGCGGCCGAGTACCCGGACCTGCCCTTCGCTGGCCTGCAACAGGCCGAGGATCAGCTTCATGCTGGTGGTCTTGCCGGCGCCGTTATGGCCGAACAGGCCCAGCACCTCGCCTTCGCCGAGGTTCAGGTTCAACTCGTGCAACACGGTCATGTTGCCGTAACGCTGGCTCACACCCATGATTTCAACGGCATTCATGAAAGGGGTTCCTGGTCTGGCTTCAACGGTTCGCTGGTAGGCGGCTCCATCAACGGATGGCTGTCTTGCACGCCCGGCGACTTGATCACGGGAAATGCGCGCTGCACCCAGCGCAGCACTTCGATGCTGGGGCTGTTCATCAGCAGCCGCACCTGCGGGTACATCCACAGCAGGCGGTCGACGTTGTCGTTGGGCTCGTAGGCGATATCGCCCAGACCGTCGTCGTCGCGGTCCCAGCCCAGGTAATCGCTCCAGTAGTTGCCGCGCCCGTCCACCGACCATTCCTGGGTGCGCACCGCCACGTACTTGACCTGCTGCTGGTTATCGTCGAAGGCGTTACCGACGATGCGGTTGTCCTCCGAGCCGGCGGTCAGGTGGATGCCCAGCTCGCTGCGCTGGAAGTGATTGTTCTCGATGGTGTTGAACAGCGAGTTATAGATGAACAGCGCCTTGCCCTCGCCGCCGCTGATCATGCTGTCGCCACCGGTATCGCCGCGCTCGACGTCGCTGACGACGTTGTCCTTGATGGTCGAGTAGGTGATGTAGTTCATCAGGATGCCGTAGTTCTGGTCCCGTTCGGAGCGGTTGCCGATCACGGTCAGCTTGCGGCTTTGCATCAGCGCGTAGCCGGTGCGAGTGCGGCGGGTGACGTTGGCGATCACCTGGTTCTCGTGGGAGAACATGTAGTGCACGCCGTAACGCAGGTCCTCGAACAGGTTGCGCTCGATGCGGTTGCCGTTGGAGTTGTCGATGTAGATACCGTCGCGGGTGTTCCAGACATGGTTGCCGACGACGCGGGAACCGCGAACGGAGAACAGATGGATACCGTTGCCACGGTCCTGGGAGCGCAGTTCGAGGTCGCCCTCGATCCGGTTTCCTTCGATCAGCAGATTCTGGCTGCGATCGGCCCAGATACCGAACCCCGGCCCCTGCAGGCGGTTGTTACGGATCACCGCATCGGTGGCGCTGGGCTCGATGAAGATCGCCGCGTTCATGTCGGTCAGATCGCGCCCCCAATCGCGCAGCTCACAGCCGTCGATCGTCACATGCGGCGCGCGGATAGTTAGCGCATTGGCCTTGCCCTGCGCCTCGATCACCGCGCCGGGTGCACAGTGCAACGCCAGCGGCTGATCGATGAAAAATTGCCCGCTGTATTCGCCGGCGGGCAGCGTCCAGCGGTTTTCCCCAAGCGCCTGCAAGGGCAGCGAGGTGATGGGTTGCGGTTCCGCCAGCGCGGCCCCGGCAAAAAACATGTGGACGACAAGCGCCACTGAAAACCCTAAGCGAATAGCCTGAAATCCGAGCACACCAATTACCTTCTTCAGCGTCCAGGCGGGTGATGCGACTGGCGAACCCATCAGGGTTCGCCAGCTTTGAAGCGACCATGAAAGCGAGCTCGGCGCGAACCTGCTTCGCGCCTTGTCCGCCCTACGTTCAGGGCTGCCTCAGGCCGGTTCGACCAGCATGCGACCGACCATTTCCATGTGCAGCGCATGGCAGAACCAGCTGCAGTAGTACCAGTGCAGACCGGGCTTATCAGCCGTGAAGGTGATAGACGAGGTCTGCTGCGGGCTGATCTCCATGCTTGCGCCGTGGTTGGTCATGACGAAGCCGTGGGACACGTCCTCGATCTGGTCGATGTTGGTGATGATCACCGTGACTTCGTTGCCCTGCTTCACCGTGAACTCGGTAATGCCGTACGCCGGCGCCATCGAGGTCATGTAGACGCGCACCTTGTTGCCATCACGGATGATCTTGTTTTCCGTGTCCAGATTGACGCCGTCTTTCTTGGCCATTTCCACCGTTGGGGCGAAGAAGGGGTCGTTGCGCTCCCAGATCTTCTTGGTACGGATCTGATCGCGGCGTACCAGGATGCAGTCGTGCGGCTCTGCATAGGTCGGGCCGTCGTGCACCAGCTTCATCTCGTCGCCGGAAATGTCGATCAGCTGATCGTTCTCTGGATGCAGAGGGCCGACCGGCAGGAAACGGTCCTTGGAGAATTTCGACAGTGCGATCAGCCACTTGCCGTCCGCTTCGCTGGTTTCGGTCAGCGAGGCGTGGATGTGGCCCGGCTGGTAGTGCACATCAAGCTTCTGCTTGATGTAGTTGACCTTCTCACCCTTGTAGGCGCGCGTCGCCTCTTCGATGTTCCATTTGACCACTTGGCTGTCGATGAACAGCGTGGTGTAGCCGTTGCCGCGTCCGTCGAAGGTGGTATGCAGCGGGCCGAGGCCCAGCTCGGGCTCACCTACGACCACGTCACGCGGATCGGCCAGCTTGCCGTCGAACAGCTCGGGCAGCTTGTCGATGGCGATGATGGTGGCGGTCGGCGACAGCTTGCCGTTGGCGATGAAGTATTTACCGTCCGGCGAGGTGTTCAGGCCGTGCGGGTTCTTGGGTACGGGGATATAGCGGGTCAGTTTGGACCCGTCGCGACCATTGACCACCGGCACCTTGGAGTCGCCGAGGGTGATGAAGTCGCCCGCCTTGATTGCCGCCTCGATGGCGGGAATGTCGAACACCACGACCCAGTCACGCTCGTTGCGCATCATGCCGCCCAGGTCGAACGCCTTTTCCGAGTTGTAGCAGGTGGAAGCGGCGAAGCGCCCGGTGTAATCGGCATCGGTGTTATCCAGGTTGCCATCGACGATGACCTGGAAGGCCATTTCCATCTTCTCGGCATCGATGACGTTGAACATGGTGTAGGCGTTTTCGCCGCTGATATCGAAGGTGCTGCCGTCATTGGGATGCGGAATCACGAACTCAGCGTTGGCGAACACGTACTTGGTGTGCGGCACCTTCTGCAGACGCAGACCGTGGATCGCCTGGACGTTGGGCACGGTGAGCATCTTGTCGCACTTCATGACATCGAGGCGGATACGCGCCACGCGGCTGTTGGCCTTGTCGTTGATGAACAGATACTTGCCGTCGTACTTGCCGTCGGTCATGGAGATATGCGGATGGTGGCAGTCACCGTTGAGGTACTTGGCGCTCTCGCCCATGATCGCGCGGCTTTCGTTGGTCAGGCCCCAACCAGTGGCCGAATCGACGTTGAACACTGGGATACGCATCAGCTCGCGCATCGACGGTACGCCGATCACGCGGACCTCGCCCTGGTGGCCGCCGCTCCAGAAGCCGTAGTAGTCATCCAGCTCGCCAGGCCCCACATGAATCTTCGATTTTGCGTCTTTCGCCGCAGCCGCGAAGGCTTCGCGGGTCATCACCGCGCCGCCGAACGCCGTGGCGGCAACCGCCGCGCCGGTCACTGCAGTCGCACCAAGGAAGCCGCGGCGGCTCAGACCGCTCTTTTCCAGCACCTCGGTGTTACCTTTTGCCTTGTCGCTCATGGTCAGCTCCTTTCGGGATGTAATTCCAACAGTCAAGTGAAGGGTTGTGTCTGGTTCAGGGTTCCACGACTTGCACGGGGATCAGCTGAGGCCCGACCGGCGCTTTCTTGCCGCGTTTAGCGCGCTTGTTCTTGGCGATCAGCGGTGGGCATTTGTTTTCGTTGAAGTAGGTCATCTGGCAATCCAGGCAGTAGTGGCATTCGTTGTGGTTGATATGCCCATCCGGATGAATCGCCTGCACTTCGCATTCGTTGGCGCAGAGCTGGCAGGGGTTGCCGCATTCCTTGCGCCGCTTGAGCCAGTCGAACAGGCGGAAGCGACCGGTGATCGCCAGCCCCGCGCCCATCGGGCAGACGTAGCGGCAGAAGACCTTGCGGGTAAAAATGTTGATCACCAGCAGGAACACGGCGTAGGCGACGAACCACCACTGACGGTCGAACTTGAGGGTGATCGCAGTTTTGAATGGCTCCACCTCGGCGGCCTTTTCGGCCATCGTCATGGATTCCAGCGAGATGCCGAACAGCACCAGCAGCACGATGTACTTGATCGCCCAGAGCCGCTCGTGAACGGTGAAGGGCACGTCGTACTGCGGAATCTTCAGCTTGCGCGCGGCCTCGTTGATCAGCTCCTGCAGCGCGCCGAAGGGACACAGCCAGCCGCAGAACACGCCGCGCCCCCAGAGCAGCAAACTTGCGGCGGTGAACGTCCAGAGAATGAAGATCACCGGATCGGTCAGGAACAGCTCCCAGCGGAAGTCCTGCACCAGCGCGTGGACGAAGGTCAGCACGTTGACCACCGACAGCTGCCCCAAGGCATACCAGCCGATGAACACCACGGTGAAGATCAGATAGCCATGGCGCAGCATGCGCAGGAAGTGCGGGTAACGAGCGAAGGTGTCCTGCATGAACAGGATGACCGTCAGCAGCGCCAGCGCGACCAGGATCACGCCGATCTGGAAACTCTTCTGGTACCAGATGTTGACCCACATCGGCCGGTTGGCTTCCTCGATGGCGGCCAGCTCCTCGGCAGTCGGCTGCGGGCGCTCGATGTAGTCTTCGGGAATCTGATAGGGCAGCTCGAAGCTGGTGAAGATGCCGTCCACCGGACCGGTCTGGCGACGCACCAGCAACTCGAGCGTCCACGGCGTGCCCGGATCGAAGCCAGTATTTTCGCGGAGGATGAAGATTGCCATTTCCTTGAAGTCCGGAATGCCTTCAGCGAACACGTCGTTGAGCCGCTGATAATCCATATCGCGGAAGCTGAGGATGTTGCCGAACTGGCGCACCTGCACCCGATCGAAGATGCCGCCGCGCACGTAACCCGAGCCCTTGAACGAGTATTCGCCGCTGCCGAGCACGGCGATGGCGTGTTCGCCCGGCTTGAGGTCTTCCATCAGGAAGCGGTACTGATTGTCGCCCAGCAGGTTGCGGCCGATGGTCGGCGGGTTCAGGTGGAGGGCGTAGAGGTCGATGAATGTATCGTCGACTTCCTCGGCGGGCGCCTCGTCGATGCCTTCGGCCTTGGTGCCTTTGAACGCCTGATTGATATCGCCATGGGTCAGATGCAACCGACGAATCGCGCCGTTGCCGGTCAGCTCCGCCCAGGTGGCGGGCTGGTAAACGTCTTCGCGGACGATGGCCGGCTTCTGCCTGGCGTCGAGGTTGCTCTTGACCAGACCGAGAGACGCCGCCACTTCATGGGCGGAGCGCATGACGATTTCGTTGACCACCATCACCGTCACGGTTGCGCCCGTCACGGCATCGACGGTCACTGCGCTCTTGTCGCTGGAACGCCCCACCACCACACGCTGATCGGCCTTGATGCCGGCGTATTTCGCGGTGAAATCATGCAGCTTCTGCTCGGGAATGCCGATCAGCAGGATGGGCTCGTGGTGCTCCAGAACGTAGGCATCGACGATGAGGCCCTCACGATCGAGCAGCACCTGCATGTTCAGCGGCTTGCCGGAATAGGCCGGAATGTCGGTGACGTTGACGCTCTGAAAGGCATAACCGTAGACGGTGCCGGCGCCATCGGTGAGGGTGCGCACCTGATACTCGCCTTCGGGCTCGGATATCTGGGTTACGTTCGGGAAGAACAGCTCGATGCGTTGTTGCTCGGCTTCGTACTCTTTGGCTTGCAGCGTGAGGCTGCAGACCATGAGGAACACTGCGATCAGCAGGTACGCCCCCCAATTGCCGGCGATAACGGACGTACTGCGTTGGGGCTTCATGAGCACTGTTCCACTTCCAGCAAGGAATGTAGGAAGCATGGTAGTGACGCAGCCCAGGCCTACCCTTGACCGCGATCAACCTTACCGCTGACGACTGATTTCTTGAGCCATGTCAACGAAGCGTCCAGTGCCCTCTGTTGCCCCTCGAACCTCAGCGATCTTGACTAGCATCCATGCCGTGCAGGCTCCGGCGGAGGCCTCGCGCTAGACGAGGCTGCGTTCCCCTAAACGGACCCGTTCAAGCTCGGCCAGGCGGCGTGAGATAGGCGGCGGTGGCGCCTCGGGTGGCTTCGCTGGCCTTGATCTCCATCTTCGCGATGCTGCGCAAGTGCACCTGATCCGGGCCGTCGGCGAAGCGCAGCGCGCGGCCACCCGTCCACATGTCGGCCAGCGGGGTATCCGGGGTCAGGCCCATGGCGCCGTAGACCTGGATGGCGCGATCGACGACGCGAATGTGCATGCGCGGCACCAGCGCCTTGATCATGGAAATCTCCTTGCGAGCCGCCTTGGCGCCCACTTCGTCGATCATCCAGGCGGTCTTCAGAACCAGCAGCCGCGCCTGTTCGATCTCGATGCGCGACTCGGCGATCCAGTCGCCGACGTTGGAATACTGCTGCAGATATTTGCCGAAGGCCTTGCGCTCCTGAGCGCGCTCGACCATTAGCTCCAGCGCCAGCTCGGCCATGCCGATCGATCGCATGCAGTGGTGGATGCGACCCGGCCCGAGGCGCGCCTGGGCCATCATGAAGCCGTCGCCCTCTTTGCCCAGCAGGTTGCGCGCCGGCACCCGAACGTTTCTTAACAGCAGCTCGCTGTGGCCCTCGGGGGCGATGTGATTCATCACCGGAATGTTGCGCACCAGCTCGACGCCGGGCGTGTCGAACGGCACCAGGATCATGCTTTGCTGGTGATGGGCTTCGGCGTCGGGATCGGTCTTGCCCATCACGATCAACAGCTTGCAGTTGGGATGCGAGGCATTGGTGATGAACCACTTGCGGCCATTGATGACGTAGTCGTCGCCATCGCGGCGGATCAGCGTCTGGATGTTGGTGGCATCCGACGATGGCACGTCCGGCTCGGTCATGGCGAAGGCCGAACGGATCTGGCCTTCGAGCAGGGGCTTGAGCCAGCGCTCACGCTGCTCAGGACTGGCGAACAGGTGCAGCAGCTCCATGTTGCCGGTGTCCGGCGCGTTGCAATTGAACACTTCCGAGGCCCACTGCACGCGCCCCATGATTTCCGCCAGCGGCGCGTATTCGAGGTTGCTCAGGCCCATGCCCGGCTCGTCCGCGCCAAGTGACGGAAGAAACAGATTCCACAAACCTTCCGAGCGCGCCAGCGCCTTCAAGTCTTCCATGAAGGACACCGGATACTGCCCCGCCGCGACCTCATCGTGCCGGGCACCGATACGCGGCACGATGTACTGATCCATGAAGGCGAGAAGTTGCTGGCGCAGCGTCTCCACGCGCGGGCTATAGGCGAAGTTCATGCGGTACCTCTGCCGATCCGGATGTGAAGCATCCACCTTAGACGCAGCAGCCGGGAAGGCAACGAAGGTACAGCGGCTGAATTGGCGCCAATCAACGGCACGCGAAGCATATGCGCCGTTGATCAAAGTCATTCTTCGTCTGCCACGAACCTGCTAACGCGACATCGTCGTTCGCGGTAAACGACGGAAGCGCCTTCGGCGATTCATCTACAAAGCACCTGCGATGTCCAGTCAACGTAGGTTGGATTAGCCGAAGGCGTAATCCGACGATCCGAAGGCGAACATCGCGGGCTCCGGTAGCTCGGAATAGCAAAATGGTGGGCTAAAGCCCACCCTACGGTCTATCCGGTAGCGAATTCGCCATGCTGTAGGGTAATCCGACGATCCAAAGGCGTAACCCGGTGGATTACCAATGCAGGTAAAACATCGCCTTGGCCAGCAACACGATGCCGATCATCTGCAGGAAGATCGCCCATTGGATGCGCCGATAACGCGCTGGCGTCATGCGTCCGCTGCGCAACAGCATGGCGACCATACCGAAGGTGAAGAACACACCGATCGCCAGCAGGATTTTCAACGAGAGCAAGGTTGCGAAACTGCTCGCAAAAGGATTAGCCAGTGCATGACGGTGATGCCAGGCCAGACCGATGCCGGCGCCATAGACGAACAGCACGACCCAGTGCAGCACCACTCTCAGGCGCGCACCGACGGCCTTATCAACGCTCTGCATCAGATTCGGCTCGATCTGCTGGCGAACCTGATGAAGCACCAGCACCTCAACGAATAGCGCGCCGATGAAGAAAATGGCCGCCAGCAGGTGAATCACATGCAACAGGGAATAGCTCATCGCGGCTCCTTCGGTTCCTGCCGGCCAGTTTAGGATCTGTCTCCGCTTCGCTGTAGTCGCTTACGGCATCGAAGATAGCCGCCCGTACTCAGCGATTCAGCGCCGTCAGCTTGGCGCCATCACGCTCGACTTGCTGCCCGACAACGAAGCCGTTCGCCGAGCTCCGCACCTGGGACTGGCTGCCATCTTCGGCCTCGATTATGTAGAGCGTCTGATCGAGACCGGCCGCCTGCTGCGCCCCTTGACCAACGAGATAACCCAGCCCGCCGCCAATCAATGCGCCGATCGGTCCGGCTGCCGCGCCCAGCATGAAACCACTGAGCCCTCCAAACCCGCCGCCCACGACTCGATCCTGGCGAGCCTCCACGACCTCATCGGCACCCGCCAGCGTACTGGTCAGTAACATTGCACCGGCAACCAAAGCGACTAGATTCTTCATGTGATGCTCCTTATACGCGTTATGTTTCCCTTACTCTTAGTCACGAAGCGTGCCGCTTTTTAATCTTTATTAATCAATAAGATGCAATATAACGGGTTATATAAACCTTGCCTTTAAGGGTATTTACTACCTGTATATAAGTATTTTTAACCCTAATCCGATTTAGTTCCGAAACCTTAGGAGGCAGGCGATGATTCTTTGCAAACGCGCCTATGAGGCCTGCGAAACCCGCGATGGATACCGCGTTTTGGTCGACCGCCTCTGGCCACGAAACCTGCGCAAGGAAGACCTGGCGCTGGACAACTGGCTGCGGGAACTGGCGCCCTCGGCGGCGCTGCGCCAAGCGTTCAAGCATGATGGGTTGGGCTTCGATGCCTTTCATGAGCGTTATCGCCAAGAGCTGGCCGCCCACCCAGAGCACTGGTGGCCGTTGCTGGACATCGCCATGAAGGGCCCGCTGACGCTGCTTTACGCCGCTCGCGACGAGCAGCAGAACAATGCGCGGGTGTTGGCAGAATGGCTGGAGGAAGAGTTGGAGCGCCGCGGTGCGCCGAGCTCGCCGACGTGCTATGCCGGCGAGCGGATGTCGTGAGGTCCGTCGCGACGGCGACGGACGGAACAGCCTTAGTGTTTGCGATTCACCGTCAGCGCCGCACGGATGACGTCGGCGCCAATCTCCGCTTCATAGGACTGCCACACCGGCATCATCTTCTCGCGCCAGGCCTGGCGCTGCTCGGGCGTGAGGGTAATCAGCTTGCTGCTGCCGCTCGCGAGGATCCGATCACGGTCGCGCTGGTTAAGCGCCGCCGCTTCGCGATTCACCGCCTGGGTCACTTCGAGGATGATGCCTTCGAGCTCTGAGCGCACCGCGAATGGCATGCTCATCCAGAACTTAGAACTGGTCACCAGCATGTAATTGAGCACACCGTGATTGCTCTCGGTGATGAACGGTTGAACCTTGTGCATGTTCTGGCTGGCGATGTTGGACCAGGGGTTTTCCGCGCCCTGCACCACACCACTTTGCAGCGACTTGTATACGTCGGCGAAGGGCAGTACCACCGGCTTGGCCCCAACCGCGTTGAACTGCGCTTCCAGCACCGCCGATGGCTGTATGCGGAAGGCGAGCCCGCTGGCATCTTCGGGCAGGCGCAGGGCCTGGGTGGAGGAAAACTGCTTCAAGCCGTTGTTCCAGTACGCCAGGCCATAGATGCCGGAGCCGGCCATCGAGCGCAA
Organism: Pseudomonas sp. IC_126; assembly: GCF_004331835.1. Lineage (NCBI taxonomy): Bacteria > Pseudomonadati > Pseudomonadota > Gammaproteobacteria > Pseudomonadales > Pseudomonadaceae > Pseudomonas > Pseudomonas sp. IC_126. The sequence goes on from NZ_SJSS01000004.1 coordinate 408,255, forward strand.
CAATTCACGGCTCATCTCGCGCTGCTGGAACCGCTGAACCGCCGCCTGATCGTCGAACAGGAACGGCAGATCGAATACCTGCAGCTTCTTCGTGTACTGGCCGAATTTGGACAGCGAAGGCGCAAGGATCTGAACTTCGTTGTTCAGCAGCGCCTGCATTTCGTCGGCATCGCCGACCAGCGTCGAGTTCGGATACACCTCGACCTTCACCTTGCCGGCCAGGCGCTCGTGGGCCAGCTTCTGGAACAGCAACGCCCCCTTGCCCTTGGGCGTGTCATCGGCCACCACGTGAGCGAACTTGATGACGAAGGGTTCCCCTTCAGCCGCTGTAGCCGGGGCACTCAACCAATACAGGGCTACGACCAGCGCAGCGACACAAGACTTGAACATTTGTCCCCCAAATAGGAAAAGCTCGACCTCGGCGCCTCGTAAGCACCGTTCGAGTGGTTTTATCGATCGTGATCGGACCCAACACGCGCGGTCGGTCCATTTCAACGTGAATGGCCCGCTCATCACGGCAACGGAGCGCCGGCGGCTGGCCTTTATTGGAATGAGGATCGTGAAACACCGATGCTAGAGCGGTATTTCACGAAAGGTGGGAGTTTTCGGCATAGGCGCACATGACACAAGCGCAGGAAGTCCAACCAGCTCTCAAAACGGCATATTGCATTTATCGGACTGACCGAACTTTCACACCGCCAAGCACTTCTACTGGCCAACAGAAAGCCAACGGCCAATGCCATGAACCAACGCTCGCCGAACCCGCAACCCACGATTGTCGACTGCCTGATCATTGGTGGCGGCCCGGGTGGACTGACCGCAGCGCTTTACCTGGCGCGCTTCCGGCGCAGCTGCCTGGTGGTCGATGCCGGTTCCAGCCGCGCCTCATGGATCCCGCGATCGCACAACTACCCGGGCTTTCCACCGGGCATCAACGGCAATGATCTGCTGGTAAGGCTGCGCGAGCAGGCCAGCGGTTACGGCGCCAGGCTCGAACACGGCCGGGTCGAGCACATCGAGCCGCATGCGGAGGGTTTCAGCGTGCGCTATGGCGATCAAAGTTGCGTGGCCCGGCGCATCATTCTTGCCACTGGCATCGAGGACACGCTGCCGGATATGCCCAACGTCGAGCAGGCCATCGCCGAAGGCAAAGTGCGGCTATGCGCCATCTGCGACGGCTACGAGGTAAAGGGGGACAACGTCGCGGTCTATGGTGAAGCAGAGTGCGCCATCGGCCACGCGGTGTTCCTGCGCACCTTCAGCGATCGCGTCACCGTCGTGGTGCATGGCGAGCAGGATGCCTGCGATCAGGCCATCGCCCTGGCCGAGCATTACGACATCCGCCTGATCAGCGATCGCGTCGAGGCCCTGCGCCCTTGCGAGACCGGCATCGAGCTGATCACCTGCAACGGTGACGTCCACCATTTCGACATCATCTACCCCAGCCTTGGCGCGCGTTTTCGTTCTGATCTCGCCCTGCAATTGGGCGTGGATTGCGACGAGTGCGGCGGCGTGCGGGTCGACGATCATCTGCAAACCTCGATGCGCGGACTCTATGCCATCGGCGATGTGACCATGGGCCTGAAACAGATGAGCGTCGCCATCGGCCAGGCCGCCCAGGCAGCCACCGCGGTGCACAACAGCCTGGAAGCCAAACCCTGGGGCGGACCGAGCCGATAACGGCGCCGCGCCGGCGATGCCTTCAGCTCGGCAAGCAGGCATACTTCGGGCCTCGACCGAGGCCCGAACAGCATGCGCATCCACGTTACCTTCATCGACCGCATCGGCATCACCCAAGAGGTGCTCGCCCTACTGGTGGCGCGCAACCTGAACCTCGACGCCGTGGAGATGGTGCCGCCCAACGTCTATATAGACGCGCCGGCGATCGATGCGCACGTGCTCGACGAGCTGCGCCAGGCGCTGCGCGGCGTACGGGGCGTGCAGGACATCCAGGTGGTTGGCATGCTGCCCGGTCAGCAGCGCCGCCTGCAGCTCGACGCGCTGCTGCACGCCATGCCGGACCCGCTGATGGCGGTCGATGGCGACGGCAAGATACTCATGGCCAACCCGGCGCTGATCAGCCTGGTCGGGCTCGACCCCGAAGGCCAATTCGTCGGCGAGCTGTTCGAAGCCCCGGAGCTGCAGGCCGCGATGCTCGAGCAGGGCTTTCGCCTGCCGATGCGCGAAATCATCTTCAATGGCCAATCCCTGCTGATCGACGTGATGCCGATCGCCGAAACACTCATGGCAGACGGCACTCAGCCGGCGGCCGGCGCCCTGCTCACGCTCTACGCACCCAGCCGTCTCGGGGAACGCCTGGCCGCGCTGCACCCGCACCATGCGGAAAGCTTCGATGCGCTGCTCGGCGACTCGCCAGCGATCCGCACAATCAAGGCCCGCGGCAAGCGCGTCGCGGCACTCGATGCGCCCTTGCTGATCCAGGGCGAAACCGGTACCGGCAAGGAATTGATCGCCCGCGCCTGCCACGCCGCCAGCCCACGCAGCAACGCGCCCTTTCTCACGCTCAGCTGCGCGGCCGTGGCGGAGAACCAGGCCGACGGCGAACTGTTCGGCTATGCGCCAGGCGCCGCGAACGCGGCTCAGCGCAGCGGCAAGCCCGGTCTATTGGAGCTGGCCAATGGCGGCACGGTTTTTCTCGACGAGATCGCCGAGATGTCGCCTTACCTGCAGGCCAAGCTGATGCACTTTCTCAGCGAGGGCAGCTTCCGGCGTATCGGCGGTGAACGCGAAATTCGCGTCGATGTGCGCATCCTCAGCGCCACTCACCGCGACCTGGAACAGCTGGTTGGTGAGGAAACGTTCCGCGAGGATCTCTTCTACCGGCTCAACGTCCTCAACCTGAACGTCCCACCGTTGCGCGAGCGCGGCGAAGACATCCTGTTGCTGGCCCGGCACTTCCTGCTGCAGGCCTGCACTCAGATCCAGCGCCCGCCATGCAGGCTTGCGCCCTCGACTTACCCGGTGTTGCTCGGCAACCCCTGGCCCGGCAACGTGCGACAGTTGCAGAACATCATTTTCCGCGCCGCGGCGATGTCCGACAGCGGCATGATCGGCCTCGACGACCTGGATATCGCCCGCACCAAGCTGGCCTGCCAGGACGATGAAATCTCCAGCCTCAGCGAAGCCATGGACGCCTTCGAACGCTCGATCCTGGAAAAGCTCTACACGAGCTATCCCTCTACCCGGCTGCTGGCGGCGCGGCTGAAAAGCTCGCACAGCGCCATCGCCATGCGCCTGCGCAAGTACGGTATCGGCGGCTAGGATTTGCAAGCACACCACTCTCCGTAGGGTGCGCTCCGCGCACCGCAAAGTAGTGCGTTCGCTTGCCCCTAGATCCTTCCCTCAGTCCCGATCGGTGCGCGGAGCGCACTCTACAAGCGCTGGCCTTTCGAGCCCAGACATCAAGCTGAGCTGCCGTTAACGTAACCTTTGGGAACAGCGCTTTCGCTCGGCCTGTGCACATTCGCCTCAGCGATCATCACCCACCTGTACTTCTATCGATACGCCGTACCTAAACCAATACAGGCGGCTTTTCTCAACCAATCTCGCGCTACGCGATACAGCTGTATCGAATGTAATACAAAGAGCATCAACGCTCAGTTTCTACTTATTTTTAACTTACTGATTTACAACGAATTCCATAAAAGCTGGCATCCCGCTTGCGTCGTTGTCACACATGGAGTCCGAATGGCCTGGTCGTTTCGCTAAAGAACATAGCTCAGGCCAGTCAGAAATCCGGACAAGTGCCTCGCCGCACCCCGACACGCCGTAAACCACAAGAACAAACGGAGTCGACATGCAATTCCTCAATGATCTGGTCAATAAAATCAACGCGCTGGTATGGGGTCCGCCGACTCTGGTGCTGGTCTTAGGCACCGGGCTGTTCCTGATGATCAGCCTCAAGTTCATGCCTTGGCGCACCATTCCACGCGGCTTTCGGCTGATGTGGCAGGGGCGCAAGAACGAGCCCGGCGCCGAGGGTGAAATCAGCCCGTTCCAGGCGCTGATGACCTGCCTGGCGGCCACCGTCGGTACCGGCAACATCGCTGGTGTGGCGACCGCCATCTTCCTCGGCGGGCCGGGTGCGCTGTTCTGGATGTGGTGCACCGCGCTGGTGGGCATGGCGACCAAGTACTGCGAGGTTGTACTGGCCGTGCATTACCGCGAGAAGGACGACCGCGGCGAGCACGTTGGCGGCCCGATGTATGCGATCAAGAACGGCCTGGGCAAGAAGTGGCTGTGGCTCGGCGGCGCCTTCGCCATCTTCGGCGGCCTGGCCGGTTTCGGCATTGGCAACATGGTGCAGGTCAACAGCATGGCCCATGCCATGGAGACGACCTTCGGCGTACCGATGTGGATCACTGGCGTGGTCTCGATGGCCATCGTCGGCATGGTGATCCTCGGCGGCATCAAGCGCATCGGCAAGGTCGCCGCGTCGCTGGTGCCGTTCATGTGCGTGGCCTACATCATCGCCGCACTGGTGGTGTTGGCGGTCAACTTCGAAGCCATTCCTGGCGCGTTCGCGCTGATCTTCGAATCCGCCTTCAACCCGGTCGCAGCAACCGGCGGCTTTGCCGGCGCGGCGGTGATTGCGGCGATTCGTTTCGGCGTGGCACGCGGCATCTTTTCCAACGAAGCAGGCCTCGGCACTGCCGGCATCGCCCAGGCCGCAGGCACCAGCAAATGCCCGGTTCGCTCCGGCCTGATCGGCATGTTGGGCACGTTCATCGACACCATCATCATCTGCTCGATGACCGGCCTGGCGATCATCTGCTCCGGCGTCTGGACCAGCGGCGAGAGCGGCGCGGCATTGTCGGCGGCCGCCTTCGAATCGGCGATGCCCGGCTTCGGCGGCGCCATTCTGACCATTGCGTTGGTGGTCTTTGCCTTTACTACCATTCTCGGCTGGAGCTATTTCGGCGAAAAATGCTGGGAGTTCCTGGTGGGCACCAAGGCTATATGGCCGTTCCGGGTGGTTTGGGTGCTTGCCGTGCCCTTCGGAGCAGTGGCGCAGCTGGACTTCGCCTGGCTGGTCGCTGACACCCTCAACGGCCTGATGGCGATCCCGAACCTGATCTCGCTGCTGCTGCTGAGCCCTGTGGTTGTCAAGCTGACCAACACCTACTTCGCCGAACGCAAAACCCAGGAAGCGCTCGCCAGCGTTCCTCAGTGAATCAGCGTCTAAGCTGATAACAGCCCCAGGTACCTTTTGGTCCCTGGGGCTGTCGTTCTTCTAGCCGAGCATTCTTCATGTCCCTGAGTACCTTTGATCTGTTCAAGATCGGCATCGGTCCCTCCAGCTCACACACCGTCGGCCCCATGAGCGCGGCGGCACGGTTCGCCGCGGGCCTGAAGCAGGACGGCCTGCTGGATGCGACCGAGCGCGTGCGGGTCGAGCTGTATGGCTCGCTCGGCGCAACCGGCAAAGGCCACGGCAGCGACAAAGCAGTGATCCTAGGCCTCGAAGGCGAGCAGCCGGAACAGGTCGACACCACCCGCATCCCGGAACGTCTGGCGGCGATTCGCAAAAACGGCACCCTGCGGCTGCTGGGTGAAAAGCCAATCCGCTTCGTCGAGAAGGACCATTTGGCGATGATTCGCAAGCCGTTGGATTTTCACCCCAACGGCATGGTGTTTCGCGCCTTCGACGCCGCCGGCCTGCAGATCCGCAGCCGCGAGTATTACTCGGTGGGCGGCGGTTTCGTGGTCGACGAAGAGGCGGCCGGCACCGACCGCATCGTCGAAGACCGCACGCCCCTGCCCTACCCCTTCCGCACCGCCCGCGAGTTGCTGGCGCTGTGCGACCAACACGGGCTGTCGATCAGCCAACTGATGCTGGCCAACGAAGCGGCCTGGCGCCCGGAAGCGGAAACCCGCGCACGGCTGCTGCAAATATGGCAGATCATGCAGGACTGCGTGAGCGCCGGCTGCCGCACCGAAGGCATCCTGCCCGGCGGGCTCAAGGTCGAGCGCCGCGCCGCCCGGTTGTATCGCCAGCTCAGCGAAAACCCAGAAGCCAACCTGCGCGACAGCCTCAACGTGCTCGACTGGGTCGATCTGTACGCCCTGGCCGTCAACGAGGAAAACGCTGCCGGCGGCCGGGTGGTGACCGCACCGACCAACGGCGCCGCCGGAATCATCCCGGCGCTGCTGCACTATTACGTGCGCTTCGTGCCCGGCGCCGACGAAGACGGCGTGGTGCGTTTTCTGCTCACGGCGGCGGCCATCGGCATTCTCTACAAGGAGAACGCCTCGATCTCAGGCGCCGAAGTGGGTTGCCAGGGTGAAGTGGGCGTCGCCTGCTCCATGGGCGCAGGCGCGCTGTGCGAGGTGCTGGGCGGCACGCCGCAGCAGGTGGAAAACGCCGCTGAAATCGGCATGGAACACAACCTCGGCCTGACCTGCGATCCGGTCGGCGGGCTGGTGCAAGTGCCCTGCATCGAGCGCAATGCCATGGGCTCGGTGAAGGCCATCAACGCCGCCCGCATGGCCCTGCGCGGCGACGGCAGCCACTTCATCTCGCTGGACAAGGTCATCCGCACCATGCGCCAGACCGGCGCCGACATGAAGAGCAAGTACAAGGAAACCGCGCGCGGCGGGCTGGCCGTCAACATCATCGAATGTTGAAGCGATAGAAGCGCTTGGGGCATTCCAGCCTACGGAAAGCGATTCGCCGATCCGCCATGCCCCGTCAACGGAGGCTGGATTAGCAGAAGGCGTAATCCGAGGTTCCGAAGGCGTAATCCATAGATTGCAATAAGTGACTTCCCCCCTGCCGGCTGCCCGCAGAAGAAATCGCCGTGACGAAGCTTTATCATCCTGCGGTTCGTGGCGAAAAAGGGACATATTTCGCCGCACCACTGTCCTTAACACAGGCGCCCTGCCGTCAATGGATCGTCACACAGAGGAACCGATGAGTAACCCCAATGAACCATCGACCCCGAAGAACCTGAGCGTGGCTCGCAGCACCCTGGATTTTCCCGTGGTCGGTATCGGTGCCTCAGCCGGTGGCCTCAAGGCTCTCATGAGCCTGTTCGAACAGATGCCCAGCGACAGTGGTATGGCGTTTGTGGTGATCATGCATCTCTCGCCGACGCATGAAAGCAACGCCGACAGCATCCTGCAAAACAAGACACGCATGCCGGTGATTCAGGTGACGCAACCGGTGCCCATCGAGCGCAACCGGATCTATGTGATCCCGCCGGCCCTCGACCTGTCGATGAATGACGGCTATCTGCGGCTGACCAAGCCCACTCGCGAACGCGGCGTGCAGGTCGCCATCGACCTGTTCTTTCGAGCGCTGGCCGACGTCCATCACACCCACGCTATCGGCATCGTATTGTCCGGCACCGGCGCGGATGGTTCGGTCGGCCTGTCCCGCATCAAGGAACAGGGCGGCGTGACCATGGCGCAGTCTCCCGACGATGCCGAATACGACTCCATGCCGCGCAGCGCCATTGAAACCGGCATGGTCGATATCGTGCTGCCGGTGCTGGAGATGCCCCAGCGGCTGATGGAATTGAGCCGCAACATGCAGACGATGGTGCCGCCGATCGAGTCCCCGGCTGCAGCCGAACAAGCCTCAACGCACACGCCGACCCAAGCAAGCGAAGCGGCCCTGCGCGACATCCTTGGCCTGCTGCGCAGCCGCACTGGCCATGATTTCCGCCACTACAAGCAAGCCACCGTGTTGCGGCGGATCGAGCGACGCCTGCAGGTCAATGCCGTCCACGACATGGCCGGCTATGCCCAACTGCTGAACGACCGGCCAGAGGAAACCCCGGCGCTGCTGGCCGACATGCTGATCGGCGTCACCAACTTCTTTCGCGACCAGGAGGCCTTCGAAGCGCTGGAGCGTGACATCATCCCGCAGCTGTTCGAGGAAAAGGCCTTGCTCGGCGAAAGCGACGCGCTGCGTATCTGGTCCGCCGCCTGCTCCACCGGCGAGGAGGCCTACTCGTTGGGCATGCTGTTTACCGAGTACGTCGAACGCAACGGCCTGCGCGCCGATGTGCAGGTCTTCGCCACCGACATCGACGACCAGGCGCTGGAAATCGCCCGCGCCAGCGTCTATCCCGAAGCGATCGTCACGGACGTGCCACCAAACCGGCTGCAGCAGTACTTCACCAAGGAACAGAACCGTTATCGCCTGCGCAAAGAGCTGCGCGAGCGGATCCTGTTCGCTCGCCACAACATCCTGCGCGACCCACCCTTCTCGCGGCTGGATCTGATTTCGTGCCGCAACCTGCTGATCTACCTTGACCGGGACATCCAGAGCGAAGTGCTGCGCATGTTCCACTTCGCCCTCAACCCTGGCGGTTATCTGTTTCTCGGTAACTCCGAGACGGCGGACATCTGCTCGCATCTGTTCGCCCCCGTGGACAAGAAAAACCGTATTTACCGCGCCCGGGATATCGGCAACCAGCGACGCGTGCCGATGCCCTCGTTACAGAACTTTTCCACCGCCTCGCCCACTCGCGATTCCGGCGCGGCGATGGCCCGTCGCAGCAAATTCTCCTTCGCCTACGCTCATCAGCGCGCACTGGAGCAATACGCGCCGCCCAGCGTGATCGTCAATCATGAGTCGGAAATCGTCCACATGTCCGACCGTGCTGGCCGCTTCTTGCGCTACGTCAGCGGTGAACCCTCGCTCAACCTGGCGACCCTGGTGCAGCCCGAGCTGCGGCTGGCACTGCGTAGCGCGCTGTATCAGGCCGTGCAAACCGGCAAGTGCATCGAGGCCAGGCGCATCAGCCTGGAGCGCGAGGGTCGCCACTTTTTCATCGATATGACGGTACGCCCGTTCCGCGACGATGAAGCTGGCGCCGACTACCTGCTGGTGCTTTTCGATGAAATCGAGGATCCCTCCGATAAGCGCGCCGCGACATCACAAGGGGACGCCAACGACAGCGAGCTGACGCAGCTTCAAGTCGAGCTGCAACAGACCAAGGAGCAGCTGCAGCTGACCATCGAGCACTCGGAGACCTCCAACGAGGAGCTGCGCGCATCCAACGAAGAACTGCAGGCCATCAACGAAGAGCTGCGCTCGGCCAGTGAAGATCTGGAAACCAGCAAGGAGGAGTTGCAGTCGATCAATGAAGAGCTGATCACAGTCAACGCCGAGCTCAAGAGCAAGGTCGACGAAACCAGCAAGATCAACGACGACCTGCAGAATCTGATCTCGTCCACCGATATCGCCACGCTGTTCGTCGACCGCCACATGCGCATCAAGTGGTTCACCCCGCGCGCCCAGGACATCTTCAACGTGATCGGCAGCGATGCCGGCCGCTCGCTGCTCGACATCACCCACCGTCTCGATTACCCAACCCTGTACAGCGACGCCTCCGAAGCCTTCGGCGAGCTGCAGCTGGTCGAGCGCGAGGTCAGGAGCCACGAAGACAAGTGGTACATGGCGCGCTTTCTGCCCTACCGCACCACCGACGATCGCATCCAGGGCGCGGTGCTGACCTTCATCGACATCACTGCCCGACGCAACGCCGAGGAGCGCGCGCGTGCTGGCGAAGCCCATATGAAACTGCTGGCACAGAGCATGCGCGGCTACGCCATCATGACCACGGACCTGCAAGGCAAGCTCACCGCCTGGAATCCTGGCGCCGAATCCATTTTCGGCTACAGCAAACAGGAAGTGATTGGCCAATGCATCGACCTCATCTACACCGCAGCGGACCGTGAGGTCGGCATCCCCGAGGCCGAGCGCAAGCGTGCACTGGAGCAGGGCCAGGCCGCCGACGAGCGCTGGCACATGCGCAAGGATGGCTCGCAGTTCTTCTGCAGCGGCCTGGTCAATCCGCTGGTCGACAATAACGGCGATGTGATGGGGTTCGCCAAGATTGGCCGCGACCTCACCGAACAGCAGCGGATCAACAACCTGCGCACCAGCGAATTGGAAAGTATCCAGGCCGCGAGCCTGCAGAAGGACGAATTCTTCGCCGTGCTTTCCCACGAGCTGAAGCATCCGCTCAACCTGATCCAGCTCAACACCGATCTTATTGCCCGTTCGCAGGTCGTCAAGAACGCTAGTAGCCTGTCCAAAGCCACGCAGTCGATACAAAGCGCGGTGCGCAGCCAGTCGCGGATCATCGACGACCTGATGGACGTCTCGCGCATGCGCACCGGCAAGCTCAAGCTGAACTTCACCACGTTGCACTATCAGGAATTGCTCAAAGGCATCGAATCGGTATTCCTGCCGCTGGCAGAGGGCGAAGGCGTCACCTTCGAAAGCGTCATACCCGAGGAGCCGGTGTATATCCACGCAGACCCGACGCGCCTGGAGCAGATCATCTGGAATCTGCTGAACAATGCCTGGAAGTTCACCAAGGGCGGCGATCGCATCTGCCTGCAACTCGAGCGCGAAGGCGATCAGGCCCGCCTGGATGTGATCGACACCGGCATGGGAATCGCCGAAGAGTTCCTTCCCAAGGTGTTCGACATGTTCGGCCAGGCCGATATGCAGCACGCGCAGCGCTCCAAGCATGGCCTGGGAATCGGGCTGGCGCTGGTCAAGCAACTGGTCGAAGCCCACAACGGGCGCATCGAAGCCCACTCCGAAGGCATTGGCCGGGGCGCGCGCTTCAGCGTCTGGCTGCCAATCCACATGCAGACCGAACTGGAGCTCAGCCAGCTGGCAGATGCCGAAATGGGTGGGCTGGTGGGTATCAACATCCTCCTGGTGGATGACTCGCCCGACATTCTCGACACCATGTGCGAACTGCTGGAAAGCGAAGGCGCCACGGTCACCACCGCCGATGGCGGTGCCCAAGGCATCGAATTGGCCGAGGCGACGCGCTTCGACATCATCATCTCCGACGTCGGCATGCCGGGCATCGACGGCCACAAGATGATGAACGAGATACGCCACGGCGACACCAACGCCACCACCCCAAGCATCGCCCTGACCGGTTACGGCACCCTGCGCGACGTGGAAAAGGCCAAGGCTGCAGGCTTCACCCAGCACCTGCGTAAGCCGATCGACCTGCAGGCATTGATCGATGCGGTGACTCAGGCGGTGCATTGAGGCCCGCCTCGGTACTGCCCATAGGTTCAGCGCCCTAGTCGTCCGATGACTAGCAGCCATCGCATCGCTTCCATTCTACAAAGCGACGCATGATCGCGCCGGATCAAGCAACCTACTTTGCTAGCCAAATGCCATAGAAGATGCGAGCTAAGGCTTTCCGTCCCACTATGTGGGCTGCTCGTTACATCTTTTTAGCTGCGAGGAGAAAAAGCGTCGAATGACATTGCAATACACCTAGTCATATGATGTCTTACATCTCGCAGTTCCTTCTACAACAATAATTCGGAGATCAACTCATGGCCCGCTCGGACGCCATTGATAAAATCGTTCCCGCCCACTCGTCCTCGCGACTGGGAAAAATCGTCAAATTGCTCGGCCCCGGTATCATCGCCGTGCTCTCCTGGCTGGGCGCCGGGGATCTGATCACCTCGTCTGTTGCCGGCGCCAACTATGGCTACGCGATGATGTGGGTGCTGGCCGGTTCGCTACTGCTGCGCTTTCTGATCGTCAACATGATTGCGCGCTTCCAGCTCTGCAATAACCAAGGCATGACCATCCTTGGTGGCTATGCCCAGCTTCACCCGGCGTTCGCCTGGTTCATGTTCGTCTACGCGCTGTTCATGGGACATCTGATGAACGCCTACATGATCAAGGGCGCCGGCGAAGCTCTCTCTACGCTGCTGCACATCGACCGTCCGCTGCTCTGCTCGGTCGCCGTGGTAATCGGCGTCTGGCTAGTGGTCGGGCGCAGCATTTACGCACTGATCGAGGGTGTGATGAAGGTGCTGCTAGCGATCATGACGCTGGCCTTCCTGTCGCTGGCCATCATGGCCGGGCCGGACGTCGGCGGCATCATCTCCGGCACCTTCGGCTTCAGCATCCCGAGCGACCGGGGCGTGCATGGCGCCTTGCTGGTGGCCGTCTCGGTGATCGGCGCGGTCGCCGGCTCGATCGCCAACTTCGTGCACCCCTACGTTATGAAGGAAAAGGGCTGGACCGGGCCGCAGCACAAGCGCATGCAGCGCAACGACCTGCTGTTCGCGGTGTTCATCGGCATCCTGATCAACCTGGCGATCTGGGTGGTCGGCGCGGAAATCCTGCGGCCCAACGGGCTGAAGGTCGAAACGCTCGACGACCTGGGCGCAGCGCTGGAAATGTTCTTCGGCCCGGCCGGCTGGTATGTGTTCTTCATCGGCGTGTTTGCCACCCTGTTCGCTAGCGTGGTGGGCAAGACGACCGCCTTCCCGATGCTGATCGTCGACGCCCTGCACTACTCGGCACCGTCCCGCCGTGCGCGCTATGGCGAGAAGTTCCAGAGCGATCCGCTGCACAAGTGGTTCATGCTCTTTGTGCTGGTCACGCCGCTGGTCTGGTCACTGCCAGGCATGCCCGACTTCGTGACGCTGACCATCGGTGTGAACGCGCTGAATATCGTGGGCCTACCGATCATCTCGATCGGCCTGCTGATCATGTCCAACCAGAAGAAGCTGCTCGGCGAATATCGCAACAACCTGTTCGAGAATATCGCTCTAGGTCTGGCGACAATCCTCGCGGTGTGGGTCGCCATCCAGCTCGGAACCGATTTGCTGGCGTGACTGTGATCGCGGCGCGGGTGGCTCTGACGGCCCCCGCGCTCACCGCATCGTATGCATTACCCCCCACCGCCGCGCGTGCTGCCGATGCCGTATTCACGCAATTTGTTGGCCACGGTGGTATGCGACACGCCCAATCGCTTACCTAGTAGGCGACTGCTTGGGTGGCGTTGGTAAAGCTCTTCCAGCACGGTTTTCTCGAAGCGGCCAAGGATGCTGGAAAGATCGCCGTCCAGGGAAAACTCACCCAACGGCTGCGGCGCGCCGTAATCAGGCAAACGAATGTGCTCCGGCTTGATCACCCCGCCCTCGCAGAGTGAAACCGCCTGAAACAGCGTGTTCTCCAGTTGCCGCACGTTCCCCGGCCAGTGATAGCCGGCTAGCCGCTCCAGCGCTTGCGGCGACAGGCTCGGCAGCGCGCAGCCGATCTGCCGGCTGGCCTGATCGAGAAAGTGCAGCGCCAGCGGTTCGAGCCCGTCGAGGCATTCGCGCAGCGGTGGGATGTGCAGCGACAGCACGTTGAGCCGGTGATACAGGTCCTGGCGAAACTCACCCTTGGCGCAGAGCTCGGACAAATCCAGCTGCGTGGCGCAGACCACCCGCACATCCAGATACACCTCCTCGTCGCTGCCTACCCGGCGGAAACAGCCGTCCTGTAGAAAGCGCACCAGTTTGGCCTGTAGCCGCGTACTCATCTCACCGACGCCATCGAGGAACAGCGTGCCGCCGGAGGTCAGCTCCAGCAGGCCGAGTTTGCCTTCCGGGCGCGCGCCTTCGAAGGCGCCGGGGCCGTAGCCGAACAGCTCGGTCTCGGCCATGGACTCCGGCAAACCGGCGCAGTTGAGCGCCATGAACGGCGATTGCCCGCGCGGGCTGGATAGATGGCAGGCGCGCGCCAGCAGCTCCTTGCCGGTGCCGGTCTCGCCCTCGATCAGCAACGGTGCATCCAGCGGCGCCATGCGCCGCGCCTCACGAACCACCGCAGCCATCACTTTCGAGCTTTGGAAGATACTGTCGAAGCCGCGCAATTCTTGTTTGCGCACGTTATAGATACGCTCACCCACGCGGTCGGCGCGGTGCAGCGTCAGTACCGCACCGGCCAGGGCTTCGCTGTCGTCGTGCTCCGATTGCAGCGGCGCGATGTCGGCGAGGAACACGTCGCCCTTGATGGTCACCCGCAAGCCGTTGATGCGCGCTTTGTTCGCCCGCACCAACTCCGGCAGGTCGAAGTCCTCGGCGTAGCGCGACAGGCTCATGCCCGGCACCTCATCGACGCGCACGCCCAGCAACTGGGCAGCCGCGCGGTTCGCCGCGACGATGGCGCCGGCCATGTCGATCGACAGTACCGGAAACTCCAGTGCGCCGAGCAGCGCATTGAGCTCCAGCGAATGCCGCTCGCTTGGCATCAGGCCGACCTTGCGCACCTCGAACACGCCCTGCAGCGCCTCGATCTTCGGGCGCAACGCCTGCAGCTGAAGGTTCATCAGATTGGGGCAATGCAGGTAGACCGCATTGCCATGCTCACCGCCCACCTCGCCGCGTGCGACGTTGATGCCGTAGTCGACCAGCAATTCGAGCATGTCTCGGAGGATACCGATGCGGTTCTGGCAAAGAATCCTGATTCGCATGTGAACCTGTCCCTTTTCGTTTCGGCCGCAACTTTCTGCTGCTCGCTCTTGTTTGTCGTCAAGATTATTTGACAGTTCTGCTGTTCGACAAGGCGATAGAGTAGTTAATGCGACGATTCGTAAGCGTTTCTTTACGAATCACCCGAACCATCCCATCAAGAGCATCTACCAAAGCACTTCCATACGCTGCGCTGCCGCTATCAGATGAAGGGCATCCAAAACAAAAAAGACTCAGGCGGCCACCCCGCTCAGGAGGTCAGATGAAAACCACGAAGTACGTTGCCCGAGAACCAGACGCGCACGGCCATATTCATTACCCCGACGCCGAACACGCCGTCTGGCAGACCCTGATCGAACGCCAGCTGAAGCTCCTCGACGGGCGCGCCTGTCAGGAATACCTGGACGGCATCGAGCAGCTTGCCCTGCCCCACGACCGAATTCCGCAGCTGGACGAGATAAACCGCGTCTTACAGGCGACCACCGGCTGGCAGGTGGCGCGCGTGCCGGCGCTGATTCCTTTTCAGACCTTTTTCGAACTGCTGGCCAGCAAGCGCTTCCCCGTCGCGACCTTCATCCGCACGCCGGAAGAACTCGACTACCTGCAGGAGCCCGACATCTTTCATGAGATCTTCGGCCACTGCCCGCTGCTGACCAACCCCTGGTTTGCCGAATTCACCCACACCTATGGCCAGCTCGGCCTCAAGGCCAACAAGGAAGAGCGTGTCTACCTAGCGCGGCTGTACTGGATGACCATCGAGTTCGGCCTGGTTGAAACGCCAGCCGGCCAGCGCATCTACGGTGGGGGCATCCTGTCCTCGCCGAAGGAGACGCTCTACTGCCTCTCCGACGAACCCGAGCATCAGGTGTTCAACGTGGTCGAAGCCATGCGCACGCCCTATCGCATCGACATCCTGCAACCTGTGTATTTCGTCCTGCCGGAGCTGAGAAGGCTGTTCGACGTCGCCCATGAAGACATCATGGGCCATGTGCGCACCGCCATGCAGCTGGGCCTACACCAGCCGAAATTTCCGCCGAAAGCGGCATGACGTGAACCGCACGGCGTAATCGTAGGGTGGGCTTTAGCCCACCAATGCCACATCTGGGCTAAAAAACGGTGGGCTGAAGCCCACGCTACGCGTCCACCTACAAGCCCAGACCATTAACAACGAACAACACAAGGACCGACCATGACCGCCCTCACCCAAGCCCACTGCGAAGCCTGCCGCGCCGACGCGCCCAAGGTATCCGATGACGAGCTGGCCGAACTGATCAAGCAGATCCCGGATTGGAACATTGAAACCCGCGACGGCCACATGGAGCTGGAGAAGGTCTTCGCGTTCAAGAACTTCAAGCACGCCCTGGCCTTCACCAATGCCGTCGGCGAGATCGCCGAGGCCGAGGGCCATCATCCCGGTCTGCTCACCGAGTGGGGCAAGGTCACCGTGACCTGGTGGAGCCACTCGATCAAAGGCTTGCACCGCAACGACTTCATCATGGCCGCGCGCACCGATGAGGTAGCCAAGACAGCCGAGGGCCGCAAGTGAAACAGTTCAGCGACGTGGCGCGGGTCCCCGGCGACCCGATTCTCGGTCTGCTCGATGCCTACCGTGCCGACCCGAACCCGGCCAAGCTCGACCTGGGCGTTGGCGTCTACAAGGACGCCCTGGGCCTGACGCCGATCCCCAAGGCGGTGAAGCTGGCAGAGCAGCGGCTGATCGACAGCGAGCAGACCAAGAGCTACATCGGTGGCCATGGCGATCCTCTGTTTGGCGAGCAGCTTCTGCGTCTGGTCCTGGGCGAAGGCTCGCCAGCCCTGGTTGAGAACCGGGCCGGCTGTACCCAGACGCCCGGCGGTACCGGCGCGCTGCGGCTGGTGGGCGATTTCATCGCCAAATGCCTGCCGGGCCGTAGCCTCTGGCTCAGCGACCCGACCTGGCCAATCCATGAAACTCTGTTCGCAGCGGCCCAGCTAAAGGTCGAGCACTATCCCTATGTGAACGAGCAGAACCGGCTGGACGTGCCGGCCATGCTCGCCGCGCTGGAGCAGATTCCCAGCGGCGACGTGGTGCTGCTGCACGCTTGCTGCCACAACCCCACCGGCTACGACCTGGGCCAGGACGACTGGCGTCAGGTGTTGGAAATCGTTCGCAAGCGTGAGCTGTTGCCGCTGTTCGACTTCGCTTACCAGGGTTTCGGCGACGGGCTGAACGAGGACGCCTGGGCCGTAAGGCTGTTCGTCGACGCGTTGCCGGAAGTGCTGATCACCAGCTCATGCTCGAAGAACTTCGGCCTGTATCGCGAACGCACCGGCGCACTAATAGTGGTCACGGCGGACGGCGACTCGCTGATCGACGTACGCAGCCAGTTAGCCTCGGTGGTGCGCAATCTCTGGTCGACACCACCGTCTCATGGCGCGGCCGTCGTGGCGACGATTCTGGCCAATAGCGAGCTGCGCCAGCTCTGGGAACAGGAAGTCGCCGCCAAGCGCGAGCGCATCGCCGGCTTGCGCCAGGGTCTAGTGGAAGCGCTGCAACCGCACGGTCTGGCCGAACGCTTCGCGCATATCGCTCGGCAGCGGGGAATGTTCTCCTACACCGGCCTGACCGCCGCGCAAGTGCTGCGCCTGCGCACCGATGACTCGGTGTATCTGGTGGAAAGCGGCCGCGCCAATATTGCCGGACTGGATTCCGCGAGGCTGGATCAGCTGGCCGCAGCTATTGCGCGGGTAGTTTCAGACTGAGCCCAGCCACGGTGGAATGGGTGGGCGTCGGATGATGCCGTCGGACGTCGGATTACGCCTCCGGCTAATCCAACCTACGTTGACGGGGCGTCGCGAGTGCTCTGTAGGATGAAATCGCCGAAGGCGCTACCGTCGCTTGCTGCCCCGACGATGCACGCGGCCGTCGGATTTCTTTCCTGCCGAGCTTCGGATTACGCCTACGGCTAATTCGACCTACGTTGACGGAGCATTGTGGGCTGAAGCGCAACGCCGCCCGGCCCATCTACAGCTCACCGCTTTCAAAACACGGGTACCGCTGAAAAAAGACGAACGCCATCAATTCGCCAGCGCACCGCACTGATGCTTGTCGTAACATGGGTCGCCCGGCGATGAGCGGAGTCCAGCGTCAGTAAACGCGGCCGCTAATGTCACTCAACACGTCCGACAGCGAGCGCGCCCATGATTCAACATGACGCCAGTAACCCAGCCCCTTCTTCCTATTCCTGCCATTCGGCCGAGGAACACGGCGGTTGCCCCAGCTGCGCCAGCGGCGAGCGCCTTGGCTTTCGCTTCAGCTACGCCTATCAGCCGATCGTCGATCTCCAGGCGCGCGAAATCTTTGCCCATGAAGCGCTGGTCCGAGGTGTCAACGGCGAACCGGCACCCAGCGTGCTGTCGCAGGTCACCGACGAAAATCGCTTCCGCTTCGATCAGGCCTGTCGCGTGAAAGCGATCAAGACCGCCGCCAAGCTCGACATGCGCAGCCGGCTATCGATCAATTTCATGCCCAACGCCATCTATCGCCCGGAGCTGTGCATCCGCTCGACGCTCGAAGCGGCGCGCGTGCATGACTTCCCGGTGGAGCGGATCATCTTCGAAACCATTGAGGGCGAGCGCATCAGCGACGCGAAATGGCTGGCCGAGGTGTTTCGTGAATATCAACGCATCGGGTTTCTTACGGCCATCGACGACTTCGGTGCCGGCTTCGCCGGGCTCAACCTGCTCGCCGACTTCCAGCCGGACATCATCAAGCTGGACATGGATCTGATTCGCGGCATCGACCAGAGCCGTGCGCGTCAGGCGATCGTCAGAGCAACAGTCGGGATGTGTCAGGAGCTGAGCATCGCCGTGATCGCCGAAGGCGTGGAAACCCTTGATGAATGCAGCGCTCTGCACGATCTGGGCATCAACTTGATGCAGGGGTATCTGTTCAGCAAACCGCTATTCGAGGCCTGCGGCCAGGCCGAAACGCTGGCGTGGCCGGGCTGACGGGAACGCCGCTCGCCCCGCCCCACCTAGTTCGCTGCCTCAAATCCTCGCGCGCACCTGCCTCGGGCTGATGCCGAACTGTCGCTTGAACGCCGTGGCGAAGTTGGCCGGGCTGTTGTAACCCGCGCGCCAGGCGGCTTCGTTGACGCTGACGCCGTCGCGCTCCAGCGCTTGACGCGCCTGCAGCAGCCGCCGTGCGCGTTGGTATTCGAACACGGTCATGCCATGCAGCGTGCGGAACTGACGTTGCAGGGTATTGGCGTTGACACCGATTTCCCGCGCGATGCGCTCCAACCTCCAGTCATCTGCCGCACCGCTATCGAGCAGCTCGGTAAGCCGCTGCACGCGCACATGCTCCTGTGGGCGCAGACCGACGCTAGTTGCTCGCTCGTCAAGACTGCCCAACGCCTCGCAGGCGATATCCAGCGCGCGGCTTTCCAGATACAGACGTTGCAGCAGCGGATCGTAATCGGGCGGATTGAGCATCTGCTCGGCCAGGGTCAGCAGGCGCGCCGAGGGCTGCCACACCTGCGGCGTCAAGTGGCTTTGCATGAAGCGATGCACCGAGCCGCCAACCTCGCCGCCAGCGGCCTCGAACCACTCGGGCGACAGGCTGACCACCAGCTTGCGGATATGCCGGCCGCGCCGGGCCTGGCGACGGAACAGCACCGGCTCGTTCATCGCCAGTGCGATCCCCTCGGGACTGCGACACCGGCCCGGCTGGCCAAAGGTGAGCGACAAGTCACCGTAGTTGACCTCGCTCTGCCCATCGAGAAAGAGCACGAACGACAGGCGCGGGCCGACGACGTTTTCCGTGACGAAGTCCTGCAGCTCCTCGTAGTCGGACCAGTGCAGCGACAGCCCGTCGCGCAACTGCAGCCAGCCCACCCGGCCATAGAACAGGCAATCGTCGTCAGGCCTCGCCAGACGCAAGCCCGGCTGGCTCGTGAGTGGCAACTCGTCGCGTCGGATGAGGTGATCAGGCTGCTGCATGGCGCATATCCCCGGCAATGGCGATCGCAAAGCAAATGTTCGTTCGCGCAAAGGTTCTGTCCACAGCGCGGTGGCAGACTACGCGCCGTTACATATTGATGCAAATCATTATCATTAAGTGAAGCCAAGGGGCAGTCGCCAATCTGCCCACCGCTCGCGACAGGAGCCGCCGCATGGACAGAGCCACCCGCCCCTTCCGTCTTACCCATCATTCTCGGCGCTGGCTGCTGGTCGGCCTGCTCGCGCCCTTTCCGCTGAGCGCTCTGGCCCAAGGCGTCGCGCCGCAGGACGAGCCGGTCCAGCTGGAGAGCATCACGGTCGAGGGCAACCGCTTGTATGACATGCCGTCCTCTGAGCAGAGCGGCGGCTATACGGTGCCGGCTGCCACCGTCGGCACCAAGACGCCAGCCGAACTGCGCGACATCCCGCAGTCGATCACCGTCTACACCAGCGATTACATCCGCGACCGTCAGTTCGTGAACCTCGATGATCTGGCCAAATACACCGCCGGCCTGCGCACCCTGACCAACGACAGCGGCCGCTCCTCGATCTATGCACGCGGCTACGAGTACGACGAATTCAACATCGACGGCCTGCCCGCGCCCATGGCCAGCATCAACGGCACGCTGCCGTCGCTGTCGCCGTTCGACCGGGTCGAGATCATGCGCGGCCCGTCCGGGCTGTTCAGCAGCACCAGCGAGATGGGCGGCATCGTCAACATGGTCCGCAAGCGCCCGACCGCCGAATTCCAGGGCAGCCTGACCGGACGCTACGGCACCTGGGACCAGAACTATCAGGAAGCCGACTTCGCCGGACCGCTCGATGAGGAAGGCCGCGTACGTGGCCGCGTGGTCGCCTCGCGCGCCGACACCAACGGCGAGGTGGACTACAACGAGAACACCAGCGAGAGCTTCTATGGCGCGCTGGATGTAGATCTCTCCGATGCCACCACGCTGTCCCTCGGGCTGATCCACCAGACCAAGGACATCCTGCCGCACAACGGCTACCCCGCCGCCACCGACGGCAGTCTCCAGAACTTCAGTCGCTCGACCTACTTCGGTGCCGACTGGGGCGATTTCGATAGCCGCAGCACCGATGCCGTCGCCGAGCTGACCCACCGCTTCGACAACGGCGGCTACGGCCGCGTCGCCGTGCGCGGATCCAAACGGGCCACCGACTACCTCTATGCCTTCACCGGACGCAACGCCACCACGGGCGTGACCAACCTCTCCTACACCGCACGCGACCTGGAGCAGGACACCCTCGCGGTGGACGCCAACTACAGCCAGCCGTTCGAACTGCTGGGCCAGGTCTCAGAATTCGTCGTCGGCACCGATTTCAAACGCTACGAGACCGAATACGCCGATGCCCGCGGCAACCTTGGCGGTATCGACGTCGACACCTATCACCCAAGCGACAAGCCGAGGCCGAACATCACCTTCGGCACGCCGACCGAGACCGAGGAACGCGAAGCCGGGCTCTACGCCAAGCTGACCTTCCGCCCCATCGAACGCCTGGCGCTGATTGGCGGCGCTCGCGTGAGCAGCTTCACGGGCGAGAACAGCACGGCCGATCACGACGCCACGGAAAGCGGCAATGTCACCCCCTACGGCGGCCTGGTGTTCGACCTCGATGCGCAACACTCGCTGTACGCCAGCTATTCGCAAGTGTTCAAGCCGCAGACCGAGACCGATGCCGGCGGACGCATCATCGAGCCACGCGAAGGTGAGCAATACGAGGTAGGCATCAAGGGCAGCTACTACGGTGGCGACCTGAACGCGCGGATCACCGCCTTCCAGCTCACCGACGAGAATCGCGCCACTGGTGCCGTCGACGACTTCGGCGTGCCCATCGGCGGCGTGTACGAGGCCAGCGGCAAGACCCGCATCCGCGGCGGCGAATTCGAAGTCAGCGGTTACCTGACGCCTGATTGGGAGGTGCTGGCCGGCTACACCTACATGAAGACCGAGAATCTGTCCGGCGACGAGAATGCGCTGTTCGCTCTGATGCCGCGCCACCAGGCCTCACTATGGACCAAGTACACGCTACCCGGCGGCACTCTGCGCGGCCTGGGCATCGGCGCCGGAGTCAGCGCCATGAGCGACTTTCACATCGAACGCGCCGGCAGCCCGCGGTTGAGCGCACCCGGCTATGCGGTGGTCGATGCCAAGCTGTCCTACCCGATCACCGAGAAGCTGACCGCCACCTTCGACGCCAACAACCTGCTGGACCGCAAATATTATTCGCGGGTCGGCAGCGTCGGCACCTTCAACTTCTACGGCCCGTCACGCAATTTCGTCGTCGGTGCCCGCTACGAGTTTTAATCCGCCCGAGCCGTCGGCGTCCTATGGATGTTGGCGGCTTCGCCATGGAGAACGCCATGTCTCAGTTTCACGCCGTAGTCCCCACACCACGCGCCGCGCGCAATATGACCCGCCTGTGCAAACACTTCGCCCACAAGGGTGACGTGCGCTTCGACGAGGCCCGCGCAGAGATCGATTTCGCCTTCGGCAACTGCCAGATGCGCGCCGAAGCCGACCGCCTGCTGATCGATTGTCAGGCCGAGCCCGGCGATGCCGAAAAACGCCTGCGCTTCGTCATCGCCGATCACCTCCAGCGCTTCTCCGGCGAGGAAGCGCTGCTGGTCGACTGGCAGCAGGGAGCCCTGCCACCAGCCGATGGAGTGGTGCCATGAAGCGTCTCGCTCTGGTCCTGATAGCCAGCGTCGGTGCGCACCTGATGCCGGCAGCGGCGTCCACTGCCCAAGAGTGGCAAGCCGTGACACTGTCGCAGGCCGAGCAGCGTCTTCTGCACTCAACGCATACCGACCGCGACTACCGCATTTTCGTCTCGCAGCCACAGCACGAACCACCACCCGGCGGCTATCCGGTGCTCTACGTGCTCGACGGTAATGCACTGTTTCCTTCGCTGGCGATCCAGGCCCAGGCGCTGGAAGCCCGCCCCGATCCGACCTTGCGCAACTCCGTTCTGATCGTCGGCATCGGCTATCCGGGCGAGGGGCTCTACGACTTCAAGGCGCGCGCCGAGGACTACACACCCGACGCTGAGGACCGTCAGCGGCTGCCCGGCCGCGAACCGCCACCCTCCGGCGGCGCCGAGCGCTTCCTGGAATTTATCGAAACCGAGCTCAAACCGATGATCGCCGAGCGCTATCCGGTCGATCCGGCGCGGCAGACGCTGTTCGGTCACTCCTACGGCGGGCTGTTCACCCTCTACACGCTGCTCAACCGACCGCAGGCGTTCAGCGGCTATGTCGCCGCCAGCCCGTCGATCTGGTGGTACAACGGCTATATCGAGCGCAGCCTGGCGACGTTCGAGAAGGGAGTGAAACGGCATCCCGTGCAGGCGCGCCTGCTGGTCACCGCCGGCAGCGCGGAAGAACCCGCCGCCGACGATCCGCTGACCGATCCACGCCAGCGCCACATGGCTGAGCGGCGTATGGTGGGCAATGCGCGGGAGCTGGCCGAACGCCTGTCAGCCGTGTCCGGACTGACGGTCGACCTGCGCATCAACGAAGGGGCCAATCATGGCACCAATGCGCAGTACAGCACGGTGCAGGCGCTGGAGCTGGCAGCCTCGACAAACATGCCAGCCACGACGAAGACGGGCCACTGACAGGCCCGAGCTTCGCCTCTGGCGGTGCCTGCTCGGGTCAGATACGGAAGCTGCCGACCAACTGTTTGAGGCGAGCGGCCTGTTGTTCGAGGTCGCCACAAGCACGCAAGGTTGACTGCAGGTTTTCCACGCCTTCCTGGTTGAGGGTATTGATCTCGGTGATGTCCATGTTCAGGGACTCGATCACCGAGGTCTGCTCCTCGGTGGCGGTGGCGACCGACTGATTCATCGCATCGATCTCGCCGATGCTCTGGGTCACGCTGCTGAGCCGCTCGCCGGCCTGGTTGGCGATGCCCACACTGGCCTCGCTCTGACGCTGGCTCTCGGTCATGGTGGTGACCGAATCACGCGCGCCGATCTGTAGCTTTTCAATCATCCCGTGGATTTCCTGCGCGGAAGCCTGGGTCCGATGGGCCAGGCTGCGCACCTCGTCGGCCACCACCGCGAAGCCACGGCCGGCTTCACCGGCGCGGGCCGCTTCGATGGCGGCGTTGAGCGCCAGCAGGTTGGTCTGCTCGGAAATGCCCTTGATCACATCGAGAATCTGGCCGATGCCGACGGTCTGGCTGTTGAGCGCTTCGATCTGCTCGCAGGACGCGCTGATGTTGCTCGACAGCTGCTTCATCGCCACGATGTTTCGCTCGACCACCTTGCGTCCGTCTTCGGCCTGATGGCTGGCGCCGCTGGCTTGCTGCGAGGCATCGGCGGCGTTGCGGGCGATCTCCTGAGCGGCGGCGCCGAGCTCATTGATCGCGGCGGCCACGCTGTTGGTGCGGCTGGCCTGCTCATCGGAGTTGACCATGGAGGAGTTGGAAGCCGTCAGCACGCGCTGCGCCACTTCGTTGACCTGCTCGGTCGCCGATGCCACATCGCGGATCGACCCGTGAATACGCTCGACGAAGCGGTTGAAGGCCAGCGCCAGGGTGCCGAATTCATCATTCGACTCGACCTTCAGCCGCCGGGTGAGGTCGCCCTCGCCCGCCGCGATGTTCTCCATGGCCCGCCCCATTTCGGTGAGCGGGCGCATCAGCACGCGAATCAGCATGCCCAGCAGCAGCATGATGAAGGCAACGGCGATAACGGTGGCCAGCACAGCCGTAGTGCGGAAGCTCGACAGCGCCGCGTAGGCCTTGGCCTTGTCTACCGAGATGCCGACGTACCAAGTCACCGAGGGCAGGCCAGGGACCGGGCTGAAGCTGACAATCCGCGTCTCGCCGTCGAGCTCGGCTTCGCTGTAGTTGCTGGTGAGCGCGGGGGTGTTTTGCGGGTAGAGCTCGGCCAGGGTCTTCATCACCTTGGTCTTGTCCGGGTGCACCAATATCTTACCGTCGCCGCTGACCAGGAAGGCATAACCCATGCCGTCGAAGTCCAGCGCGTTGATGGTGTCCACCAGCATGCGCAGGCTCAGGTCACCACCGACCACGCCGAGGTTTTGGCCGCCACGTTTGGCTGGCGTTGCCGCCGAAATGACCAACTCTTTGGTAGCGGTGTCCAAATAGGGCTCGGTCAGCGTCGTACTTGCCGCGCTGATGGCGTCCTTGTACCAGGGCCTTTGGCGCGGATCGAAGTCTGCCGGCAATTCAAGGCGGGGATAAACGATGAACTCGCCGTCGTCGGCGCGACCCAGATAGGTAAAGGCGAACGTGGAGCTGAGCGCCGGCTGCGCGACCAGCGAATTGACCGCCCCGCCGGAGCTGTCATGGGCGATGGTCTGCGCCACGCTTTCCAGCAGCACTAGACGGCCGGCAAGCCAGCTCTGGATGTTGTGCGCGGTGCTATCGCCCATCTCGCTCAGGTAGCCCTGGAGATTGTCCCGAATGGCGTTGCGCTGCAGGTAATCGTTGTAGAGCGTGAACAGGGCGAAGGTCGCGATCACTACGAGTGACGCGGCCAGCAATATTTTGTGGCTGAACTTGAGACGGCTAGACATGAGAGCAACCATTTGTTTTGTTCTGGATCAAGGCGGCAATCCCAGGCCTGGCTGAGCATCCGTTGCATTACCGATCTGTCGGCGTCTGCCGATGAATCTTTAATCATCGAATTTCGGTCGAAACGGGCCACAGCCTCCATGAACAGGGGCTTTCGATGCCTCACTGACGGACCAGCGATATATCTTGTGGCAATTTAGAAAAGCGCCCATGCACAAGCAAAAACGGCACGCTCATGCCGAGCGTGCCGTTCCGTTAACGCACCAGATGGGCTGGCGAACTCAGCGTCCTGCGAGCGCCGGCATCACCCGTGGCCGCAGGCCTTCGCCAAGGATGGTCAGTACGCCGATGGCGCCGACGATCCAGTACCAGCGCACCAGCGGGTCGAAGCCCAGCCAACCGAGGGCATGCAGAAATACCATCAGGATCAGCACCGGGCAGACATAGCGCACCATGAACAGCCACAGCGCATAGCCCAGCGGTGGCAGGTCCAGCTCGTCGCGCATGATGTCGCTGCGCAGCGCGTATCCGGCAAAGACCACGATGAAAATCCCGCCCAGCGGCATCATCCAGCGCGAGGTCAGGTAGTCCAGCCAGTCGAAGAAGTTCTTGCCCAGCGGCGTCCAGCCCGACAGCAGGTTGAACGAGAGCATCGCCAGCAGGCTAATCACCAGCAAGACCGCGCCGGAGCCGATGGCCGCCTTGAGACGGCTGATGCCATGTTTTTCGTTGAGGTAGGCGACGGTGGCCTCGATCATCGAAATGGCCGAAGTCAGCGCGGCGAGGGAAACCATGGCGAAGAACAGCACGCCGAAGGCGGTGCCGAACGGCATCTGCTGGAAGGCCAGCGGCAGACTCATGAAGATCAGCCCCGGTCCGGCGGTAGGGTCCATGCCGTTGGCGAAGATGATCGGGAAAATCGCCAAGCCCGCCAGCAATGCCACGCAGGTATCGATGATGGCGACCGTGAAAGTCGTACGGGCAATGGACTTGTCATCGGGCAGGTACGAGCCGTAAGTGAGGATCGCGCCGGACGCCAGGCTAAGCGTGAAGAAAGCGTGACCGAGGGCGGCCAGCAAGGCTTCGCCAGTAATTTTCGAGGTGTCGAAGCTGAACAGGAAAGCGAAGCCCTGATCGAAGCCGCCGCTGGTGAAAGCGTAGCCGACCAGGATCAGCAGCAGCACGGCGAGTCCCGGCATCATCCAGCGCACCGCATTCTCGATGCCCTTCTGCACGCCCTTGGCGACGATCCACAGTGTCAGCAGTGCCACCAGCAGGCTCCAGCCGCCGAGCTGCCAGGGGTTGCCGTTATGCGCCTCAAATACCTGCGCCATACCGTCGACCGAGGTGGCGGCCAGAGAGCCGTCGAGCATCTTCAGGGTATAGGCGAAGGCCCAGCCGGCGACCACTACGTAGAAGCAGAGAATCAAGAAGCCGGCCGCCATGGCCATGCCGCCGACACCCTTCCACAATGGACTGCTGCCGTTTTCACGCGCCGCGCGGCCAATCGCATCGATGGGGCTGCCGCGGCCACGCCGGCCGATGGCGATCTCGGTCATCATCACCGGAATGCCGATGGCCAGGATGCACGCCAGGTACATCAACACGAAGGCGCCACCACCGTATTCACCGGTTATGTAGGGGAATTTCCAGATATTGCCGAGGCCGACTGCGGAACCGGTCGCGGCGAGAATGAAGCCCCAGCGGGACAGCCAGAGGTTCTTGGGTTTTTCACGGGTCATGCGTCACCTGTTTGTTTTTATCTGTGACGAAAATCGAACCCGCCACGCTCGTAGCGCGACGGAATGTGCAAGGCGGATAAACCTTTTATTGAGCGTCGGGCTGCACCTCCGGAGCTGCTTTGGCAAAGGCTTCGAGGGTTTCGCAGCGTTCGACCATCTCGAGGATGCGCGGGTACGCAGTGAGGTCACAGGCAAAACGGCGCGCATTGTATACCTGTGGAATCAGACATGCCTCCAGGTAACCCGGCCGCCTGCCGAGTGACAACCTGCCCTCGAACGGGGCCAGCCCCTGCTCGACGCTCGCCAGGCCGGTAGCGATCCAATGACGGACCCACTCGTTCTTGACCTCGTCCTCCACGCCCAGCGTGCCGCTCAGGTACTGCAGCACGCGTGTGTTGTTCAGCGGATGCACATCACAAGCGATATGCAACGCCAGCGAGCGCACCCGCGCGCGATCGGCGGGATCGTCCGGCAGCAGCGGCGGTAGCGGGAAGATTTCTTCCAGGTATTCGAAGATCGCCAGCGACTGGCCGATGCGCTCGTCACCATCGACCAGCAACGGCACCAGGCCTTGTGGATTGAGGGCCCGATAGTCAGCTGAATGCTGCTGGCCGCCATCCTTGACCAGATGCACCGGCAGATTCTCGAACGCCAGCCCCTTGAGATTCAGAGCGATGCGCACTCGATAGGCCGCGCTGGAGCGCCAGTAGCCGTAGAGCTTGAGCGTTGCTGGCGCGCTTGATGGGTCAGCTGTTATCGCTTGATTGCTATCCATGGATATCCCTGAGTTAAAAGGGCGGCGCGGAACCGATGTAGGGTGGGCTTTAGCCCACCGATACCGAATCGGCGGACTTGGACGTGGTGGGCTGAAGCGGAACGCCGCCCGGCCCACCCTACATGCTGGCCCAGGCGACGTTCCGACCATTTTACTCGCCCCCAATCACGCCGCGGCGAACCTGATCTTCCTCGATGGATTCGAACAGCGCCTTGAAGTTGCCTTCGCCGAAGCCCTGATTGCCCTTGCGCTGGATGATTTCGAAGAAGATCGGGCCGATCACCGTGTTGGTGAAGATTTGCAGCAGGATGCCGTCGTCACCTGATTTGCCGGTCCCAGGCGCCCCGTCGATCAGCAGGTTCAGCTCGCGCAGCACCTCGGTGGGCTCGCCATGTCCGGCGACGCGGGTGTCGACCTTCTCGTAGTAAGTATCCGGCGTGCTCATGAAGTCCACGCCGTTGGCGCGCAGCTGGCGCACGGTCGCGTAGATGTCGTCGGTGGACAGCGCGATGTGCTGGATGCCCTCGCCGTGGTACTCGCGGATGAATTCCTCGATCTGCGACTTGTCGTCCGCCGACTCGTTGATCGGGATACGGATCTTGCCGCACGGCGCGGTCATCGCGCGGGAGAACAGGCCGGTGAGCTTGCCCTCGATATCGAAGTAGCGAATCTCGCGGAAGTTGGCGATGCGCTCGTAGAAGCCGGACCAGAAGTCCATCTGCCCGCGCATGACATTGTGGGTCAGATGATCGATGCACATCAGCCCGACGGCATTGTCGTTCGGCGTGCGGCCTTCGATGTACTCGAAGTCGACGTCGTAGATGCTCTTGTCACTGCTCTCATTGGAGTACCGGTCGACGAGATACAGCAGCGAGCCGCCAATACCTTCGACGCAGGGAATATTCAGCTCGCCGAAGTTGGCGTGGCTGCCCACCAGCTTGGCGCCCTGGGATTCGACATAGGTGGCGGCCTGAGCGGCGTTCTTAACCCGGAACGCCATGGCGCAGGCGCTCGGCCCGTGCTTCTCGGCAAACTCGCGGACATGGCCGCTGGGGCTGCCGTTGAGCACGATATTGATGTCGTTCTGCTGGAACAGCCAAACCTCTTTGGAGCGATGCTTGGCGGTTTCGGTAAAGCCCATCTGGTTGAACAACTGACGCAGCTGCTCGATGCCCTCGGTATTCGGCGCGGTGAATTCGACGAACTCGAAACCGTCGGTGCCGATGGGGTTGTGCTGCTCGATCTTGGTCACAGCGTTCATTGCGCCTCCTGCTTATTGTTCTGGTGTCGCACGGACATGGCGGCTCCCATCACACCCCAGCGCAGCACGCCGGACAATCCCGTTTCAAGTTCCCGACCTGGCGGCGACACGGGTTGTCCGTCAGCTTTTCGTTACAGCACCAGACGTGCCGCAGATGCTGGTCCTCCGACTTTCCATGCGTAACGAAAAGTTGACGAGCCAGTGCGACAAGGCGCCGCAGCGGGCGTTCAAGGTCTTTACGGCGGGGTGTGGTGGGCTGAAGCCCACCCTACAGCTGAATCCCCGGTAGGGTGGGCCGGGCGGCGCTCCGCTTCAGCCCACCAAAGCGCGGCATCGGGTCAACACCCAACCAAGCGCGCCGCGCGATGTAGCCTGGCCAACGCCGATGCCTAGATCACCCCAATCAGACTGAAGAACACCAACCCGATCGCCACCGGCGTGCCGAAGCGCAGCAGGTTCCACCACACACGGAACCAGCCGGGATGAACGATACCAACCGCCTCGCGCACGACCTTCTCCTTGAGCACCCAGCCGGTGAACAGCACCGTGCCCAGCCCGCCCAGCGGCATCAGCCAGTTGGCGGTGAGGTAGTCCATGGTGTCGAAGAAGGTGCGGCCGAACAGCTGATAATCGGCCCAATGGTTGAAGGAGAACACGCTGGCAAGGCTGAGCAGCCAGAGCACGGCGCCGGTGGTCAGCACGGCCTTGGCGCGGCTGATGCCGAAGCGTTCGTTGAGCCATGCGATGCCTGGTTCGCTTAGGGAGATGGTCGAGCTCACCGCAGCCAGCACCAGCATGACGAAGAACAGCCCACCGAACAGCTGGCCCAGCGGCATCTGGCCAAAGGCAATCGGCAACGTGACGAAGATCAGTCCCGGACCGGAACCCGGCTCGAGGCCATTGGCGAATACCAGCGGAAAGATCGCAAGCCCGGCCAACAGCGCCACCGAGGTGTCGGCCAAGGCCACCAGCAGCGAGGTCTTGGCGATCGAGACACCCTTGGGCAGGTACGAGCCGTAGGCCATCATGGCGCCGCAGCCGAGGCTCAGGGTAAAGAACGCATGCCCGAGGGCCAGCAGCATGCTCTCTGCATTCAGTGCGGAGAAGTCCGGCACGAACAGGAACTCGACGGCCCGGGCGAAATCACCGGCCACAGCGGCATAGCCGACCAGCCCCAATAACAGCAGGAACAGCCCCGGCATCATGAAACGCAACGCACGCTCCAGCCCGTCGCGCACGCCGAGCCCGACGATCAGCATGGTCACCGCCAGCACCGCCGAGCCGTACAGCACCAGCCGCAGCGGGTCGGCCAACAGCGCATCGAACAGCGCGGCGCTGGCCGCCGCATCCGCGCCGGTGAAGCTGCCGCTGAGTGTTGTCGGCACATAGGCCAGCGCCCAGCCAGCCACCACGACATAGAAGCTCAGAATGAGAAAACCGGTGAATCCGCCAAGCCAGCCGACTGTACGCCAATGCGGACTGGCGCCGGCCTCGCGGGCCAGGTTGGCGACCGCTCCGGCCGGATTCTGCCGCCCGCGCCGGCCGATCAGCACCTCGGCCATCAGCAACGGAATGCCGATGGTGAGGATGCAACCGAGATAGACGAGTACGAAGGCACCGCCGCCGTTTTCGCCGGTGATGTAGGGAAATTTCCAGATATTGCCGAGGCCGACGGCCGAGCCGGTGGCGGCCAGGAAGAAAACCCAGCGTGAGGACCAGAGCCCACGCGCCGCGCTTTGCTGAGTACGAACGGAGGCGCCACCGAGCGTACCGGCGGCGAGGCTGCTTTTTTCAGTCATGCGGATTCCTGCTTGTTGTTTTTGTCAGGGATGTACACGGACGAGACGACACGCGGCGTGCAGGCGCCCGACAACAAGGGGCGCCCATAGACGCCGCGCTTGTCTGCGTCTTTCACTAATGGCTCGGCAGTACGGGCAGACGGCACGGGGCCGCCGGGGATCGCTAAGCGTGCAGGCGCTGCTCACTCGGCTGCGCCAGGGTCTCACCGGTCTGCAGCCGCTCGAGGGCCAGGCGGTCGGCGATGACCGAGGTCGGTTCGCCACTGACGGCGGCCCGGCTGAAGATCTCACGCAGGGTGTCACCGATACCTTTGACGTGCGCATCGGTCTGCGCCGCGCTGCCACCGATGCGCTGGTAGTAGACGTCGATGATGCCGCCGGCATTGATGGCGTAATCCGGCGCGTAGAGTTGATTGCGGCGCTGCAGCTCGACACCAATCTCCGGGCTTGCCAACTGGTTGTTCGCCGCACCGGCAATCACTGACGCGCGCAGACTTTGCAAGGTCTCGGCGTTGAGGATGCCGCCCATGGCGCAGGGCGCGAAGACATCCACATCCAGGCCATAAATGTCGTGCGGGCGTACCGCGTTGGCGCCGAGCTCTTCCATGGCGCGCTGTACGTTTGCATCGAAGATGTCGCAGACCCACAGCTCGGCGCCGGCCTGTTTGAGATGCCGGGCCAGGCCCAGACCGACATGACCGACACCCTGGATCGCCACCTTGAGACCAGTCAGATCATCGCGTCCCAGCCGATGCTGCACGGCTGCCTTAAGGCCGACGAACACGCCGAGCGCGGTGGACGGCGATGGATCGCCACTGGCGATGCTGCCGTCAAGCAGCGTGCGCGGCGATGCGCCCATCACATGACGGGTGCGCTGGGCGAAGGCCTGCATCTCGGCGTCGCCAGTGCCCGAATCCGCCGCCGTGATGTAGCGCCCGCCGAGGCTGTCAACGAAATCGCCCATGGCATGCAGCAGCGCCTGGCTCTTGCCGGTATGCGGATCGCCGATGATCACCGCCTTGCCGCCGCCGAGCTTGAGGCCCGCCAGCGACGATTTGAGCGTCATGCCACGGGACAGGCGCAGCACATCGCGCACGGCGTCGTCGTCACTGGCGTAAGGGAACATCCGGCAACCGCCCAGCGCCGGGCCGAGCGTGGTGTCGTGAATGGCGATGATGGCGCGCAGACCCGACGCCTTGTCGTGGCAGAAGACCACCTGTTCGTGGTTATCGAAATCGGGATGGGTGAAGACGGACATTGAGGATTCCTCTGTTGTTGTTTGGTTCGGGCCCGGTTCATCGAGGCCGTTGAAAATTTGTAATGAACAGCATGTGCATAGAGCCAAACCGTAGGGTGGGCTTTAGCCCACCGGTTACGGGCGCCAATGACTCTGGTGGGCTGAAGCGGAACGCCGCCCGGCCCACCCTACGAAGCTGCACCTCGTCGCCGCGCAGGTAGGCCCTGTAGGGTGGGCTTTAGCCCACCAGTACGCTGAACTCCGCTGGTGGGCTAAAGCCCACCCTACGTTGAAGAGCGCCGCCCGCCCCCTACGCTGAAGCCCTTACGCCGCCGGCTCGAACAACCGCACGCTCTGCACCTCGTCGCCGCGGTTCAGCTGCTCCTTGAGCACCTTCTCCTGCTGGCGTGCCTTGGCGATGGAGCGCTCTTTAACCGGGCCGTAGCCACGGATCAGTTCAGGTAGCGCGGCAATCGCCACGGCGGTGCGGTAGTTGCTCGGCTTGAGTTGCGCCAGCAGCCCGTCGAGGTTGCGCTCGTACTCGCTGATCAGCTCGCGTTCGACACGTCGGTCATGGCCGTAGCCGAACACGTCCAGAGGTGTACCACGCAGGAATTTCAGCTTGGCCAGCACGTTGAAGGCGTTCAGGACCCAAGGGCCGAGCTCACGCTTACGCGGCTCGCCCGTAGTGCTATCGCGCTTGGCCAGCCAGGCCGGCGCCAGGTGGAACTGCAGCTTGTAGTCGCCCTCGAACTGCGCTTCGAGCTGTTGGCGGAATTCCGGCTCGCTGTAGAGCCGCGCCACTTCGTACTCGTCCTTGTACGCCAGCAACTTGAAGTAGTAGCGCGCCACCGCCTTGGACAGGGCCAGGTCATCGGCCGTATCGACCTCTCGCACGCGCTCGACCATTGCCCGATAACGCTTGGCGTAGGCCGCGTTCTGGTATTGGGTAAGGAAGTCCACGCGCCAGTCGACGATCTCTTCCAGGGTCTGGCAGATCGGCTCGGCCAACTCCGCCGGACGCGCCAGTTTTTCCACCGTCTCGCGCTCCAACACTGCACGACGGCCCCAGCGGAACGCCTGCAGGTTCAGCTCGGCTGCCACGCCGTTGATGGTGATGGCCTTCTCAATGGCCTCAGCCGACAGCGGTAACAGCCCTTGCTGATAGGCAAATCCCAGCAGGAACAGGTTAGTGGCGATGCTGTCGCCCATCAGCCGGGTCGCCAGCCGAGTCGCGTCGATGAAGTGCGTCTTCTCGGCACCCACCGCATCCATCAGCGCTTCGCGCATGGCCTTGCCCGGCACCTGGGCGTCGGGGTTGCGGGTGAATTCCGCCGTCGCCGCCTCATGGCTGTTGATCACCGCGTGGCTGATCTGATCGTTGAGGCGAGTCAGCGAATCGTCACCGGCCGCCACCACCAGATCGCACCCCAGCAGCAGATCGGTTTCGCCCGCTGCGATGCGCACGGCATAGATATCGTCCTGCTTGGCGGCGATGCGTACGTGGGTGACCACCGGGCCGAACTTCTGCGCCAGGCCGGCCTGGTCGAGCACGGTGCAGCCCTTGCCTTCCAGATGCGCGGCCATCCCCAATAGCGCGCCGAGGGTGGTCACACCGCTGCCGCCGACGCCGGGAATCAGTACGTTCCATGGACGTTCGAGGGTCGGATGTTGCGGCTCCGGCAACTTTGCCGGATTGAGGCTAGCACCGACCGCTTCCGGCTTGCGCAACCCGCCGCCATGAACGGTGACGAAACTCGGGCAGAAGCCTTCGACGCAGGAAAAATCCTTGTTGCAGGCGTTCTGGTCGATCTCGCGCTTGCGCCCCAGCTCGGTTTCCAGCGGCAATACGGCGAGGCAGTTGGACTTCTCGCCACAGTCGCCGCAGCCCTCGCACACGGCGGGATTGATGAAGGCACGCTTGGCCGGGTCTTCCAGCTTGCCGCGCTTGCGCCGACGACGCTTCTCGGTGGCGCAGGTCTGGTCGTAGATGATCACCGAGACGCCCTTGAACTCACGCAGCTCGCGCTGCACGGCATCCAGATCGCGGCGATGATGGAAGCTGGTGATCGGCGCGAAGCCATCGCGGCTCGGGTACTTGTCCGGCTCGTCACTGACCAGCGCGATGCGCTTGACGCCCTCGTCGGCGACTTGCCGGCTGAGCTGGTCGACGCGCAGCTCGCCGTCGATGGGCTGGCCACCGGTCATGGCCACCGCATCGTTGTAAAGAATCTTGAAGGTGATATTGACGCCCGATGCAACCGCTGCGCGTACGGCGAGGCTGCCGGAGTGGAAATAGGTGCCATCGCCGAGGTTCTGGAACATGTGCGGCGTGTCGGTGAACGGCGCCTGGCCGATCCAGTTGACGCCCTCGCCACCCATCTGGGTGAAGGTATCGGTGCGCCGATCCATCCACTGCACCATGTAGTGACAACCGATGCCGGCGGAGGCGCGGCTGCCCTCGGGGACTTTGGTCGAGGTGTTGTGCGGGCAGCCGGAGCAGTAATGCGGGGTGCGCACGGTGTTGTAGCTATGCGCGGCCAGGGCCTTCTCCTTGGCGGAGAGAAACGCGAGCCGTGCCTGGATGCTGTCGCTGGTGTAGATCGGCGCGAGGCGTTTGGCTATTACCCGGGCGATCATCGCGGGGGTCAGCTCGCTGAGGTTGGGCAACAGCGAATTGCCCTCCTCGTCGAACTCACCGACCACCCGTGGTCGCTTGTCCAACGGCCAGTTGTAGAGCTGCCCAGTGAGCTGGTCTTCGATGATGCTGCGCTTTTCCTCGACCACCAGAATTTCGTCCAGGCCCTGGGCGAATTCATGCACCGAGACCGGTTCCAGCGGCCAGCTCATGCCCACCTTGAGCACCCGCAGGCCGACCTGGGCGCACAGCGCTTCGTCCAGCCCGAGGTCATCCAAGGCCTGGCGCACGTCGAGGTAGCTCTTGCCGGTAGTGATGATGCCCAGGCGCGGGTTAGGCGAATCGAGCATGATCGGGTTGAGGTTGTTGGCACGGGCGAAGGCGCGCGCGGCGTAGATCTTGTACAGGTTGAGGCGTTTTTCCTGGGCCAGCGGCGGGTCCGGCCAGCGGATGTGCACGCCGTCTTCGGGCAGTTCGAAATCGTCGGGAATGGTCACGCTGACGCGCAGCGGATCGACTTCCACCACGGCGGACGAATCGACGTTTTCGGCGATCGTCTTGAGCGCCACCCAGCAGCCGGAATAGCGCGACAGCTCCCAGCCAAGGATGCCGTAGTCGAGGATTTCCTGAACGTTGGCCGGGTTCAGCACCGGGATCGAGGCCGCGATGAAGGCGTGCTCGCTCTGGTGTGGCAGTGTCGAGGATTTGCAGCCGTGGTCATCGCCGGCCAGCAGCAGCACGCCGCCATGGGGCGAGACACCGGCGGCGTTGGCATGCTTGAACACGTCGCCCGCGCGGTCGACGCCCGGCCCCTTGCCGTACCACATGGCGAAGACACCGTCGTATTTCGCGCCGGGGAACAGATTGGTTTGCTGGCTACCCCAGACCGCCGTCGCCGCCAGTTCCTCGTTGAGGCCCGGCTGGAAATGGATGGCGTTCTGCTTGAGGAATTCGCGCGCTTCCCAGAGGCTCTTGTCCAGCCCACCGAGCGGCGAGCCGCGGTAGCCGGAGATGAAGCAACCGGTGTTCAGGTTCTGAGCCTGGTCGCGTTGATGCTGCAGCATCGGCAGGCGGGTCAGCGCCTGGGTGCCGGTGAGGTACAGATGTCCGGTTGCGAGCCGGTACTTGTCATCCAGGCGGATCTCGGCCAATGACATGTGGCGCTCCTGTTTGTTTTTATCGGAGTCTGGACAGTGCTGTTCACTGTCCGCCTAAAAAGTCGTGGGCAGCTGCACGGTAAGCCGCCCCACGCCAGCGTCCAGCGGGGGATCACCCCACCGTTGCGCGTTGGATAAGAGTCTGGCCGTGACGAAGAGAGATTTTCTTTCTACTTTTGCGGTGTAAGCGCCTTCGCGTGCATGATCCATCCACTAACAACAACAAAACAGGAACCACCATGCAGACCCCGCTGAGCAGCATCGACCGCAAGATTCTGCTGCTGCTGCAACACAACGCCGACCTCTCCGCCGCCGAGATCGCAGAAAAGGTCGAGCTATCGCAATCGCCCTGTTGGCGCCGCATCCACCGCATGCAGGAAGAAGGGCTGATCGAGCGCAAGGTCGCCCTGCTCAACCCCAAGAAGCTCGGGCTGAACATGACGGTGTTCGTCAATATCAAGCTGTCCGCCCACGGCCGCAGCAACCTCGACGAGTTCGAACGGGCTGTGGTCGGTTACCCCGAAGTGCTGGAATGCCACACCATGGCCGGCGAATCGGACTATCTGCTCAAGGTCGTGGCCAAGGACATCGACAGCTACGAGCGCTTTTTGCGCGATCAGCTCTTGCAGCGCCCCCATGTGCAGGAGGCCCACAGTCATATCGCCATGAGTGAAGTGAAGCGGACGACGGAGTTGCCGTTGGATTAATGCAAGATCAGGCCTGTTGCGGCTCGGGCTGTGGCTCGGAACGGCGACTCGCCCAGCGCAGCGCCAGCGGCCCAATCACAAGCAATAGGCCCATCAGCGCGAACGCCGCCCACCAGCCCACCAACTGTTCGTCGCCCAACGCATCGAGCACCATGCCGAACAGCAGCGGGCCGAGAAACGCACCGGTAAAGCCGGTGCAGGAATACAGCGCCATGACGGCGCCGCGGTGGCTGGCGGGGGCCTCGGCTATCAGTCCAGAGGTCAGCGCAGCGGAGTCGGCCGTGACCGTGACGCTGTAGCAGAGGATCAGGACCAGCAGCGCCCAGAACGGCAGCGCCGCACCGAGCCCGACCAGGCAGGCCAACACCGCCGAAAACAGCATCACGGCGACCAGCCAGCGCTGCCGGCCAAAGCGGATCGCCATCTCGTTACCGATGATGCTCGCTGGCATGCCGATGAGCGTTGCGATCATCGCCACCCAGGTTCCGCTCAGCCAGGGCGACTGGCCCTGCCAATCGCCGGCAAACACGATGAAGGCCACCAGCCAGGCACGGAAGGCGAACAGCTCCAGGTTGTGCATGGCATAGGCCAGGCAATAGGCGATGACGGGACGGCTCGTCAACGGCGCCAGGTCCAGCAGGCGACGCGGCTCGTGCGCGGTAACCGGCTTGGGCGGCAGGCCGCGCCAGACCATCACCCAGGCCAACAGCGCGCAGCCCCCGCTGAGCAGTGCCGGCAGTTGCCAGCCGCCGAGCGCGGCGAGTTCACCGGCAAGCAGGAAGGACAACGCCGTACCGAGGCCGAAGCTCGCGGTGTAGAAGGCGATGGCGCGCGATTGCGCCGGCCCCTCGATCCGTTCGGACAGGGCTTTGAGCCCCGGCATGTAGGTGCCGGCCAAGCCGATCCCTGCCAGTACGCGCCAGAGCAGCGCCGACCAAAAGCCATCGGCCAGCACGAAGCCGGCGCTGGCAAGGGCAGTCAGTAGCATTGCCCAGAGGTAGATCAGCCGTGCGTCGTGACGATCAGTCAGCCCGGTCAGGACCGGCACCGCGAGCATGTAGCCAAGAAAGAAGCCACCACCGATCCAGCCCGCTTCGGTGTTGTCCAGGTCCCAGAGTGACTGAAACTCGGGCAGCAACGCGGCGAACAGCGCGAAGCCTGCCATGCCCAGGGTTTCTGCGATGCACATCACCAGGGTCAGGCGGCGCGCGGTCTGGCTCGGCTGGGAGGCTGGCGGCGGTGAGGTATCGGTCGAGTTCATTCGGCATCCATCTTGGTGGCAACGTCCTGCGGGCCCAGCGTATTCAGAGCGTTTGACCGTCGACGGCCAGGCTGACGCCAGCTGGCAGCGCGTCGGGATGCTCCAGCAACCAGGCGTCCAGATTGTGGCCGATATGGGTCAGCACGGCCTGGTCCGGTTGCAGCTCGGCAATCACTGCCAGCGCACGAGTCAGATCATTATGGTTCTGCGGCGCCTCTTGGGGCGGGCTCGAACAGTCCAGCACCAGCAGGTCGAGCGGGCGCTGGCGCAGCACCGTCAGGCTGACTTCGGGCACGCCAAGGGTGTCGGTGAGATAGGCGATGCGCCGACCCATTCCCTCGAAT
Source organism: Pseudomonas sp. IC_126 (assembly GCF_004331835.1). NCBI lineage: Bacteria > Pseudomonadati > Pseudomonadota > Gammaproteobacteria > Pseudomonadales > Pseudomonadaceae > Pseudomonas > Pseudomonas sp. IC_126. The sequence goes on from NZ_SJSS01000004.1 coordinate 445,997, forward strand.
AGATAGCCCAGGGTCGGCTTCGAATGATTGAGCGGCAACGCAGTGACGCTCAGCTCACCCAGCTCGCGATGCTCCAGCGCGGCGAAAGGCTGAGAAAAATCCAGAATGCCGGGATGCTTGTAGAGATCGGCCAGCCCCTCGGGATCCTGCGGGCCATGCACCGGAATCCGCATCCCGAGCCCCCAGCGCAGGTGCAGTAGACCCTGGGCGTGGTCGGCGTGGTAATGGGTTTGCAGAATGCCGCTGAGGCTGCCCGGCGCGAAACGCTCGGTCAGGTCGGTGAGGCCGCTGTCGACCAGCCAGCGTTGCGAGCCGCATTCGATTAGTGCGCAGCAGGGTCCGCGGCGCCAGGTCGAATCGGCGCGAGCCCGGCAACAGGCTGCGCAATCGCAGTTGTACACCGGCACCTGACGGGCGTTGCCGCTGCCGAGGATGGTCAGGCGCATGCGCGACCCCGTTCGATCAGTTGCAGCAGGCGCTGCATGGTTTCTTCCAGCGGCCCAGAGTTATCCAGAATGAGCACCTCGCCCTGCTCCGCCGCCGAATAAAACTGCTGGTTGCGCGCCAGCCGCGCTTCGATTTCATCGAGCGACTCGCGCCCCCGCGCCAGCAAACGCTCACGCAATACGGGCAGCGCTACCGTGAGTAATACCGCGCACAGCTGCGGATAGCGCTCCCGCGCCTCTGGTAGGTAGCCTCGCGAACCGTTGACCAGCACATCCTCGCCAGCCGCCATCCAGTCGTCGATCTCGCGGGAAATGCCGTAGCGCAATCCGTTGGCTTGCCAGTGCAGGGCAAACGCACCGCTATGGCGCAACTGCTCGAACTCGGCTTCCGTCACCGCCAGGGCATCCTCCCCTACCGCTTCGGCGGAACGGGTGATGACGCGCCGCGCGATCCTGCATCCGCGCGCCTGCAATGGCTCGCTGGCAGCCTGCAACAGGCTGTCCTTGCCCGCGCCGGAGGGGCCCATCAGATAGATCAGTCGTCCCGTCATCCGTCCCTTCATCAAAAGACCCTTCTGCCTTGTCGCCATACCTGTCGGACCACCGGCTGGCCCTGTCTGTCGCTCGCCTGCAGTAGGTCCGCGCGCAGGCCGGGACGAATCTCGCCGCGATCATCGAAGCCCGCTGCCACGGCTGGCGCCAGACTAACCGTGGCGATGGCCTTGGGCAGATCGTAGGCGTTGTCCTGTGCCGCGAGTAGAAACGCAGCTTGCAGCAGGCTGGCCGGATAGTAATCGCTGGAAAGGATATCCAGCACGCCGCGCCGCGCCAGATCAGCCGCGGCAATATTGCCCGAATGCGAGCCGCCACGAACGATGTTCGGCGCGCCCATCAGCACCTTGAGCCCATGCACATGGCTGGCCTCGGCCGCTTCGAAGGTGGTGGGGAATTCAGCAATGGCCATGCCGAAGCCGGCCGACTCCGTTACGTGGGCCAGCGTCGCGTCATCGTGGCTGGCCAGGGCCAAACCGCGGGCCTGACATATCTCGACGATGGCGCGGCGCTGCTGATCGCTGTACTGCCTGGAGTTGGCGGTTTGCTGGTCGCTGAACGCATCCATCTCCGCCTCGTTAAGGTGGTACTTGCCCATGTAGTACTCGCGGTACTTCTCTGTCTGGGCGAATTGCCGCTGGCCCGGCGAGTGGTCCATCACCGATACCAACTGCACCAGCGGATGTTCCACCAGGTCGCGAAACACCGGCAGCGCATCCGGATGGCAAACCTCGCAGCGCAGGTGCAGACGATGATCGGCGCGGGTGTCTCCGGCTGCCTCGGCCTGGGCGATGGCGTCGAGCATGGCGGGCAACTGCTGCATGCGCTTGCCGCGCGGGTTGATGTCGCCGATGGACAAGGCATCGAACACCGTGGTGATGCCCGCGGCAACGATCTGCGCATCGTGGGTCAGCACCGCTGAGGCCGAGGGCCAATCGACACCGGGACGTGGCGTCATGTGTTTTTCCAGATTGTCGGTGTGCAGCTCGACCAGCCCTGGCATCAGGTAGTCACCGTTCAGGTCCTGAGCCTGTGGCAGCTGGCTGCGGCCCTCGCTCACATCTGCGATCAGGCCGTCACGGATCACCAGCGTGCCGTCGATCACCCGGTCGGCCATGACGATCCGCGTGTTGCTCAGTATCAGTTCAGCAGGCATGGCGATGCTCCTCGGCAGTCATGTCCAGATAGCGATCGGCGACTGCCTCTCGTATGGCACGGTCATGGAAGATGCCGATCAGCGCGGCCCCGGCGGCCTTGGCTTCGGCGATCAGTTCCAGCACCACCTGGCAGTTCGCCTCGTCCAGCGATGCGGTGGGCTCGTCCAGCAGCAGCACCGGCCACTGCACCATGAAGCCGCGCGCCAGGTTCACACGTTGCTGCTCGCCGCCGGAAAAAGTGCCGGGCGCCAGCTGCCAGAGCCGCTCGGGGATGTTCAGCCGGGTCAGCAGGCTTTCCGCTCGGGCCTGAGCTTCCTGCCGGCTCCAGCCTCGCGCCAGCGCCGGTGCCATCACCACTTCAAGGCAAGGCACCCGTGGAATCACCCGCAGAAACTGGCTGACATAGCCGAGGCTTTCTCGGCGTACCGACAGCATCTGTCGGGGCTCGGCACCGACCAGCTCCAGTGGTTCGCTGCGATGGCGCAGGCGGATGCTGCCGGTGGCCAAGTAGTTGCCGTACAGGCAGCGCAACAGGGTGGATTTGCCGGCACCGGAGCGTCCGTGGAGCACCAGGCACTCTCCAGGGGCCACGGTAAAGCTCACCTCATGCAACACGTCGAGCGTTACGCCGTGCTGCTGGTGAAGGGTGAAGGACTTGCGCAGGTCCCTGACCTCAATCGGGTTGTTCATGAGCGATCACCGAGAATGGACTGAATAGATAGCGGCGAGATGGTCTGCGATAGCCGATCAACCCCACTCATGGCTGCAACACCGAAGACACCAGCAGCTGCGAATAAGGGTGCTGCGGGTCGTCGAGAATCTGATCGGTGAGGCCGGTTTCCACCACCCGCGAACGGCGCATGACCATAAGCCGATCCGCCAGCAGCCGCGCCACGGCGAGGTCGTGGGTGACGATGACCACCGCCAGATCCAGCTCGTGCACCAGCCCGCGCAGCAGGTCGAGCAGGCGTGCCTGCACCGAGACGTCGAGGCCGCCGGTGGGCTCGTCCATGAACACCAGGCGCGGCCCGGACACCAGATTGCGGGCAATCTGCAAACGCTGCTGCATGCCGCCGGAAAAGGTGCGCGGCAGGTCATCGATACGCGCCGGATCGATCTCCACCTGGCTCAGCCAATCCAGCCCGGCCTGGCGCAGCTGGCCGTAATGGCGCTGCCCCTGGGCCATGAGCCGCTCGCCGATGTTGGCGCCGGCCGAAACGCCCATGCGCAGGCCGTCGCGCGGATTCTGTTCGACGAAGCCCCATTCGGTGCGCAGCAAGCTGCGGCGCTCGGCCTCGCTGGCGGCATATAGGTCGAGCCAGGCGCCATCCCGGCCGCGGTAGCTCACCGAACCCCGGTCGGGCGGGCAGCGCCCGGACAGCAGGCTGAGCAGCGTGGATTTGCCGGAGCCGGACTCACCGACGATCCCCAGTACCTCACCGGGATAGAGATCGAAGTCGACGCCCTGGCAGCCGGTGTCCGGCCCGTACAGGCGAGTCAGCCCGCGTACCGAAAGCAATGGCTGGTCGAGGCGGCTGGCAGGTTGTTGCAGATCGAGCGCGGCGTTCATTCGGCGGCCTCCTGGGCGTCGCGGCGTTGCGTGCAGTAGTCGGTATCGGAGCAGACGAAGCGCTTGGTGCCGGCGTCGTCGACGATGAGTTCGTCAAGGTAGGAGCTTTCGCTGCCGCAGAAAGCGCAGCAGTGATCCCAGGCCTGAATGGCGAAGGGGTGATCCTCAAAGTCCAGGCTGCGCACATCGGTGTAAGGCGGCAGGGCATAGAGGCGCTTCTCGCGGCCAGCGCCGAACAGCATCAGCGCCGGGCTCATGTCCAGCTTGGGATTGTCGAATTTGGGAATCGGCGAGGGGTCCATCACGTAGCGACCGTCCACCGTCACCGGGTAGGCATAGCTGGTGGCGATATGGCCGAAGGTGGCGATGTCCTCGTAGAGCTTGACGTGCATGACCCCGTAGTCCTCAAGGGCGTGCATGGTCCGGGTCTCGCTTTCCGAGGGTTCGATGAAGCGCAGCGGTTCCGGGATCGGCACCTGGAAGACCATGAGCTGGTCGTTGCGCAGCGGCGTTTCCGGAATCCGGTGGCGGGTCTGGATCAGCGTCGCCTCGGGCGTGCGGGTGGTGGTGGCGACGCCCGCCGTGCGCGCGAAAAACCGGCGGATCGACACCGCGTTGGTGGTGTCATCGGCGCCCTGGTCGATCACCTTGAGCACGTCCTCGGCGCCGAGAATGGCCGCGGTCAACTGCATGCCGCCGGTGCCCCAGCCATAGGGCAGCGGCATCTCGCGGCCGCCGAAGGGCACTTGGTAACCCGGAATCGCGACGGCCTTAAGCAGCCCGCGGCGGATCATGCGTTTGGTCTGCTCGTCGAGGTAGGCGAAGTTGTAGCCCTGCTCCGTCGCGCCGGGCTGGCGTTCAGTGACAGTCATGTTCATGCGCGGCGCTCCTCGGCCTTGGGCTCGGGCTGGGCCGTAACGGTCTCCTCGACCGGCGCGCGGCGCAGCTTGCGAATCAGCTCCAGTTCGGACTGGAAGTCGACGTAATGCGGCAGCTTGAGGTGCGAGACAAAGCCACCAGACTCGACGTTGTCGCAGTGCATCAGGACGAACTCTTCCTGCTGCGCCGGGCCCTGCACCGTCTCACCGTACTCGGCGCCACGCAGCGCGCGATCGACCAGTGCCATGCCCATCGCCTTGCGCTCGGCGTAACCGAAGGCCAGCCCGTAGCCACGGGTGAATTGCGGGTCCATGCCCTGGCCACCGACGAACTGGTTGACCATCTCGCACTCGGTCACCTCGATATCGCCCAGCGGCACGGCGAAGCCCAATTCCGGCGGTTCCATCCAGACCTCAACCTGGCCGATGCGGATTTCTCCCGCGAAGGGGTGGTTGCGGCCATAGCCACGCTGGGTCGAGTAGCCCAGCGCTAGCAGGAAGCCCTCATCGCCACGGGCCAGAGCTTGCAGGCGCTGGGCACGATCACTGGGGAATTCCAGGGGCTCACGAGTGATGTCCGGCACGGCCTGATCGCCGCCGCGCTCGGGTTTCATCAAGCCTTCCTTGGCGAGCAGGTCGAGCACACGCGGGCAGGCTGCCAGCTCGGCTTGAGGATCAAGCTCCGGACCGGGATGTTCGCCTTCGGCCAGCAGGCTGAAATCCAGCAGGCGATGGCTGTAATCGAAGGTCGGGCCGAGCAGCTGGCCGCCAGGCAAATCCTTGAAGGTCGCCGAGATCCGCCGGGTCGGGCGCATCTGCGCGGTTTCCAGCGGCACGCTGTTGCCAAAGCGCGGCAACGTGGTGCGGTAAGCCCGCAACAGGAAGATGGCTTCGAGCAGATCGCCGGCCGCCTGCTTGATTGCCAGCGCAGCCAGTTCTTCATCGAACAGCGAGCCTTCGGCCATGACCCGCGCCACCGCCAGCGGCAGCTGCTGGCGAATCTGACTGACGCTCAATTCGGGCAAGGCGGTGTCGCCACGGCGCTTCTTCGCCAATAGTCGGTGGGCATTGTCGATGGCCTGTTCGCCACCTTTGACGGCTACATACATCAGGCGACCTCCTCTATCGATGGCGCGATGCGGGTGCTGCGGGGCAAGCCGAGCACGGTCTGGTCGGCGGCGAAGAACAGGTCCAGCCCGCGGGGGAAATCATTGCGGGCGGCGCGCTGCTGCCAGAACGAGGCCGGCACCGGCAGGCTCACCTCGCGCTGGCCGAGAATGCCGGGGCCGCTCCAGCTCAACGTCGGGCCACTGTCGAGGCCATCGAGCTGGACCAGCAGCGTGCAGGACTGGTCGGGGAAACGTTCGCTACCCGTGCAGAAACCGGACAGGTCATCCAGCGCCTGCGCGTCGAGCAATGCGAACTCGGCCGTTTCGCGCTCAGCAACGATCGGGCACCCGCAATGAAATGCCAGGTTGGTGCGCACCGTCGGCGTATCGAAGGCGGGCGCCAGCCACAACCGCGTCTCGCCATCGAGCAGGCTCAGGCACAAGGCGTAGGTCGCCGACGCCAGCGGATCGAGGGCCGGAACAGCAATCAGCGGCTGCGCCAGGCCGGGTTCGGCGAGGGCCTTGAGCGCGGCGCGGAAAATACGCTGGCTGTCCAGCACCTGATCATCGAGTGCCGCGTACAACAGGTCTGCGCTCATCAGTCCTCTCCTCTCACCAGGGTGAAGAATTCCACTTTGCTGCTGGCCGTCTCGGCGTCTTGTGCGGCGCGGCGGGTTGCCTGTGCAGCCGCTAGCGGTGCGATCAGTTGCTGCTGCCAGCGCGCCTGATCGCGCCCCTGCAAATGCGCGTCGGCCAGCGCGGCCAGTTCGGCGTGACGCTTGTCGCGCCCGGCCACGTAGCTGTAACCGGTGCGGCCGTCGCCCAGACGCACGACGCAGCGGGTCACACTCATCTCGCCCAGGTTGAACGCGGCGCCAGTGCCGCCCATGCGACCGCGGACCAGGGTCATGCCGATCTCCGGCGCCCGCACCATTTGGTACTCGATGTCCTTGAGTGCAGCCTCGTAGCGCGTCAGCTCATCACCGGCACGGGCAAGCACGCCCATCCAGCGCTGGCGAGTGGCTATTTCTGGGGTCATGCGCGTCTCCATCAGGTAGCGACCTGGTACTGGAAGCGGTCGGCTCGGCTGGTCGATAACGACAGCTCCACCGGCCGCCCGGCCAGGTCATGGGAAAGGGTGAGTACGGTCAGCAGCGGCGCATGGCGCGGCATCAGCAATTGGTCGGCCTCATTGGGCGTGGGCAGCCGTGCGCCAATCAAGCTAAAGGCGCGGCTCAGCGGCAGTTCGCGCTCGGCCAAGTAATGGCGCAGCGAGCCGCCGTTGTATTCGGCCAGTAGCGACTGGCGGCTGGCACAGAAACGGTGGCGAATCAGACTCACCGGCTGCTCGTCGAGCAGACGCAGGGTGTGCAGCTCCAGCAGCGACGCGCCTTCGTCCAACTTGAGGTGTTCGGTTTCTTCGACGGTGGCCGGACGCAGTTGGCGCTGCAGCAGGCGAGCCTGGACGCCGAGCCCCTGCGCCGACAACGACTCGCTGTAAGCGCTGCCCGCCGCCAGCGGGTAGATCAACGGCCGCTCCAGTACCCGTGTGCTTCTGCCCTGCTGGCGCAGCACCCGGCCCTCGCTGACCAGTTCGTCGATGGCGCGGCGCAGCGTGTGTCGATTCACCGCGAAACGTGTCGCCAGCTGAACCTCGCCGGGCAGCTGGTCGCCCGGCTGCAGATGACGCAATTCATCGCGCAGCTGGGCGGCCAGTTGCAGGTATCGCGGCTGCGGTTGTCTAGACATGTGCATGGCTAAAAAAAGACGCGCGCGGCGTCCCTCTCCGGTCAGATGAACAATTTGCGCAAGCGCTGAGAAACGATGTCGATCACGCTCACCACCGCCACGATGACGATCAGCAAGGCGCAGGTCTGGCCGAACTGGAAGCCGCGAATGGCCTCCCAAAGAATCACGCCGATGCCGCCGGCACCGACCATCCCCACCACTGTTGCCGAGCGCACGTTGGATTCGAAGCGATACAGCGCGTAGGAAATCCACAGCGGCAGCACCTGAGGAATGACGCCGAATATGACCTCTTGCAGGGCGCTGGCGCCGGTAGCGCGGACGCCTTCCACTGGGCCCGGTTCGATGGCTTCAACCGCTTCGGCGAAGAGCTTGGCGAGCACGCCGGTGGTGCCGACGAACAGCGCCAGCACGCCGGCAAAAGGCCCGAGGCCAACCGCTACGACGAAGAGCATGGCGAAGACCATTTCATTGATCGAACGGCAGGCGTCCATCACGCGTCGGACCGGCTGATAGACCCACCAGGGCACGATGTTCTCGGCGCAGAGAATGCCCAGCGGGATCGCGCAGAGGATCGCCAGCACCGTGCCCCAGAGGGCGATCTGCACGGTGACGATCATTTCCTTGAGGTACAGCTCCCAGTTGCTGAAGTCCGGCGGAAAGAAGTCAGCGGCGAAGGTCGCCATATTGCCGCCGTCGCGGATCAGCGCCAGCGGATTCATCTCGGCGCCTTGCCAAGACCAGCCCAGCACTGCCAGGAAAAGACCCCAACCGATCAGCTTGAACCACGAATGTTTCTGCGATGCGGCAACGGGGGTAGGTGCGGTCAGAGAAGTCATGGATGCTCCGGCAAACAGAGGTCGGCCGCCGCTTACGCGGCGGCCAGCGGATCAGCCCGCCGTAGCGGCGGCGGTTTTCTGCTCGATCTCGGCCATGCGCTGCTCAAGCGCCGCAAGCTGGGCGTCCAGCTCCTTTAGCTGAGCCTGCTTGTCGCTTTCATCGAGCTTGGCGTTGTTGGCGACTTCGCTGCGCTGTTTGAACAGCTCCAGTTGGCGAATCGGTAGCAGCTGATCGTCATCGGAGGCGCGGAACTTGCCCCACTGCAGGTCAGCCAGCACCTTCATCTCGCTCGGCTGATCGCCATAGGTCATGAAGAATTCGCGGATGCCGGCCTTGGTCGCTTCCGGCAGATTCTTGCGCCAGACCATGGGGTCGGCGGGAATCAGCGGCGACGTCCAGATCACCTTGAGCTGAGCGGCCTTCTCCGGCGCGGTCAATTCCAGGCGCTCCATGCCTTCGTTGTTGAAGGTGCCGACGTCGACCTGCTTGTTGGCCACCGACAGGGCGTTCACTTCGTGGCTGCCGTTGAGCGAGCGCTTGAAGATCTTGTTGGCGTCCACCTTGTTCTTGGCAAAGACGTAATAGCCCGGCACCAGATAGCCCGAGGTGGAGTTCGGATCGCCGTTGGCGAAGGTCAGGTTGGCGGCGTCCTTGAGCATGTCGTCGACGGAGTCGATGGGGCTGCCCTTGTGCGCTACCAGCAGGCTGTAATAGCCCTGAGCGCCATTGGAGGCGACGGTTTGAGCGAAGATCTCGCCGCCGGCGCGGTCCACGGCTTCCATCGCCGACTTATTGCCGTACCAGGCCAGGTCGACCTTGTCGAAGCGCATGCCCTGGATGATGCCGGCGTAGTCCGGCGCGAAGAACGCGTTGATCTTCATCCCGGTGCGCTCGCTCATGGCGGCGAGGAACGGGTCCCAGACAGCTCGCAGATTCTGCGACGACTCGGTGGAAATGATGCCGAAGTTCAGTTCCTTGCCATCATCCGCGTGGGCGCCGCCCAGCAGCGAGCCGGTCAGCAAGGCAGAGGCGGCAAGGACGCGGCCAATACGATTGAACATGGAAAAGCTCCTGTCAGAGATAGACGCTTTGGTTGGCATGACGTGGGATCAAGGGAAGTGGTGCTCAGGCCTTGGCCAGGCTCAGCGTGCGGAGCTGTGCAGGCGCCGCTGCGGCAGGCGAGCGGGTCTGATCGGAAAACAGAAGATTGGCGTCGAGATCGGCGCCGTAGAGATCGTTGAGAAAGCGGCCATCGAGGTCGGCACAAGCGCCGTCGTAATGGATGCGGCCATCCTTGAGTGCCACCGCTCGGCGGCAGTAACGCAGGGCATAATCGACTTGATGCAAGGTCACCACCACCGTCTTGCCGTCGCGTCGGTTGATGTCAGCCAGGATGTCCATGACCTTGCGCGCGGACTCGGGGTCGAGCGAGGCGATCGGCTCGTCGGCAAGGATCACTTCGGCTTGTTGGGTGAGCGCACGGGCGATGGCGACCCGCTGCTGCTGGCCGCCGGACAGCGTCGACGCACGCTGATCAGCGCGGTGGGCCAGCCCCACGCGCTCCAGTGCTGCCAGCGCCTGCTGCTTCTGCTCAGCGGTGAACATGCCCAGCGAACCGCGCCAGCGCGGCATCCGTCCGAGAAAGCCCAGCAGCACGTTGTCCAGCACACTGAGGCGGTTGACCAGATTGAATTGCTGAAAGATGTAGCCGATGTCTGCACGAAGCCGCCTCACGTCAGCATTCAAACGTCCCGCCGACTGCACTTCACGACCGAGCACCTGGATGTTGCCACCACTGCGATCACAGCAGGCCAGGCCGGCGATGTGCCGCAGCAGTGTGGACTTGCCGGAACCGGACGCGCCGATCAGCGCCACCATCTCGCCCGGCTGCACGGACAGCGCCAGATCATGCAGGGCACGTTTGCCTGCGAAAGTCTTGTTCAGACTGTCGACACGGATAACTGCACTCATGGACCGTCTCCCTCATCGAGAACGACGGCAGCCCCTTGTTGGCCGCCGTCTGATGAGGCATGACCTTAGGGCCGGCTAATGTCGCTTCGGTGAACGGTCTATGACGGTTTAATGACTTGTCTAAACAGGCGAGACGGGCTTCGGAACCCGCTCGTCAAAGCGCGCCGTCTAGCTCGCGGCGCGGCGTCGACTGGCCGTTCGCAGCCTATTTTGGAATGCCATTCACCTGATCGCCGATACCTGCCCGGTGCTGACTAAACCACCCCTGATTGACCTCAAGCGCATAACGCGCCGGCTCGCGCGAGCAGCGGATCGCGGTGCTCAACGGCTCCAGGTCGATGACATCGACGATGCGCCCCTGCTCGTCCATAAAGGCAGCCGACAGCGGCAGCGGCGTGTTCTTCATCCACAGGCAGTGGCGACGAAAATCATCGAAGCGAAACAGCATGCCGCTGTCCGCCGCCAGCTCGGTGCGCTCCATCAGACCGCGTTCGCGGTCGGCTGCTGAACGGGCGTATTCGGCCTGAAGCCGTGCATCGCCCACACGCAGATCGAGTAGAGGTTCGGCGCTGGCAAACAAGGGCAACAGCATCAACGACAGCAAGGCGGCGCGCATATAGATAGGCTCCAGATAGGGTCGCGAATGAGCCGCTCAGTGCTGGTCAGTCGCAGCTGGCTGCGAGCCATGCAGCGAACGCACCAGCGGCCCGACCGTCAGGCCCTGCAAAAGAATCGAGACCAGTACGACGATATAGGTGAGGCTCAGCAGCAGATCCCGTTCCTCTCCCAGCGGCAACGACAGCGCGAGCGCAACCGAGACGCCACCACGCAGGCCGCCCCAGGACAGGATGCGGATGGTGCCGCGGGTGATCTGCCGATCCGTGATGCCGTAAATTTTACGCAGCGTGACGATCATCGGTGCCACGGTAAGCACGCGCGATAGCAGCACCGCGCCGCCCAGCAGCATCGCCGCCACCGCGTGCAGCCAGCCGAACGGCAGGATCAGCAGTTCGAGGCCGATAAGCGCGAACAGCAACGCATTGAGGATTTCGTCGATCAGTTCCCAGAAACCATCAACGTAACGCCGCGTGCTGTCGCTCATCGCCTTCTTGCGGCCCTGATTACCAATGATCAGGCCGGCCACCGCCATGACGATAGGCGCCGAAACGTGCAGATGAGTCGCCAGCGCCGAGCCGCCGAACACCAGCGCCAGGGTCAGCATCACGGATGGCTGATGCTCATCGACCTTGCTCAGCAGATAGAACACACCGAAGCCCAGCACGACCCCCAGCACGATGCCGCCGACCGCCTCCTTGGCGAAGAGCAGGCCGAAGTCGGCAAGGCTCGGTTCCTGGCCAAGGCTCAACACGCCCAGCAGAATGCTGAACAGCACCACCGCGGTGCCGTCATTGAACAGCGATTCGCCAACTATGGTGGTCTGTAGCGGTTTCGGCGCGCCGCTAGTCTTGAGGATGCCCATCGCCGCGATCGGATCGGTCGGGGAGATAAGCGCACCGAACAGCAGGCAATAGATGAACTCGATGTGCCAGCCGAACAGCCCGAAAATATTGAACGCGAGCCAACCCACCACCAGGGTGGAAAACAGCACGCCACCGGTGGCCAGGATGCCGATGGGCCATTTGTAGCTGCGCAGGTCGTCGAGGTTGACGTGCAAGGCGCCGGCGAACAGTAGTGCCGGCAGAAACCAGGTCATCAATACGGCGGAGAAATCGATCTGCTTGACGATCTGCTGCATTTCGGTTTCAAGCACCGGATAGCCCAACGCCGAGAAACCCAGCGCGATAAGCGACAGGACTAGCGCCGTCAGCATCACCCCGATGGTTGGCGGCAGCTTGATGAAGCGGTAATTGACGTAAGTGAAGAAGGTCGTCAGCGCAATGAACGCCGCCGCTAGGTCGAGCATCGGAAAACTCCAGCCAGTTCGTAGCGGGCCATCTTAGCGATTCGCCGGGCAGTTACGCGGGCGTCAGTCGATGTCGACAATTGGCTGCTCGGCTTGCTGAGTGCCAGCGTCGGTCCCGTAGCGTTTCTGACAACGCTCACAATAGAAGGCGCGGCGCTTGCTTCGCCCCAGCTCCTTGGCTTTGACGAAAGGGATTTTGCAGCGCGGACAGGTCGTTTTCGTATGTGCTAGCCAGTGCGCTTTGAGCGCGCCCTCGCGCTTCCACTGGAGAAATTCGAAGCTGTAAGTCCGAACCTCTCGCGCCAGTTCTCGCAGCTTCGCCGCCGGCAGATCGCCGATCAGCGACAGCGGATGAATGCGGGTGCGAAAAAGCACTTCGTTTTTGATGATGTTGCCCGAGCCCGAGAACAGCGTTTGATCCAACAGCGCATCACAGGCGAGCAGGCGTGGCCGTGCGCGTAATTTCTTGAGCGTCGCGCGGCCATCCCAGGCGTCGCTCATGACATCTGCACTCCAGTCGTAGGCATCGTCCAACAGGCCTTCGATGGGCTGCACCGAGCATCCGTAGAAATTCAGCTCGCCGTTGGCGAACCCCAGACTCAGGCGCGGCGCGGATTCCTTGCGCTCGTTGATTCGATAACTGCCGAACAACAGCAAATGGATGCGCAGAGAAACGTCGTCCAGCTCGATCAGAAAGTGCTTGCCCCAGCTGCGAAACGATCGCACCGTCTGGCCGACCAGCCGCACCTTATCGAGCTTGGAGTTGCCCTCGGCACGTTCGATGACCTGGCCGGTAAACACGTCGGCCTGTTCGCGAAGAATGACGATCGATGGACCTTCGGGCATGGCGATATCGCTTCGGCAGGGGCGTTATGGATATCGACTTGGATCAGTCGCGAAGGTGCGGCCGGTCATCGGGGCTTCGTGAGCAAGCTCGCTCTATATAAAGGCGCACGGGGTCCAGCGGCGTCACCAATCCAGCTGCAGACGGCTTTCGAACCGGCGCGGCTCGCCAGTCAGCGGATCGCGAAATTCCAACCCGCGCGCCAGCAGTTTGAGCGGCTTGGAATAGTCGTCTTGATCTCGGCGCCCACGCTCGATCAGCTCGGGATAGAAGGGATCATTGCAAATACCGGCGCCCAGCGTCGCCATCTGCAGGCGCAGCTGATGCTTGCGTCCGGTGACCGGATACAACGCGTAGCGCCAGAGCTCGCCACGCCGCTCGAGCACCTCGATACGCGTCTCGCTGTTGGGCTCTCCGGCGCCCTTTTTCATCAAGAAGAACGGCTCGCCATCGACCATGTGCAGCCGCTCCTGACGCGGGAAATTCAGATCGGGCAGCGCCGGGCAGATCGCTTCGTAACGCTTGTCTATCTTCCGCTCGCGAAACAACGCCTGGTAGCGGCCACGGCTTTCCGGATTGGTGGAGAACAGCACCAGCCCGGCGGTCAGCCGGTCGATGCGGTGGATAGGCACCAGATCGGGATTACCCACGCGCTTGCTCAGGCGCGCCAGCAGCGTTTCGTTGACGTATTCGCCGGCCGGCATCACCGGCAGGAAGTGCGGTTTGTCGGCCACCAGCAAGTGCTCGTCAAGATGCAGCACCTGCTCCTCGAAGGGGATCGGCTTTTCATTCGGCACTTCGCGAAAGTAATGAATCTTTAGCCCGGCTCGATAGGGATGCGTCACCGCCAATGGTTGTCCATCCGCGCCCAGCACACGCCCTCTGGCGAAGCGATCTGACCAGATGTCACGATCGATCGCCGGGAAATGCGCGCACAAGCAGTCGAGCACGGTGGCCCAATCACCTTGGGGCAGATGAAGGGTGCTGCGGGCATTAGGGGCAGTAGCGGACATGACGGTGCGTACGAGCGGAAAAGGCCAACGATGATACCCGACCGCCGCGAGCGCTCCGACATCGATGTCCGACCAACTTGATTAGCCACAGCTGTCGATTTGTATCGCTACCAGTCGACCATTCGAGAGCGCATCGAAATCATCGATGGCCAGTTCACTCGTCCCGCAACCGGAGGCCCACGATGCACAACCATCCGATCGTTTCCCGCCAGCAGTGGCTGGCCGCCCATACCGCGCATCTGCTCAAGGAAAAGCAGGTCACTCATCAACGCGAGGCGCTCGCCGCCGCCCGTCGCGAATTGCCCTGGGCGCTGGTGGACAAGCACTACGCGTTTCAGGACGCAAGCGGCCCGGTAGGTTTGGACGAACTATTCGAGGGTCGCAGCCAACTGATCATCAAGCACTTCATGTTCGGCCCCGACTGGCAGGAAGGCTGTGTGGGTTGCTCGTTCGAGATGGATCACCTGCAGGGCACGCTGGTGCACCTGGCCAACCACGATGTCAGCGTCGTCGCTGTGTCGCGAGCGCCTTTTGCCACGCTCGACGCGTTCCGCCAACGGATGGGCTGGCCGATCCGTTGGGTATCGTCTGCCGGCAGCGATTTCAATCGCGACTTCCACGTCTCGTTCGATCCCGAGGACATCGTCGACGGCAAGGTCTTTTACAACTACAGATGGGAGCCGTTCGTCTGTGAGGAGCTGTCGGGTTTCAGTGTGTTCTATCGCGACGAGGATGGGCGCATCTTCCATACCTTTTCGGCTTACGGGCGCGGTGCGGAGGAGTTGCTGGGTAGCTATGTGCTACTCGACATGACACCCAATGGCCGCAGCGAGAACGGGCCGCAACACAATCTGACCGACTGGGTTCGCCATCATGATCGCTACGGCAGCGGCGGCACCGTCGATATTACCGGACGAGCCCGACCAGGTGATTCCACCGCCTCTGCCGGCTGTTGCCATCAGGTAGACCCTCAGTGAGCCAGTGGAAGCATCGTGGACCGGGCCGGTCGGTGCTCCGCTTCAATCTCACAGAGAGCGACGCCGAAGCAACACCGGTGGGCTGAAGCCCACCCTACGGCGATGCATGACAAGCTGAGGCATGGTGGCCGGCCCGCCCTGCAATGCTGAAGCCGGCGAACCCTGGCGGGGTCGCCCTGTCCAGACTAGAACACCCAGCGCCGAGGCCCGTCCCGGCTGCCCGGCCGTTTCCAGTCAAATCAGGCGAGATACCCATGGCAATGACAGTTGGCGACTATCTGATCGAACGTCTCTACCAATGGGGCGTTCGTCGCATCTATGGCTATCCCGGCGATGGCATCAACGGCGTGTTCGGCGCGCTCAACCGGGCCAACGGGAAGATTCGCTTCATTCAGGCTCGACACGAGGAAATGGCCGCTTTCATGGCCTCCGCCGACGCCAAATTCAACGGTGGGCTGGGTGTTTGCATCGCTACGTCCGGACCGGGCGCGGCACATCTTCTGACCGGCCTGTACGACGCGCGCATGGACCACATGCCGGTGCTGGCGATCGCCGGGCAGCAGGCGCGCACGGCCATGGGCGCGCACTATCAGCAAGAAGTCGATCTGGCGTCGATGTTCAAGGACGTCGCTGGCGCATTCGTGCAGCAGGCCAGCGCCCCGGCTCAAGTCAGGCATCTGGTCGACCGGGCGATTCGCACAGCGGTAGGTCAGCGCACTGTCACTGCGATCATCCTGCCCAACGACCTGCAGGAGATGGAGTACAGCGAGCCGCCGCGGGCTCACGGCGCAGTGCATTCCGGCATCGGCTATACGCGGCCCAAGGTGGTGCCCTACGAGGTTGATCTCATACATGCCGCTGAAGTGCTCAACGCCGGCGAGAAAGTAGCGATCCTGGTTGGTGCCGGTGCGCTGAATGCCACCGATGAAGTCATTGCGGTAGCGGAAAAGCTCGGTGCCGGCGTTGCCAAGGCGCTGCTGGGCAAGGCGGCGATACCGGACGATCTGCCCTGGGTCACCGGCTCCATCGGCCTGCTCGGCACCGAGCCGAGCTACAAGCTGATGACCGAATGCGACACCCTATTGATGATCGGTTCGGGCTTCCCCTATTCCGAGTTCCTGCCCGAGGAAGGCCAAGCGCGCGGAGTGCAGATCGACCTCAAGGCCGACATGCTGAGCATCCGCTATCCGATGGAAGTGAACCTGCATGGCGACTCGGCAGAAACCCTGCGAGCGCTGTTGCCGCTGCTTCAACAAAAGGCCGAGCGCACATGGCGAGGCGAGATCGAGAAATGGCGCGCCGACTGGGACGAAACCCTGAAAAAACGCGCCATGGTCGGGGCCGACCCGATCAACCCGCAGCGCGTCGCCTTCGAGCTATCGCCGCGCCTGCCAGATGCGGCGATTGTCACCAGCGACTCGGGCTCCTGCGCTAACTGGTACGCGCGTGACGTCAAGCTGCGGCGCGGCATGATGGGTTCGCTGTCCGGCGGGCTGGCCTCGATGGGCGCGGCGGTGCCCTACGCCATCGCGGCCAAGTTCTGCCATCCGGACCGTTCGGTAGTGGCCATGGTGGGCGATGGCGCGATGCAGATGAACAACATGGCCGAACTGATCACCGTCGCCAAATACTGGAAGGAATGGCAGAACCCGCAATGGATCTGCTGCGTGTTCAACAACGAAGACCTGAACCAGGTGACCTGGGAGCAGCGGGCAATGGAAGGCGATCCGAAATTCGAAGCCTCGCAGAACATCCCCAACGTGCCGTACTACCGCTTCGCCGAATCGATCGGCCTGAAGGGGATCTACGTCGACCGTGAGGACCAGGTCGCCGCCGCCTGGGATGAAGCCTTCGCTGCTGACAGGCCGGTGCTGATCGAATTCAAGACCGACCCCGACGTGCCGCCGTTACCTCCGCACATCAAGCTGGAGCAGGCGAAGAAATTCGTCACCACGCTGCTGCATGGCGACCCGAACCAGCGCGGCATCATCAAACAGTCGGTCAAGCAGGTGCTGAGCAAGGTGATGCCGGCCCGGGACAAGGACAAGGAGCAGGACAAGGAATAAACCTACGCCGGACGCATCGGCGTTGAGGCTTGCTCGCTGCGTCCTGCAAAGCTTCGGATTGCCGTCCGGCAGGTGAGACTTAAGAGTTCGCCCCGCCAGCCGAAAGCCTCCTTGTCCGTTCCTGTCGTCTCAATGCGGCAGGCAACCACATTCATGGGGCTTGCATGACTATTAAACTTCGCCTGATCGCGCTGGTGTCGATCGCTTTGCTGTCGCTGTTCGCCGTCGGCGCGCTGGGGCTGATTCAACTACGAAAGCTCGACGCATCGGTCGCGCATATCACCAGCAATGAGGTACCGCGTCTGGTGGATGCGAAAACCTTTGCCGGTCGTTATCAGGAACTGCGCGGCATCATCTTCCGGCACATCGCCGACCCTGATTCTGCACGCAAGCGAATGCTCGATGAGCAATTGAAACGTAAGGGGCGTGAGCTGGATGAAGATCTGGCACGGGCCATCGCCGAGGCCGACTCGGAAGAAGCCACCAGAGCGCTGGAGGAATTCCGCAAGACGGTCAACGCCTACCTCATCGTCGGCGAGACGGCACTGGCCCGCTCGCGCCAGAACCAGACCGAGGCTGCCATGGAGCTGGCCTCCAGCCCGTTCATCGAGGATGCGGCCATTCTTACCGGCCAGCTGGCGGATCAGCTTTCCGACGATGCCACCGCCGCCCTGAACATCACTCAGCAAGCGTCCGCCGAGGCCTATCGCACATCGTTCCGACTTCTGCTGGGTATCGTACTGGCGGCGCTGGTGGTGATGATGGGCTTCGGACTTACCCTGGGCCGCTCGATCATGGCGCCCTTGCAGGCGATGCGACGGACTGTCATGACCATCGGCGAAACGCTCGACCTCACCCGTCGTGTCGGGTCCCGTTCGAACGATGAGATCGGCCAGACCGTACAGGCCTTCGACACCATGATCGAAGCCCTGCAGCGCAGCTTCAATGATCTGGCCAAGAACGCCGAGGATGTGGGCCGTGCCGCCGGCGTGCTACGGGTCAACGCCAACGAATTCTCGGGCAGCTCCGTCGCCCAGGCCGACGCGGCGACGCAGATGGCCGCCGGCGTCGAGGAAATGACCGTCAGCATCGACCACGTGGCCGAACGCGCAGAGGACGCCGCCAAGCTCTCGACCGAGGCGGGCAACCGTGCCGCCGAAGGCGTCGCGGTAGTGCAAAGCACCATCGACGACCTGGGCATGATTGCCGAAGAAGTGAACGGCACCGCCGAGAGCGTGCACAACCTGCAGCAAGAAACCACGCGCATCTCCACCGTCACCGGGGTGATCGGCGATGTCGCCGCGCAGACCAACCTGCTGGCGCTCAACGCGGCGATCGAAGCTGCGCGCGCCGGTGAGCAGGGCCGCGGCTTCGCCGTGGTCGCCGATGAAGTACGCAAACTGGCGGCACGCACCGCCGAGTCCGCCGCAGAGATCACCGGTATCGTCGCTGCCATCGAACAAGGCGCCAGCGATGTGGTGAAGCGCATGCAGCAGGCCGTACATACGGTCCAGCAGAGCGCCAGCCGAGCGGAGGAAACCGGCCTTGCGGTACAGGCGATCCGTACCGCCTCGACTCAAACCGTGGAGCTGGCAGCCGAGATTTCATACGCCATTCGCGAACAAAGCGCAGCCAGCAACCTGATCGCCGTACAGGTGGAAAAGATCGCCTCGATGAGCGAGACCAACACCGGCACCGCCAACCAGACCTCCAGCCAGGCCGATGACCTGCACGGGCTGGCTGAGCGAATGCTGACCGACATTTCCCGTTACCGTTACTGAAGCAGGGGCCAACCATGCATTTGAAATTAATCACAGCCCTGTTGCCGCTGTTGCTCGTCTGCCTGAACGCCTCGGCGGCCGAGCCAGGCAAGCTCCTCATCTGGATCAACGCCGACAAAGGTCACGGCGGTCTGCAACAGGTCGCGAACCGTTTCACCGAGGCGACCGGTATCCCGGCTAAGGTGGAGCACCCTGATGATCTCGCGCAGAAATTCGAAGAAGCCGCCCGTAACGGCAGCGGACCGGACATCATCCTCTGGCCACAGGACCGTCTCGGCGACTTCATTGCCAAGGGTCTGGTCGTCCCTGTCGAGCCGCCACAGGCGCTGCGCGAAGCGCTGGTTTCCGTAGGCTGGGATGCCTTCACGGTTGGTGGACGGACCTGGGGTTATCCGGTCGGCGCCGAAGCCATCATGTTGCTCTACAACAAGGCGCTGATACCCGCCCCGCCGTCCTCGTTCGAAGAAATCGAGGCGCTGGATAGCGAGCTCGGCAAGCGCGGCATCGATGCCATCGGCTGGGATTACACCAATGCCTACTTCAGCTGGCCGCTCTTGGCGGCCAATGGCGGCTATGTGTTCAAGCGCCAGCCCGACGGCAGCTACGACACGGGGAATATCGGCATCGATAACGCGGGCGCTCTGGCGGGTGGTCGCCTGTTGCGCCGCTTCATCGACAGCGGCGTACTGCCGCAGGGTGGAATGCCCGGTGACGCCGCGCAGCAGGCGATGCACGCCGGCAAACAGGCCATGTGGATAACCGGGGCCTGGTCATGGGAAGGATTGCGCCGGGCCGGTGTGGACTTCGGTGTGGCGCCGTTGCCGACCATCGAGGGTCAGCCTGCTCGCCCCTTCGTCGGCGTCATGGGCGCGATGATCGCTGCGCAGAGCCCAAACGGCGCAACAGCCAAGCAATTCATCGAAGGCTATCTGCTGGACAGCGAAGGGCTGCGCACGGTGAACGCCGACAAACCCATCGGCGTACCGCTGAACAAGCGGTTATTCTGGGATATGGTCACGGATGAGCACCTGCGGATATCGATGGATGGCGTCACCTTCGGACGTCCTATGCCTTCGGCACCACAAATGAGCCTGTTCTGGGAAGCCGCCAACGCCGCGCTGCTGGATATCGCACAAGGTTCCGACGAAGCAACCGCACTGAGCAATGCGGCACGGCAGATGCGGGGCGAAGAAATCTTGGCCGAGCCCTCCACTCCGTCTATCACTGAGCCTGACGAAGCGGTTTCCGAAGACGCGCCAGATACCGATCAGGAGGCGCTTTAACCCGCCCCGCCGCGATCTAGTAGATGAATCGGCCCGCCGCTAGTCGCTGTGGCGGGCCGCCGGATCAGTCTTCCTTGTCGTGGGTGATTTCCCCAGTTTTGCCATCCATCTTGAATTCCCAGGTTTTGCCGTCGGCCTTGGTGCCTTCGCCTTCCCAGGAATTGTTGTCGGCATCGATCGAGTGGAGCGTGGTGTAACCGGCGGCCTTGGCTTTTTCCACGGCCTGTTCGAGCGTGATCCAATCAGCGCCCGGCTTGTCCGCCAGGGCGATTCCGCTGGCGCCTCCGAGAATGGCGATGGCAAGAGCTGCGGTCAGTTTCTTGTGATACATGAGCGTGATCCTCGCAATGATTCATCGATGCAAGCCGCAACCAAACTATGTGAAAGCTACGGCGCTTTCACATGGCTGGTAACGCGGCCCCTGTTGAATACGAGGTCTTTAGTTAGCAAAGGGTTCCTTGCAACCCGTCTGCCATGGGTAACGAGACTGTGTCAGCGCTTGTCGATGGAGACGATCGCCGCCTCGTCGCCCTCGCTCTGAAAGCCGATCCGGACCGCATCGCCCACGGCCAGACCCTCAAGTTGTTCCGGTCTGACTTGAAACGCCATCGTCGAAGCCGGCCACTTCAGCGCCGGGACCGGACCGTGGGCGATGGTCACCACGCCTCGCTCGCGATCCATGGCCTCGATCGAGCCGGTCGCGCGTATGACCGGTTCGGAGACCATTTCGGTGGCGGGGCCGGCGTCAATATCCGGCGATGGGGCCGGCGTTGCGGGCTTGAGCAGATCTTCGGCCAGCGCAGGCTGGGCGAGCAGCGCCAGACTTAGCGTGACGCAATGAAGCGCTTTCATGACAGACCTCCCGATACAGGTGGACGTACGCGCATTGGACAATCGGGCCGCACCTATTGCTGCTGGCGAATGCTTTTTCGTCGCGCGCGCTCGTTCAGCTTGGCGTAAGCCGGGGCTCGTAACCTGTGAATCGTCGAAACCCACACAGGAAAACGAAACATGAAAACACTGACTACGCTGATCACTGCCGCCACCCTCGCCCTCGGCGCTAACCTGGCAATGGCCCGCGACCTCGGCCCGGACGAAGCGCTCAAGCTACGCGACGCCGGCACCATCCAGTCGTTCGAGAAGCTCAACGAAGCCGCACTGGCTAAGCACCCAGGCTCCACCATCGAGGAAACCGAACTGGAAGAAGAATACGGTCGCCACATCTATCAGGTTGAATTGCGCGACGACAAAGGTGTGCAATGGGACATGGAACTCGACGCCAAGACCGGCGAAGTGCTCAAGGACCATCAGGACGACTAATGCGTGCCACCCTCTTCCTAGCGACTCCCTTGGCTCTACTGCTCGCCGCCACCCCGGCGGCGAGTCGCGACCTCGATCAGGACGAAGCCCTGCGGCTACGCCGCGAGGGGCTGATCATGCCGCTCGAAGCGCTCTTGCAGCGCGCCATGGAGCGCTATCCGGGAGCCCGGCTGCTGGAAGCCGAGCTGGAGGAGGATGACGGCATCTATGTTTATGAAATCGAATTGCTGACCACCAACGGCATCGCCCGCGAGCTGGAAATCGACGCGCGCGATGGCCGTCTGCTCAAGGATGAAGAGGACTGATGCGCCTGCTACTGGTCGAAGACAATGTACCGCTGGCAGACGAGCTGATCGCCAGCCTCTCCCGCCAAAGCTATGCCACTGACTGGCTGGCCGATGGCCGCGACGCCGATTACCAGGGCAGCAGCGAACCCTATGACCTGATCGTTCTGGACCTTGGCCTGCCCGGCAAGCCGGGGCTCGATGTATTGCGCGCCTGGCGCGCACGGGGTTTGGCGACGCCGGTGCTGATCCTCACCGCCCGCGACTCCTGGGCCGAACGCATCGAGGGGCTGAAAGCCGGCGCCGACGATTACCTCACCAAACCCTTCCATCCCGAAGAATTGCTGCTGCGCATTCAGGCGCTGTTGCGCCGTGCCCACGGCGTGGCCAACCAGCCACTGTTGCAGGTTGGCGGGCTGGCGTTGGACGAGGCCCGCCAGCGCTGCAACAAGGACGGCGAGGACATCGACCTGACCGCCGGCGAGTTCCGCCTGTTGCGCTATTTCATGCTGCACGCCGGTCAGCTGCTGTCCAAAACCCAACTGGCCGAGCATCTCTACGACGGCGAAACCGAGCGCGACTCCAATGTCATCGAGGTGCACGTCAACCGCCTGCGCGGCAAGCTCGGCCGCGAGCTGATCGAAACCCGTCGCGGACAGGGCTATCGCTTCGGCGGCGCGCCTTGAAGTCGATTCAGCGCAGCCTCAGCCTCGGGCTGGTTTGCGCCCTGCTGCTGGTCGGCCTGCTGCTGGTGCAAAGCAGTCTGTGGCTGTTCGAGGCGGGTTTGCGGCGCAACCTGGCGACCGATCTGCGCGAAGAAACTGAAGGCCTGCTGATCGCGGTAGTCCAGGGCACCGAGGGCTTCAAGCTGGACTCGAGTCGGCTGAATCCACGTTATCAGCGGGCGTTTTCCGGTCACTATTTCCGCATCGAACTGCCCGAGCGCAGCTGGCGATCGCGCTCGCTGTGGGACGCCGAACCGGCCTGGCCGACGCGCAACGGCTTGGCCAGCGACCTAGTGGATGGCCCGCAGGAGCAGCGGCTGCTGGCCTACCGCGCCGAATATCGCCGCGACGGCCAACGCATCGTCATCAGCGTCGCGCGTGACTACACGCCGATCCTCAAAAGCTTCGCTCAGGTTCGGCTTGGGGGGCTGGGGCTAATCGGCGTGGCGCTGCTGGCGTTCTTGCTGTTGCAACGCTACGCCGTGAAGCTCGCCATGCGCCCATTGGAACGTGCCCGCCAGCAAATCGCTCAACTGCAGCAGGGTCAGCGGCAGCAGCTGGATATCCAGGCGCCAATCGAACTGCAGCCGCTGGTGGAGCAAATCAATCACCTGCTGGCACACACCGACGATACCCTCAAACGTTCTCGGCACGCCCTGGGCAACCTGGGCCACGCGTTGAAAACCCCGCTGGCGGTGCTCGGCAGCCTCACGCAGCGAGAGGAGCTGGCAGCCCATCCGCGACTGCAACAGGACCTGAGGGATCAACTGGCGCAGGTCCAGCAGCGCGTCTCCCGCGAGCTGGGTCGCGCCCGTCTGGCTGGCGAGGTGTTACCCGGCGCCTATTTCAATTGCAACGAAGAACTCACGCCGCTATTCGAAACGCTGAAGATGATCCACCGTCGTGATCTCAATCTGCATTGGCAAACCCATCAGGATTGCCGCCTACCCTGGGACCGCGAGGACATGCTCGAACTGCTCGGCAATCTCTTGGACAACGCCTGCAAATTCGCCCGTTCGGAGGTGCTACTGAGCATCGATCAGATGTCGGATGGCTATCTCATTCAGATAGAAGACGACGGACCGGGAATACCTGCCGACCGCCGCGAAGCGGTACTGGAGCGCGGCACTCGCCTGGATGAGCGTGCCGAAGGGCATGGTCTGGGGCTTGGTATCGTGCGGGATATTCTGACGGCCTGGAACGGCCGGCTATCGTTGGAGCAGAGCGATCTGGGCGGGTTGCGAGCGTGCATCCATCTGCCGACGCAGCAGCGTGGGCGAGGTTAACCGGGAGTCTAAGAACAGCGGATGAAGCGGGGAATCACTGCGCGCGGGCCAGCTCGTTGCGCATGTCTTCCAGAATGGTTTCGACCAACAAGCCGTTTTGGACCTGCCGACCCGAGACCATTCGAATGGCTTCGGTGCCGTTGATGGGATAGCCGATGCGGACGACCAGATAGCCATCGTCCTGCGGTTCTACACGGGTTTTGTAGTCGGGAGGGAAATGATCGGCAAGGTGGCGGGACAGGGTTTTCATGGATGCCTCAAGCGCTGGGTCTGACACAAAGACCCAGCAATGCGAGAGGAGATTCCGACCGCTCATCGGATGACCGTCTGTCGACAAGAAACTGTAACGTTTAGCAGCCGTTCAGACGCGGTCCCGTTTCGTCGGCATCTCCAGGTGTGGACTCCTGACGACCGCCAAGTTTGCTCGGCTGGATTGAAGCGCGACGTGAATATAGGTAGGTTCGCGCGCACGTCGAACTGGCGGCCGAACCCTACGCGAGGCTGAGAGCGGAGCAGAAGGCAATCATCGAAACCGACTACGGAATGGAGAGCGGCGCGCTGTGCTTCGGGAAGGGTGGAGCGCTGGTTCACAATATGTGCTGCAGCGTTATCAGGCCAATGCGGCGGCGCAGCGGATTCAGACGCCGAATCTGCAGACATTGAAGAGGTGGTTTGTATTGATTAGCCCGCCACACCGCATCGTGCTCCGTAAGGGTGAACTTGTTCGCCCGGCGCGGATTGGCAGATCAGCTATGGACGGCGGCATGTCCCCTGCTATGGAGCCTGCGAATTGGCCAAGTTACCGCTCAGTCGCTTTTCGTAGGAGCGAGCTTGCTCGCGAAATAGTGCTGGCGGCGCGGGCATTTTTATATGACGCCGCGCTTGAGGCGCCCCGGACCTCAGGTTTCGCCCTGCTGGGCGCCTTACTTTTTTCAAACGCCGGAAGGCCGGCCCCCAAAAAAGTAAGCAAAAACGCTTGCCCCTGCATCCGGGTCTCGCTGCGTTCGACTTCCCTCATTCCATCCTCGTTCCGGGGGCCGGCGTACAAGGGCCATCCATGGCCCTTTACGCCTCTCGCGGCATCCATGCCGCTCGCACCCCTCCACGAGGACTCCATTCGGCCTCCTGAAAGGGGCGCTTTGTGCCGTCTGACAGGCCGTGCTCAGACAAAGCGGCAAATCGCTTTAAGTCAAAACCGCGTTAGAGTTTTAGAAGTCATCACAGCATCGTGGCAGGTACAGATAGACGTGACGCAAATGGGCGCCCAGTTGCTCTTTTTTCTATCAGACAGCACCGAACCGCCCCTTTCAGAAGGCCGAGCGCAGGTGGCGCGGAAGGGGTTGAGCGGCATGGATGCCGCGAGAGCCGCGATGGGCCATGGATGGCTTCGCGGCGGGCCCCTGGAGCGTCATCGGAGCGAGGGAACCCCGGCGCAGCCGGGGCCGGATGCAGGGGCAAGACCTTTTGGTTCCTTTTGGGGCGTTTGCCAAAAGGGACTCGCCCAGCAGGGCGAAACCTGAGTGTCCGACAAGAAAAGCATCACGAGCGAACACCTTGCCAACCGTCTGCTTAGCTTCACAGCCGAGCAAACAGGCACAAGCACACGATCCAAACCAGCCGAAAACCATGCCTATCCCCAGCAACTGGCCACCCCGCAAAGCCGCGCAACGGCTTGCAGGCCGTGCTCGCCCGAATGAAGAACTGAGCCCATGCGCCTGATCCACACCTCCGACTGGCACCTCGGCCAGACCCTCCACGGCCAGGACCGCGACTACGAACACGCCCAGTTCCTCGCCTGGCTGCTCGACCAGCTCGTCGCCCACACAGCAGACGCCCTGCTCATCGCCGGCGACGTCTTCGACACGGTCAACCCGCCGCTCAAGGCCCAGGAACGCCTGTACGACTTCATCGTCCGCGCCCACGAACGGCTGCCGCAACTGGACATCGTGATGATCGCCGGCAACCACGACTCCGGCGGCCGCATCGAACTGCCGGCGCCGCTGATGAGGCGCTTGAACGCCCACGCCGTCGGCCGAATCAGTTGGGTCGCAGAAGGCCAGCTCGATCACGAACGACTGCGCGTGCCGTTACACGATGCCAACGGCCAGGTCGCCGCCTGGTGCCTCACCCTGCCCTTCCTGCGCCCAGCGGAAGTCACCGGTTTCGATACTGGCGATGACTACATGGCCGGCATCCGCCATGTCCATCAACGCCTGATCGCCGCCGCCGAAGCCGCGCGCCAGCCCGGCCAGGCGCTGGTTGCCATGAGCCACGCACACATGGCCGGCGGTGCCGTGTCGGAGGAATCAGAGCGCAGCATCGTCATCGGCAATGCCGAAGCGCTGCCGGCCAGCCTGTTCCCCGAGGCCATCGCCTATGTCGCCCTCGGCCATCTGCACAAGCCGCAGCAGGTCGCCGGCCAGGCGCGCATCCGCTATAGCGGCTCGCCGCTGCCGCTGTCCTTCGCCGAGGTGAATTATCCGCATCAGGTGCTGCTGGTCGAACTCGATGGCGATCGCCTTGAAAACATCGAAAGCCTGCCGATCCCGCGCGCCGTGGAGATGATCCGCATCGGTCGCGCGCCGCTGGCCGAAGTGATCACTGCGCTGGAGGCACTGCCTCAGGTCGGCCTGTTCAGCGAAAACCTGCCCTGGCTGGAAGTCCGCGTACAGCTGGACGAGCCGCTGCCCGACCTGCGCCAGCGCATTGAAACGGCGATCACCGGCAAGGCCTGCCGGCTGGTGCGCATCGCCAGCGAATATGCAGGCAAGCGCGGCGAGGCGGATTCTGAAGTACTGCTCGGCCTCGACCAGATCAGCCCGCAGGAGCTGTTCGCCCGCGCCTGGGAAGAACAGTTCGGCAACCCGCCGGACGAACAAGCGCTGGACGACTTCGCCGGCCTGCTACAGACCGTGGAGTTCGGCGAAGGAGAGGACAGATGAAAATCCTCGCCATTCGCCTGAAGAACCTCGCCTCACTCGCTGGCGAGCAGATCATCGATTTCACCGCCGAGCCGCTGGCCAGCGCCGGCCTGTTCGCAATCACCGGGCCGACCGGTGCCGGCAAAAGCACTATTCTCGACGCCCTGTGCCTGGCGCTGTTTGGCAGCACGCCGCGCCTGGACAGCGTCTCGCCGCTGAACAAGGTGCCCGACGGCGACGCCGAAATCGGCGGTGGTGACGAACGCAACCTGCTGCGCCGCGGTTGCGGCAGTGGCCATGCCGAGGTGGATTTCATCGGCGTCGACGGCCACCGCTACCGTGCGCGCTGGGAGGTCAAGCGCGCCCGCGAGAAGATCGATGGCCGTCTGCAGGCCAGCAGCCAGAGCCTTACCGATCTGGACAGTGGACAATTACTGGCCAGCGGCAAGAAACGCGAATTCCGTGAGCTGCTCGAAGCCCGCCTGGGTTTGAACCTGGCGCAGTTCACCCGCGCCGTACTGCTCGCACAGAGCGAATTCGCCGCCTTCCTCAAGGCCGACGACAACGAGCGCGGCACACTGCTGGAAAAACTCACCGACACCGGCCTCTACAGCCGCCTCGGCCAGGCGGCCTTCGAAGCGTCCAAGCGCGCCCGCGAAGCGCTGGCCCAGCTGCAACAGCAGGCCGGCGGCGTGCAGCCGCTGGAACCCGAGGCACGCCAAGCGCTGGAGGACCAGCACAACCAGCAAACAACGGAACTGAAAAGCCTGCAGCAACAGCTCAAGGCACTGGAACAGCAACGTCAGTGGCTGACTGAGCTGCGGCGCCTGGAAAACGAACACAGCGCCGCACGCGCACAGTTGCAGGAGGCCGAAGACGAGCAGGAACGCCTCGCCGACGCCCAGCGCATCCTCGCCCTGTTCGAGCAGCTGGCGCCGCAGCGCCACCGTTTCATCCGCGCGAGCGAACTCCCGCCGTTGCTGGCGAAGACCGACGAGATCCTCGCCCGCCACGACCGCGAATATGCCGAGGTACAGCGCCGCCTCGATGAACTGGAGCAGACCTGCCGTACTGCAACCGAGACACTTGAAGCCGCCGAACAGGCGCTCAAGTCTGCCGAACCAGGGCTCGCCCAGGCGCGGCGTGAAGAAGAACGGCTGAGCCATCTCGCTAATGACCTGCGTGAAGCACGCGAGCAAGCCGAGCAGACCGAAGCAGCCACTAAGGCTGGCGAACTCAAACTCACCCAACTGCGCCAGCAACAGGAACAAGCCGCCCAGCAACTCGACGCCCTCGGCGAACAGCTCGCCCGCAGCGCCGAGTTGCAACCGCTTTGCGCGGCCTGGAATGGCTACCGCCCGCGCCTGCAACAGGCCGTGCAGATCGCCGCCCGCCTCCGCCAGGGCCGCGCGGAACTGCCGGCGCTGGAAGCCACCGCCCGCACCGCCGAAACAGCCCAGGCGACCACGCGCCAGGCACTCGATGCGTTGCAGGCGCAGATCGGCGGTGAGACCAGCGAGCAACTGGCGCAGCTTACGACGCAACTAGAAACCTGGCGCGCCGCCGAACGCGAGATCGAAACCCTGCAGCGCCTCTGGTCGCGCCAGCAGCAGCTCGTCGCTCAACAAAGCCACCTGCAGAACGAACGAAGCCGTCAGCAAGACGAACTCGAGGCGCTGACCCAGGCCGGCAAGGTCGCCCGCAACGAACGCGACGATGCGCAAAAGGCGCTGCAGTTGGTACAGGCTCTGCTGGAACGCCAGCGTCTGGCCCGTAGCGCCAATGTCGAGGCCCTGCGCGCCGCGCTGGTGCCGGGTGAGCCGTGCAACGTCTGCGGCAGCCTCGAACATCCCTGGCACGACGGCCAGGCGCTGCTCGCCGCTCTGGATCAGCAGGACGAGCATGAAGCCGAGCAGGCCCAACGGCATTTGCAGGCCCAGGACGAACGGCTGCAAACGTTGCGCGACCAGCACATCGCCCTGACTGGCGAGATCAAACAGAACACGCAGCGTCTTGCGGAAATCGCCGAGGAACTGGCCCAGCTGCAACCGCAACTGGTCGCCCTATCCGCCTACGCCGAACTGCTAACCCAGGCGGAAACAGCTCAGCAGTCCTGGCTCGACAGCCGGTTGGCCACGCTCAAAGCCGACATCACCGTCGCCAACGCCCGCCAGCGCGAACTGCTCACCTTGCAGCAGCGCAGCGAAGCACTGCACCAGGCTTGGCAGAGCGCCCGGGAAACCTGCGTCCAGGCCACCCAGGCACTGGCAGGACAACGCGACGCCATCGCCCGCGACGAAACACGGCTCGCCGAGGAACTGGCCGAATTTGCCGGTCTATTGCCCGCCACCCTGTTCGAGCGTTGGCGCGAGACACCCGCCGAAACCTTCATGCAGCTCGACGGCCTGGTCGAGGCCCGTTGCCAGCAGCTTGAGCAGCAAGCGCAGCTGACCGAACTACAGCAGCAATGCCAAACCGCGCTGGAGCACGAGCAGCTGCAACAGCACCATCGCCTCGAACGGCATCAGGCCTGCGCCGCGCGCCTGGCCGAACTGCAAACTCGTGAACAAGCCTGCAGGCAAAGCCTGCGCCAAAGCCTGGGTCAACAACCCAGCGCTCAGGCCTGGCAACAGCAACTGGAACAGACGATCCAGAATGCTCGCCAGCGGCAGGCCGAGGTCGACCGGCAACTGAACGAGGCCCGGCTCGGGCTTACTCGCCTGGCCGGCGAGCAGCACAACTGCCGCCAGCGCCGCGACGAATTACTGGCCGAACGCCGTGCACTGGACGAAGAGCTCGCCACCTGGCGCAGCGCCCATCCTGAGTTGGACGACGCGACCTTCGCCCAGCTGCTGCATATGGAGGACGCCTTGCTCGACGAAGCACGTCAGCGCCTGCGCGATAACAGTGAACAGCTCGCCCGCAGCCGCGAGCGCCTGGAGGGCTGCGAACAGCGAATCGCCGCACATCAACAGCAGTACACCGAGACGCTGGACGCCGAAAGCCTTGAGCAGCAATTCGCCGCGCAACAGGTCAGCTGCGACCAGGCCGAACGCCACTGCGCCGAAACCCTCGCCGCGCTGCTCGATGACGATCGGCGGCGCAACCAGAGCCTGGCCCTGCTCGAACAGATAGAGGCGGCCACGGCCGAACACCAGCGCTGGGGCCGCATCGCCGCGCTGATCGGATCGAGCGACGGCGGCGCCTTCCGCAAGATCGCCCAGGGCTACAACCTCGACCTTCTCGTACAGCACGCCAACGTCCAGCTGCGCCAGCTGGCTCGACGCTATCGCCTCAAGCGCGGCGGCAGTCCGCTGGGACTGCTGGTGATGGATACCGAGATGGGCGATGAGCTGCGCTCGGTGCATTCGCTTTCGGGCGGGGAAACCTTCCTCGTTTCACTGGCGCTGGCACTGGGCCTCGCCTCGATGGCGTCGAGCAAACTTCGGATCGAGTCGCTGTTCATCGATGAGGGCTTCGGCAGCCTCGATCCCGAGTCGCTGCAGATCGCCATGGACGCGCTGGATTCATTGCAGGCCCAAGGCCGCAAGGTCGCGGTGATCAGCCACGTCGCGGAAATGCACGAGCGCATTCCGGTGCAGATTCAGGTGCAGCGACAGGGCAATGGGCAGAGCGGGCTGCGGATCGTGGGCGGGGCGGGCTGAGCGGTTGTAAAGAAGCGGGATCGGCGGCGTGCCGATCCCGATCGGTCAACGCACCAACGGCAACATACCCTTGAGCACGTCATCGCGACGTACGTAGTGATGCCAGAGGGCAACGGCAGCATGGCCGAGGATCATCGCGAAGAGCACGTATTGGCCGAGTATATGAACGTCCTTCGCAACGCTACGAATATCCGATGAGAATGGTAGCGGTCCGATCTCCACCAGCCAGAACAGGTTGATCGGCTTGCTGCCGAACAGCAGCCCTGAGATTGGCATCATCATCAGCAATAGATAGAGAAGCCCGTGCCCCACCATCGCGGCGAGCTGCTGTGGGCGGGACTGCTCGGGTTCGAGCTGTTGCGGGGAAACCTTGCGGCCGCGATAGAACAAGCGCAGCAGCGTTAACGCCAATACCAGCACTCCCAGCGACTTGTGCAGAGTAAACACATTACTCTTGCCGCCGAGTAGCGATGCGAAATAGTCCGCGCCGTAAGGCAACGCAATGATTGCTAGCACCAGCAAAGCGCTGAACCAATGGAACAGGATCTGTATGGGGGTGAAGCGTGCGGTAGTCATCCAGGCCTCGTGAGCATGCCAAGCGCATCGATGTGCGACGGGGAAAAAGCGCGGCGATTTTCGCTCAAATGCCGGAAAGACCCAAGCCAGAGCGGTGTCGCGATGTAACCAGAATGATTTGTGCTAAAGCGAACCCGCGAACGCCGCTTGTGGCCACGCCCCGAAGTTCGCACAAGAAAGGATGTAGCCAGCGCGCCGCTTGTGGCAGCACACCTGCCGCGACGACAGGTCATCGCGAACAGGAGGCAGCATACGAACCCAAGCTTTCAGCAAACTGTCGATAGCCCAAACAGCACCGAATCCGTCGCCATGCCGCGAATCCGTCCCGCCGCCGAACATCTGTGTGCCATGAACGCGCAAGGCTTCGTGCTGCTGCGCGGCATTTTGCAACCGCAGCAGATCGAAGACGTACGTGCCGCCATCGACCGCCTGGAGCCGATCCACTGGGATTACCAGGGATTGGTGGACGACCATTACAAATGTGTGTTCAACCGCGATCCGTTCTGGCTGGATTATCTAGATCTACCGGACGTCATCGAGCTGGCCGAAGCCTGCCTCGGCGCGGACTGCCATGTGATCGGCCAGACCGCCTGGCGCAGCCATCCAGGCTTCGTCGGCGGCGAGCTGCACGCCGATTACCTGGCGATGAAACTGCCGGAAAACCTGCTGGCCGACCCGGCCTTCGAGCTGCCGATGCAAGTCTGCACTGCACACCTGTACCTGGACGACATCGACGCCGACCTCTGCCCAACGCTGGTCGTCCCTGGCAGCCATCGCGCCGGACGCAAGCCGCATCCAGGAGAAACCGACTGGCGCGGACGCAACGCAGAGCCGGTACTGTGCGAAGCCGGCGACGTGCTGTTCTTTCGCAGCGATCTCTGGCACGCCGGCAGCCGCAACCGCACCACCGACCGCAGCCGCTACCTGCTGCAGGTGCACTACGGTCGGCGAATGGTGGCGCAAAAGTTCTCGCCCTACCTGCATTTCGCGTTCAACCCCGAGGTGCTGGCCGTCGCGACATCACGGCAGCGACGCCTGCTGGGCGAGCATGTCGCCTCTGAATACGATTGAACCGCCGTACACGGCCTGCATGGTTCCGGTGCATCGCTAGTGTCCCGTTTCGCTGCGCGCTCGACGGACCCATCCCTTTCGTATTGGAGGTAAGGTCGAACTTGTTCGGTCTACAAATTTGTAGCGTGCCAATAAACCTCTAACTATTAGCTAGCGCGTGCGAATCTCGCCACGGGCCAGGCTCTCGACCGAGTTACCCAGCGGGTCGGAGGCTCCGAGGTCGGCACCGCGTTCGCGCAAGGCGTCGAGCAGCGTCTCGCGCTGGAACAGCGCGGCGTACATGGCCGGCGTCTGGCCGGCGGCGTTGCGCTGGTCCGGATTGCACTCGGTGGCCAGCAGGCGCTTGGCGATGCGCAGCTCGCCCTTGAAGATCGCGCCCATCAGGGCGGTGTTGCCGCGTTTGTCCTCGGCGCAGGCATCCGCACCGGCCGCAAGCAGCTGCTCTACGGTGTCCGCATGGCCGTTATAAGCGGCGAGGATCAAGGCCGTGTAACCCTTTTCGTCGGCGGTGTTCAGGTCAAACCCCGCCTGGATGAATTCGTCGAGGATCGGGCTATCGCCGTGCCTCGCGGCATCGAAGAAATAATCGCGCAACTGGGCGTGTACCTGTTCGGCATCCGCCGCGATGGGCTCGCCCTGCGCCAGTGCATATCCACTACCCAGCCAGAGGGCAGCCAGCAGAATCAGGTTTTTCATTGCGTTTCTCTTCATACGAGAAGCCCGCGGCAGACGCCATGGGCCGGGGAATGGCCGGCTGCGTGGGCCGGCCGGGTGCATCAGTCTTCCAGCTCGGCGGCCAGCGCCTTGACCTTCTGCAGGTCGCCCTTGGCCACCTTGGTCAGGCCTTCGCCGTACTCGGCATCAGCCTTGTAGAAGTACGACAGCAGGTGATGGCGCGCTTCCTCGTCGGTCTTGGCCAGTTCTCCACCGAGGGTAGCGATCAGGTCTTTCTGCTCCTTGCGGGTGAAGGAACGGAACAGTTCACCGGTCTGCTTGAAGTCTTGCGTGCGGTAGATCGGCGCCTGCTGAGTGGTACCCGAGAGTTCCAGCTGGCTGTACAGGCCACGCGACTCTTCTTCACGGCTCAGACGACGGCTCGGCTGGTAGTTCACGCTGGTGGTGGTGTTGCCGCCGTTGAGCTGGCCATCCTGGTTGCCGTTGTTGACCGGCGCTTTGGGCTGGTTGATCGGCAGGCTCATGTGGTTGGCACCGATGCGGTACATCTGGGTATCGGCATAGGCGAACAGACGGCCTTGCAGCAGTCGGTCCTCGGAGGGCTCGATGCCAGGAACCAGGTTGGACGGTGCCATGGCGACCTGCTCGGTCTCTTGGAAGACGTTGTCCGGGTTCTTGTTCAGCACCATGGTGCCGATCTTCTTCGAGGGCACCAGCGCCTCGGGCCAGATCTTGGTGGCATCCAGCGGATCGAACTCGAACTTGGCCAGCTCTTCCGACTTGACCACCTGCAGGTACAGGTCCCACTTCGGATAGTCGCCGTTGTCGATGGCCGTGATCAGGTCGCGAGTCATGTGGCTGTAGTCACGGCCCTGGGTTTCCTGCACCTGCTTGGGATCAAGGTTCTTGATGCCCTGCTGCGATTTCCAGGCGAACTTGACATAGTGCACCTGGCCTTCGTCGTTGATCAGCTTGTAGGAATGCACGCTGCTGCCGTCCATGAAGCGGTAGCCGGCCGGCGTACCGTAGTTGGAGTACAGGCGGGTCAGGGTCTGGATGGATTCGGGGTGGTAGGACAGGAAATCCATCCGACGGCTGTCGTCGTCCAGGTTGGTGCGCGGGTCGGTCTTGAACGCGTGGACCATGTCCGGGAACTTGATGGCGTCGCGGATGAAGAAGGTCGGGAAGTTGTTGCCGACCAGATCCCAGTTGCCATCAGCGGTGTAGAACTTGGTGGCGAAGCCGCGTGGGTCGCGCAGGGTTTCCGGCGAGTGACTGTTGTTGGTCACTGCGGAGAAGCGCACAAATACCGGCGTGGTGGCGCCTTTGTCGAAGACCTTGGCGATGGTCAGGTCGGAAATGTCGGCGGTGGAGGTGAATTCACCGTGGGCGCCGGTGCCGCGGGCATGGACCACACGCTCCGGCACGCGCTCGCGGTCGAAGCGCTGCAATTTCTGCAGCAGTTGCACGTCCTGCAGCAGCACTGGACCGTTCGGGCCAGCGGTCTGGGAGTTCTGGTTGTTGCCAACCGGCGCACCGTTGTCGCGGGTCAGTGGAGCAGCATAGGCGGATAGTGACAGCAGGCTCGCGCAAAGCGCGCCCACTAGCGTGCGGGCAGGCAAGGCGCCTGGCAGGTAACGATTCATCTAGTCGTCCTCTTCTCATTTTGGATTGCGTCTGGGACGCGGCGAGGAGACTAGAGCGGTGCGCCGTGCAGCCGAAATTGAATAAGCGAAGCGGCGCGATAGGAAAATTCTGGTTGTTTCGCAAACGCAGGCGGTTCAGGCTCGCAACGCAACGTAAAACAAGATCAATGCACGTCCATACCCAATAGCTGCGCGCTGGCTTGCTGCTCTTGCCTTTCGCTCAGCTGCAGCTGCGTCAGATAGGCAGCCAGGGACTCTATTTCCGCCTCAGACAGTTTGTCGGCGATGCCGATCATCACCGAACCCGCGCGGCTAGGCTCGTGGTTACGAAAACGTGTCAGCGCGGTGCGGATGTATACAGCAGGCTGGCCGGCCAGACGCGGCATGGCCTCTCGACCTTCGGCACGTTCGCCATGGCAGCCGGTACAGGTGCGCTGGAAAAGTGTCGCACCCTGCTGAATCAGCGCCGCATCGTCTGCAGTCGCAGCCGGCACGATCTTCTGCTGGCTGAAATAGACGGCGATGTTGACCCGGTCCTCGAGCGTCAGATTCTTCGCCAGCTTCGACATCACGTAATCGGTGCGCTCAGCCTCGGCGAATTTCTCGAACGACTGGAACAGGTAAACCGGGTTCTGCGAGGCCAGATTGGGAATGTGCGGCCGCTTGCTATTGCCGTCCTCACCGTGGCAGTAGCCGCAGAACAGCGCGCGCTCCTGACCGGCTGCATAAGCCTGCTGGCGTCGCTCGGCATCGGCCATCAGGTAGTTGAAGCGCTCCATCGCCGTCTCGTTGGAGTGAGCGAATGAAGCGAAGCAACTGAGCATCAGAGCGGCGATAAAGCGCATGCGAAAAGTCCGGCACGGTGAACAGAAACTTGAATAGCCGGGACTATAAGGAGAAATACAGACGCGATACTGGCGCAAATCAATAAAGCATCACACTACGAGCCTGGAGCGTGAGCACTTCGAAATTGCCTACAACATCAGTCGACCGAAAGACCTCCAGGAACTGCATCTAATGCTGCGCGCTATTGCCACATTGACCCCTCGAACAAAAACTGGAGGCAACGAAGCAAGCAATGCACACAGCCGCTTCGTATTCGACTAAAGTAGCGCCCCTTTTCGCCAGGATGAGCCGCGCACATGCTTGATGGACATGCCGAACTGACCATGACCGTATTGATGACCCCGGACAAGGCCAACTTCTCCGGCAACGTCCATGGCGGCACGCTGCTGAAGTACCTCGACGAAGTCGCCTATGCCTGCGCCAGCCGTTACGCCGGGCAGTACGTGGTGACGCTGTCAGTGGACCAGGTCAATTTCCGCCAGCCTGTACATGTCGGCGAGCTGGTGACTTTTCTCGCCTCGGTCAACTATGTCGGGACCACTTCGATGGAAATCGGCATCAAGGTCGTCACCGAAGACATTCGGCAAAAGACGGTTCGCCACACCAACAGCTGCTTCTTCACCATGGTCGCGGTCGGTGAGGATGGCCGCCCGGCCAGCGTTCCCCCTCTACAGCCGCAAACGCCGGACCAAAAGCGCCGCTTCGCCCAGGCCCAGCAACGCCGGCAAATCCGCCGCGAGCTGGAAGAGCGCTACCGTGCGATCAAGGACGACTACTGAGTTCAGTTCGCCTCATAGGGCCACTCCGTCGCTCTCAGATGGCGGAGTCGGCACGCTTTCAAATCCCACCCTGGCGATCAGTGCTGCGTCCGCGCCTGATGGAATAAAACCTTATACACTTCGCGATTTCCCCTTTGCCTGTAGAGGACTCGCCGTGAGCGCTTTACCACCCTGCCCCCAATGCAGCTCCGAATACACCTATGAAGACGGCCAGTTGCTGGTCTGTCCAGAATGCGCGCACGAGTGGTCGACCAGCGCAGCGGAGAGCGCTGGCGACGACCAAAAGGTAATCAAGGATTCGGTGGGCAATCCCCTGCAGGACGGCGATACCATCACCGTCATCAAGGACCTCAAGGTCAAAGGTTCATCGCTGGTGGTAAAGGTCGGCACCAAGGTCAAGAACATCCGTCTGGTCGACGGCGATCATGACATCGATTGCAAGATCGAAGGCATCGGGGCGATGAAGCTGAAGTCGGAGTTTGTTCGTAAGGTTTAGAGCAAAGCCGAAAGCTTCGCCGTGAGGGGCGGGCCTTCTAAAATCGATGCGGTATGCACTTTTGGCTTTGGCTCTCGGCGCGATGCTTTGGGCCTTGCCGGCAGGTCTACGGCCCGCTTTAAGCCAAAGCGGGCCCCCCACAGCTCAAGGCGTGAGATAAGACGAGCGCGTCAGCCCCAGTCGCAGCGCGTCGATGTACTGGGTGCGCTCCTTGGCGCTGAGCCGGGCGCTGGAAACCTTGTCACGGTAGTAAGTCATCAGCTCCTCTGGCGACAGGTGCACGTAGCGCAGCATGTCCTCGATGGTGTCGTGGGTCTCGATACCGGCGTGGTAATAGCTGCCATCTTCGCGCTGGTAGACGTTCACCGAATCGGTGTCGCCGAACAGGTTGTGCATGTCGCCTAGAATTTCCTGGTAGGCACCGACCAGGAAGACGCCAAGGAAATACTCCTCCCCCGCCTGGATCTCATGCACCGGCATACTGTTCTCGATGCTCTGCTCGTCGACGTAGTGCTTGATTTTACCGTCCGAGTCGCAGGTCAGGTCCTGCAGCACGGCACGGCGCACCGGCTCCTCGCTCAGACGTTGTAGCGGCACGATCGGCAGAATCTGGTCGATCGCCCAGGTATCCGGCAGGCTCTGGAATACCGAGAAGTTGCAGATGTACTTGTCCGCCAGCTTGTCGTTCAGCTCGTCGAGTACGGCACGATGGGAACGCTGGCGCGCCTTCAGCTGGTTGTACAGGCGACGGCAGATAGCGAAGTAGCTCTGCTCGGCCAATGCCTTCTGCGCCAGCGACAGCTTGCCGGACGCATACTGAGCTGCGGCCTCGCTAATGTAGTGAGTGGCGCGCCAATAGGTTTCGGTAACCATCTCCGGATCGGTCGGCCCGAGCAGATCGGCCAGCGACTGGACGATATCGGGCAGTTCATCGTAATTCTCGATGGTCGGCGCTTCATCGTTGTGACGCTCGAAGTCGGTCACCTGCATCACCAGCACCGCGTGGTGCGCAGTCATCGCCCGGCCGCTTTCGGAGAAGATATGCGGATGCGGCAGCTCCTGCCGGTCGCAGAACTCCTTGAGCATGCCGACCACGGTGCCGGCGTATTCGTCGATATCGTAGTTAATCGAGCTGGCATTGCGCGAATGGGTGCCGTCGTAATCGACCCCCAGGCCGCCGCCGACATCGATATGGTCGACCGGCAAGCCCAGCGCGCGCAGCTCGGCGTAGTACCGAATGGCTTCGCGGAAACCTTCTCGGTAGTCCGCAAGGTTGGCGATCTGCGAGCCCATGTGGAAATGCAGCAACCGCACTCCCTGCTCGACGCCCGCGGCGCGGAAGCGCTCGATGACAGTCAACAGCTGAGCCGCCGACAAACCGAACTTGGACTTTTCACCGCCAGTGTCGGCCCACTTGCTTGAGGCCAGCGAGGACAACCGCACGCGCAAACCAACCTGCGGAACGAGCTTCAGCTCGGCGGCTTCTTCGATGACCAGCCCTACTTCGGACATTTTCTCGATGACGATGAAGACGTTGTGCCCCAGCTTTTGCCCCATCAGCGCCAGCCGAATGAATTCACGGTCCTTGTAGCCGTTGCAGACGATGGTGCCACCTTTAGGCGCCAGTGCTAGCACCGCCATCAGCTCAGGCTTGGAGCCGGCCTCTAGGCCGATAGCGACGTTCTGCGTGGCGATAATGTTCTCCACTACCGCCTCCTGCTGATTGACCTTGATCGGATACAGCGCGGTGTACTTGCTCTGGTATTCGAGGCGCTCGATGTTGGCATCGAAGGCACCAGTCAAACGACGCACACGGTCCTGCAGAATATCTGGGAAGCGCACCAACAGCGGTAGTGTCAAACCGGCGTCACGTAACTGCTCGATCAGGCCGGTAAATTCGATGGGCTCTCCGCTTGGCCCCTGCGGACGTACTTCGACATGGCCCTCGTCACTGATCGAAAAGTAACCGGCACCCCAGTGACGAATCCCGTAAACGCTACGGCTATCCGCTGCGGTCCATTGGCTGCCGTCATCTTTACGTGTGCGTCGTACGGGCATCTAGGCCTCCTGATATGAGATTACCTACCGAGCGTAAAGCACGGCAGAAAGCTATCCGATTGGACAGCCGGTGCGCCAAGTAATAAGCACAAAATTTGATTAGTCGGATATCGAACTCAGCCGCCGGATTTTTTGGCCGTGAATCCGCGCTTGATCAGCTCATCTAGCAGCAGTTGAACATGATCGCCCTGAATTTCGATGATCCCGTCCTTGAGCGCGCCGCCAGTACCGCAACGGCGCTTGAGCGCGCTGGCGAGCTCCTTGAGCTCCGCTTCCGCAAGGGGCACGCCAGCAACAGTCGTCACGGTCTTGCCGCCGCGCCCTTTGATCTCCCGACGCACGCGGGCGATACCATCACCTTCAGGAATCGCCTGCTGCTTGCAGATACAGGCATCCAACGGCTGATTGCAATCGGGGCAGTGACGCCCTGCGTCTGTGGAAAACACCAGCCCGCCAAGACCGGAGAACGATGTGGTTTTCTTGGCCACGCGAACCTCTTGAACAAAAACCGCAGCCCCAACACACCGAGACCGCCAGAGTTCGTCAATTTAGCAGTATTTGCATTTCTCTCGAAGGATTGCTCGCGTCATTATTGTGAACAGATTGAAACAGTGGAACGATTTCTCGAGCATCACAATCCGAACGATCAGTACCTGCTAAGCGAACCTTTTCAAACTCGATCTTGGGGTTGGACCTAGGGCGTCGGCATGGCTGGTGAAGTTTTCGCAGGCCTTGCACAGAGCCCTCTCTACAGCTTAATAATTTCTCTCGTGCAAAGACAAACCCCCGACCCTCTTACGAGGGTCGGGGGTTTGGTGTAGAAGCTTGACGATGACCTACTCTCACATGGGGAGACCCCACACTACCATCGGCGATGCGTCGTTTCACTGCTGAGTTCGGGATGGGATCAGGTGGTTCCAACGCTCTATGGT